>NZ_CP019431.1:2486666-3108333 GCF_009866765.1 Pseudomonas sp. S35
GGCGTTCGGCCTGTGACGGTGGCACTTCAAGGGTCACGGTTTCGTAGAACTCGGTGTCGCGGCGTTGCTTCTTGCGCAAGGCCAGGTCAGCCGGGCTTTCGCGCAGGCTGATCTCGCTGCGGGCCACGTTGTTCAGGGCCAGTACACGGACGTTGCGCAGCAGGGTTTGCGAGGCCAGTTTTGGCAGGCCGTCGCTGGCGCCGGTGGTTTTGTTGTTTTCGGTGGCAAGGCTCAGGCTCAGGATCACATCGACCCGATCACCCGCCGACACCAGCCCGGAGCTGCTGGCCACGGCATTGGTCGGCACGGCAATCGCGCGCATCCCGGGTTTAAGCACGGCGGCCACGAAGCCGGGTTCGCCGGGGCGCACCACCAGGTTATTGATCAGCGGCTGGCCCTTGGCGATGGGGTGGCGCACGGTCGCACCGAGCACCACGTCGATGGTGTCCTGGTCGCGCAGGAAGTACTGCAGGGGCGAGTGCTTCTGGTCGACGGTTTGCCATTGCACACTGGCGGTGTCGATGAATTCGCCCGGCTTGATGTCGCGGGAGGTCACCAGAATCGCCTGCTTGGGCTCGGGCTCGACGACCGGCGCCGCGACCTGTTGCACCACCGGCGGTTGCGGCGGGGTGGCGAGCAAGGCCCGGGCGAGCAGGGCCGCGCCGCCGGCCACGACCAGCGCACCGGCCAGCAGAAGAATGGAGGGGGTTTTCATGGGGTCAGCCCGAGGTCAAGAGTGAATAGGAAACAGCAAGGTGTAGAACGCGCCGCTGGCGATGGCCAAGCCGTACGGAATGCCTTGCGGACGATCTGCCGTCAGCACCGTGGGCACCGCAATATTCAGTTGCGGGTACCGTCGGCCGACCTTCAGCCAGCCCTGTGCGCAGGTGTTTTCCACCAGCGTCAGCAATGGCAGTGCCAGGGCCAGCATGCCGCCGGCGAGGGCGGTGACGATGAGGAACGCCATCAGGTCGTCGCAGTCGATCCACAGGCACATCACCGCCATCAGCTTGACGTCCCCGGCACCGACACGGCCGAGGCTGAACAAGCCGTAGCCCACCAGCAGCACGATGGCGGCACCGGTCAGGGAGCCGGTGATCTCATGCAGGACCGCGCTGCGCTCGAACGTGGCCCAAGGGCCCTGACCGAGCAATGCCATTACGGGCAAGGCGACCCACAGGGCGATCAGGACAAGCACCAAGGTGTTGTGAATGCGCCGGTACAGCAGGTCGGTGCAGATGACCCAGCACAGGGCCGGGATCAGCACCAAGATGGCAAGCGTGGATGGCATGACTCTCTCCGGCGCTTGCGCTTACTTGCTGGTACCGGGATTGCTGGTGTTGGTGATCTGGTCGGCGATGGAAGCGAAACGCTCCTTGAGCGCGGTGACGAACACCCCTTCGGAGCCAAAGATCACGCCGATCGCAGCGGCCATGGCAGCGGCGAGGATGCCGTATTCGATTGCGGTCACACCACTTTCGTCAGCGAGAAAAGCTTTAAGGCGGTTGGCCATGGTGAGGCTCCTGAAGGGCTGAAATCAAAGAGGTGCCGGGAGCAAAGGCGCGCCCGGCGAAGTGGCGATATTAAGATTTATTCTCAATTGGCAAGCAACAGCCGAATTATTAAGAATGCTTAAGGAACGCCGTTATTTCAGGCCGTCGGGCGCTTTTGCAGCTGGATCACGGCGCGTAATCCAGGTTGGTTGTCCTCCAGGATCAAGTCTCCACCATGCAGTTCGGCAATGGCGCGGATCATGGTCAGCCCGAGGCCATTGCCCGGTGTGCCGCCGCTGGTGTCCAGGCGCTGGAAACGCTCCACTGCGGTGGTGCGCTGGGCGGCGGCAATGCCGGGGCCGAGGTCGGCGACACACAGGTAACAGTAATCCAGGCTCTGGAAGGCCTTGAGGGTTATGGGCAGGCCTGCGGGGGCATATTTGAGGGCGTTGTCGATCAGGTTGGCCATGGCCTGGAACAGCAGGGCCGGGTCGCCGTAGAGCCAGCAGTCGGCGGGGGCTTGAATCAGCAGCGGGCAGCAGCGTTCTTCGGCCAGCGGCAGGTAATACTCGACCACATCCTTGAGCAGGCCGTGGGCCGCGAAGGTTTCGAATTGATAGGCCAGACGCCCGGTCTCCACTTCAGCGACGCGCATCACCGCGCGGAACAGGTTCTGGATCCGTTCGCTGTCCTGTACCGCTTGCAGCAACTCAACGCGTGCCTGGCCATCGACCATGTCCACCGCGCTGAGCAGGCGGCTTTGCAGGCGTGTGAGGGGGGTGCGCAGTTCATGGGCGATGTGGGTGGTGATGTTCTTCACCTCTTCCATCAGCTTGTCGATGCGCACCAGGCCCTGGTTGATCTCCAGGCCCAGGCGGTCGAATTCGTCGCCTTGCTGGGCGTAGGGCACGCGCACGCTGTGATCGCCCCCGGCATAACGCGCCAGGGCATCGCGGATGCTGTTGATGCGGTACAGGTTGCGCATGCTGAACGGCAGGCTGATCAGCACGATGGACAGCAGGATGACCAGCAGGCCCGCACCGGCGATCAGCGGAATCATGCGGGTGCGTTCGAGCATGGGCCGCAAGTCGTAGGCGCTGAAATACTGGCCGCCGCCCGGCAAGGGCATCAACAGGCCGAGAATGTCTGCCTCACGGCCCTTGGCGGTGAGCAGTGTGCCGTGGCGCCAGTTGGTATTGCAGGGGGCGGGGCAGTCCATCGGCGGCAACAGGCTGGCGTCACCGAACAGGGCGTTGCCGGCTTCGTCAAAGACAATGGAATGGCGGTCCTTGCGCACTTCCAAGGCTTGGCCATTGAGCAGATTGCGCGCCGCTTCACGGGCGTCGCTCAAGCGCCCGTGATACTGCTGGGTGCGCACATCGGTGAGGATCATGTCGCGCACATGGCTGCGCATCACCACCACCAGCAACTGGTTGCTGAGGATGATCGATGCCAGGGCAACCAGCAGGCAGATGAAGGCAATGGTGGTGGCTTGGCGAAAGTTACTGGTGTTGAGCAGCAGTTTCAGGTTGCGGTTAACCAAATACATAGCCGATTGCCCGAACGGTACGGATCATTGCGCGCTCGAAGCCCTTGTCGAGTTTGTTGCGCAATTTGGACAGGTGGACATCGATCAGGTTGGTTTGCGGGTCGAAGTGATAACCCCAGACTTTCTCCAGCAACATGCCCCGCGTCACGGTCTGGCCGACATGCTCGGCGAGCACTTGCAGCAGCTTGAACTCCTTGTCGGTGAGGTCGATGCGCCGGCCGGCCCGCGTGACTTCACGCCGCGCCAGGTCGATCTGCATGTCTTCGACCTGGATGCAGTCTTCCTGGGCGGTCTGGTTGTGACGCCGGGCCAGTAACTCCAAGCGCAGCAGCAACTCGGTGAAGTCGAAGGGCTTGCCCAGATAGTCATCGGCACCGGCGCGCAGGCCTTCCACGCGGTCGCTGGACTGGTCGTTGGCCGACAGGATCAGGATCGGCGGGCGCGCCACCCCGTGCAGGCGGTTAAGTACCTCTATCCCATCCATACGCGGCAGCATGCGGTCGAGGATCACCACATCGAAGGCTTCGTTCTTGAGGATCTGCAACGCGCCTTCGCCGTTGTCTATCAACCGACAGTTATGGCCGTAGGCATGCAGTTTGCTGCCAAGCCAGTGACTGACTGAGCTGTCATCTTCGACCACCAGAACACGCATGAAGAACTCCTTTCTAGTGTGGGGTAGAGGCAGGGGGGTCTTGTACCAAGCGTTGGGGAAAATGCTCAGTTAAGAATTGTTAAGCTTAAGTAGTGAGAATCATTATCAGTTGTGTTGGCGCTGGAGTAAATGCTCAAGATGGTTTTTTATTGCTTTATGGGGACGGCGGGGGGCTCTAGCACAAAGGAATGGATCGTTTGTGTGGCGCAGGGCCGTTCTGGTGGGTAGCCCTTGTGCGGGTTGTTCAGGTCCTGGTCGCCGGTGGCGGTGTGTTGCTGGTTGTAGCGCGGGTGAGTGAAGGTGTAGTCGCGCTGTACCTGGCGTGCGGTGCGCACTTGTTCGGTGTAGTGGAAGCGGGTCAGTGCCGGTTCCAGGCGGCGCTGGACTTCGGGTTTTCTGACTTCTCCCATTTCAGCCATGCGTTTCGCAAGGCATTCGGCATCGCGCCAAATACCCTCTTACGCCGGAATTGAGGGCGCTCCCGAAGAAGGCTACAGCGCCGGCCTCTCAATACGCCGCGGTATAAATCGCCAAGGCGTCCTCCTCAAGCACGTTGCGTGGGTTATTGACCTGCAACCGCTGCTGCTGGAAAGGGACCCTGGGGTTTTTTGAAGAGCTTTTCCTCGTCATCTTGTTGTTTTTTTACTATTATCGCCTAGCTGCACGCTCAAGGAAGAGAGGCTGAGCGCCTTGAGGCTGGTAGAAACTTTACACTTGATCATTGAATGAGCGCTTACCCAGAACGTAACGACTCAGCCAACTATAATTGCCTCTTTGGTGAAACCGATGAATAAAATTTGTGGCATCGTTGTATCGGTAGGACTCGCCCTCTCGGGATGCGCTACGAAAACTCCAGAAGAACCTAGCGTGACTCCAGCTCCCGTCGTCGTCCATCAAGCACCCGCTGAAGTCGCCCCTGCGGCACCCGCGAATCCGTCTGAGGGATATACGGTGCGATATGAATCTGACGCCCCAGTTCCTGTCTCGACGCATGCCGGCCAGCCAAAACCAGAGGCAAACTCGAACACATACAGCGCTGAGCAATGCCGCAAAGAGCTGGATGTTTTAAAGGTTTACAACAAAGCGTCTTACAACAAGTACGAGGCGGAATACCAGGTCATTGCCAGCAAAACGGGTAAATACATGGAAGTTAAAGACTCAATAAGCCCTGATATTAACGAGATGGTGATGCCGGCTTATCAATTTCAAATTCGCGAGTTTTGCTTCCGAGTTAAGAGCCGTCTGACTGAGCTTGTGATTCGCCAAGCCAGACAATGATTCCTCTTCAGGGCGCGTCTTGCGCCGGTTAAGGAAACGTTGAAAACGATGGTCTGCGAAGCAGCCTGAAGCCAGGTTCCCGAAAAAGACGCTGCGGCGTCTTTTGTCGTTTCAACAGCTTCATCTGCCACGACCTGATGGCCATCCTCAGCACCCTCGAAAAGCGCAAAGCCTTCACCGTGGCCGAAAAATGTCGCCCCCGGTTCAACCAGCACCCCACCTGCGATCTCGACGTTGTCGCGCCGCCCAAATCGCCCTGATTGGAGTATCTACGCTCCATCGTCATATATGTGTGGAGTGCCAGCGCTCCATTTTGGGTTGAGATGGCACATTGCCAGGATTAATCTTCCGTCATCGCACTACGGAAGATTCAACATGGACAGCCATACACCTGACGCCTGCGCAAAGTCCTTGGGGCAGTATTTTGGCGAGAACCTGTGCGCCGCTCTGGCTATTGGCGGCAGACAGCGTGAGAGCGGCGCACCAGGTCCTGTTACGGCAACCTGCATGCACCGTGAAACGGGTATTGCTCGCAGCACCCTGAGGGCATTGACGTCGACTCGAACAGAGCTCGACCCCAACCCCGACCTGCACACACTCAATCGTATTGCGCACGCCTTGGGCGTACCTCCGGCTTTCCTGTTGATGAGGCCTCAAGACTGGCTTGCATTGGGCCAAGCCGTTGGCGACAGCGCCGATTATCTGGCTGCTGCGGTGAAGCTGCAAAGTGAAGGGAAGCTCGATCAAGGCAACCCGGTCGAGAAAGTGCTGCGTGAGTGCAAGGTGCATCCTGACGCCCGCCCCATCGGGGTGGGGGCGTCACCAGAGGTCAGCCGGGTCAATGCCAGAGATGAATGGCGGCGGCGTAGTTGCCTGAAGCTTGATGCACTGATGTTGCGTCACGTGCGCTCCGCTCAGCCTCGCGCTTGGCTGGCAGCCATTGCCGGCGCATTGGTCAATCGCAGTACACCGCATAACCCAACTATCACCGACTGAAGCGCTGATCACTTAAGGAAGCAACGTATGTCAATGATTCAAGACCCAGATCTTGCTGAAGTGCTGATGAGCGCGAGCGCGGATGATATTGGGCTGCTGATCGATGTCATTACCGACAATGGCAAAGGCCGCATTTCATTGTCGTCGACGGTCTGCCGTCAGCTGACTTCGGCACGGGAATGCGCGATCACGGATTTTGAGCGGGGCCTGGTGGCAGAGGAGCTCATGCGGTTTGGCGGCAACTCGCTGATGAATGTGTTTCGCGGTGGCAGCGGCGTGCCCTACAAGGAGCTGTTGGGTGATGTGGCTTCGCATATCGGTGTGGGCAAAAGCGGCCTGGGCGACTGCGCGAAGATGGAGATGGCCATTATCACAAAGGTCGTCGAGCAGTCCGTTGGGCGTATGAGCGATGAAGACAAAGCTACTTTCTTCGAGTCTGTCGGCGCGAGCTATCGGCCAGGAATGGGGCCGGGCGCCTTGGCCAGTCTGATTACCAGCCTGAGTGCATCTGGCCTGACGTCTTACCGTCTTGCCGCAATAGTGGCCAGCGCAACCATGAGCAGCCTGGTTGGGCGGGGGGTCATGTTGGCCGGTAGCGCCGGTCTGGGTCGAGGCTTGGCTGTGCTTGCGGGGCCCGTCGGTTGGGCGATCACGGGTCTATGGACAGCATTCGATCTCGCCAGCCCGGCCTATCGCGTCACCGTGCCATGTGTGATCCAGATCGGCCACATGCGGCAAAAGATGTTGTTGTCCAGGGCGTGCTCTGCGTGCGGTACCCCTGTCGACGCATCCAGCCGATTCTGTGGGCATTGCGGCACAAAAACTGGTGCTACGGGCGATTGACGAACTGCGGCATGGCCAAGTGAATTGAAGGAATAATCATGTACACCAATGAGCATGCGGCCCGCTTGGTCGCCCTGAACCAGAAAGTAAGTTCGATCAGCCTGGACATTCAGAACAGTAGCCTCGACATGCAGTGGTTTGCTGCATTCGATGCCGAGCACGTCAGCGCCGAAGT
This sequence comes from Pseudomonas sp. S35, assembly GCF_009866765.1. Classification (NCBI taxonomy): domain Bacteria; kingdom Pseudomonadati; phylum Pseudomonadota; class Gammaproteobacteria; order Pseudomonadales; family Pseudomonadaceae; genus Pseudomonas; species Pseudomonas sp. S35. The sequence goes on from NZ_CP019431.1 coordinate 2,493,653, forward strand.
GACCCGTTGCAATAGGGTTACCCTCAGCATCAAACAGCGGCTCAACTTGCTGACTGCACAGATACAAGCAAGCAGCCAGCTCAAAATTGTACGCATGGGGACTGCGGGTGGGTTTCTCGCCAATCTGTGGCGGTCCAGTGAGCAGAAGGTGGCGCAACATCAGGTCGCCGAACTGGACAAGCGTCTTGCGATTCTTACGCGGTCCCGGAGTGAAGCACACGCTGAATTAACCCGCCATGAACCTGAAGAACAGCGGTTGTCGGCGGATTTGCGTCGCTATCGTACATTTAATCCGCTGGAGGCTCAGGCAACGATCGTTGGGTGCAATGAAGAACTCATCCATCTTCAGCAACTGATCGAAGACACCCGCAACGCCAGTGAACGTTGGGATGCAATGGCGGGAGAGGTTTCCCGTGAGTGGCAGCTCCAGCAACGTCAACTCGCGAAGATCGAGAACGACATTGGCACCGCGCAAGATTTTGAACAGGCGCTTTCCAGTGCTCAAAGCTCACGAGAGAAGGCGCAGATACACAAAGCGTGCGCGCTCCATTTCGATAACAGCAAGCCAGGCCTTGTGCTGAGTGAACTGACCAAGAAGCGGCGCAAGCTAGAGCGCGATGTGCTGAAGCTTGAGGAGCGCTTGCAGGATATCGCACGGCTTCTGGACCGACACGTCGACGCGCTGGTCCTGGATGGTAACAACCTCTGCTACTCACCCACGGAAAACGGCCAGTCCAGGTTTGTTGGCCTGGCTGTGTTGAACGCGCTGGTACCGCACCTGTGCCAAACCTACAAGGTAACGCTGATTTTCGACCCAGGGATTCGCAGCCGTCTGTCGATGAATGATGCCGGGCTGCGCGCACTGTTCCCTGAGGCTACCGTGCTCGTCATGCGCAGCGGAGCGAAAGCGGACGAGGGCATCCTTGCGGCGGCAGAGTTCGATCAGGGTATCTACATCGTCAGCAATGACCGGTTTGCAGACTATCCGGAAAAGCTCGCAGTCAAGGAGCGCCGGTTGCTGAGCCACATCATTCATCCGCATTCGGTACAGATCCAGCAATTGCAGATCAACATTCCCTACTGACTGCGGATCGCCAGCGTCCCGGCCTGGGCTTGAACACCGACCGCCCAGGTCGAGATTAAAAATAGAGGCGCCTGCCCATCGAGTGGCCGGCCAATAGGGCAATGAATATGGAACTTCACGGGCACCTGCTGTACATCGACATCACCCAGATTTGCGGTATCGGCTGCGCATTCTGTATGTACGCCGACAAACACAAGACAGGCATGAGCATGGAACTGTCGACGCTGGCGCGCGAGAACCTTGCTGCGCTGATCAACGCGCCTTCGGTAAAGCGGATTTCCATCAGCGGGGAGGGCGAGCCGCTCAACAATGCCAAGGTATTCCATGAAATCCTTGGTTTGTCGAATGGGGGGCGGCGCTTCGAGTTCATTACCAGTGGGTTTTTCCCGCACGAAAAAATGGCCTCGTTCTACGAGGAGACGGACCGCATCGTTGCCGCCAACGGTGACGTCTGCAATATCCGTCTAAGTGCCGACAGCCACCATATCGAGAAGGTGAAATGGCGCGCGCATGGCTTCAGCCTGGACTACCTGAAGCATCGTCAACCATCGGCGTTGAGTTTTTCATTCCGCTCGATCGACACCGACCGGCATTTCACCCGCGAGTACCTTGTGGAGGAAGCCAAGCGTTGGGGGCTCGACGCCGACATTGTTCCCCTGGGGCCACTTGAAGATGTGCTGGTCGTGGACGGTCAGCGCTTTGGCATCGACTACAAAAACCTGGTGCATCCCGACGCTGACACTGCGCACAAATACCTGGACATGCACGGGTACATCGAGGCCATCGAAGCCAAGATCAACAAGCGCTTTACCTTTGGCAGCCTGAACAAACCACCGCAAGCCAACGGCATGGACCTCACGGTAAAGCCCAACGGCGACCTGTACCTTTACGGCATCGAAAATCAGCGGCTGGGCAATATCCATTTTGATCGAGTGCGTTGGGAACACCTGGCCACCCATATCCGCGAAACACCATTGGCTCGGGCGCTGTATACCCAACCGCTGACTGACCTGCTGGCCCGCTGTGACGACACGGCGCTTGTGCAGTCGATCCTCGTCAAGGCCAACAATCCTTACTGGCTGGTCAAAGAGTTGGCCAATCACGAGGGCCTGCTTGAGCAGATGGTGTCCGCATGATCGACTCCCACAGCCATACCTTCTATTCAAAACATGCGATTGGCACGGTTGATGAATTGGTTCGTGCGTCGATCAAGGCGGGTGTGAAGATCTTGACCATCACCGATCACGCCCCGTTTGCGGTGGACGCCAACAACCGGCTGCTGGTGTGCGAGCTCGACCGTTACTTTGCCGATATCGAGCGTGCGCAGAAGGCGTACCAAGGTGAAATCACGATCCTGCGCGGTTTGGAGTTCGACTATATGCCGAACTCCGACACCTACAACCGTGCGCTGCTGGCCCAGTATGAGTTGGACTTTGTCATCGGCTCTATCCACTACGTCGAAGTGCCCGGTGAGCCGATGGTGAAGGTGTGGGAGCTGCCACGCCTGGCTGCGCAGGCTTTTTTGGATCGTTATTTCGCCGACCTGCAAGCCTTGTTGGAAAGCGGTCTCTTCGACGCTGTCGGGCATGCCGACACGCTGTTGCGGGGCGTCGACGCAGACGTTGTCCAGCGCCGCTTCGAACCTTTGTTGCCGCTGTTCGCGCGTAATGGTGTCGCTTATGAACTGAATGCTTCCGGCATTCGCAAATCGAGTCTGGACGCTGGGTCGGGGCGTGAGGTGCACGGGGTCTGGAGCTACCCGTCCCTTAGCCTGTTACCCCAATTGATCGAGCACCAGGCGACCTTTACCGTCGGTTCTGATACGCACGACCCGCGAGATGCCGGCGCGGGGATTGGGGAAATGCTCGCAACCCTGAAGCCGCTGGGCTTGCAGACGATCAGCTATTACGAACGTCGTCGCAGAATCGATGTACCTGTGAATACGCTGCTCTGCAGTGTGCCTGCTACCGATGGATTGACCTGACCGTGAACATGCCAATGACCGAAACACCGCGCTCGAGCGCCTGGAGCGAAATCGCAAAGGCGCCCGTAGACACCCAATTGAACGCGTTTGAACAGGCTCGGGTACAGATCCGCCACGAGGATGTAAAGCTGGGGTTGCGTGCATTCGCCGCCGACCTGCTGTCGCGCGATCTGATCAGCATGGCGCAATACGTTTCGGTATTCGGTGGCCATGCCTTGAACTGCTTGACGCCCAATGGCTCAGGTTCGTTCAGCAACATGGCCACCGGTGCCGACGCTTCGGCACTGGTGGCGATCTACAGCCGGGCCAAATACGGGAGCATTCGAGATATTCAGCACCTGGCCAGGCTGGTTATCGAATATTTGTGCACGCGGTTGGACCAACCGGAGTCTCATTGGGCACGGCTGTTTCAGACGGCCAAGGCCTGTGGCGACCATGTGGTGATGATGACCACCGGTTGGCGCAACGTGCCGTCTACGGCAAATGTTCTCTACGAGATCGTGGTCAGCGAGATCAACGTCAAGCTGGCGCACATGAGCTTGCCCACCATCATTAATGTCAAACTGCCGAGGATCGCTGCGCCCTGTGAGAATTACGCCAGCCTGAGCACTGAAGAGCGCGAACGCGTCAATCTGGTTCAGGACCATGTGATTCCCGCCGAGAACTTCTACCGCTGGAGCGGGGTGCATGTGATCTTTGGCGACGACGTGTTGGTCACCGGTTCGACTGCAGACAAAGTGTTGTACGAGTCCATGCTCAGCGGCGCGAAGTCGTTCCAGGCGCTGTACCCCGTGGCGATCGATCCGCAAGTAGCGCTGGTCGATGCCTCGGTGGAGGAGCGCTTGAACAAGGTGGTGATCAAAAATCGCCTCGACGACACCCTTGCGGCCCTGTTGTCCGAGCCGAACTACCAACCAATCCTGCGAACGCTGCGCCTGGTGTTTTGCCAGAGCAACCGAGGGGAGTTGGCCGCATTCCTGCCACGCGTCCCCTTACAAAACTGGCTGCACCTGTACAAGGCAGCGTTGGGCAATGAATTTCTCGGGCAACCTGAGTGTGCGCCGTCGTTGGCAACGCTCAAGCGCTATCTGACTGACGCCGGTTTGCTGCAGCCCAACGGCATGGCGGTCTGGCAGTGAGTGGCGGCGAAGCGGGGGGTATCCGCTATGTGAGCTATTGGGAAACCGCCCGTGGGCGTTCGATGCCGCCCTATGTTGCGTTGGCGCTTGTGTCGATCCAGCGGGCGCTCGGTGACAGATTTTTACTGCTCACGCCCCGTACGGTTGCAGGCTTCATTGACCCGAGCATCCTTGGCAAGCGCTGGGGGTTTGAGCCGCTGTCGTTCGACCTGGCGGAAGGTGTCGAGGCCATCATTGCCAAAAGCGATCTCATACGGATGGCGTTCGTTCATCAGCATGGCGGCGCTTGGGTGGACGCCGACAGCATTTTTTTCCGTGATCCAACGAGCGCGTTGTTTCCGACAGGGCTGACCCGCAAGCTGCACTGGTACAGCGAGTGCATCTTCGCGTCCAGGGCGGGCAATACGTTGCTGGCTCAAGCGCTGGAGGCAGGCCTGGATGGTGGTGTACATGCCTGGGGTAATCCAGGTGGAATAAAAGAGTTAGTGCAGCGTGAGCCCGACGAGTTGGTGCTGATTGCGCCGAGCGTTGTCGACCCCGGCTATCAGCCGCGCTACAACTTCGGCAGTTGTGATGTGATGCGTCGATGCGACGTGGCGGTGGCTGATTTTCTATTGGCTGATATCGCGATGATCAAGCTCTACAACACGTACTTCAGCCGTACGACCCACCATATTGAGTCCGTTGCAGACTTTCTCGCAGGGGGCACCTTGATGGCCAAGCTATTCCTGCATATCGAGCCCGACCTGACGTATTGGATTGCCCAGGCTTCTCGACTGATCGAGCGTTGCGAGCAATGACGCGTTATTTCAAGTCGGTGCCACAGCGTCTGCACGAAGACCCTGGCTGATCAGGGGCGGTTGGCGGGCGAGGGTGGCGACGCCGAGCCCCGACACGATTTGTGCCTGGCGTGTAATGAGCGTGTCGGGTTCTGAATCGGTGGACAATAGCCCGTCCAGGCCGGCGAGGACCTCTTCGACGGCGAACGCGTTCATGTTCTTCTGGCCCGTGCGGCGGTACTGCTGCACGTCTTGATGGCTGTAGATCACTCTGGTTTTGCTTGAGAGCGGCGGCAACCAGGGATTGGGCTCGTCCCCCATCGAGGGGTAGATGGCAACCAGCCGAGTGTCCAGGCCAACCGCCATGTGTACGATCGCGGTGTCGACGCTGATCACGGCCTCTGCGCAATGTATATAGCCTGCGGCGTCCGTGGGCGTGTTGAGGTCTTTCAACGCTTGGACATTGCGCCTGGCGACAGCGGCCTCCACGTGTTGTGCGTCTGTTCGCGAATCGGGGCTGCACAGGATTGCGACAGACTTCTGCGGGTAGGCATCGGCTACGGCCTGCAACAGCGCGACGGCCTTATCGAACGACAGGCTTTTATCCGGGCGGCTTGCATAGCTGTTGACCAGTATCTGTGGCGCATCGGATGCCCCGGGAAAATGCCCAGGAAGCGGGACGATGTACTTGCGCTCAACCGCCTTTGCACCCAGGTCACGCAACACCCGTTCAAAGCGTTCAGGCACGCTGAGACCCGCCGTCGCGGCCCCCAGCTTTCGGTTGACACAGCGTAAGCCGTCATCCAGGGAATACACCCGTGAAGGCCGCAGCCAATGCACAAACATAATCTCTGCGGGTTGGATCCTGCCGACCAAGTGCACAACAACATCCACCGGGCCGAGTTGAGCCGCAATGTCGCGCAGTTGCGTAAAACCGGGGTTCGCATCGGTGACGATAACCCGGTCCACGCCGAATGCTTCTAAATGCAGCGGCGCGAGTTGCGCGACCGTCAACACCGTGACGTGCGCGTTCAACTGTCGGGCTTCACGAAAGAAGAAGGACGAGACGATCGAGTCACCCAGTTTGGCATCCCATCTGGGCACCACGATGTGCAAGCGGCCGCTCGATGCAGCCGTTGTCGGACGCCGGTCTGCCCACAGACGAATCAGCCAGCGCGCGATTGATTTTCGGAGTGTTTGCAGGACTGACATGCGCGATTATCTGATGCCACAGGTCGGCGATGGTAGTGAGGGAGGCGCTGCAATAGCAAGCTCGCTCTGGCCTGGGCACCACGCAGGATATCTGGGGTGGGTGCTTGGATTCCCAGGCCCACCCCCTCAAAGCTGCTCCAGACCCCTCTCGTTCAATGTCGATATCGAGCACCCTCGTGCCGCAATGAGGCTATTTTCGCGCAAGGCATGCCGCGTACTGTGACCCGTCATTAAGAAATGATGATCGCCTGACCCTCCAGTCAGTACGTCTTAACGTCGATCACAGAGAATAAAAACAACGATGAATAGCCTGAGTACCAAGGATTCCAACGGCCAACTGGCGCAAGGCTTCAAGCCGCGCCATGTCACCATGCTCTCGATTGCCGGCATCATCGGCGCGGGGTTGTTTGTCGGCTCGGGCCACGCGATTGCGGCCGCAGGCCCGGCCGTGATGCTGGCCTACCTGTTTTCCGGCTTGCTGGTGGTGCTGGTCATGCGCATGCTGGGGGAAATGGCGGTGGCCAACCCGGACACCGGCTCCTTCTCGACCTATGCCGATCAAGCCATCGGCCGCTGGGCGGGGTTCACCATCGGCTGGTTGTATTGGTGGTTCTGGGTGCTGGTGATTCCCATCGAGGCCCTCGCCGCCGGGCACATCCTCAACCAGTGGTTTCCCCAGATCGACGCTTGGCTGTTTGCCTTGTTGTCGATCTTTTTGTTGGTGATCACCAATTTGTTCAGCGTCTCCAAATACGGCGAGTTCGAGTTCTGGTTTGCTATGGCCAAGGTCATCGCGATCATCGGTTTTATCGGCCTGGGCGGCGCGGTACTGATGGGCTGGATTCCCGAGCGCGAGGCCAGTGGCCTTGGGCGCCTGATGGAAGAACATGGTGGCTTCGCGCCTAACGGCTTGTCGGCGGTCGTCGGCGCCTTCATCACCATCATGTTCAGTTTCATCGGCACTGAAGCCGTCACCATTGCCGCTGCCGAGTCCAGTCACCCAGCGCAGAATATCGCCCGGGCGACCCGTTCGGTGATGTGGCGCATCGGGGTGTTCTACGTACTGTCGATCTTCGTGGTGATTTCCGTGGTGCCTTGGAATGACCCGCTGCTGGCATCGGTCGGCTCTTATCAGCGCGCGTTGGAGCTGATGAACATACCCCATGCCAAGTTATTGGTGGACGTGGTGGTGTTGATCGCCGTGGCCAGTTGCATGAACTCATCCATCTACATTGCGTCGCGCATGCTCTATTCCCTGGGCAAGCGCGGCGATGCGCCAACCCTGATGAAAAAGACCTCGGCGGCGAGCGTGCCCAGGGCCGCCGTGATCGCCAGTACGGTACTCGGGGCTGGCGTGACCTTGCTCAGTTACTTCATGCCGGCCGGGTTGTTTCAGTTTCTGCTGGCCAGCTCAGGCGCCATCGCCTTGCTGGTGTACCTGGTGATCGCCGTTTCACAACTGCGCATGCGCAAGATCCTGCAACGTCGCAGCGCCGAGCTGACGTTCAAGATGTGGCTGTTTCCCTGGCTGACGTGGGTGGTCATCGTGTTTATCTGCGCCGCCTTGGCGGTTATGCTGCTGACCCCCGAGCATCGCCTTGAGGTGTCGTCGACGATTGTCTTGGCGCTGTTGATTTCCCTGATTGGCGTCATCACGGCACGCCAGCCCGGCCCCGTGCAAGACCCGCTCCCTGTCGCCTCGCGTCCATGAAGGTGCGGCCTGTTACCCATGTGGTGTTTGTGCTGCTGGATCAGTTCACCCTGATCTCATTGGCATCGGCGGTTGAGCCGCTGCGCATGGCCAACCAGCTGTCGGGCCAGGAACTCTATCGTTGGCACACCGCCAGCTGCGACGGTAACCCCGTATGGGCCAGCGATGGCATGCCCATCACGCCCGACGGTTCGATCGGCACTGTGCCCTGCGCCGATATTGTGTTCGTGTGCGGCGGCACGGGTATCCAAAGCACCGTCACCCGCGAGCTGGTGAAATGGCTGCGCACCCAGGCGCGTTACTCCAAGCGCCTGGGCGGCATTTGTACCGGCAGTTGGGTATTGGCGCGGGCGGGGTTGCTCGACGGATTTGAATGCAGTGTGCACTGGGAATGGCTGGCAGCCATGCAGGAAGCCTTTCCTCGGGTGAGCCTCAGTTCCAGCTTGTTCACCCTTGACCGGGACCGCCTCACCAGCTCCGGCGGCACCGCGCCAATGGACATGATGTTGCACTTGATTGGCCGTGATCATGGGCACGAGTTGTCAGCGGCCATCTCCGACATGTTTGTGTACGAGCGTATGCGCAACCAGCAAGACCATCAGCGCGTGCCGCTCAAGCATATGCTGGGCACTCAACAACCCAAGTTGCAGGAAGTCGTTGCGTTGATGGAGGCCAATCTGGAAGAGCCGATCAACCTGGACCAGTTGGCGGAGTATGTGGCCCTGTCGCGCCGTCAGCTGGAGCGAATGTTCCAAAAGTATTTGCACTGCTCCCCGTCGCGCTACTACCTCAGGTTGCGGCTGATTCGTGCGCGCCAGTTGCTCAAGCAAACCCCCATCTCCATCGTGGAACTGGCCGTCCTCTGCGGCTTTGTGTCCACGCCGCACTTCTCCAAATGCTACCGGGAGTATTTTGGCGTGCCTCCCAGCGACGAGCGTCTGGTGACGGACAGCGAACGGACGCTCGCGCCCAAGCTGATGATTCACGCCGTGCCGACGCCGATGCCGATGAGCGCTTTGGACCAGGCGCGCGGCGAGTCGACGTTTGCCAGTATCAAGAACCTCAAGTCCTGAGCGCTGTGGTGACGTCTGCGAACAAGGCTTGTTCCATGCTCGCAAGCAGTTCGGTATCAACCCGTCGACGCTCAAGAATGGCGGGAGGAGTTAGTCATTTTGACGGTGCCACGGGCGCCTCGTCCCCGTGACGGCTCGGTAATACGCCTGGCTGGCTGGCGATCTGTTCGATGGTGGTGTTCTGGAAACCCTGGCGCTAGCGGGTTTGCCGCTGGTGCTTCTTCAATCGATAGGCAAATTGCGCCCGGCTGAGCCCCACAAGCCTGGCAGCCGCCGCCAGGTTGCCGGCGTTCTGTTGCAGCGCTTCAGTGATCAGGCGCGACTCAAGGCCTTCAATGGAGAACCCCTGGTCCAATTGCCCCAGGGTGTCCAGCAGTGCAGGGCGGGACGTTGGCGCGGTATTCGACAGACTGCCGTGGTCATCCACACCGTACGGGTTCGCGGGCATCGGCTCATTGCGAAACAGGTGCACCAGGTCGATGGCTTGGCCTTCTTCACTGGCGATCAGGCCGCGTTCGATCAGGTTTTGCAGCTCACGCACATTGCCCGCGAAGTCGTAACGCAGCAGCACCTTCAGCGCACGCATGGTCAGGCCCACGGGCGTGCGCGCATATTCCTGGCAGAAGCGGGTGAGGAACGCGTTGATCAGCAGCGGGATGTCATCGCGGCGTTCACGCAACGGCGGCAGGGCGATGGGGTAGACGTTCAGCCGGTAGAACAGGTCTTCGCGAAACGTGCCGTCAGCCACCGCTTTACGCAGGTCGATATTGGTGGCGGCCACCACGCGCACATCCACCTTGATGCCGCGCACGCCACCGACCCGTTCGATCTCGCGCTCCTGCAACGCTCGCAGCAGTTTGCTTTGCCCGGCCAGGCTGAGGCAGGTGATTTCATCCAGAAACAGCGTGCCGCCCTGGGCCCGTTCGAAGCGTCCGGGCCGAGCGTGGGTGGCGCCGGTGTACGCGCCGCGTTCGACGCCGAAGAGTTCGGCCTCGATCAGGTTGTCCGGGATGGCTGCGCAATTGAGCGCCACGAACGGGTTGTCGTGGCGACGGCTGAGCTGGTGCAACTGGCGCGCGAACATTTCCTTGCCCACGCCAGACTCACCGCTGATCAGCACGGTGGCGGGCGTGAGCGCTACCCGTTGCAGCGCTTGCATCGCGGCGTTGAATGCCGCACTGGCGCCCACCAAGGGTTGTGGCGCCAGCGCGGCATTCAACGCCGGGCCAGGGCGGGGGGCGACGGTGGTGGGGCTGCTGACGGCCTGGGCCACATTCAAGTAACGCAGGTCCTGCTCGACGTCACCCCATTGTTCGGCGGTCTTGCCGATCACCCGGCAACTGCTGTGGCCCATGCCCCGGCATTCCACTTCGCGGAAAATCACCAACTGCCCGAACAGGCCGCTGACAAAACCGATGGCATAGCCGGTCTCCGTCCAGCACACCGGGTCCTGGCCGATGCCATACGCGCCCACATGTTCATCCGCCTCGCAGGAGTGGTGCCAGAGAAACTCGCCTTCATAAAAACCCGAGTCGGCATCGAACTTGAAGTGCAGCGGTTCGACCTTGGTCATGCCTTCCAGGGTGTGCAGGTGCGTCCCGGCGCGGAACACCGCGGCGGCGTCGGCCTGCGGCCAGCGTTCGCGGATCAACCGGGCATCCCTGGCGCCGGAGGCGTAGCCGGTACGGGTAAACAGACCACGCGCCAGTTCCAGCCCCAGGCGCTCGATGACTTCCCCGCGCAGGGCACCGAACGAGGAACTGTGCAGCAGCAACATACGTTGGTCGTTGAGCCAGATACGCCCGTCTTCGGGAGAGAAGAACAGGCAGTCGGTCAGCTCGGCAGGCGTCGGCGAACTGCTGTCGCTGAGTTGGCGGCTGTCGCCCCGTGGCGGGAGCGGTGCGGTGTGGGGATTAGTCATTGTTATGCCCCTGCAAAGCGAATGAACGATATGAGTAGCTGCTCAGATAGTTATTAAACATAACCTTATCAATTGAACAAGTCGCCCGGTGGCGGTTTTTGCCGCGGACCACCCGGTGAAGGTTGTGCGGCAGCTGGAAGGCCCCGGTCCAGAGCCCTCGGCGGTTTATGTCAGTGTCACCCTGTGCAAGCGGCACAGCCTTTGCTCAAGGCTTGATGCGGCGTTTGCACTCGTGCAGGCGATGACAATTACAAGAACCGGGAGTTGCCATGTCAGTGTCTGAAACCACCCACCTGTTACAGCGGGCCCTTGAGTCCGAATGCCTGTTCAACGGCGATTGGATACCGGCCTCGGGGTCCGTGATCCCCGTGCTTGAACCCGCCACCGGCGAACCGCTGATGCGCAGCGCGATGGCCAGCCCGGCCGACATCGCCGTGGCCAGCCGCAGCGCCGCCCTGGCCCAACCGGCGTGGGCCGCACTCGGCCCACGGGAGCGCGCCGAGGTGTTTCGCAAGGCGGCGGATGTGGCGCAGCAGTCCTTTGCCGAGCTGGCGCTGTACGTCGCACGGGAAACCGGGGGCGCGTTGTTCAAGGGCGAACACGAAGTGCGTGAAGCCATTGTGCTGCTGCATCAGGCGGCGGGCCTGTTGTCTCAACCTCACGGCGTGGTGCTGCCCAGCGCAGCGGGGCGCTTGTCCTATGCACGGCGTCAGCCCCACGGCGTAGTCGGGGTGATTTCACCGTTCAATTTTCCGCTGATCCTGTCGCTGCGCTCGGTAGCACCGGCCCTGGCGGCGGGCAACGCGGTGGTGCTCAAGCCCGACCCGCAGACCCCGGTCAGCGGTGGTTTTCTGATCGCCCGGCTCTTCGAAGAAGCGGGCCTCCCCAAAGGCCTGCTGCACGTATTACCCGGCGCCGCGCCGGCAGGTGAAGCGCTGTGCCGCGACCCCAATGTGCGGATGATCGCGTTCACTGGCTCCACGGCAGCGGGGCGCAAAGTCGCCGAAACCGCTGGGCGCCACCTGAAAAAAGTCGCGCTGGAACTGGGCGGCAAGAACCCGTTGATCATTCTCGAGGACGCCGACCTCGACCTGGCCGCCAGCAATGCGGCCTGGGGCGCCTGGCTGCATCAAGGGCAGATCTGCATGGCGACCGGGTTGATTCTGGCCCATGAATCCATCGCCGCCAGCCTCACCCGCAAGCTGGTGGACAAGGCCCGGGCGCTCACCGTGGGCAACGCCGCCCGCGGTGAAGCTGCGCTCGGTCCATTGATCAACCAACGCCAGTTGCAGCGCGTGCACGAGATCGTCAGCGAAAGCCTGGCGGCGGGCGCACGGCTGGAGGCGGGCGGCGAATACGACCAGCTGTTCTACCAACCCACCGTGCTCAGCGGGGTGCGGCCGGGCATGCGCGCCTTTGACGATGAAATGTTTGGGCCGGTGGCCGCGGTGGTCGGTTTTGCCACGGACGAGGAGGCCATCGAATTGGCCAACCGCACAGAATACGGCCTCTCGGCCGCGATCATTTCGCCCTCGGTGGGGCGTGCCATGGCCATTGGCGAGCGGCTGGAGTGCGGCCTGCTGCACATCAACGACCAGACCGTGGCGGACGAATGCATCAACCCCTTCGGCGGGCGCGGTGCCTCGGGCAATGGCGGCAGCGTGGGCGGGCCGGCCGACTGGGACGAATACACCCAGTGGCAATGGGTCACCGTGAAAAACACGCCGCCGAACTATCCCTTCTGAGCCCCGGCTCACGCATGCCTATACAACAATAAGAGGGCTTGAACATGAACCTGTACCGCAAAACCTTGATCGTGACCGGCGTGGCGTCGGGCATTGGTGCGGAAGTCGCACGATTGGCGCGCTTCCAGGGCGCCACCGTGATCGGCGTCGATCGCCATGAACCGCAGTTGACACTCGATGGCTTTCTCCATGCCGACCTGAGCGATCCCACCAGCATCGATGCACTGGTGGCGCGTCTGCCGCAGCGGGTCGATGCGCTGTGCAACATTGCCGGCGTGCCCGGTACGGCGCCGGTGCAAACGGTGGCCGAGGTCAATTACCTGGGCTTGCGCTGTCTTACCCAAGCACTGCTGCCACGCCTGTCGAAGGGCGGCAGCATCGTCAATGTGGCCTCGGTGCTTGGCGCGCAGTGGCCGCAGCGGTTGGCCTTGCACAAAGCGCTGGCGGCGACCGAAAGCTTCAGGGCCGGGCAGCAGTGGCTGGCGGCCAATCCGGTCGAACAGGCCGAGTGTTATCAATACTTCAAGGAGGCGCTCATCGTCTGGAGCCTGCAGCAATCCCAGGGTTGGTTTCGCGACCATTCGGTGCGCATCAACTGCGTTGCGCCGGGGCCGGTGTTCACGCCGATCCTGGGCGATTTTGTCAGCATGCTCGGGCCGGAGCGGGTGGCCCAGGACAGCCAGCGCATGACCCGTCCGGCCCTGGCCGATGAGGTGGCTTCGGTAATCACGTTCCTGTGCTCGGACGCGGCGCGCTGGGTCAACGGGGTCAACCTGCCGGTGGACGGCGGGCTGGCGGCCACCTACGTGTAGGGCGCGCTACAGCGCTATGCCCCGGTGCGGATCCACCGCGCCGGGGGTCTTGAACAACAACAAAAATACAGGACATCCAAGATGCTCAAGCCTATCTTGCGGCCGGTTGCGGCCATGACGTTTGTTGCGCTGTCATCCACTGCATACGCTTACGACTTGCCCGGACTCAACCTGGGCAGCACCAGTTTCTACGACGGCTCACCGGCACCGGCCGGGCCCGGTTGGTACCTGGAGGAATACCTGACCTATTCACGCGCCAGCCGCTTCAATGATGCCAACGGCAACAAGCTGGCGTTGCCCAGGCAGGACGTGGAAGTGGTGGCGCCTACCACACAGATCATCTACGTTGGCCAGCCCCTGGCCAACGGTGCGATGCCCGGATTCACCGTGATCAACACGTCCCTGGCCTATGTGGATGTGGACGACGGTTTGAATAACGCGGCGTTGAGTTCCCGTGCCGGCCTGGGCGACTTGGTTGTTGGTCCGTTCCTGCAACTGCCGACCCTGAGCCGCGCCGATGGCAGCCCGCTGTTGACCCAGCGGGTCGAAGTTGATGTGGCGATCCCGGTAGGTGCCTACGACCGCAAGCGTTCGATCAACCCCGGCAGCAACTTCTGGTCTTTTAACCCGTATTACGCAGCGACCTACTGGTTCAACCCGAAGTGGTCGGCCAGCGGGCGATTCATGTACCTGTGGAACGGCAAGAATGACCAACCGTCGGCCAGTTTCGGCGATGTCTCCGACACCCAGGCCGGGCAGGCGCTGCATGCCAACCTGACGTTGCAGTACGCAATCGACCAGCAACTGAGCGTGGGCTTGAATGGCTATTGGTTGAAGCAGATCACCGACACCGAGGTGCAGGGGCATGCGGTGAGTGGGCGGCGGGAAAAGGTCTGGGCCATTGGCCCAGGCCTGGTCTACGCGTTCAACAAGGAGAATGTCCTGTCAGTGAACGCGTATTTTGAGCAGGAAGCGGTGAACCGCACCCAGGGCAACAAGCTGGTGTTTAACTGGTTGCACCAGTTCTAGGCAGGTTCAGCGGCGCCGCACGCACCATCACGCTGATGATGGTGAGCGCGGCGATCACCACGCCGGGGGAAGTCGCCAGCAGCACGCCGGCGGTACCGGCGCCGGCCGCGAGCAGTTGCCCGGCGGCCAGCGGCCCGGCCACCGAGCCCAACCGGCCGATGGCCACGGCCGCACCCACGCCGGTGGCGCGCACCGCAGTGGGGTAGGCGGGTGGGGCGCTGGCGTACAGCACCAGTTGCGCGGCCATTACGAACAAGCCGGCGGCGAAACCTGCAATGGCCATCGGCACGATGCCCACCGACAGGCCGACCCCGGCCAACGCCGCCAGCAACCCCGCATACACGGACAGCACCACTTTTAGCGCGTTGCATCGGTCCAGCAGCACACCGCCGAGCAGCGAACCGAGGGCGCCGCCGATATTGAAGAGCATCTGCACCATGCCCGCCTGGGGTTTGCTGAAACCTTGTTCAAGCAACAACGACGGCAACCAGTTGAGCAGCATGTACATCACGGTCAGGGTGAAGAAGTAGCTGAGCCACAGCGCCAGCGTGGTGCGGGCGCGACCCTCGCCGAACAGCGCCTGGCCCGTGGAGGGACGAGGGTTGTGGGTGTGTTCGACCTGTTGGCGAAAGGCGTTGGACTCGGGCAGCAGCAGGATCATCAGCGGCACGGCCAGCAACGGCGCGAGGCCGCCGATGATAAAGGTGGTTTGCCAGTGTTCACTGGAAAACATCGCCACCACGGCGGCCAGTGCGCCACCCAGCGGCACGCCGCAGTACATGACACTGATGGCGGTGCCGCGATTGCGTTCGCTGACGGCTTCGGCGCACAACGCGATCAGGTTCGGCAGTGCCGCACCCAGGCCCAGCCCGGTCAGGAAGCGCACCAGCAACAGGCTTGAGTAACTCTCAACAAATGCAGTGCTCAGGGAGAACAGCCCGAACAGCAGCACCGCGCTCACCAGGATTTTCTTGCGGCCGATACGGTCGGCGATCCAGCCGCCAAAGAACGCCCCCGGCAGCAGGCCGATGATCCCGACGCTGAATACCCAGCCGAGCATTTTCGGGTCCAGGGCAAAGCTGTGGCGCAGCCCGGCAGCGGTGGTGCCGGCGGCCTGCAGATCGAACCCTTCGATCAGCGCAACGATGAAACACAAAGCGATCGTCAGCGTCGAACGACGCGATGGACTGTTCATGGGCAACCCTCATTGTTGTTTTTGTTGTGATGGCGAGCCTGACCGGCTGCTGGCAATTAAGATAACAAATATAACTATAAAAAGAACGGCGCCAAATCTGCTGCGCAAATCATCGTGCAAGCCGTCTAACCCAGTTGTTTGAGATGGGTCAGCGCAGAAAAATCCAAAATAGATAATGTTATTAACGTTCGATTATCGGTCACATGCAGTTGACGAGTGCCTCCGGCTGTTTCCATTCTCTGCTCGCAAGACCGCTTGGGCCAAACGCCTGACACCCCAAAAACAACAACAAAAAATGGACATCGAACATGCCAAAACTCCCCACGGGCGCCGTCGCGGCGGCCTGCTGTGTGTCAAATAGCACTCCACGCCTGCTCAGTGCACTGCTGATGCTCGGTGTGCTGCCCACTCCACTGTGGGCAGCGGGGTTTATTGACGACAGCCACGGCACCCTGACCTTGCGCAATTATTACCTGGACCGTGACTACAAGGACGACGGCGCCAAGACGGCGGCGCGGGAATGGGCCCAGGCGTTCATCCTCAATCTGGAATCGGGCTACACCCCAGGCCCGCTGGGCTTTGGCCTGGATGTACGCGGGTTGATGGGGGTCAAGCTCGACTCCTCGCCAGACCGCAGTGGCACCGAGCTGCTGCCGGTGTCGGCCAGCGACAAGCGCGCCGCCGATGAATACTCGCGCCTGGCGCCCACCGCCAAGCTACGGTTTGCCCAAACCACGGTGAAGGCCGGCGATGTCTCGATCTTCCTGCCATTCGCCTTTGCCAGCCCGTCGCGCCTGCTGCCGCAGACCTTTCGCGGCGCCACGTTGAGCTCCAAGGACATCGACGGGCTGACCCTGAACACCGGCTATATCGACCGCATCAACAAGCGTGATTCCACCGACTACCAGGCCATGACCATCGCGTCGCCCAACCGGCGTTTCAACGCGACCGCGACCACCTCGCACCTGGCGTACGTCGGCGGTGATTACCAGGTCAACAAAGACCTCAGCCTGCGCGCCTATCATGCCGAAGTCGCGGACCTCTACCAGCAGGACACCCTGGCGCTGCTGCACAACCTGCCGGTGGGCGATGGTGTGCTCACCAGTGATGTGCGCAGCTTTTTCAGTCGCGAGGACGGCAGCGCCAAGGCCGGCAAGGTGGATAACCGCAACCTCTCGGCGCTGTTCGGCTACCGCTTCGGTGGGCATCGCGTCAGCCTGGGCTACATGCATTCCAGCGGGGATACAGCCACGCCGTATATCTCCGGCACCGAGTTGATGGGCATGAGCGAACTGACCATGAGTTCGGACTTTCTCAACGCCAAGGAGCGCACCTGGCAGGCCATCTATGACTATGACTTTGCGGCATCGGGTGTGCCGGGGCTCAAGAGCCGGCTGCGTTATGTGCGCGGCGACAACATCGAGCTGGCGGCCTTCAATGCCGAGGACCGCAAGGAGCGCGAGTTCCAGATGGAGCTGGGCTACGTGATTCAGAGCGGCCCGCTGAAGAACGTCGGGCTGATGGCGCGCAAGTCGATCTACCGTAACGACTTCCCGGGCGGGGCGGCTTTTCGCGATGAAAACCAGACCCGCTTCCTGGTGCTCTACACCGTGGCGCTGTGGTAGATCAGCGGTCCTGATAGACCTTCTTGAGCAAGCGCAGCAGCTCTGCACGTTCTTCGACGTCCAGGGCTGCGGTGGCGTCCAGGTCGCTTTGCGCGGCGATGTCCTTGAGTTCCTTGAGCAAGGCTTCGCCGGGTTTGCTCAGGAAGATCCCGTAGGAGCGCTTGTCCGGCTTGCAGCGCACGCGCACGGCGAGGGCGCGGCTTTCCAGCTTGTTCAGCAACGGCACCACCTGGGGTGGTTCGATGGCCAGGGCGCGTGCCAGGTCGGCCTGCATCAGGCCGGGGTTCTGCTCGATGATCGCCAGGGCCGAGAACTGCGCCGGGCGCAGGTCATGGTCGGACAGCCGGCTGATCAGGTTCTGGAACAGCTTGAGCTGGGCGCGACGCATGGCGTAACCGATCAGATCGTCCAGGGCCGAATCCAGCGGTGGCTGTACCTCGTCATTGTCGGGCAGGGCCTGGCTGGCGGCGGCGATGTTGGAAGGCTTGGCCATTAGCAGTGCAATCCTCAGAAGGTAGCGGTTAAGAAGGCTATCTAGTTTGCCGGGGTTGGCGCGTTGTGGCTACGCTGGTTTTTCACAGCAGTGAAATATTGGTTATTCAGATTAATGGTTAATTGACATAACTATATTTGCGGTTTAATTTCGAATCATCTTCACACCCAGAACAAGAGCGTACCGCCATGAGCAATTACGAAGGCCGTTGGAGCACCGTCAAAGTCGAGATCGAGGAAGGCATCGCCTGGGTCATCCTCAATCGCCCGGAAAAACGCAACGCCATGAGCCCGACCCTGAACCGGGAAATGATCGACGTGCTGGAAACCCTGGAGCAGGATCCCGCCGCCGGTGTGCTGGTGCTGACCGGTGCCGGTGAGGCGTGGACCGCCGGCATGGACCTTAAGGAATACTTTCGCGAAGTCGACGCCGGCCCGGAAATCCTCCAGGAAAAAATCCGCCGCGAAGCCTCGCAATGGCAGTGGAAGCTGCTGCGCATGTACGCCAAGCCGACCATCGCCATGGTCAATGGCTGGTGCTTCGGTGGCGGCTTCAGCCCGCTGGTGGCGTGCGACCTGGCGATCTGCGCCGACGAAGCCACCTTCGGCCTCTCGGAAATCAACTGGGGCATCCCGCCGGGCAACCTGGTCAGCAAGGCGATGGCCGACACCGTGGGCCATCGTCAGTCGCTGTACTACATCATGACCGGCAAGACCTTCGGCGGGCAGAAAGCCGCTGAAATGGGCCTGGTCAACGAAAGCGTACCGCTGGCGCAACTGCGCGAAGTCACCATCGAACTGGCGCGCAACCTGCTGGAGAAAAACCCGGTGGTGCTGCGTGCCGCCAAGCATGGTTTCAAACGCTGCCGCGAGCTGACCTGGGAGCAGAACGAGGATTACCTCTACGCCAAGCTCGACCAGTCGCGTTTGCTCGACACCGAAGGCGGTCGCGAGCAGGGCATGAAGCAATTCCTCGACGACAAGAGCATCAAGCCTGGCTTGCAGGCGTATAAACGCTGAAGGACGCGGCCTGCGGGCCGCACCGTTTTCACCCTGCTTGAACGTATTCCCGATAAAGACAATAAAGAGGAATCACCATGCTGGACGTGCCCCTGTTGATTGGCGGCCAGTCGTGCCCCGCGCGCGACGGCCGAACCTTCGAGCGTCGCAACCCGGTGACCGGTGAAGTGGTCTCGCGGGTCGCCGCCGCCACCCTGGAAGATGCCGACGCCGCCGTGGCCGCTGCCCAGGCTGCGTTCCCCGCGTGGGCCGCACTGGCGCCCAACGAGCGCCGCACCCGCTTGCTCGTTGCTGCCGAGCAACTGCAGGCGCGCAGCGCCGAATTTATCGCGGCCGCCGGCGAGACTGGCGCGATGGCCAACTGGTATGGCTTTAACGTACGCCTCGCGGCCAACATCCTGCGCGAAGCGGCGTCGATGACCACCCAGATCACTGGCGATGTCATCCCCTCCGATGTGCCCGGCAGCTTCGCAATGGCCCTGCGTCAGCCGTGCGGCGTGGTGCTGGGCATCGCGCCGTGGAATGCCCCGGTGATCCTTGCCACCCGCGCCATTGCCATGCCGCTCGCCTGCGGCAATACCGTGGTGCTCAAGGCCTCGGAGCTGAGCCCGGCGGTGCACCGTTTGATCGGCCAGGTGTTGCAGGACGCCGGCCTGGGCGATGGCGTGGTCAACGTCATCAGCAACGCCCCGGCGGATGCGGCGGCGATTGTCGAGCGACTGATCGCCAACCCGGCCGTGCGGCGGGTCAACTTCACCGGTTCGACCCATGTCGGGCGGATCGTCGGCGAACTCTCGGCGCGCCACCTCAAGCCGGCCTTGCTGGAACTGGGCGGCAAGGCGCCGTTGCTGGTGCTCGATGACGCCGACCTGGACGCCGCCGTATCGGCCGCGGCCTTTGGCGCCTACTTCAACCAGGGGCAGATCTGCATGTCTACCGAGCGCCTGATTGTCGACGCCAAGGTGGCGGATGCCTTTGTCGCCAAACTGGCGGCCAAGGTAGCGACCCTGCGCGCCGGCGACCCCGCTGCGGCGGATTCGGTGCTGGGTTCCCTGGTGGACGCCAGCGCCGGTACCCGCATCAAGGCCCTGATCGACGATGCCCTGGGCAAAGGTGCGCGGCTGGTGGCCGGTGGGCAACTGGACGGCAGCATCCTGCAACCGACGCTGATCGATGGCGTCACCGAAGACATGCGGTTGTACCGCGAAGAATCGTTCGGCCCGGTGGCGGTGTTGCTGCGCGGTGACGGCGACGAAGCGTTGCTGCGCCTGGCCAATGATTCGGAGTTCGGCCTGTCGGCGGCGATTTTCAGCCGTGACACCGGCCGCGCCCTGGCCCTGGCCCAGCGGGTGGAATCGGGCATTTGCCATATCAACGGCCCGACCGTGCATGACGAGGCGCAGATGCCCTTCGGTGGGGTCAAGTCCAGCGGCTATGGCAGCTTCGGCGGCAAGGCCTCCATCGAACACTTCACGCAATTGCGCTGGGTGACCTTGCAGAACGGGCCACGGCACTACCCGATCTGAGCAGGCGCCGCGACATAACAATAACGAGGCGGCGTTGATCCGCCTTGATGGAGGACACCCTTGTGAGTTCCGAATCCAGACCGCAACCCCAGCCGGCACCGCGCTACCGCGAGGTCGCCATCGGCCACGCACCGGTGGCGGTCACTGAAGAACACGGCGTGCTGCAGATGCGCTCCCTGGAGCCATTGGCCGAGTTGCCGCCACGCTTGCTCGATCGCCTGGTGCATTGGGCCCAGGTGCGGCCCGAGCAGACGTTCATCGCGGCCCGTCAGGCCGGTGGTGATTGGCGCCGCGTCAGCTACCGCGAGATGCTCGACAGTGTGCGCGCGATTGCCCAGGGTCTATTGAGTTTCGGGCTGTCGGCGGATAAGCCGCTGGCACTGCTGTCGGGCAACGACATCGAGCATTTGCAGGTGGCGCTGGGCGCGATGTATGCCGGCATTCCCTACTGCCCGGTATCGCCGGCGTATTCGCTGCTGTCCCAGGATTTCGCCAAGCTGCGGCATGTGTGTGGCCTGCTGCAACCGGGGCTGGTGTTCGTCAGTGATGCAACGGCCTACCAGCGCGCCATCGAGGCGGTATTGCCCGCCGAAACCCCGCTGATCACCGTGCGCGGCAACGTGCCTGGGCGCACCCAGGTCAGCGTTGCCAGCCTGTTGCAAACGCCGGGTCGCGCCGAAGCCGATGCGGCCTTCAGCGCCACTGGCCCGGACAGCATCGCCAAGTTCCTCTTCACCTCGGGCTCGACCAAACTGCCCAAGGCGGTGATCACCACCCAACGCATGCTCTGCGCCAACCAGCAAATGCTGTTGCAGACCTTTCCAGTGTTCGGCGAGGAGCCGCCGGTGCTGGTGGATTGGCTGCCCTGGAACCACACCTTCGGCGGCAGCCACAACGTCGGCATCGTGCTCTACAACGGCGGTACTTTTTACCTCGACGATGGCAAGCCCACGGTTCAAGGGTTTGCCGAGACCCTGCGCAACCTCAAGGAGATCTCGCCGACGGCCTATTTGACCGTGCCCAAGGGCTGGGAAGAACTGGTCAGCGCCCTTGAGCAGGACGCCGAGTTGCGCGAGCGGTTTTTTGCGCGGATGACACTGTTCTTCTTCGCCGCTGCGGGGCTGTCGCAAAGCGTCTGGGATCGCCTCGACCGGGTGGCCGAACGGCACTGCGGTGAACGCATCCGCATGATGGCCGGGCTGGGCATGACCGAAGCCGCGCCGTCCTGCACCTTCACTACCGGGCCGTTGTCCATGGCCGGTTACATCGGTTTGCCCGCGCCGGGGTGCGAGGTGCGCCTGGTGCCGGTGGACGGCAAGTTCGAAGGGCGCTTTCGCGGGCCGCACATCATGCCGGGCTACTGGCGGGCACCCGAGCAAACCGCCGAGGTGTTCGATGAGCAGGGTTTCTACTGTTCGGGTGACGCGATCAAGCTTGCCGATCCCCATCAGCCGCAACTGGGGCTGATGTTCGACGGGCGCATTGCCGAAGACTTCAAGCTGTCTTCCGGGGTGTTTGTCAGCGTCGGCCCGTTGCGCAATCGCGCAGTGCTCGAAGGCTCACCCTACGTGCAGGACCTGGTGATTGCCGCGCCGGACCGCGAATGCCTGGGCGCGCTGGTGTTTCCCAGAACCTATGAATGCCGCCGTCTGGCGGGCTTGAGCGCTGACGCGAGCGACGCCGAGGTGCTGGCCAGCGCGCCGGTGCGCCAATGGTTCGGCGACTGGTTGCAGCGCCTTAATCGCGAGGCCACCGGCAATGCCAGTCGCCTGGAGTGGATTGCCGTGCTCGACGAGCCGGCGTCCATCGACCGTGGGGAAATTACCGACAAGGGGTCGATCAACCAACGTGCCGTGCTGCAATGGCGCGCGGCCAAGGTCGAGGCGTTGTATCGCGGTGAAGACCCCACCATCCTGCGCGCCGGGCCCAAGCCTTGAGCGGGGCCGGGCAGTATTCGGCGTTTGCCGACGCGGCGATTTTCGACGCGGTGCGCACGCCGTGGGTCGACCTCGGCGGGGCACTGTCCCAGGTGTCGCCCATCGACCTGGGGATCAAGGTCGGCCGGGAAGTGCTGGCCCGGTGCGGTATCGATCCGCAGGCAGTGGACAGCGTATTGGCCGGCTCTATGGCCCAGGCCAGTTTCGATGCCTACTTGCTGCCACGGCATATCGGGTTGTACAGCGGTGTGGCGCAATCGGTCCCGGCGCTGGGGGTGCAGCGCATCTGCGCCACTGGTTTCGAGCTGTTGCGCCAGGCCGCTGAACAACTGCGCGATGAGGTGCAGCTGGCCTTGTGCGTCGCGGCCGAATCGATGTCGCGCAACCCGATTGCCGCCTACACCCACCGGGGCGGGTTTCGCCTGGGGGGCGAGGTGCAATTCAAGGATTTTCTCTGGGAAGCACTCTACGACCCGGCGCCGGGCCTGGACATGATTGCCACCGCCGATAACCTGGCGCGCCGTTATGGCCTGAGTCGCGAGGCCGTGGACCGGTATGCCTGTGACAGCCATCAGCGCGCGTTGCAGGCGCAACGTGATGGGGCCTGGGCTGAAGAGATCGTCAGCGTCGATAACCAGGTGTTCGAGCTTGACGGTTATCAACCCCGGCGCCTGACCCTTGCACACCGGGCCGCTGCGGTGACGCAGGACAGCCATCCACGGCCCACCGACTTCGCAGCCTTGGCACGATTGCGTGCCGTGCACGCCGATGGGGTGCAGACCGCCGGCAACAGCTGTGCGGTGGTCGACGGTGCGGCGGCGGCGTTGGTGGGCCGTGCCTCAGACGGCACGCGCCCGGCCCTGGCCCGGTTGGTGGCCAGCGCGGTAGTCGGCGTGGCCCCAGAGGTCATGGGCATCGGCCCGGCGCCGGCCATCCGCCTGTTGCTGCACCGCAGCGGGTTGAGCCTGGGCGATATCGGCCGCTTCGAGATCAATGAAGCCCAGGCCGCCCAAGTGCTGGCGGTGGCTCAAGAGCTGGAGTTGGACAGCGCCCGGCTCAATCTCCTGGGCGGCTCCCTCGCGCTGGGGCATCCCTTGGCTGCCAGCGGCCTGCGGCTGGTCATGAGCCTGGCCCGGCAACTACGTCAGCACAACCTGCGCTACGGCATTGCCGCTGCGTGCGTGGGCGGCGGGCAGGGCATGGCGTTGCTGATCGAGAACCCTGCCTGGCGCGCTTGAACAGACTGTTTTTATTCGATGAGGTGTCCCGATGTGGAGCTATGAGGCGCCCCTGCGCGATATGCAATTTGTCCTTGAACACTGGTTACAGGCGCCCGCTGCGTGGGAGGCCTTGGACTTGCCCTTGGCGATGCAGGTGCTGGAGGAAGCCGCACGCTTCAGCCAGGGCGTGCTGGCGCCGTTGAACAGCAGTGGGGATCGTCAGGGCTGCCGTTGGCAGGCGGGCCAGGTCAGTACCCCGGACGGGTTTGCCCAGGCGTATCAGGCCTATGTCGACGGTGGCTGGCCGGGGCTGGCGTGCGCCGAGGCGTTGGGCGGGCAGGGCTTGCCGCAGCTGCTCGACGCCGCGCTGCAAGAAATGCTCTATGCCAGCAACCACGGCTGGGCCATGTACACCGGCATCGCCCACGGCGCCTACCTGTGCCTCAAGACCCACGGCGAGCCCTGGTTGCAGGCGCGCTATTTGCCCGACATCGTCAGCGGCCACGCCTTGCCCACCATGTGCCTGACCGAGCCCCAGGCCGGCAGCGATGTCGGTTTACTGCGCTGTCGCGCCGAACCCCAGGCGGATGGCAGCTATCGCCTCAATGGCAGCAAGCTGTTTATTTCTGGCGGCGAACATGACCTCACGGCCAATATCCTGCACCTGGTGCTGGCGCGCCTGCCCGATGCGCCGCCAGGCAGTCGCGGGATTTCATTGTTCCTGGTACCCAAGCAACGCGATAACGGCCAGGCCAATGGCGTGCGCTGTGACGGCATAGAACACAAGATGGGCATCAAGGGCAGCGCCACCTGCTCCCTGGTGTTCGAAGACGCCCAGGGTTGGCTGATCGGCGAGGCCAACCGGGGTCTGGCGGCGATGTTTGTGATGATGAATTCGGCGCGCCTGCACGTGGGCCTGCAAGGCCTGGGGCATGTCGAGGCGGCTTGGCAGAACGCACGGCAGTACGCCGCCGAGCGCGTACAGATGCGCGCACCCTCACGGCCTGAATCTGCAGCAGCCCAGGTGGCTGACCCGATCCATTATCACCCGGCCATGCGCCGTGTACTGCTGGAGCTGCGCACCACCAGCGAGGGCATGCGCGCCATCGGTTATTGGGCGGCGCACCTGCTGGACCAGGCCGACCCATTGGCGCAGTTGCTGACCCCTATCATCAAGGCGTTTTTCACCGAGCAGGGTTTTCGTCAGGCCAGCAATGCCTTGCAGGTCTTCGGCGGTTACGGCTACGTCGCCGAGTTCGCCATCGAGCAAACCCTGCGCGACAGCCGCATCGCGATGATCTACGAGGGCAGCAATGAGATCCAGGCCAATGACCTGTTGCTGCGCAAGGTGCTGGGGGATGACGGCCGGGCGTTCGGCCTGCTGTTGGCCGAGTTGCGTGCCGAGGCCGCGCAGGGCGGCGAGTACCTTGAATGCGCGGCGTTCTGCTTGGCACTGGGCAGCTTGTGCGATGCCTTGGATACGCTGGTGAGCGCCATCCGCGAACGCGCCCGGCAAGACAGCGAATACCCTTATCGCGCCGCGCCGGATTTCCTCCAGTTGTGTGGCGTGGCGCTGCTGGCCTTTGCCTGGGCGCGGGCGGCGCGGGTGTCCAGGGCGTTGCCCGAAGCAGACCCGTTGCGCGCCGCCAAGCTGCAAAGTGCCGGGTTCTTTTTCGATTACCTGCCATCGCGGCTGGCCCAGCACCTGGGCGCGATAGACGCTGCGCGGGCGGCGCTGGCGTTCGTCTGACGGCGGCAGGCGCTTGCGGTACTATGGCAGCCCACGTTTTCTGGAAGTTGCCTGGATGAGTAAGCCCGGTCAATTGGTGCTGGTTGCACTGCGCAAGATGATTGCCAGCGGGGAGCTGGCCGCGGGCGAACGCCTGATGGAGATCCCCACGGCGCAACGTTTCGACGTGTCGCGCATGCCGGTGCGCATGGCGTTCCGCACGCTTGAGCAGGAAGGGCTGCTGGTGCCGTTTGGCGGGCGTGGGTATCAGGTGCGTTCGGTCAGCCCCAGCGACATCGCCGGCGCGGTGGAAGTACGCGGCGTGCTGGAAGGCCTGGCTGCGCGTCAAACCGCCGAGCTTGGGCTGTCCAGCGAGGCACGCATCGCGCTGGAGCGCTGCCTGGTCGAGGGCGATCAACTGTTCGAGAAGGGCTATGTGACCGAGGATGACCTTGAGGTCTATCACGACCTGAACATGCGCTTTCACCAGGTCATCGTCGCGGGCAGCCACAACCCGGCCATCGCCGACGCCCTGGCACGCAATGACCACCTGCCATTCGCCTCGGTGACTGCGCTGGCGGTGGACCGCGAGGACATGGCCCGCGAATACCGGCGCTTCAACTATGCCCACATGCAGCACCATTCGGTCTTCGACGCCTTGGTCAACCGCCAGGGCGCACGGGCCGAAGCGATCATGCGCGAACATGCCAACGCGACCCTGCGCTATGCCGAAATCTTCAGCTGCGCCACCGCCGACGCGCGCATGAAAGTGATCCTGCCCGCGTCGTGACCCGGTTCAGATATCGAGCACCAGCAAGGGCGTTTTCGCCCGTGAACAGCAAGGCGTGAACTGGTCATTCAGGGCTTGCTCCTGCTCGGTGAGGAACAGGTCGCGGTGCTCCGGTATGCCTTCCAGCACGCGGGTCAGGCAGGTGCCGCAAATCCCTTGTTCGCAGGACACCGCGATCTCGATGCCGTGGCTTTCCAGGACCTGGACCACGCTCTTGTCGGCGGGAACTTGGAAGACTTGGCCGCTGCTGGCGACCTTCACTGAAAACCCGCCGTCTAGGCTGCTGTCCACCGGCGCCGCCGAGAAGTATTCGCGATGCAGGCAGTCCTCCCGCCAACCCTGGCCCCGGGCGCTGTCGAGCACATGCTGCATGAACCCGCCAGGGCCGCAGACATACAGGTGCACATCGTCCGCCGGTGCGGCCAATAGCTGCGCGGCATTCATGAGCGTGTCGGGCTGCTCATCAAAATGCAGGAACACCCGTTCGGCAAACGGCGACGCCTTGAGCCGCTGCA
This sequence comes from Pseudomonas sp. S35, assembly GCF_009866765.1. NCBI lineage: Bacteria > Pseudomonadati > Pseudomonadota > Gammaproteobacteria > Pseudomonadales > Pseudomonadaceae > Pseudomonas > Pseudomonas sp. S35. Next base: position 2,520,191 of record NZ_CP019431.1, read on the forward strand.
CAAACGCCGCCCGCTCACTGGCGCGGGCGCAGTAATGCAGTTCGAAGTCGGCCTCCAAATGGGCCAGGCGCTCGGCCATGCACAGGATCGGCGTGATGCCGATACCCCCGGCAAACAGCAGGCTGCGCCGGGCTTCGTGGGCCAGGGGGAACAGGTTGCGCGGTTCGCTGATGGTCAAGTGGCTGCCTTCGTTGATCTGTTCGTGCAGGCTGCGCGAGCCACCCCGTGACGCCGGGTCGTGGAGCACGCCGATCAGGTAGCGATGACGTTCCTCAGGGTGATTGCACAGCGAATATTGGCGGGTCAGCCCAACCGGCAGGTGCACGTCGATGTGCGCGCCGGCACTGAAAGGTGGCAACGGCGCGCCGTCGACGCGGGCCAGTTCATAGCTGCAAATGTCCTGGGCTTCTGTGCGCCGGGACGTCACCACGACCTCGATCATGTTGGCTCTCCAGCGCGTTCCCGGGCGATCAGGCGCTCCAGGATCTTGCGCGACTGTACGCCGCCAGCGTCGATATTCAGCTTGAGCAGGTTGCGCGTCGGGTGGGCCAGCAGGTTCTGTTGCTGGCGTTCAAGCATCTCCAGGTCTTCGCTGAAAATCTTGCCCTGGCCTTCGCGAATGCTGGCAGTCAGCGCCTCATCCTGGGGGTTGAAGTTGCGCGCCATGCCCCAGAAGTACCAGATCGACGTGTCGGTCTGCGGGGTGATGAAGTCCACCACGATGCTCGCAGCCTTGTGCTCGGGCGCGGCGTCGTAGCCGCCCTTGCCGGCATGGGCCACGCCGACTTCGATCAGCACATGGCTGGGCGGGGTGAAGCGGCAGATCTGCCAGCGGTCCACCGGCACATCGTCGGCCAGGTTGTTGCCGCGCAGGGCCATGCGCCAGAACGGCGGGGCCATGATGTTTTCCATGTGCCGGGCGGTGACCACTTCATCACCGTTCACCGTGGTGACGGGCGCTGCTTCGTCGATTTCCTTCTGGCCGATGCTGGAGGCGTGTACGTAGGTTTCGTGGGTTAGGTCCATCAGGTTGTCGATCATCAGGCGGTAGTCGCACTGGATATCAAACAGCCCGCCGCCATAGGCCCACTCGTCACTCACGGCCCATTCCAGATGATGGATCAGCGCGGGGTCGGCCTGGGCCTGATCGCCGGGCCACACCCAGATGAAACCGTAGCGTTCCACCACCGCAAAGGTCTTGTTGCAGGGAAAGCCACGTACCCGTTGGCCGGGCATGTCGACGGTCTTGCCATCGCCGCCCATGACCAGCCCGTGATAGCCGCAGACCAGGTTGCCGTTTTCGACATAGCCCAGCGAAAGCGGCGCGCCGCGATGGGGGCAGAAGTCCTCGACTGCCACCACGGCGCCTTCCTGGCCACGATAAAACACCATCTTTTCACCGCAGATCTGCCGACCCAGGGGCTTTTGTGCAATTTCATCGGGGGTGCAGGCGACATACCACGTGTTCTTGGGGTACATGGTGACTCTCCAGGCTGGGTGTTATTTTTATTTAATGGATCCATTAAATGGGCGTATTCAGGATGAGTCAATCTGTTATTGCTTATTTGTTGGGCGATTATCGAACGATTCGATTTTAATGGATCCATTTTTCATGCTCTTTCTCGAAGGCGCGCAACAACAGCCTTCCACCCCCCGTTCAATCGTTACTTGACTCTGTCCCATAGGGCACCTCGTATGCTTTTGCCAAGCGCACGCCCGTGCGCCCTTCGAACAAGGAGTTCCTTTGAACGGTTTATGTCTGGTGACAGGTGCCAACGGCCATCTTGGCAATACCTTGGTGCGAGCGCTGCTCGGCCAGGGGCATCGCGTACGGGCCGGGGTGCGTGATATCGGTAATCACGCACCGTTTGCCGGGCTGGACTGTGAGTTGGTGTATGCCGAGTTGCTGGACAGTTCGGCCCTGGACAAAGCGCTGGAGGGCGTACAGGTGTTGTTTCAAGTGGCTGCCGTATTCAAGCACTGGGCCCGTAACCCAGAGGCCGAGATTGTCGAGCCCAACCTTGTGGGCACGCGGCGTGTGCTCGAGGCGGCGTCACGGGCGGGTGTGCAGCGTGTGGTCTACGTCAGTTCGGTGGCTGCCGTGGGTCATGATGGGACGGCGCTGGATGAGACGCACTGGAATACGGAAAGCGAAAACGCGTACTACAAGTCGAAGATTCTCTCCGAGCAGGCAGCCTGGCAGTGCGCTGAGGCGCTGGGCTTGAACATGGTGTCGGTATTGCCTTCGGCGATGGTGGGACCCAATGCCGGTTCCCTCACGGACACTATGGGGTTCCTTCAGACGGTTCGGCAGCGGCAGATGCCCTTTGACCCTGGGTTTCGGTTCAACTTCGTGGACGTGCGCGACGTGGCCGACGGGATGATCCGCGCCGCCGAAAAGGGCCGGGCCGGGCAGCGCTACATCCTGGCCAATGTGCGTTCGTCGCCGCTCAGTGATCTGATTGCGGCCGCCAACACCCACACGCCTGGGTATCGCCAACCCGTTTCAGCGCCACGCTGGCTCCTGCTGGGCGTGGCCTGGCTGCAGGAACGCTGGGCGCGGTGTGTGGGCAAACCCGCCCAGTTGCTCCTGAGCCAGGTGCGCCTGTTTCACAACGTGGCGCAGGAGTACGACATCACCAAGGCTAAAAACGAATTGGGTTTCAACCCACGGTCGCCCGAGGTGGCCTTGCAGCAAGCGTTTGCCTATCTGTACAGGCAGGCGCATCAGCCTTATGAAGACCTGCCACAGGCTGCGGTGCAAACAGTGAGTTCATCTCGCGCTTGAGTTCGATCAAGTGAAGATCAAGCGCCTGCAACTGCGCGATCCGGTCCTGGACCTGCCGGCGCTTGTCGTCCACGGCCTGGTTGGCCAACGTTAGCGGAAAGGCCTTCAATTGGTTTTTTGCGGCAATCAGCGGGTTCATCTCGGCCAGCTTGAACCCGGCCCGCTGCGCCTTGCGGATGAGATGGACGATTTCCAGGTGATGAGCGTTGTAGCGGCGATACCGCCCCTCACGCTCCGGCTCGTTGATCAGGCCCATCTGCTCATACAGTCGAATGGCTTTTGGGGTGCAACCGGTCAGTTCGGCGAGTCGTCCGATGAACATCTGTCAATTCCCTATGTGCGACAGCAAATACCCTAGCGTTGTTTGATCGCCAGAACCGTAAAGGCCGTCACACGAAAACCGAAAAATGTCGAGGTTGGGTTCAGTAGCGAATCATCACCGACTTCAGCTCGGTGTAGTCCTCAATGAATGCGCTGCCAAACTCCCGGCCTATCCCTGAGGATTTGTTGCCGCCAAACGGCACCGCCGGGTCCAGCATCGTATGCATGTTCACCCACACCGTGCCGGCCTCGATGGCGGGCACCATGCGCAGGGCCTTGCCCAGGTCGTTGGTCCACAGGCTGGCGCTCAAGCCGTAGGGCGAGTTGTTCATCAACGCCAGTAATTGCTCTTCGGTGTCGTACGGGAAGAATGTGGCGATGGGGCCGAAGGTCTCTTCGTTGAGCAAGGTGTCATTGACGCTGTTGGCGAGGATGATCGTCGGTTCGACGTAGCAGCCCGGCCGGTCGATCAGGTTGCCGCCATGAATGATGGTGTTGTTTTCGGCGCGGGCCTTGGCAAAGAACTCGCCGAGCTTGAGTTGATGCTGGCGGTTGGTGACCGGGCCGAATTCGGTGCGCTCATCCAGGGGCGAGCCGATCTTCAGGGTGCTCAGGCGTTGGGCCAGGGTGTCCATCACCGCGTCGACCTGCGAGCGATGCACAAAGAAGCGCTCGGCCGCCGCGCAGATTTGCCCGCAATGCAGGAAACCCGCTTCGATGATGCCGTTGACGGCCTTGTCCAGGTCCACATCGCGCAGGAAGCCTGCGCAGTTTTTCCCACCCAGTTCCAGGGTGGCGCGGGTCAGCCCGGCGCCCATGGCACTCTGGCCCACGGCGATACCGGTCGGCACCGAGCCGGTGAACGACACCTTGTTGGTGCCGGGGTGTTCGATCAGGCCTTTGCCGACCAGGCCGCCGCCGGTCAGTACGTTCAACACACCGGCTGGCAGGCCGGCGTCAATCGCCAGCTCGGCGATGCGCAGGATGGTCAGTGGGGTGAATTCGCTGGGCTTGATGATGATGCTGCAACCGGTCACCAGTGCTGAGGCGAGTTTCCAGATGGCGATCATGGTCGAGAAATTCCACGGCACGATACCGACCACAACCCCGACCGGCTCGCGCAGGGTGAACGCGGTGTAGCGCTCGCCAGCGAAGGAGGGCAGCGACGGGGTGATGGTCTGGCCGCTGATCTTGGTGGCCCAGCCGGCGTAATAACGCAGGAAGTGGGCGGCCTGGTCGACTTCGAAGGCGCGGGAAAGCTGGATGATCTTGCCCGATTGGCAGGTTTCGATCTGGGCCAGTTCTTCGCGATGCAGCTCCAGCAGGTCGGCCAGTTTGAGCAGCACGTTGCCGCGCACTGCCGGTGCCACCTGCGACCACTGTGTGAAGCCACGACGCGCCGACGCCACCGCGGCATCGATATCGGCCGGGGCGGCGTCGGTGACCTGGGCGATGACCTGGCCGGTCGCTGGGTTGATCACGTCCAGCGTCTGGCTGGAGTGGCTTTGCACGTAGCCACCGTCGATAAACAGCGCGTGTTGTCGAGCGAGGAACGCGTCGACCTGGGGCAGCAGTGGAATATCGCTCATGGGGTTTTCCTGATCGTGAACAAAGAAAGCCCCGAGGTTAATCCTCACGGGAATGTCGGGCTTGACTGTGCCTGCCGCGCGCTATGTCTGTGGCTGCCAGCCCTTTGAAAAGTACAATCTTGGCTCTGGAAGGTGCATGTTCGACCAAGAAGCCGCGCTCCATACTGGCCCTGCATCCGGCGCCACGCCTCGCTTGTTGGGGTGAGTCGGACATCCAATAATAAGCAGGGCCATCCATGAAAAAGCCAAACCCGCTCCTCGAAGACCTCAAGTCCGTGTTGCCGACCATCGCCGCCAATGCCTTGCAGGCTGAGCAGGACCGCAAAGTACCCGCGCAGAACATTGCGCTGCTCAAAGGCATCGGCTTGCACCGTGCGTTCCAACCCAAGGCGTTCGGTGGCATGGAGTTGTCGCTGCCACAGTTTGCCGACTGCATTGCCTTGCTCGCCGGCGCGTGTGCCAGCACTGCCTGGGCCATGAGTTTGCTGTGTACCCACAGTCACCAGTTGGCACTGTTCTCGGCTCAATTGCAGCAGGAAGTCTGGGGCGACGACCCGAACGCCACCGCCAGCAGCAGCATCGCGCCGTTCGGGCGCACCGAGGCGGTCGAGGGTGGAGTGTTGTTCAGCGGCGAGATGGGCTGGAGCAGCGGCTGTGACCACGCCGAATGGGCGATTGTCGGGTTCCGTCGGCCCAATGCCGAAGGCACTCAGGATTACTGCTTCGCGGTGCTGCCGCGCAGCGACTATCAGATCCGCGATGACTGGTTTGCGGCGGGCATGAAAGGCAGTGGCACCAAGACCTTGATCATCGACAAGGCCTGGGTGCCGGAGCACCGTATCCAGAAGGCCAAGGACATGATGGAAGGCAAGTCCGCAGGCTTTGGCTTGTACCCCGACAGCAAGGTGTTCTACTCGCCGTACCGTCCCTATTTCGCCAGCGGTTTTTCCACGGTGAGCCTGGGCGTCGCCGAGCGCATGCTGGAGGTCTTTCGCGAAAAGACCAAGACGCGGGTGCGTGCCTACACCGGTGCGGCGGTCGGTGCGGCCACCCCGGCGTTGATGCGGCTGGCCGAATCGACGCATCAGGTGGGCGCTGCGCGGGCCTTTCTGGAAAAGACCTGGGCCGAGCATGCCGAGCACAGTGAACAGCAGCGCTACCCCAGCCGTGAAACCCTGGCGTTCTGGCGCACCAACCAGGCGTACGCCACCAAGATGTGCATCCAGGCAGTGGACCGCCTGTTCGAGGCTGCCGGCGGCAATGCCTGGTTCGAACACAACGAGATGCAGCGCCTGTTTCGCGATTCGCACATGACCGGTGCCCATGCCTACACCGACTACGACGTCTGTGCGCAGATCCTCGGTCGCGAGCTGATGGGCCTGGAACCCGATCCGAGCATGATCTGAACCCGTTTTTGATAACAACAATCAGGGCTGCGCCTGACGCAGCCCGGGAGTCTTGCATGTCTGAATCGACCTTCGACCCACGGGCCTTTCGTCGCGCCCTGGGCAACTTTGCCACGGGCGTGACCGTGGTCACCGCCGCCGACGCTTGCGGGCGCAAGGTGGGCGTTACCGCCAACAGTTTCAACTCGGTGTCCCTCGACCCGCCGCTGGTGTTGTGGAGCATCGACAAACGCTCCAACAGCCATGAAGTGTTCGCGCAGGCCAGCCATTTTGCGGTCAACGTGCTGGCGGCGGACCAGATCGACCTGTCGAACACCTTTGCCCGGCCCAAGGACGATCGCTTCGCCGAGATCGAGTACGAACCGGGGGAGGGCGGAGCGCCGGTGTTCGCCGATTGCTCGGCGCGGTTTCACTGTGAGCATTACCAGCAGGTGGACGGTGGCGACCACTGGATCATGATCGGCAAGGTGGTGGCCTTCGACGATTTCGGCCGTGCGCCGTTGCTCTACCATCAAGGCGCCTACTCAATGGTCCTGCCCCATACGCGCATGACCAAACGTGACGACAGCCAACCGCCGAGCAGTCATTTCCAGGGGCGCTTGAGCCACAACCTTTACTACTTGATGACCCAGGCGGTGCGCGCGTATCAATCCAGCTATCAGCCCCGGCAACTGTCCACCGGCCTGCGCACCAACGAGGCGCGGATGCTCATGGTGCTGGAGAATGATGCGCGCCTGAGCGCCAGCGACCTGCTGCGGGAAGTGGCGATGCCGGTACGGGAAATCGATGATGCGGTGGCGAACCTCAAGCGCAAGGGGCTGGTCGACGACGATGAACAGGGCGTGCGCCTGACGGCGGCCGGCGTCGAGCAGACCGAAGCCCTCTGGGCGATTGCACGGGAACAGCAGGAGAAGGTGTTCGCTGCGTTCAGCCAGGACCAGATCGACACGTTCAAGGGGGTGTTGAAGCAGTTGATCAGCCAGTGCTGATGAGCGGGTGAGCAGTTCACCGGTCTAGCAGACACAGCCAAACTAAATGTGGGAGGGGGCTTGCCCTCTCCCACATTTAGTTTGGCGTTGCGTGTGGCAGCCAGGCGCAAGTCGCCTTGCAGGCTCGTACAAGCAATCACGGTCGGTTTGCGATCAGATCCAGGGTTTCGACCCGATGCGCAAAGGACAGACCGATGTTCTTCAAGAAAAAAAAGCTGATGCAGGACCTCGCGGAGTCTCTCACGCAACAGCTCGCTCAACAGCGTTCCCAGGCGGACCACCAACGGCTGCTGGCCGAGGCCGCCGCCACGGACCAGGCCGCTCGACAAGCCCTCAGCGAGCAGACCCTGGAAACCCTTCGCCACCAACTGGAGCAGGCCCGACAGCATGAGGCTGCACTGGGTACCGAATTGCACCAGTACCAGCGGCTGTGCGAGCAGCATCAACAGGAGACGCAGATCTGGGAACTGTTGCTCTCAACCATGACCGAAGGCTGCTGGGACATCACGGTGGTCAACGGTGACGTGCAGAACCCCGGCAGCCAGATGCGGATTTTCAATCAGTTCCGCCTGCTCCTCGGCTATGCCCCTCATGAGTTGCCCGACGGCTGGGACGCCCAGGTGAGCGTCACCCATCCCGAGGATTTACCCAAGATCATGGCGATCTTCGACCGGGAAATCCTCGCGCCCCGTGGCAGCGGCGAGTACGTATTTGAATACCGGATGCGCCACAAGACCCGTGACTATATCTGGTGCCGCGAACGCGGCAGGGCAGTGCGGGATGCACAGGGATGTTTGACGCGGGTAATCGGTGCGGTACGGGACATCAGTGACGAGCAGTCGGCCAAGACCACCCACCGTCAGTTGCTTGAGCACAATCAGGCGACGTACGGCCAGATCGCCACGGTGGTGAGTGTGATCAAGGGCATCGCCGACCAGACCAACCTGCTGGCCTTGAACGCCGCCATTGAAGCGGCGCGGGCGGGTGAGGTGGGCCGGGGGTTTTCGGTGGTGGCCGATGAGGTGCGCAAGCTGGCGGAAAACACCCGCCAGGCGACTCATCAGATTCAGACAATGCTGCACCAGCACAAATCGTAAAGCGCGTGAGGAGCTGCGCCGGGCAGCTCCTGCAGGCAGTCAGAAGGGCACGGCGACGGTCAGTTGGCTGTAGAGGTTGGTGCCGTTGCCGCCCACTTGGTTACCGCCGCTGTCGGCACTCTTTTTCGGTTGGTAGATGCCCACCAGCGGGCTGATGATCAGGTGGCTGTTGACCGCCCATTCGGCGTAGAGGTCCAGCTCCCGGGCGTCCAGGTTCAGCGCATCGTGTTTGCGCAGGGTATTGAAGTCGAAATACAGCGCGGCAATCGTCAGGTTTTCCAACGGGGTGGCCTTGAGGCCGACATGGTGGATCCCCGTGTTGCTGTTGAATGGGCCCGCGTAATTGCCCGCCACCTCACCCTGCACCCAGGTGCCGTAGCCGGTGCTGAGCCCGGTGAACAGCGGGTCCCAGTTTTGTGAGTAACGGGTGTAGCGGTAGGTCAGCTTCGGCGCCCAGCTGGCGTCGGCAAAGGTGTAGCCGGCTTCGCCGTACCAGGCTTTCTGCGCCGCGGCGTCTTTGTCCTGCCAGGCGTATTCGAAGGCGAAACTGGCGTTTTCGATGCCCGCGCTGCCTTCGCCGCGCAGGCTGTAGGTATCCAGGCCGTCACGCTGTTTTTGAAAATCGTTTGCCCATTGGTTGGTGACACCAATGCCGTGAACCCAGGTCAACCCCAGCGTACCGGCCGCAGCCGTGTAGTCGAGGGTGCCCGCTGCCAGCTCGGTTTCTGCCTGGGCGCGGTTGTCCGATTTGAGCCATAGCACCGAACCATGCACGCCGTCCTGGCCGCCCAGGCGCAGCACCGCCGTACGGTCAAAGGCGTGCCGCGCCCCGAGGTAGAAGCCGCCACCGCGATTCAGCGTACCGTCAGCCGGGCCCTTGCCCAGGTTGGGGCCGTCGTCGTTGATCAGGAAGCCGCGCCCGAGCTTGACCACCTGGCGACCGACGGAAAAATCCACGCCGTCCTTGCCCAGCGCCGGGAACAACTCGGCCGAGCGCCACCCGAGGTAGGCGTCTTCAATTTTGGTGGTGCGTTCCGACCCCACGGTATTGCCCCCGGCGTCGCCGTCGCCCCAGGTGCCGGAGCTGACCCAATTGAGTGCGCCATACGCCGTGCCGTTCCCGGCCAGGCCCTGATCGCCGCTCACTCCGTACTTGATTAAGCCTTCGCGCCAGCTCGAGCCGCCCGGTGTGCCGTCATAGTTGTGGCGGCTGTTGAGCATCCCGTAGACCGCCAGGAAATCCGCGTTGAGGTGGGTGTCATCGTCGGCGTAAAGTTCATACGCCTGGACCGATGAGTGAGTGATCAAGAGGGCTATGCCCAGGCCGACGGCCAAGGACTGCGTGTGCGGTTTCAGTCTGTGCTCCATTGTTATATTCCCCAGCATGGTTAGGACGAGGGCGCATTAAGGTGACCGGGGGCGGGCTAAGTCTTTGCCCTGCGTGCCACGTATTTGACCCTGTCCGCCAAGCCGCATGCCTTGGCAGGCAGCAACAAAATTGACGGCAGACACGGGCAAGACGCCCGGCGCGCTCAAGGCGCACAGTGATTTCGCTCGAGGCCGTTTCGATCAAGGACTGGCTGGGGAGGGCGTTATCGCCGGCTCCTTGTACGGCTCGATGCATCCACTAAGAAATCCGCTTTCGAGGATCCGCACCATGTCGATCAATGACCGGCTCACGCAGCATTTGAAACGAGGCAGCGTCGGCTTTCCGACCGCGCTGGCCAGCACCATTGGCCTGATCATGGCCAGCCCGGTGATTCTCACCGCCACCATGGGTTTCGGCATCGGCGGCAGCGCCTTCGCGGTGGCCATGCTGATCGCCGTGGTGATGATGCTGGCCCAGGCGACCACCTTTGCCGAGGCGGCCTCGATTCTGCCGACCACCGGCTCGGTCTACGACTACATCAACTGCGGCATGGGCCGTTTTTTTGCGATCACCGGCACGTTGTCCGCGTACCTGATCGTGCATGTGTTTGCGGGTACGGCCGAGACCATTCTGTCCGGGGTGATGGCGCTGGTGAACTTCGAGCACCTCAATACCCTGGCGGAATCGGCCGGCGGTTCCTGGTTGCTGGGTGTCGGGTTCGTCGTGGTGTTCGGCATCCTCAATGCCTTTGGCGTCAGCGCTTTCGGCCGGGCCGAGATCATCCTGACGTTCGGCATGTGGACCACACTGATGGTGTTTGGCGTGATGGGCCTGATTGCGGCACCGGCGGTGCAGCTGGAGGGCTGGTTCGGCGTGTCGCTGGTGGGCACCGACCTGATCACCATTCTGTCGCTGGTGGGCATGGCGATGTTCATGTTCGTTGGCTGCGAGTTCGTCACGCCGTTGGCGCCGGACCTGCGCAACTCGGCCAAGGTTATGCCCAAGGCGATGATTTTCGGCTTGTTGAGCGTGGCGACCTGCATGTTCATCTATGGCGCGGCGATGAAACGCCAGGTCGAAAACGTGTTGCTGGATGCCGCCACGGGCGTGCATCTGCTCGATACGCCCATGGCGATTCCCCGGTTTGCCGAGCAGGTCATGGGGCAGGTCGGCCCGCTGTGGCTGGGCATCGGCTTTCTGTTTGCCGGTGCCGCCACCATCAACACGTTGATGGCGGGTGTGCCACGGATTCTGTACGGCATGGCCGTGGACGGTGCGTTGCCCAAGGTATTCACCTACCTGCACCCGCGCTTCAAGACGCCGCTGTTGTGCATCCTGGTGGCAATGCTGATCCCGTGCCTGTATGCCCTGTGGTTGGGCGGCAACACTGACAACATCATGCACCTGGTGCTGGCGGCGGTATGTGCGTGGAGTTTTTCCTACCTGCTGGTGACGTTGTCGGTGGTGATCCTGCGCATTCGTCGTCCTGACTTGCCACGGGCCTATCGCTCACCGTTTTTCCCGTTGCCGCAGATCCTGTCCAGCGTTGGCATCTTGCTGGGCATGTGGTTCATCACGCCACCGGGCATGAACCCCGCCGACATCTACGTGCCGTTTGGCGTGATGCTTGGCATCACCGCCACCTACGCCCTGTTCTGGACACTGGTGGTGCAGAAGGTCAATCCATTCAAGCCGGCTTGCGTTGAAGACGTACTGGCCAAGGAGTTTTCCCATGAGCCGGGCAACCCTCACAACCGCTATATCGAGCATGCTGCAAAAGCTGTCTGAGCTGTTCAGTGCCCAACGCGCGCCGGCTGGGTACCGGCCCGGCGTCACGCTGGAGTACCTGCGGCGCAACCTGGGCCTGGCGAGTTTCACCTCGACAGGGCAGAGCAGTGCGGTGTTTGAGCTGGACGATGACCTGCAGGTGACGGTTGCCGAGCGCACCGAAACGCAATTGCTGATGCACCTGGTCATGACCGAATTCGTGCTCAAGCTACCCGCTTCAGAGCAGGGCAATGCGCGCTTTGAACTGCACCACCGTGGGTCGATCCGGCGCACGGGGCTGGCGTGTCGGCAACGGGCTGGAGAGCCGGCGCTGCTGGCCAGGCTTGAGGCTGGGTTGACGCACGATGAGGCGCTGCATCAAGCGCTGATGGTGCTGGACTTCAAGCATTTGCGCATCGAACTGGGCAGCCAGCAATGGCAGGTTCGGCTTGAGCACATGGGCGGCAGCGAGGTGGTCAACCGTATGCCGGCGTTTCGTCGCTACATCGCCCTGAGCGGTCCGCAACGTGTGGCTTTGCTCGAAGTCCTGACCGGGTTGCGGCGAGTGCTGGGCGCATTCTGATTTTCGGCGACTTGGCATCATTACTGCTTCTACAGTCGGCACTACGTAGTTGTTGCGCCTATATAGATAACATGTTAACTATTGGCCGACAAAAACAAGAAGCCACTGTGGAGTTGCCATGAGCACCTATCAATCTGCGCACCCTGGATTGGACACCTGGACTCAGGATCTGCGAGCGGCCTGCGGCCATTTCGAGACGGAACTGGCCTTTAACCGTTCGCTGTTCATCGGTGAGGTGTCCACGCTGTCCCGGGGCTGCCTGTCACTGGCCTCCTTGCGCACCAATGCCGGCCTGATCAAGCGCGGACGGCCCAACGCCGATCACGACATCGACCAGCATTGTTTCCTCGTCAGCCAGCGCAGCGGCTACTGCCAGATCACCCAGAACGGCGAGGTCATCCAACTGGCCCCAGGTGACATGTTGCTGATGGACTCCACCGGCTCCATCGAGATCAGCCCGTTTGGCCTGATCGAGCATGCGTCGCTGTCGCTCTCGCGTAACGAAGTGTGCAAGCAACTGGGCAACGCCTCGAAAACCTTCGGCAAGATCTCGTCGAGCAAAGCCTGTGGGCGGATGCTCCATGTGTTGATGGACCAACTGTGCAGGGAAGGGCTGCAAGGCCAGGATTCGATGGAAGAAGCGCAGGCCCTGCAGGCGGCCTTTGTGTCTTTGCTGGGTTCGGCCTTTGACATGCAGGACACCCAGGGTGACAGCAGCGCATCGTTGCAAGGCAGCAACCTGCGCAGCTACGTGCAGAAAGTCATCGACGAGTCCCTGACCCAACCGGGCTTGAGCCCCGTGGGCCTGGCCAACCGGTTGAATATCTCGGTGCGGCATTTGTACCGCTTGTTCGAAGAGCAGGACGACAGCGTCTGCCGCTATATCCAGCGAGCACGGCTCAAGCGCAGTGCGGATGATCTGACCAACCCGTTTCTCAAGAGTGAGTCGATCACCTCGATCGCCTACAAGTGGGGCTTCACCGATTCAGCGCACTTCAGCCGTTCGTTCAAGAAACAATTCGAGCTGTCGCCCAAGGACTTTCGTTCGACCCACCTGCAGCAAGCGGTCGGTGCGGCATAGGTTCTGCGTCGATCAATGAAAGCGCTCAGCCTGTCGGCCAGTAACATTTGTGCGGTGGCGGTCGAACACTTCGCCGACCACGGCTACGACGCCTCGTCGCTGAGCGAAATCGCAGCCGGGGCGGGCATGCGCAAGGCCTCGTTGTATGCACACTTTGTGAGCAAGGATGCCCTGTTCCAGACGGTCTTCCAGATTGCCCTGGACCATGAGCATCAGCACATCGCGCGCTGTTTCCAGGAGGAGGCGGGGTACTCGGGGATGCCGGGGCACGTGCACCTTGAACGCTTGATCGGGCGCTACGAAGGCTCGGCGCACCTGCGTTTTCTATTGCGCACGGCGTACTTTCCGCCGGCGCAGATTCGCAGCGTCATCACCGCAGGGTTTGAGGGTTACCTGGCCTGCATACGCCAAGACTTTCAGGCGGCGGCGCAAGGTCGATACAGCACGGTACAGCCCGAGGCGCTTGAGGTGTTTGGTGACGCCTACCTGGGCATCGTCGACAGCCTGCATGTGGAGTTGATCTATTCGACCGCCGAGGGCTACGTCAGACGGCTTGCGGCGTTGTCGCGGGTGTTCAGTGATTCACTGTCGATGCTGGAAAGCGCCGAGCGCTATTGCACGCGGACATGATCAACAGGTAGGAGGGGCAAGCCCCTCCCATATTTGATTCGGCTGAGGTTATTTCACCTCGGGCAACGTCGACCCGCCATCCACCACGATGGTCTGCCCGGTGATGTAGGTCGCCAGGTCCGACGCCAGGAACAGCATCGCCCCGGCAATATCCTGAGCGGCACCGAGTCGTCCCAGGGGCACGCGGCTGGCAATATCGGCGTTGACGTCGTCGTCGCCCAGGTTGCTCATGGCCGGCGTAGCGATCATTCCTGGCTCCACGCCGTTGACGCGCACCTGGTAAGCCGCCAGTTCCAGCGCGGCATTGCGGATAAACCCGTTGACCCCGGCCTTTGACGCCGCGTAGTGGCTGAGCCCCGGATAGGCAACCCGTGGCCCTGTGACCGATGACGTGACCAGCACGCAGCCACCGCCTTGACGCTCAAACATCGGCAGCGCGGCCTGGGTCAGCCAGAACAGCGCCGAAAGGTTGACTGCCAGCGTGCGTTCCAGCACCGCAGGGGTGATCTGCGCAAAGGCGGTCAACGGGAAATAGCCGGCGTTGTGTACCACCACATCCAGCCGACCCCAGCCCTGGTCGATGCCCTTGATCACGTCGAACACGGCACTGGCGTCCGCCAGGTCAAGCGCGATGGCTTCGACCACGCAGCCTCGCGCACACAAGCCGTCGGCCAGTGCCTGGGCTTGTGCCAGGCGCAGGTCCGCGATCATCACCCGTGCACCACGCCAGGCGAACGCTTCGACGATGGCTTGGCCAATACCCTGGGCGCCGCCGGTGACCAGCACGGTTTTGCCGCTGAAATTCAAGTCTTCACGCATGGGCGCTCTCCAGATGGGCAAAGGCCAGCGTCGGCACATCGACGATGCTCGAACCGCCGTCGGCGACTACGCTTGCGCCGGTGATGATCGAGGCATCAGGGCTGGCGAGGAAGCGGCACACCTTGGCGATTTCGTCAGCACTGGCAGGCCGTCGCAACGGCACGTCGGCGCACACGCGGGCATAGGCTTGTGGCAGCGTGTCGCCATAGGCGTTCATCAACGGCTGCATTTCTTCATCGGCCATCGGCGTGGTAACCCACCCCGGACACACGGCATTGACTCGCACCCCGCGTGGCCCGTAGTCCCGTGCCAGGGAGCGATTGAGCCCGAGCAACGCATGCTTGGCGGTGGTGTAACCACAGACTTCAGGCCCGGCGGCGAGGGAAGCGATAGAGCCGAGCAGGACGATATTGCCGGCGCTTTCGATCAACAGTGGCAGGCAGGCACGGGCGCTGTAGAACGCGCTGTCCAGGTTGCTGCGCAGGGCCGCCTCCCAGGTAGCAGGGCGGGTCTGTGTGGCGCTGCCCACGCCATGCCCACCGGCGCAGGCTAGCAGCACATCGAGGCGACCAAAGCGCGCACGAATCTGCGTGATAAAACCTTCCCACGTGTCCGGGCAGGCCGCATCGCCGACCAGGATCAGCCCGCCGGTTTCCCCGGCAACGCGCTCCAGCGGCTCGCGACGCCGGCCGATCAAGACCAGGTTGGCGCCCTCGGCGGCGTACAGCCGGGCGCAGGCTGCACCGATGCCGGTGCCGGCACCGGTGATGACCACGGTACGAGGATCAGGCATCGGGATACTCCGTGCGGTTGAGCACTTGGCAGTAAGAGCTGATCGGGAAGTTCGACAGCGCATCGAAGGACGCACCGGCATAGCCGAAGATCTTGCCGTCGCTGCGGTGCTGTTGCAGGTCGATCAGTACCAGGCCCAGCGTCGGGATGATTTTTTCGCGCCAGACGAACAGGTACAGCTGATCGGCGATCTTGTAGTAGTGGCAGCGGTCGGTATCGCACAGGCCTTGCTCCACGCCCTTGAGGCACTGCCAGGCGTAGAACTGATCGTTCAGGTAGAGGTGCTCATAGACTTCGCTGGGGCTGTAGCGGTACAGGTTGCGCAAGCCGGTCAGTTCCTGGGTCGGCGCGTGGGGGCAATGGCCGGGCTGCCAGGGTTGGCCCAGGCTGCCGTGCAGGAAATCCACTTCAACCGAGGTCAGCGCCTTGCCCGCCAGGGCGCGGCTGTAGAGGCCTTCCTCGGTCTGCTCGCGACTGGGCATGCGCCCGATCACGGCGGTGAACGACGCCGTGGTGGTATCCAGCACCAGGCTGATCGACCAGGCCTGGCCGGCTTCGTGCTTGATGAAGTCGACCAGATACAGCCCTGGTCGCACCGAGGTGGCGCGGTACGCGGCCGAGCCGCTGGAATGGCCGTCAGTGGCGTGCCAGTGCAGCGCTTCGGTTTCAAAGCGGTGCTCGATTTGCCAGCCGTTGGCGAAATACAGGGTGAAGGTCTTGCTGTTGAGCTCGGCAAGGTTGGGCAGGATAAACGCCTCAGGGGCGAAACCGTCGGCGAGCGCGCCTACGGTGATCCAGTCGGATGGGTGGGTCATTGCATGGCTCCGGTGGGTGGAATGGACAACCCGGAGCATGGGGTGGAGCAGCGCGCCCGCCTATCAACCGAATGGTTGAGCCGGCGTCATAGAAACAGCGCAGCCACCAACTCGGTACGGCTGCTGACGCCCGCCTTGCGAAACAGGTGAATCAGGTGGGTCTTGATGGTGGGCAGGCCGACGTCCAGCTCCTGGGCCAGTTGCTTGTTGCTCGCGCCTTGGCGCAGCAACCAGGCGATCTGGCGCTCTTTGGGGGTGAACCCGGCCAGTGCGTCGTCACACGGCTGCATATTGGTCACCGCCAGTTGCAGCAAGGCCTGCAGGGCATTGAGTTGGGTCAGTTGGTCGAGGGTAAAGGCGCCCTGTGCCGCAGTGCGCAGCAACGAAATGGCGGCCTGGGGCTGGTCGGCACGATGGGCGACGATCTCTACCACATCGACCACACCGTAGCGCGCCAGAAAGTCGCGGTAGCGGCGGCTGTCACGCAGGGGCTGCCTGGCCATGGCCAAGCCCAGCGGCACCACGGCCAGCCCGGTGGACAGGCAATTGCGCGGCTGCAAGGGGTCGAATTGGCGGTAGTTGTCCAGGTAATCGCGGTGCATCTCGCCGCTCATGCCGTGCAGCCGGAAGTCGCGGGCTTGCAGCTGTCGGTCGACACAGTAGAACGCCGCCTGGCTGGCGGGCACGAGTTGGGTGAAAGCCTGCAGGCAGCGGCCGGCGACTTCCTGAGCGGGGAGGGCGTGCATGGTCGGTCACCTGCGCCGGAGAAAACGCTGCCGACCGCAGCCGGCAGGCAGAACCATCAGACAACCGCGAAATAGTGCTTCACAAAACTCTCGCTGACAATCTCCCACAGCACCGGGGTGCCCTTGGTCACGAACCAGCTGTCGCCGGCTTTGTAGCGGGTGCTCTGGCCGGTGCTTTCATCGGTCAATACCACCTCGCCGGTGACCACGGTGGCTTGTTCGGCGAACGGGTAGACCATCCGGAACTTGCCCTGGGTGGTACCGAAATAGGCACTGCTGACCGGATCGGTCGGTGCGCCAAAGGTCATTTTGCCGAAGGCTTTGACTTCACCTTCGAGGATCTCGGAGCCGAGGTCGGCAACCGTGCCCCAGGCATCGAGGTCGGCTAATTGGATATCTTTCTTGAGCGTCGTAACGGGCATGGCAGTTCTCCTGTGATGGATAGGGTGGGAATCAACGGCGGCCGTTGAAGTAACCCGACAATTGATGAAGGCTTTTGCCGGCGGTCAGCAGCAGTGGGCGGATATGATCCTTGCCCAGGATTTGCGCATGCTTGACCGAACTGATCAGGTCGTAGCGCGAGGAGCCCTCGCTCATGCCTTCGGCCAACACCTTGCAGATGATGTGGCTGGGCGTCACGCCAAAACCGGCGTAGCCCTGCACGTAGAACGCGTTGGGGCGACCGCTGAGGGTGCCGATCTGCGGAAACAGGTTGGCGCCGGTGGCCATGGGGCCGCCCCAGGCCAAGTCGATCTTCACGTCCTTGAGGTACGGGAAGATCTTGAGCATCAGGTTGCGGTTCCAGGCCTTGAGGTCCAGTGGGATGTGCTCGACGAACGGCGTGGCGGCACCAAACAGCAGGCGGTTCTCGTTGGTGACACGGTAGTAGTCGATCACCGGCCGAATATCGCTGTAGGCGCCGCGGATCGGGCTGATGCGCTGGATCATTTCGTCCGACAGCGGTTCGGTCATCAGCTGGAAGGCGTAGGTGTTGACGGTGGTCTTGTGCAGTTCGGGTTCGAGTTTGTTGAGGAAGCTGTCGCAGGCCCACAGCAACTTGGATGCCTTGACCGAGCCGCGTCCGGTGCGCACGGTGATGCGCTCGCCATAGCTGACCTCCAGCGCCGGGCTGTGCTCGAAGATGCGCACACCGTGGCCGGCCAGCGCCTTGGCTTCGCCCAGTAGCAGGTTGAGTGAGTGCACATGCCCGCCGCCCATGTGCAGCAACGCGCTGCTGTAGGCGTCGGAACCAATGATCTGCTTGACCTCGGAGCCGGCCATGAAACGGATTTCGTCCTTGGTATTGATCGACTTGAAGTCCTTCTCCCAGGCGCGCAGGGTTTTTTCCTGGCGGGCGTTGAAACCCATGTAGCCGTAGCCGTGGCAGAAGTCGGCGTCGATCGAATACTTGGCGATGCGATCCTTGATGATGCCGGCGCCCAGCTCGCTGATTTCAAAGATCTGGCGCAGGCCTTCGTCGCCGACTTGTTGCTTGATCTTCTCCAGGTCATGGCCGATCCCCGCCATGATCTGCCCGCCGTTGCGGCCCGTGCCACCAAAGCCCAGGTAGCGCGCTTCGAGCACCACAATATTGGTGATGCCTTTTTCAGCAAGCTCCAGGGCGGTGTTGATGCCGGAGAAACCGCCACCAATCACCACCACATCGGCTTCCACGTCCTGTTCGAGGGTCGGGAAGCTGAGGTTGTATTTCTTGGTTGCCGAGTAGTAGGTCGGCGTTTCGATATTGATCATGGCGCAGCCTGGAAAAGTGAAGGGGAACTCACTGCAGAGCCGACAAGAAGCTCTGTGCCTGTTGAGGTGTATTAACTGCCTTCCGAGCGGTAGGTGTCTTGATTCTGTGTGCCGTCGGTCTTGACCCTGGCTGCCACTCTCCACTACGAACCCGCCCAGGCGGTAAAGCTGCACACGGCGATCAGTCGCCGGTGTTAGAATGTTGTTAATCTGTTAACCAATTGCGACGCCTGTACCCATGCCCAAACCGCGCCAATCCTTGACCCTCACTTTGCTCCATGCGCGTGAAGCCGCCATGGGGTTTTTTCGTCCTTCGCTTAACCAACACGGTTTGACCGAACAGCAATGGCGGGTCATTCGCATCCTGAGCCAGCACGATGAGCTGGAGATTAATCGTTTGGCAGAGCTGGCGTGCATCCTCAAGCCGAGCATGACCGGGGTGCTGGTGCGCATGGAGGCGGCGGGCATGGTTGAACGGCGCAAGGCGCAACAGGATCAACGGCGCGTGCTGGTGCGGCTGGCGGAGAAAGGGCAGGCGTGTTTTGCCTCGATGAGCCAGTGCATGGAGGCCAATTATCAGCGTTTGCAGGCGGGCTTTGGCGAGGAGAAGTTGCAGACATTGCTGACCTTGCTCAATGAGCTCAAAACCCTGAAGCGCTGAGTGCAGTAGACCCTCACCAGGCAAGCGCCCGGTGCGGGCCAAGACGGTATCCGGGCACGGGGCGCATGGGGTTTTTTGATCGCTATCCCAATAGTCCTCAGTAGATTGCACCGGCTGCGCTGGCGGGTGCTGCCGAACCCTTGAACGCCGCCGCCAGGCTTTGCAGCCCACGCATGAGCACTGTGGTGTCCACGCCTACCGCGACGAACGCGGCACCCAACTCCAGATAACGCCGCGCCAACGCCTGATCGGCGCTGAGAATGCCGGCGGCCTTGCCCGCGCTGCGGATACGGGCAATGGCATCTTCAATCGCCGCCTGCACCTCGGGGTGCCCAGGGTTGCCGCGATAGCCCATGGATGCACTGAGGTCCGCCGGCCCGATAAACACACCATCGACGCCTTCTACCGCTGCAATCGCGTCCAGGTTGGCCAACCCTTCACGGCTTTCGATCTGCACCAGCAGGCACATCTGCGCATCGGCCTGGTCGAGATAACCGGCAATGCTGTTCCAGCGCGACGCCCGTGCCAACGCACTGCCGACCCCGCGCACGCCGTTGGGTGGGTAGTGAATCGCTTTGACCAGTTCCCGTGCCTGCGCGGCGCTTTCCACCATGGGCACCAGCAACGTCTGTACGCCGATGTCGAGCACTTGCTTGATCAGCGCAGTGTCGCCAATGACCGGACGAATCACCGGATGGCTGGAGTAGGGCGCCACGGCCTGGAGCTGGCCGAGCATGCCGCGCAGGTCGTTGGGCGCGTGTTCGCCGTCGATCAGCAGCCAGTCGAAGCCGGCGTTGGCGGCCAGTTCCGCGCAGTAGGCATCGGATAATCCCAGCCACAGGCCGATCTGGGCTTCACCGCTGCGCAGGCGCTGTTTGAAGGTGTTGA
The DNA here is from genome assembly GCF_009866765.1 of Pseudomonas sp. S35. Taxonomy (NCBI): domain Bacteria; kingdom Pseudomonadati; phylum Pseudomonadota; class Gammaproteobacteria; order Pseudomonadales; family Pseudomonadaceae; genus Pseudomonas; species Pseudomonas sp. S35. Next base: position 2,540,284 of record NZ_CP019431.1, read on the forward strand.
TAGGCATATCCATCGAGCGATCTCCGGTTAAACGAAGCGGCAGGCAATCGAACCCAGCATGTCGTAGTCGACATGGAAGGTATCGCCAGGGTTGGCCGCCACTGGGCGGGTGAAGGAGCCGCCGAGGATGATTTGCCCGGGTTGCAGGGTCACGTCATAGGCGGACAGTTTGTTGGCGAGCCAGGCCACGCCCTTGGCCGGGTGATTGAGCACCGCGGCCGATACGCCGGACTCTTCGATCACGCCGTTGCGGTAGAGCACCGCGGGCACCTTGCGCAGGTCGATTTCGGTGGGGCGCACGGCGCGCCCACCCATGACCACGCCGGCGTTGGCGGCGTTGTCGGAGATGGTGTCGAACACCTTGCGGGTGGCGTTGGTGTGCGGGTCGACCTGCTGGATGCGTGCATCGATGATCTCCAGTGCCGGGATCACCCACTCGGTGGCGTCCAGTACATCGAACACCGTCACGTTGGGGCCTTTGAGCGGCTTGCCCAGGATGAACGCCAACTCCACTTCGACCCGCGGCACGATAAAGCGCTCGAAGGGAATGTCGGTGCCTTCGTCGAAGAACATGTCATCGAGCAGCGCACCGTAATCCGGCTCGGTGATGTTGGACGACACTTGCATGGCGCGGGAGGTCAGGCCGATCTTGTGGCCGACCAGCTTGCGCCCGTCCTTGATCTTTTGCGCAACCCAGGCGCGCTGGATGGCGTAGGCGTCTTCGAGGGTGATCGCTGGATGCTCCAGGGAAAACTGGCGTACCTGTTCCCGAGAGCGTTCGGCCTGGTCCAGGCGCGCGGCGGCTTGTTGGATGAGCTGTTGATCAAGCATGACAAGAATCTCTTAGTGAGGGTTGACGATGGCCGCCTGGGTGCGTAGCACCAGCAGGCCACCGAGGGCAATGAGCAGCGCCAGGGCGTAGAGGGCCAGGCTGGCGCTATGGGTGGTGTCGCGCACCCAACCGATCAGGTACGGCGCGAAAAAGGACGCGATGCTGCCAAAGGAACTGATCAAGGCAATACCGGCGGCCTGGGTGGTGTTGGACAGGAACGCCGGCGGCAACTGCCAGAACATCGGCAACGCGGCGCTGGCGCCCATGCCGGCGAGGATCAGGCCGCCCAGCACCAGCGCCGGGTTGGCGGGGGCGAGCCCGGCGATGGCAATGCCCGCCGCCGACATCAGCAAAGGCACGCACAGGTGCCAGCGGCGTTCACGCTGGCGATCCGACGAGCGCCCGCAGCCGATCATGAAAAAACAGCCGGCCAGGTACGGCACCGCGCTGAGCAACCCGACCTTGCCGTCGCTGCCGACGCCAGCGCCGTGGATCAGTGTCGGCATCCAGAACGCCAGGGTGTTGACTGCCAGCATCACCGCGAAATAGACCGCCACCAGCAGCCACACCTGGTGGTTACGCAAAATGGCCGAGAACGAGGTGATGGATTTGCGCTGTTCTTCGCTGTGCAGTTGCTCGCGCAGTTGTTGTTTTTGCCCAGGCGTGAGCCAGGTGACGGCTTCGAAACTGTCCGGCAGGCACTTGAGCACCACCAGCCCGAGCAGGATGACCGGCGTGCCCTCGATGACGAACATCCACTGCCAGCCACGCAGGCTGCCCAGGTCATGAAAGTGCTCAAGAATGCCGCCCGACAGCGGCCCGCCAACCACCCCGGCCATGGGCACCGCAATCGCAAACAAGGCGGTGACCTGGGCACGCCGACCGGCCGGGTACCAGCGGTTCAGGTAGACCAGGATGCCAGGGAAGAAACCCGCCTCGGCCACTCCGAGCAAAAAGCGCAGTACGTAGAAACCCGTGGCGCCGTCGACCATGAACATGCAGGTCGACAACGCGCCCCACACCACCATCAGCGTGGCGATCCAGCGCCTCGGACCGACGCGGTCCAGGGCCATGTTGCTCGGTACGCCGAACAACGCGTAAGCCACAAAGAACAGCCCGGCGCCGAACCCGTAGACCGTGTCGCTGAAATTCAGGTCGGCGCTCATCTGCATCTTGGCGAAGCCGATGTTGATGCGGTCGAGGTGGGCGAAGAGGTAGCAGATCAACAACAGCGGCATCAGCCGCCAGGTGATGGTGGCGTGGGTGCGGTCGCGGGCGACGCTGCCGAGGGGCTCGGCGGTTTGGGCTGTGCTCATGGTTTTATACTTTTTGTCTGAGAAGGCCGATGGGTTGAACGGGCGGTGCACGCTGCTTTTTGGCGCGGCACGCTCGTACCGGTAGTGGGCAGGGTCTGTTTAGCCGGGCTGCGCCTTGAGGAAGGCGTGCACGTTGTTTTGCTTGAAGTTGAGCTGTTCGTGCAGTTCGACCATTTCGAACGACAGGGCCAGCAGGCGTTGGGCCTGGAGCTGGGCGAAGTGTTCGGTGATCACGTCGAAGAGCTGTTCGGCGATTTGCTGGCGGGTCACCAGGTCGCGGCCGTGGCCGACCTTGAGCGTCATGTGCACGAAGGCGTAGTCATGCTTGCCGTCGGCCATGCGCCAGGTGTCCAGGCGCACGCCACGGCTGCGGATGCCGCCCAGCGGGAATACGCCGCTGTCGCCCAGGGTGGCGTGGACTTTTGCAAACAGGCCGGGCAGGTCTGCCTGCTGCTCGATGTTGTCGGTGTACTCAGCGATGAAGTGGGGCATGAACGGCTCCTTCAGACCGCACGGAGGGACCGTGCGGCCATAGGGTCAAACAGGGAAAATGGCGTTGATCTGCCCGGTGCCGGAGCTGCCGAACGGCGCGGTGATGATCTCGGCAGGCTTGTCGTAGTCCGGCCCGCCGAGCAGCCCAAGGAGCATCGCGGTGTCATGCATCTTGCCTTCGCCGAAACAGTGCTCGGCATAGTCCGGGAGCATGGCGCAGAACTCTTTCCAACGGCCCTGGCGCCACAGTTCCACCACATGCAGGTCGACTTGTTTGTCGAACTCACGTGTCCAGTTATGGATGTTGGCTTCGGCATTGCGGTCGTCGGAGAACCGGTGTGACAGCGAACCCGAGGCCAGCACCACGACTTTGCGGTCGCTCTTTTCGATGGCGCGGCGCACGGCGGCACCAAACGCGAAGCTGTCTTGCAGGCGATGCCAGGCGCACCAGGCAGCAATCGACACCACGTTGAGTTTTTGATCGTCCGGCACGCCCATGTGCATGTAGCGCATCGGCACCAATGTGCCGTATTCCAGCTCAAGGCTCGGGATGTTGTGGGCCAGGGTGCGTATGTCGGCCGCGTTGGCTTCGGCGGCGATCAGTTCGCCGAGCTCAGGGCAGCCGGGGTATTCGTAGTCCATGTTCTTGATGAAGTGCGGCAGCTCGTTGCTGGTGTAGGTGCCCTTGAAATGCTCGCCACTGTTGACGTGATAGGCGCTGTTGACCAGCCAGTGCACGTCGAACACCACGGCGGTGTCGGCGCCCAGTTCGCGGGCGCGGCGCCCGATCTCCTTGTGGCCGGCAATCGCCGCTTCACGGCAACCGTGGTGTTTGCCGGGCAGCTCCGACAAATACATCGAGGGTACGTGGCAGATTTTCGCTGCCAGGACGACTTCGCCCATGATGATGCTCCTGAAATTGTTGTTGTTGTCTTAGGGCGTTCTGGTGGTATTCAGACGCCCCAGCGCGGAATGTGATGACTGCCCATCGAGATACACACGTTCTTGATCTCGGCGAACACCTCGAAGCTGTACTGGCCGCCTTCACGGCCGGTGCCAGAGCCTTTCACCCCACCGAACGGCTGACGCAGGTCGCGCACGTTCTGGCTGTTGATGAACACCATGCCGGCTTCGATGCCATAGGCCAGACGATGCGCCTTGCCGATGTCCTGGGTCCAGATGTACGACGCCAGGCCATACTCGGTTTCGTTGGCCAGCTTGAGGGCTTGGGCTTCGTCCTTGAAGGGAATCAGGCACACCACCGGGCCGAAGATTTCTTCCTGGGCAATGCGCATGGTGTTGTTTACGTCGGCGAACACCGTCGGCTGGATGAACTGGCCTTTGCTCAAGTGCGCCGGCAAGTTGGCCGGACGCTCCAGGCCGCCGGCGAGGAGGGTGGCGCCTTCTTCGAGGCCGATCTTGATATAGCCGGTGACCTTGTCGTAGTGGGCCTGGGTGATCATCGAACCGACCTGGGTCTTCGGGTCTTGCGGGTCGCCGACGATCAAGCGTTTGGCGCGGGCGGCAAACTCGGCGACGAATTGCGGGTACACGCTTTCCTGGATAAAGATCCGGCTGCCGGCGGTGCAGCGTTCGCCGTTGAGGGAAAAAATCGTAAACAGCGCGGCGTCGAGGGCGCGTTCCAGGTCGGCGTCTTCGAAGATCAGCACCGGCGACTTGCCGCCCAGTTCCATGGAGTATTTTTTCAGGCCGGCGGTCTGCATGATCTTCTTGCCGGTGGCGGTGCCGCCGGTGAAGGAAATCGCGCGCACGTCCGGGTGGCGTACCAACGCATCACCGGCCGTGGCGCCGTAGCCCTGGATCACGTTCAACACGCCGTTGGGGATGCCGGCTTCAACGGCCAGGCGCCCGAGTTCGTTGGCGGTCAGTGGCGACAATTCAGACATCTTCAACACGGCGGTGTTGCCCAGCGCCAGGCACGGCGCGGTCTTCCAGGTGGCCGTCATGAACGGTACGTTCCACGGCGACACCAGCGCGCACACCCCCACCGGTTGGTACAGGGTGTAGTTGAGCATCTGGTCATCGACCGGGTAGCTGTGGCCGTCCATGCGTGTGCAGACTTCGGCGAAGAAGTCGAAGTTGTGCGACGCCCGTGGAATCAACACGTTTTTCGTCTGGTGGATCGGCAGGCCGGTGTCGAGGGTTTCCAGTTCGGCCAGGTGGGGCACGTTCTGTTCGATCAGTTCGCCAAGTTTGCGCATCAAGCGCGCACGTTCTTTCGCGGGTGTGCCCGCCCATTTCGGAAAGGCTTCCTTGGCCGCTGCCACGGCCTGGGCCACTTCTTCGGCGCCGCCGGCGGCCACTTCACCAATGGCGTCGCCGGTGGCCGGGTTGTAGTTGACGAACACGTCTTTGCTTTCGACCTCACGGCCGTTGATCCAATGTTTGATCATGCTGCTCAAGCCTCTTTACGGGCGCTGAAGAACGCCGCTTCGCTGACAATTCGGTTGACCAGGCGGCCGACGCCTTCGACTTCCACGATTACTTCATCGCCCGGCACCACATCGGCCAGGCCCTCGGGCGTGCCGGTGGCGATCATGTCGCCGGGCTGCAAGGTCATGAAGCTGGACAGGTATTCGATCAGGTAGGGAATGTCGAAGATCATGTCGCGGGTGCTGCCTTCCTGGCGCAGTTCACCGTTGATCCAGGTGCGCAGGGTCAGGTTGCTCGGGTCCGGCACATCGGCCACATCGACGATCCAGGGACCGACAGGTGTGGTGGCGTCGCGGTTTTTCACGCGCAGGTTGGGGCGGTAGTAGTTTTCCAGGTAGTCGCGGATCGCGTAGTCGTTGCACACCGTGTAGCCGGCCACGTAGTCCAGGGCGTCTGCGCGCTTGACGTTGCGTGCCGGCTTGCCGATGACGGCCACCAGTTCGCACTCGTAGTGCATGTAGGCGACGTTGTCCGGCCGCCAGGTCACTTGGTTATGGCCGGTGTAGGTGCCTGGTGACTTGATGAAGGCCAATGGCTCGGTGGGTGGCGTGAAGGCCAGCTCGGCGGCGTGATCGGCGTAGTTCAGGCCCAGGGCAAACATGCTGCCGGTGGCCGGTGGCAGCCACTGCACCTGGTCTTCTGCCAGCAGGCGGCCGTCAGCCAGGCGTACGGCGTTTTCAGCTTCGACCTGTACCGAATGGACTTCACCTTCAAAGCGAATACGGGCGTGTTTCATGAGAGCTCCTGCGCCTTGATGTGATTGACCAGGCGGCCCAGGCCGCTGATTTCAACGTCTACGGTGTCGCCCGGCTGCACATCGACGCGACCTTCCGGGGTGCCGGTGATCAGCACATCGCCCGCGTGCAGGGTCATGAATTCGCTGATCTCGGCGATCAGCAGTGCAATGTTGCGCACGAAGTTGGCCGTGGTGTTTTGCTGGCGAATCTCGCCGTTGACGTACAGGGTGATCGCGAGATTGTGCGGGTTCGAGACCTGCGCCGTGGGTATCAGCTCGGGCCCGATGGCGCAGAAACCATCGCGGCATTTGGCTTTGACGGCGGGGCGGTAGTAGCTGTCTTCCGGCAGGCTGAACTCATTGACGATGGTGTAGCCGGCCACGTAGTCGAGTGCGTTGGCCGCGCTGACACGACTGGCGCTCTTGCCCATCACTACCCCCAGGGCCGGGCCGGGTTGCAGGCGTTCGCCCTGGCCTGGGTGCACCACCGCGGCGCCATGCTGGTTGCGGGTGTTGGGCGTCTTGATAAACAGCACCGGCTTGAGCGGCGGCTTCTGATACGGCGGCTGTTCGAACTCGGCGAGGCGCTGTGTCAGCAACCCCTGGTAGTTCAGTGCCACACCAAAAAGGGTGCCGGTGGCGACGTCATGCAACGCACGGCTCATGCTTTCTCCTGGCAGAGCCACGGGGCCCTGTATTTCGTTAATGTGTTAACAGTTATAATTAAGATGTTAACTATCGTCAAGCGTGGCACACTCTCGATGCGGTGGTTGTGCTGCCCGATTCGGTGCAGGATGAACGTGGCTGTACCCCCGGCAACCAGAATAAAAACGAGTAGCGTGCGATGAGCGACCGACAACCCATCCCGAACATCAACATTGGCCAGGTGTATGACCAGCGCTACAGCGACGCGCAGGTCCATTACGACCGGTTGGCCAACCTGGCGGGTTTTTTCGGGCGCAATATGCCGGTGCACCGGCATGACCGGTTCTTCCAGGTTCACTACGTCAAAAGCGGCACGGTGCGGGTGTATCTGGACGACCTGCAGTACGTCGAGGGGGGGCCGATGTTCTTTCTCACGCCGCCCACCGTGCCGCATTCCTTTGTGACCGAGGCCGACAGCGACGGGCATGTGTTGACGGTGCGCCAGCAACTGGTCTGGCAACTGATCGATGCCGACCCCAGCCTGGCGCCGGCCGGTGCGCAACTGCCGGCCGCGTGTGTCGCGCTGGCGCAGTTGGGGCCGCATGACGCGAGTGAAATCCGCCGTCTGGATTTTCTGTTCGAGGCCCTCAGCGAAGAGGTCGACGCCCAGCGCCCAGGGCACACTGCGGCGCTGGAGAGCCTGACGCGCTTGATCATGATCAGCCTGTTGCGGTTGTGCTCGCACTCGCTGAAGGCCACGCCTGCGCGGCACGAAGACTTGAGGATCTTCCACCGTTTCAACGAGCTGATTGAAGCGCACTACCAGCAGCACTGGCCGTTGTCCCGCTATGCGCAAGGCATCGGGGTGACCGAGGCGCGGCTCAACGATGTGTGCCGGCGCATCGCCGACCTGCCGTCCAAACGCCTGATCCTGGAGCGCTTGATGCAAGAGGCCAAGCGCCTGCTGATGTTCACCGGCAGCTCCGCCAACGAGATCTGCTACCAGCTCGGGTTCAAGGACCCGGCTTATTTCAGCCGGTTTTTCCAGCGCTACGCACAGCTCACTCCGGGGGAGTACCGCCAGCGACAACTGGGCTTGCGTTAAGCCAGGCATGGGCCGTGCGCCTTGGTCTTGTTGATCTTGTACGGATCAGCATGACCAGCGCAGCGCTGCGACAGAATGGCTTTTACGCAGAACCGATTGCACTTTTCACAGGCTTGCACCTGCAGGCACGCGACACTAAGCTGCCGACTCGCCCCTCCAACTGGTGCCGCTATGGCCAACCCTCGACCTTCGCTGACCCTGACCTTGCTGCAAGCCCGTGAAGCCGCGATGGCTTTTTTCCGGCCCGCCCTGAACCAGCATGAGCTGACCGAACAGCAGTGGCGGGTGATTCGCATCCTGCGCCAGCAGGGTGAGCTCGAAAGCCATCAACTCGCCCAGCAGGCATGCATCCTCAAGCCGAGCATGACCGGGGTGTTGAGCCGCCTGGAACGCGATGGCCTGGTGCGTCGACACAAGTCCAGCCAGGATCAGCGGCGGGTCTTCGTCGCCCTTACCGAGCGTGGTCAACAGTGCTTTGTCTCCATGAGTGACGGCATGGAAAGCAACTACCAGAAAATCGAGGCGCAGTTTGGCGCCGAAAAAATGGAGCAACTGCTGGGCTTGCTCAACGAGCTGAAAAATATAAAACCTTGAAGGCTGTAATTTAATTAACAAGTAAACGTATTTGCCTCGGTTGGCGCCTCCCGCTATCCGTTTTCGGCACATATGCGCTGCACCACCTGAGTTCGGAATGGAACTTGCCTTGTATCTGACCGGTAAGCCTTGCAACTGAAAAAGGTTGGGTCAATGAACAACAATAATGGGCTGATGCCCGAGGCTCCGGTGGTTGTCCACTCGGCGCCACCCCTCCAGCGTTTTCTGACCAGCGACATCGATGAGCACGCCCGCAATATGCATGGCTGGCAGGTTCGCTACGATCAATTGTCTGCGGGGGCCTTTGAAGGGGAATTGGTGGCGTTCAGTTCGGACTGGATGCAACTGGCCCGCGACCGCTCTAACCAGGCCATGATAAAAAGTGGTATGGCCTGGAAAGGTGCAATCACCTTCAGCATTCCGTTGAGTGCCGATGGCCCGGTGTATTGCTCAGGGCATCCGATCCACGAGCCGAGCCTGTTGGTTGCCCACGGTGAAAATCTGCCCGAGTTGCACACGCCCCAGCATCTGGATCTGCTGAGCGTGGCCATTGAAGAGCACGCGCTGGAGCATGTGCTGGAGCGTCAGGGCAGTGAATTTCGAATTACCGATCTTCCCAAGTGTTACCGCTTGGGTAACTCGTCTGTGCAGCCTGAACTCGCGGCGTTGTTCGCAGAGCTGTCAGCCTGCGACCAGGCGCGGGATGCGCTGCTTGGGCACGACTCGATCCGGCGTGGCATACGGGATGCGGTGATGGTGCACGTGCTGGAGTTGATTGCACCGGACCAGGCACCCCCGCTCAACCCCACTGCCCGCAAACGAATGGTCGACCGCGCGCGGGAATACGCGCTGAGTCATCTCGACGAGCCGTTGTCGATCCTTGATCTGTGCAACCACATCGGCGCCAGCCGGCGCAAACTCCAATACTGTTTCCAGGAAACCCTGGGGATCAACCCTGTGGCTTATTTACGTGCATTGCGCCTCAATGCAGTGCGCCGTGAACTGCGAATGAGCCACCCATCCCAGGGTGTACAGGATGTGGCCGCACGCTGGGGCTTCTGGCATTTGAGCCGGTTCTCCGGAGACTACCGGACCCTGTTTGGCGAAACCCCCTCGCAGACGCTGCGCCGCACGCAACTCTGCTGAAAACGGATAACCCGCCCACGGTGCTCCTGCCTAGGATGACCCACACCACTTGATGGGAGGGGCATTCGATGATTCATAACAATAAAGCCGGCGCCGCACGCACGACGCTGTTCACCCTGGGGCTGCTCGGTTGCTGCGCCAGCGTCCAGGCCACCGAAAACGGCGCGCCGACCACTGCCGTCGGTGTGTATGACTTCGGCGCAGGGATGATGCCACCGGCAACGCCATTCGGCACGGTGGGGCTGCGCACGGCCTTCTACTCGGCCAACGTGCAGAAGGATCGCAACGGCCGCTCGATCGACAACCATTTCTCGCTGGATGTCTTGTCGATTGGCGTCGCCTACATGCGCATGACCGATCACACCGTACTGGGCGCCAACTATGGGTTTGGCGTGGTGGTGCCGTTTTTCAAGATGGACGCTTCCGTCAAGGTGCCGACGCCGGTCGGGCCGCTGAGCCTGGAGGCCGATCCGTTCAGGATGGCCGACATGCAATTTCTGCCGGTGATCCTGCAATGGAACCTCTCGCCGAACCTGTTCATCAACACGCAATTGCAGATCCAGGCGCCGACCGGTGACTACGACAAGAATCGTCTGATTTCCCCTGGCCTCAATCACTGGACGTTCTCGCCGATCGTCAACGCCACCTACCTCTCCGACAGTGGCTTCGAGGTTTCCTCAAGCTTTGAAGTCGACGTCAACACCCGTAACCCCGCCACCGATTACAAAAACGGTGTGGAGTACCGGCATGAGTTTGCCGTGGGCCAGCACGTGGGGCCGTGGACGCTGGGCCTGGGCGGTTACTACTACCGACAGTTCAGCGATGACGATGCGCCAGGGTTGCAGTCGGGCAATCGGGCGCGGGTGCTGGCGGTGGGGCCTGCGGTGAGTTACTTCAAGCCCGGCTTGCCTCCGGTCTGGCTGCACGCCTACAAGGAAACCGATGCCCGCAACCGTGCTGAGGGTTACACCGTGGCGCTGCGTATTTCTCAAAGCTTTTAAGGGGCTGGCCATGAATCCATCACGTTCTGAATGCGCACCACCGCGGCAAGCCACCGGGCGCCGTGAAGGGTTGGTGCTGATGCTCGGCAGCAGCCTGACCATCATGGGCGCGGTCATGGTTGCGCCGATCCTGCCCAAGCTTGGTGCCACGTTTGGCCCGCTGGAGCCTCGCGCCGACTTGCTGGTGCCCCTGGCGGTTACTGGGCCGGCATTGGCGATTGCCCTGTGCGCGCCGTTGGCCGGATGGTTGGCCGACCGGGTGGGGCGCAAGGCGTTGCTGGTCATCGCGACCTTGCTGTATGCGGTGCTCGGCGCCTTGCCGGCACTGTTGGATAACTTGCAGTCCATCGTCGGTGTTCGCCTGTTGTTCGGCTGCGCCGAAGCCGCTGTGATGACCTGCTGCGCCACGCTGATTGCCGACTATTGGCACGGTGAGGAACGCTTGCGCTACATCAATCGGCAGGTCGTCACCGTCGGCCTGGTGGGCTCGCTGTTCTTTGTAGTGGGCGGCGCGCTGGGCGAGCATTCCTGGCGTCTGCCGTTCCTGCTGTACCTGCTGCCATTGTTGCTGGTGCCACTGATGATGAAGGTGCTGTGGGAGCCGGATACCCGCCCGCAATCCCTCGACGAACCCGAGCAGGGCAGGGTAGCCGTGGTGCCGTTGGTGCTGGGTTACCTGCTGATCCTCAGCGGGATGGTCCTGAGTTTTATCGTGCCGATCCAGGCACCGATTCTGCTGGTCGGCCTGGGCGTGACCTCCAGCACGTTGATCGGGCTGTCGGCGGGGTTGGGTTTGCTGGCGACCCTGGGCGGTTCGCTGGCCTGGCCATTGCTGCGTCGACGCATCGGTATCGTCGGTTGCAATGCGTTATTGCTGACCCTGCTCGGGTTGGGGCTGTGGTTGCTGATGCGCGGGCAAAGCTACAACGCGGTGCTGGTGGCGGTGCTGATTCACGGCCTGGGCGCCGGGCTGTTGGTGCCCAACGTGATGGCGCCGGTCATGAATGCCTTGAGTGCCCGGACACGTGGGCGCGGCCTGGGCGGGTTCACGTCTTGCCTGTATTTCGGCCAATTTGTCAGCCCGCTGGTGGTGGCGCTGCTGGGTGTCTACGCCGGTGACCTGCGCACCTCTATCCAGTGGCTGGCGCTGGCCAGCTTTGCCTCGGCAGCGATCTGGGCGCTGGCAGGCCTGTACGCCCGCCGCAAAACGGTTCCCGGTGCCTTCGGGTCAAGTCATTCGTAATCAAGAGGAGAGGAACATGGACATCCAGAATTTGTTGGACCGCGAGGACGCTACCGGGCTGGCCGAATGGGTCCGCCGTGGCGAAGTACACCCCGGCGAGTTGCTTGAAGCGGTGATTGATCGGATTGAACGGGTCGAGCCGCAGCTCAATGCGGTGGCCGAGCGTCTGTACGAGTCAGCCCGTGAAACTGCCCGCACATTGCCGCCCGGCCAAGGCGTGTTCGCTGGCGTACCGACTTTGATCAAGGACTTGTTTTCGCCGGTCAACGGCGCGGCAATGACCAACGGTTCCCAGGCGCTGGGAGGGTTTCGCGCAGATTTTGAAGCCGAACTGGTGACCCGCCTGCGCCGTGCCGGTTGCGTGATTGCAGGCACCAGCACCTCGCCCGAATTCGGCACGTCGTACTCCACCGAATCCACGCGTTTTGGCGCTACGCGCAACCCCTGGAGCACCGGCCACAGTGCGGGCGGCTCCAGCGGCGGCGCGGCCGCCTTGGTGGCGGCGCGTGTCGTGCCGTTTGCCCACGGCAACGATGGCGGCGGCTCCTTGCGTGTGCCGGCGTCCTGCTGCGGGGTGTTTGGCCTCAAGCCGAGTCGCGGGTTGCTGCCATCCGGGCCGATGGTCGGCGAAGGCTGGGCCGGCATGGGCACGCCCCATGGGATCACCTTGTCGGTGCGTGACAGTGCCGCCTTGCTGGATGCTACGGCGGGTATCGACCTCGGCGCACCCTATGCCGCACCGATGCAGGCGCAGCCCTATGTTTCGGCGTTGCAGCGCGACCCACGACCGCTGCGTATCGCGCTGGTGGAGCAACTCGGACCGTGGCCGACCTCCAGCGAAGCGCTGGCGTCGGTGCAGGAGGCTGCCCGGTTGTGCCAATCCCTGGGCCATCGGGTTGAGCCGGTGAATCTGCCGGTGGCACTGCCGGCATTTCTCGACCAGGTCTTCACCATCATTGGCGCCAGTACGCGTCACTATCTCGACGTGCTGGGCCAGATGCGCGGTTTTGCGGTACAGCCCGAAGAGCTCGAGGCGCGCACCCGGATTATTTTGCGCAGCAAGGGCCATGTCAGCGGGGCTCAGTATGCGGGCGCAGTGGAGTGGATTCACGGTTTGGGCCGGCAGTTGGCGGTGTTCATGCAGGATTACGACCTGATCCTCACACCGACCCTGGCCCGTGAACCGGCACCGATTGGGGAGCTGGACTTGCAGGACGACCGCTTGAGCCTCGATGAGCTGATCGAGCGGTTCCACAGCTACTCGCCGTTTACCGCCTTGTTCAACGCCAGCGGGCAACCGGCGATGTCAGTGCCCTTGCACTGGAGCGCAGCCGGCCTGCCGATGGGCGCCCACTTCGCCGGTCGTTTTGGCGAGGAAAGCACGTTGCTCGCCCTGGCCGCGCAACTGGAGCGCGCCCAGCCCTGGCGTGGTCGCGTACCGCCGGTCAATGCCTGCCGGTTGTCCGCTCAGGGGCTGTAAGGCGCATAGGCTGCAGAATGCCTAGCGTGCCTGGAGCGATTTGCCTCAACCGGTCCAGGCGCTGCTGACATCGAGGCCAGAGTTTTTTTAAGCGGTGTGGGCCAGGGTGCCGTTGTCACTCGGTTGCAAAGCGTTGCCTTTTTATCCGGTACATATCGTCGTCGGCATGGCTGAGCAGCATGTCGGCATCCTTGCCGTCTACCGGGTACAACGCCACGCCGACACTGCAGGACGGCATCTTCACCGCGCCAAACTCGGCACTCAGCGGCTCGGCCATGACTGCGAGGATCTGCGCCACCTTGGCGGCAATTGCTTCCTGGGATGGGATGTCCGTCAGCAGCACGGTGAATTCGTCACCGCCCATCCGGGCCACCAGGTCGCTCTCGCGTACGCAACGCTCCAAACGCCGTGCGATCACACACAGCACACGATCGCCCATAGCATGGCCATACATGTCATTGATGCCCTTGAAGTCGTTGATGTCCAGAAACAGCAACGCCAGTCTCTGGTTGTGGACCTGTGCGGTTTGCAGGGCGCGGTCCAGCCGATCATTGAACAGCGACCGGTTGGTGAGGGCCGTCAGCGGATCATGATGGGCGAGGAAACGTAACTCTTCCTCGGCCTGGGTGAGGGCAGTCACGTCCCGTGCGACACCGATCCGTGCGCCCACCTCTTCGGACCAGAAGGCTGCCCATAAAATGTGCACGACGCTGCCGTCCTTGCGCAGATAACGGTTGCGAAAGTCCACATGGGGCTGGCCATTCATGACACGGACAATGGAGGCCCGGGTGCGTGCGAGGTCTTCAGGGTGCATGTAGCGGGTGATCAAGGTGCCAATCAGTTCGTCGGCACGGTAGCCGAGCAGTGCCTGGCAGGCATCGCTGACAAAGACGATCTGGTTGTCACTGTCGACGACAAAGACCGTATCCAGCATCAGGTTGATCAGTTTGGGGTAGAGAGCTTGCAGGTCAACGGGCATGGGTCATCGGGCGTCCGGTTCATATCGGCCGATCATAGCCCGATCATGAACAGAGGCGATGGGCAATCCTGCAAATTGTTGTGCCTTCTGTCGCGGTCTAGGCCGGCTTCTGTTGCGGCGTGGCCATCAGTGAATCGGATCCAATCATGCGCTGGGCGCCGTGCGACCGAGCGGTATCGCATGGACGTCATCGTCGCAGGGACGCAACACCGTCCCTGCGACTGCCCTCGCTATCAGAAGTCCAGCGTCACCCCGGTATACAGCGCACGGCCATCGCCCGGCGAATGCAACGAGGCCCGGGCACCGTCCGGGTCATACCAGGCATACGCGTAGTAGCGGTTGGTGAGGTTTTTCAGTTGCAGGTCGACACTGACCGCCCGCGTCACCTGATACGTGGCGCCGAGGTTCATCAACACGTAGCCGCCGTAGGTGCCCTTGGTGTTTTCGCGTTCGAGGTAGTAGTTCGTCTGGCCGTTCAGCCAGGCGCTTAGTTGCAGGGCGGGGGTGGCTTTGTAGCTCACGCCGGCGTTGTAGAGGTGATGGGGGATATGGTCGATTTCCTGGCCTTTGCTATTGGGCAAGGTCGCACTGGGCTTGAGGATTTTCGAGTATTGCCAGGCGTAGGCCATCCAGATATCGGTGCGGTCATTGGGGCGCAGGTTGAGCTGCGCGTCGTAGCCCCAGCGCCGGGTTTCGCCGACGTTATCCGATTCGCCACTCGGGTCGTTGAGCCGGCGGCTGACTTCGCCACTGGCTTGCTGTTGCCAATAGGCCACGCGGCCATCGATCCAATCGGCGGGGGTGAACTTGATGCCGGTTTCCCAGCCTTCGTTGATCGACGGCGCCAGGTCGGTGTCCCGCGGTGGAATCTTGTAGGCCGCAGCACCCGTGCCCACCTGGAATGTCCGGCCCCAGTTGGCGTAGACGCTGGCGACCGTCCAGGGCGAGTACACCACGCTGAGCTTGGGTTGTTTGATCAGCCCGTAGTCGTTGATGTCGTAAGCCATGCCGGTCATCTCGTTGGTGAAGTCGCCCTGGATCTTGTCCACGCGGTACGCCGGGATGATTTTCAGTGATTCGAACGGTTTGATCTCGGCCTGGACGTAGGCGCCGTAGGTGTCGAAGTCAAATTGCTGGTCGCGGGTCTGTGCCAGGCGCGCGCGATTGTGTGTGCGGTAGCGCTCGCTTTTGTTCTGTTGCTGTTGAATGTCTGCGCCGCCTTCCAGGGCAAAGTCATACAACCCACTGACCTGCGGGCGCCAGGTCAGGCTGGTAAGGGCGCCGTACTGGGTTTCGTAGGCGTCGCGTTCCTGCTGGGCGCTGGTGCGCCAGTATTGGGTCCAGCGTCGGTCGTCAAAGGTATTGACGTAGGTTTTTGCCGACCAGGACAGGGTGTCGGCCAGTTCCGTGTCCAGGTGCAGGCTGAGCTGGTTCATCCGCCGGGTGCCTTTGTCGGTGGCGTTGTAACTGTTGGTCATGGTCGGGTGGTGGCGGGCGTCGTCTTCACTCAAGTAGCCGGGCTCTTGCGCCTCGGTTTCGTAGTGGCGGGCAATCAGGCCGATGCGGTAACGGTTGTCGTCCGGGGTGTAGAACCATTTGCCGGACATCGAAAATTTATCTGCAACGCCATGATCGCGGTAGCCATCGGATTTCTGGTAGGCGAAGAAGTAGTTCTGCGTCCAATTGCTGCCTTCGATGCCTTTGGCCAGTTGCGTTTCCTGGGTGTTGTAGCTGCCATAACGCACCCGCGCCTTGGTGTACTCGCCACCGGTGCGGGTCAGCATGTTGACGTTGCCGGCGATATTGTTCAGGCCATAGCGCGGATCGCTGGTGCCACGTACCACCTCGATGCTGTCCAGTTCCAGGGGGAAAATCATGTCCATGAACGGCATGTTGCCGTCGTTGCTGTTGCTGGGGATGCCGTCGATCAACAGCTTCACCGCATTCACTTCACCTTCGCCGTTGAAGCCGCGAAAGGAGATCTTGCCGGAGGTGGTGCCTTGGTTGAACTGCGTGAGCATCACCCCCGGCGCACGGCTGAACAGCTCCCAGCTGTAGTTGACCGGCATCTTTTCCAGGATGTCGGCACCGAGGATATCCACGGAACTGAGCACGCTGCTGGTGCTCAGCGGGCCACTGGCGTCGGAAGTGCCCTGGACGGACACGGTACCGAGGGTCAGGGCCGGGTTCTCGCTGGCGTGAAGCAACGGGTGGACTGCAAACAGGCCCGCCGAAAGCAGGGGTAACAATGAATAAGGCGCAGCGACGCGCTTTGCGCGAGGCAGAGTCAATGGAGCAGGCATAGGGCACGCTTCCTGATGAACAAAAAACTTCAAGGACGTTCAGCCACCCCCACGGGGCGGCGAAATACACAGGGTTTCTGGGACGATCAGGCGACAGGGGAGGCGCGGGGGCTCAGGCTGGGCCAGCGCACCCTGGGGTGCAGCGTTGGCAACACAGGGTTGTCGAGGGCGGTGTCGGGGGCGTAGCGCGGCAGCAAATGCCGGTAATAGTCGCTCGGCAGCGCCGCCAGCCCGGCATGGCCACAGCAGCAATCGCCGTGCTTCATCGCGGGGGTCGAAGGGCCGGACTTGAGCGGGTCGAGCAGCTTATCGAAGCCGGGCGGCAGTGTTTGTGCCGTGCCCCCGGAGCAGAACCCGCCCCACAGCATCAAGCCGATATCCGGCGTCTGCATGGCGCGACTGAGTGGCATTGCCAGCATGTTCAGCAACAGGGCCAGGCAGGCGACCCAAGGGCTGATGCGTTTGAACAGTGCCATGAATGACGCCGACGCAAAGGGGCGGATATTTAGCCGTAACTGGGGCGCGAAGTACAGGTCCATCCGTGCGTTATTACGCCGCAGTTCCTGCCCGTTGAGTCACCATCGTGTGAAAGGTGAAGGCATTCGTTTGAGTGTCTACGTTGTCGTACAACTGAATGCGCTATGATACGCATTCCCTTGCAAACCGAGATTTGTGTTCTTGATGGACTACCCGAACGTCCAGCCCACCGTTCGCCGCCGGCACCGCAGCCTGGCCGAAGAACTGGTCACCGAGCTTTCCCGGCGCATTTGCACTGGGGAATTGGCGCGTGCCACCAAGCTGCCCACCGAATCCGAGGTGATGGCCGAGCACGGCGTCAGTCGCACGGTGGTGCGTGAGGCCATTTCGCGCCTGCAAGCCTCGGGCCTGGTGGAAACCCGGCACGGTGTCGGCACGTTTGTGAGGGATATTCCCAGCCCCAGCGGGTTTCGGATCGACCCCGACACCATCGTGACCTTGCAGGATGTGCTGGCGGTGCTGGAATTGCGCATCAGCCTGGAAGTAGAAGCTGCCGGCCTGGCCTGCCTGGGGCGCACCGACCAGCAATTGCAGGTGATGCGTGACTCGCTGGATGCGCTCAACTCGCGGGCGGTGAGCGCCGATTATGCGGTGACGGCAGACTTTCAGTTTCACCAGCAGATCGCGCTGGCCACCGGCAATCGCTACTTCACCGACATCATGTTGCACCTGGGGGTCAACATCCTGCCGCGTACGCGCTTGCACTCAAAGCGCTTGGCCAACGCCAATAAAGAGCCTTACCTGGAGCGTTTGAGTCGCGAGCACGAGGACATCTACAAGGCCATTTTGCGCCGTGATGCCGACGCCGCACGGGCGGCGATGCGCCTGCACCTGTCTAACAGCCGCGAGCGTATGCGCCGGGCCTATGAAGCGGCCGCCGCCGAATTGTCGAACGGCCCGGCTGCGGTGAACGCGCCGCCCTGAAGCCGGCCACCGGGCTCATCCGCAGGCGGTTGCGGTTGCTGCTCGACCTTGGCGCGAAACTGCTCCGAGCTGTCCTGCGGTGCAAAGCCCAGGTGCTCGGCATGCCGATTGCTCCACCAGCGCTCCTTATTGTCTGAAACGCCATACACCACACTGTGCCCCACGTCCTTGGCCAGCAGGGCGCGGGCCACCAGGTGGTCCAGGTCTGCGTAGCTCAGCCAGGTGTGCAGCATCCGCCGGTTGCGCGGTTCGGGGAACGACGAGCCGATGCGCAAGCTCACGGTTTCAATCCCATAGCGATGAAAATAGAACGCCGCGAGGTCTTCGCCGTAAGCCTTGGAGAGCGCGTAGTAACCATCCGGGCGGCGCTGTGCGTGCACATCCAGTTCCACGTCCTGGGGGTAAAAACCGGTGACGTGGTTGGAGCTGGCAAACACAATCCGCTTGACCCCTTGTTGCCGCGCCGCTTCGTAAATATGGAATGTGCCGCGAATATTGGCGTCGAGAATTTCCTCGAACGGCCGCTCCACTGAAATCCCACCCAGGTGCACGATCGCGTCAACGCCGTCGACCAGCGCCGCCACGGCAGCCTTGTCGGCCAGGTTGCACTGGATCACTTCGTCGTGTGCACCTGCGCTGGGCGCCATGGCGCTGATGTCCGAGGCACGCACGATGTCGGCATGGGCCTGCAAGGTTTCCCGCAGGATCTGCCCCAGGCCGCCGGCCGCGCCGGTGAGCAAAATGCGAGTGAAGGGTTTGGGCTGTGTGGTCATGGTCAGGTCTTCCATTGAGCGCTGGATGCAAAGGGTTTGCCTGGCGAGCGATGCGCGTTCGCCAGGCAAGTCGCAGGGAGGGGGGCGTTACATGAAGTTGTATTGGATGCCCAGGCGCCACCGCGCCTGACGGTCTTCTGTGGTGGAGTTGACCTTCACATCACCAATCTCCATGAACGGGGCCCATTCCTTGGTGAGCTTGTATTTGACGATCAGGTTCTGTTCGTAGTCGCTCTTCTTGTTGTCGTAGCGGATGTAGTCGGTCTTGAAATAGATGAACTGATATTCGTACGCCCACTTACTGGCCGGCGTGTAGCCGAGCCAACCCTCGAAACGGTGGGTGGTCTGGTCATCCTTGATGTGGTCGGGCAAGTCCTCGTTGACCTGATCGCGGTCGAGCTTCTTGGTGTCCAGGCGATAGCGCGTGGCGGCGTAGAAGGCGTCGTTGATCTTGTAGTTGTACTTGAGGCCCAGCTTGTAGGTGGTCGAGTCTTTTGAACTGTCCATCTGGAACGCCGGGGTCAACGTCGATTGCGGGCTGAGCTTGTAGTTGTAGCTCACGGTGAACTCATGTCCGTTGTTGACCATGTTGTCGTAGGCCACGTCTTCACGGTCCCCGGCCGTGCGGTATTTCATTTCCGCTTCAAATCCCAGGCCACTGTCCAGGCGGTAGTTGAGCTTGATTCGGTCAGCGTGGGCGCTGTCTTCCTCAGTGAACTGGTGGCGGTAGTTGATGCTGGCAGAGTCAGCGCTGACATACAGCGGCAGGCCGAGGGTCAGGGCAGTAACGAGCGTGCGTAGGGTGGTGTTCATACGGTCTTCTTTTTTTTGTTTTTGTTAGGGTCGTTTGACGGTTGCTACGGCGATGCGTTGTTGCGTGTGGCTCTCATCTAAGGTGCCGATATACGTTATCGTACGACAAGATGACTCGTCTAGCGGTTATCGGTCGATTTGAAACACTTTGAAACATATGTGCCATATGAATAGGGCTTTACAGCAATTGCTGTTATTCCTTGGTTGTCTTTAAAAATAAGGGTTTTACCGGGTTTGGCGGGAAATGCATGGTGAAGCGGGGTGGGTTATTGGGTCTTTTCAAGTGTTGTACGATGACCTATGATCGGTCGCAACAGACGACATTCCTGTCTCAAATCCAATAAGAAGGCTTAAGACGTCCATGAGAATCACAGCAGTCAACGTCCAGGTGTTTTCCTACCCGACCCGCCGCGCAGTCGACAGCGCTGGCCATGCCCACCCCGGTGATGTCACCCAGGCGCAGATGGCTTTGCTGCGCATCCAGACTGAAGACGGCCAGGAGGGTTTCGCGTTCGGCGCCCCTGAATTGATCCGCCCGTATGTGTTGGATGGGTTCGTGCGCAAAGTGCTGGTGGGGCAGAACGCCTTTGATCGCGAAAAAATCTGGCAAGACCTCGCCCATTGGCAGCGTGGCAGTGCCAGCCAACTGACCGACCGTGCCTTGGCCCTGGTTGAGCAGGCGCTGTGGGATTGGGCGGGACGCAAACTCGGCGTGCCGGTGCACAAGTTGATCGGTGGTTTCCGCGACAAGGTGCCGGCCTACGGCTCGACCATGTGTGGCGACGAGCTGCCCGGCGGCCTCGCTACCCCCGAAGATTACGGGCGCTTCGCCGAGACCCTGGTGCAGCGCGGCTACAAGGCCATCAAGCTGCACACCTGGATGCCGCCGGTGTCGTTCGCCCCGAGCCCGCGCATCGACGTCAAAGCCTGCGCGGCCGTGCGTGAAGCGGTGGGGCCGGACATCGCACTGATGCTCGACGGTTACCACTGGTACAGCCGCACCGAGGCGCTGTACATCGGCCGCGAGCTGGAAAAACTCGACTTTGCCTGGTTTGAAGAGCCGATGATGGAAGAGTCCGCCGAGTCCTATGCCTGGCTCGCGGGGCAGCTGGATATTCCGGTGCTCGGCCCGGAAACCTTGTCCGGCAAACACCTGGCCCGCGCCAGTTGGGTCAAGCACGATGTGTGCGATATCTTGCGTGCCGGTGTCGCGGGCGTCGGCGGTATTGCGCCGTGCCTGAAAGTCGCCCACCTGGCCGAGTCGTTTGGCATGGATTGCGAAATCCACGGCAACGGCGCCGCCAACCTGGCGGTGGTCGGCGCGATCAAGAACTGCACGTGGTATGAGCGCGGCCTGTTGCACCCGTACCTGGATTACGACGAAGTGCCGGCCTACCTCAACCGCCTGGTGGACCCGATGGACAACGATGGGTTTGTGCACCTGTCCGATTCGCCGGGCCTGGGCGAAGACATCAATTTCAATTACATCGAGACCAATACGCTTAAAAGCTTCTGACGTGTAAACGGTCAGCTCGGCATACGTTGAGCTGGCCGAGAGCCCTATAAATATAAAAAAGGCACTCTCGCTATGAACATATTTCCTTCGCTGTGGGCGCGGGTATTCGTCGCCGCCCTGGCCGTCACCGCCGTACCGGCAAGCTTTGCCAAAACCCCGGCCGATCAACTGATCGTCGGCATGAGCATGATCAACCTGCTGTCCCTCGACCCGGCGGCCGCCACCGGCCTGGACGTGTCGGAAATCAACGCCAACCTCTATGACATGTTGCTCGTGCAGGATGTCGCCCAGCCAGATCGCCTGGTACCTGCGCTGGCCGAGCGCTGGCAGGTCAGTGAGGACCGCAAGACCCTGACCTTCAACCTGCGCAGTGGGGTGAAGTTCCAGTCCGGCAATGACTTGAGCGCCGAAGACGTAGCCTGGTCGCTGCACCGGGTGCTCAAGCTCAACCTCGCGCTGGCCTCCACCTGGAAGGCCTACGGCTTCACTGCCGAAAACGTCGAGCGCTACATGCGCGCCACGGATGCCAACACGTTCGTGATCGAACTGCCACGGCCGACCGACCCGCTGTTGGTGCTCAACACCCTGGCGACCTCGCCGAGTGCGTTCATCCTCGACCGCAAAAAAGTCCTCGAACACCAGAAAGGCAGCGACATGGGCGCCGCCTGGCTGGTGACTCACGCGGCCGGCAGCGGCGCATTCGCGCTCAATGACTGGCGCGCCAACGACGTGATCCTGATGACCCGTTTCGACGGTTACTGGGGTGGCCCGGCCAAACTCAAGCGCATCGTGATGCGCAACATGACCGAGTCGCAGTCGTTGCGCCTGATGATCGAGCGCGGTGACCTGGATATCGCCAAAGGCATGTCCGCGCCGGACATCGAAGCCCTGCAGAAAAGCGACAAGGTGCGCACCCAGACCCTGCAACGCGGCACCCTGTATTACGTGGCGCTGAGTGTGAAGCAACCGATGTTCGCCGATGCGCGGGTGCGCAAGGCCGTGCGGTCGCTGATCGATTACCAAGGCATCAACCAGACGGTCATGCCCCATTACGGCGTGATCAACCAACGCCCGATGCCGTTGGGTCTGGCGGCGCGCCTGCCGGATCCGGGTTACACACTCAACGTCGAGCAAGCCAAGGTCTGGCTGGCTGAAGCGGGTTACCCGAATGGTTTCAAAACCACCATTCGTGTGCTGGCCGAACCGCCGTTCATCAACATTGCCTCCAACCTGCAATCGACCCTGGCCCAGGCCGGCATCCAAGCCAGCATCATCACCGGCACCGGTAACCAGATCTACGGCGCGATGCGCGAGCGTACCTTCGACATCATCGTCGGTCGCGGCGGTGGCGGGGCAGAGCGTCACCCCCATTCCAGCCTGCGCACCCTGGTGTACAACCCGGATAACCGCGACGAAGCCAAACTCACCAACTTCCAGGGCTGGCGCACCTCGTTCTACAGCCCTGAACTGAACCAGTTGATTGAGCATGCAGAAGTCGAACCGGATGCCGACAAACAACTGACGCAGTACCGCGAGATCCAGGCGCAGGTCGATCAACAGGTCGGGGCTATTTTGCCGGTCTCGCAGATGACCGACACCGTGGTGGTGTACACCGACGTGGCCGACTTCCAGGGCCACACCGCTGCGACCACGCGCTACAAAGACGTCTACAAAAAGCGCTGATCGATTTACCAGGAGCTCACTATGTTTGTTATGACTGCCTCTGTCATGGGCGCTCGCGCTTCCAATACCCTGCGGCGTGCCAGCACGGTGCTGGTGACGTTGCTCGGCCTGTTGGCGCTGACCTTTATCATCGGCCGGGTCATGCCGCTTGACCCCGTGCTGGCGGTAGTCGGGCCGGATGCCGACAGTTCCACCTACGACCAGGTGTACCGGTCGATGGGCCTGGACAAGCCGATCTGGACCCAATTCGGCCTTTACCTCAACGACCTGCTCCACGGTGATTTCGGCAACGCGTTGCTGACCGGCCACCCGGTGCTCGATGACATCCTGCGGGTGTTCCCGGCGACCATCGAGTTGGCGACGTTGGCGATCCTGTTCGGCGTGCTGATCGGTTTGCCGCTGGGCGTGTGTGCGGCCAGCAACCAAGGTCGGCTCGGCGACCACGTGGCACGGGTGATCACCCTGTTCGGCTACTCCACCCCGATTTTCTGGCTGGGCATGATGGGCCTGCTGGTGTTCTACGCCTGGCTCGGTTGGGCCGGTGGCGCGGGGCGCATCGACCTGGCCTACGACGGCATGGTGCCCGAGGTCACTGGCCTGTTGCTGATCGACACCTCGCTTGCCCGTGACTGGGACGCCTTCGCCAGCGCCCTGCGGCATATCGTGTTGCCGGCGCTGATCCTGGGCCTGAACTCGGTGGCGTACATCAGCCGCATGACCCGCAGCTTCATGCTGGAGCAGCTGTCCCAGGAATACATCATCACGGCGCGGGTCAAGGGTTTGTCCCGGCGCCAAGTGGTGTGGGGGCATGCGTTTCGCAACATCCTCGTGCAGTTGCTCACCGTGGTTGCGCTGGCCTACGGCTCGCTGCTCGAAGGTGCGGTGCTGATCGAAACCGTGTTCGCCTGGCCGGGGTTCGGCCAATACCTCACCAGCAGCCTGATGCTCGGTGACATGAATGCGGTGATGGGCTGCGTGCTGGTGATCGGCCTGATTTTCGTTGCGCTCAACCTGATCAGCGATGCCTTGTACAAGGTGTTCGATCCGCGCACCCGTTAATGCGCAGCGCAGTACCGATAAAACTATAAGAAGAAGGAATTTTTCATGACATTTTCGAAACTGCACCTTGGCCTGCTGAGCGCTGTTCTCGCCCTCGGCCCGATGACCCTGGCCAACGCCAAGACCCCGGCTGATCAACTGATCGTCGGCATGAGCATGGTCAACCTGTTCTCCATAGACCCGGCCAATGCGCCCGGCCTGGATGCGTCCGGTGTCAACGCCAACCTTTACGACACCCTGATCAAGCGTGACCAGGGCAACCCGGAAAAACACCTGCCGCAACTGGCCGAACGCTGGGACATCAGCGAGGACGGCAAGCAGGTGACGTTCCATCTGCGCCAGGACGTGAAATTCCATTCGGGCAACCCGCTGACCGCCGAGGACGTGGCGTGGTCGCTGTACCGCGTGATGAAACTCAACTTCGGCCTGGCCACCACCTGGAAGGCTTATGGCTACAGCGTCGACAACATCCAGGCGCTGATCCGCGCCACCGACGCCCACACTTTGGTGGTCGATCTGCCGCAGACGATGGATCCCTTGCTGTTGGTGGACTCCCTGGCCATCTCGCCCAGCGCCGTGATCGTGGACCGCAAGACCGCCTTGTCCCATGAAAAAAACGGCGACCTTGGCGCCGGTTGGCTGGTGACGAACGAGGCGGGCAGTGGCCCCTTCGTGCTGACCAAATGGAGTGCCAACGATTCACTGCTGCTGACCCGTTTCGACGGCTACTGGGGCGGCGCGGCCAAGCTCAAGCGCGTGGTGGTGCGGCACATGACCGAATCCCAGTCCCTGCGCCTGATGCTCGAACGCGGCGACCTCGACCTGGCCTACGGCATGGCCGCGCCGGACATTCGTGCCATCGACGGCTCGGACAAGATCCAGGTGCAGTCGCTGCCACGCGGCACCATGTACTACGTGGCCATGAGCATGAAGCAGCCGGAATTTGCCAAGCCCAAGGTGCGTGAAGCGGTGCGCAACCTGATCGACTACAAAGGCCTGGACCAACAAGTGATGCCGTATTACGGCAAGCTCAACCAGCAGCCGATGCAGTTGGGCCTGGAGGCGCGCCTGCCGGATCCGGGCTATCACATGGACGTGGCCAAGGCGAAAGCCCTGCTGGCGCAGGCGGGTTACCCCGAGGGGTTCAACACCACCATCCGCACGCTGTCGGAGCCGCCGTTCATTGATATCGCCGCACGCCTGCAAGCGACCCTGGCCGAAGGCGGGATCAAGGCCAGCATTGTCACCGGCACCGGCAACCAGGTGTACGGCGCGATGCGTGCGCGCAATTTCGAGATCATCGTGGCCCGGGGCGCCGAGCGTTACCCGCACCCGTATTTCAGCCTGCGCACGTTCGCCTACAACCCCAACAACAGCGACGACGCCGGCCTGCCGAACTTCCAGGGCTGGCGCGCTTCGTTCTTCAGCCCACAGATCAACAGCCTGATCGACCAGGCCGGCGTGACGCGTGATTCGGCGCAGCGGGTCAGCCTGTACCACCAGGCACAGAACCTCTACGACCAGCAAGTGGGGCCGATCCTGATGATTTCGCAGATGACCGACACCGTGGTCAGCGCTGCCGATGTCAAGGGCTTCAGCGGTGACGATGCCGAGGCCACCCGTTACCTGGGTGTCTACAAGCAGCGTTGAGTGCTTCCAGAATTCACACAGAGAAGATGCTTATGAATGCCAATCTGTCTTCCATCGAATCGGCGGCGAAACGCCCGGTGGATCGCTCGCCAGGCTCCAGCTTCGATGCTTTTTGCAAGAGTGGCCTGCGGGTGCTGCGCCACTTGCTGCGCAACCCCATGACCCTGGCAGGCCTGCTGGTGGCAATGCTGTTGGTGGTAGTCGCGGCCTTTGCGCCGTGGATCGCCACCCACGACCCGGTCGCGCAGAACCTCGCCAACGCCTTGCAGGCGCCGGGCTCGGCGCATTGGTTCGGCACCGATGAATATGGCCGGGATATTTTCAGCCGGTTGGTCTACGGCTCGCGAATCACGCTGTACATCATTGGCCTGGTGACGGTGATCGTGGGGCCTATCGGCCTGTTTATCGGCACCGTGTCGGGCTACTTCGGTGGTGCGGTCGACACCGTGTTCATGCGCTTGACCGATATCTTCATCTCCTTTCCCAGCCTGGTCCTCGCGCTGGCGTTTATCGCGGCCCTCGGCCCTGGCCTGGAGCACGCGGTGGTGGCGATTGCCTTGACCTCCTGGCCGCCGATTGCGCGGCTGGCGCGGGCTGAAACCCTGTCCTTGCGCAACGCCGATTTTGTCGTCGCGGTGGAGCTGCAAGGCGCGTCGCCCGCGCGGATTATCCTGCGCCATATCGTGCCGATGTGCCTGTCCTCGGTGATCATCCGCCTGACCATGAACATGGCGGGGATCATCCTGACCGCGGCGGCCCTGGGCTTTCTCGGCCTGGGCGCCCAGGCGCCGCTGCCGGAGTGGGGCGCGATGATTTCGACCGGTCGCCGCTACATGCTCGAATGCTGGTGGCTGGTGGCGGTTCCAGGGGCGGCGATCATGCTGGTCAGCCTGGCCTTCAACCTGCTGGGCGATGGCCTGCGGGATATTCTTGATCCGCGCAGCGAATAATCGGAGAACACCTTATGTCCGCCATCAAACTGAATGTCGAAGGGCTTAACGTGCGCTTCGTCAGTGGCCAGAAAGAAACCCACGCCGTGCGCGACGTGTCCTTTACCTTGGGCCGGGAGAAGCTGGCGATCGTCGGTGAGTCCGGCTCCGGCAAATCCACCGTGGGCCGCAGCTTGCTAAAGCTGCATCCGCCCAGCGCGAAAATCACCGCAAAGGCTATGGCGTTTGGTGAAGTCGACCTGTTGTCGGCCAGCGAAAAGGCCATGCAGAAGATTCGCGGCCAGCGCATCTCGATGATCATGCAAGACCCCAAATACTCGCTGAACCCGGTGGTCAAGGTCGGCGACCAGATCGCCGAAGCCTACCTGGCCCACCACAAGGCCAGCCGCAGCGATGCCCGCGAGCGCGTGTTGCAGATGCTGGAGCAGGTGCACATCCGCGACCCGCAGCGCGTCTACAACCTGTACCCCCATGAAGTCTCCGGCGGCATGGGGCAGCGCATCATGATCGCGATGATGGTGATCACCCGCCCTGAAGTGATCATCGCCGACGAGCCCACCTCGGCGCTGGATGTCTCGGTGCGCCAGCAAGTGCTCAACGTGCTGGAAGAGTTGGTGGACCAGCAGCAGATGGGGCTGATCTTTGTCAGTCACGACCTCAACCTGGTGCGCAACTACTGCGACCGCGTGCTGGTGATGTACGCCGGGCGTGTTGTCGAATCCCTGGCCGCCTGTGACCTGCACTACGCCGAGCACCCCTATACCCGTGGCCTGCTGGCCGCGTTGCCGAGCATGGATAACCGCCGTGCGCACCTGCCGGTGCTCAAGCGCGACCCCCTCTGGCTGACCCAATAAGGAACCTGACCATGCCCATGATCCAAGCGCACGCCTTGAACCTGAGCTTCGGCACCGGTGCTGCCATCAACCAAGTGCTGCACGATGTGAGCCTGAGTGTCGCCGACGGCGAATCGTTCGGCCTGGTGGGGGAGTCCGGCTCGGGCAAGACCACCGTGCTGCGCTGCCTGGCCGGGCAATACCGGCATTGGAATGGCGAACTGAGCATTGCCGGCGCGCCGTTGCAGCACAAGATTCCCAAGGAACACTTTCGCAAGGTGCAGATGGTGTTCCAGGACCCCTACGGTTCCTTGCACCCTCGGCACACCATTGACACCGCCCTGCGCGAGCCGCTGATTATCCACGGGGTAGGGGACAAGGACGACCGTATTAACGAG
Source organism: Pseudomonas sp. S35 (assembly GCF_009866765.1). Lineage (NCBI taxonomy): Bacteria > Pseudomonadati > Pseudomonadota > Gammaproteobacteria > Pseudomonadales > Pseudomonadaceae > Pseudomonas > Pseudomonas sp. S35. Next base: position 2,567,746 of record NZ_CP019431.1, read on the forward strand.
ATCCTGCTCAAGGTCGGCCTGAACGACAGTTTTCGCTTTCGCTACCCACACCAGTTGTCCGGCGGCCAGCGTCAGCGAGTGGCGATTGCGCGCGCCTTGATCCTGGAACCACGGGTGCTGCTGCTGGATGAGCCGACGTCGGCGCTGGATGTCTCGGTCCAGGCCGAGATCCTCAACCTGCTGGCGGACCTGCGTCAGCGCGAGAAACTCACCTACCTGCTGGTTACCCATGACCTGGGTGTGGTGACTCACTTGTGCGACCGGGTGGCGGTGATGCAGCACGGCAAGATCGTTGAGTTGCTTGACTGTCATGCCCTGAGCCAGGACCAGGCGGCGCACGACTACACGCGCATGTTGGTGCAGGCCAGCCGTGACTTCAGTCAGGAGTCTGAGCGGCGCCGTGTTGGCTAAAAAAACATAGTCATCGTATGACTATGTTTTGATTTATTTATTGTTTGTTGTGATAAAGCGCCTATTTCATTGGGTTTATATCCATTTTCACCATGAAGGGCGTTTAGAGGTTGGCATTAATATTTTTATAGTTGTACGATGACGTACCTCTTAAGGTATTCCATTCATTTTTCGATTTGAGGTTTGCGAACATGACGCCACAAGAACTAAAAACAGTCCTGTCTTCCGGCTTGCTCTCGTTTCCGGTCACCGACTTTGATGCCGCCGGCGACTTCCGCGCCGACACCTACGCACGCCGCCTCGAATGGCTGGCGCCTTATGGCGCCAGTGCGTTGTTCGCAGCGGGCGGCACGGGGGAGTTCTTCTCCCTGGAGTCCAAGGAGTACACGCAGATCATCAAGACTGCCGTGGACACCTGCAAAGGCCAGGTGCCGATCCTCGCCGGTGCCGGTGGCCCAACACGCCAAGCTATTGCGTATGCCCAAGAAGCCGAGCGCCTGGGCGCTGCGGGTATTTTGCTGATGCCCCATTACCTCACCGAAGCCAGCCAGAAGGGCTTGGTGGCGCACGTTGAGCAAGTGTGCAACTCGGTGGATTTCGGCGTGGTGGTGTACAACCGCAACCTCTGCCGCCTCAACGCCGACAGCCTGGAACAGCTGGCCGAGCGCTGCCCGAACCTGATCGGCTTCAAAGACGGCATTGGTGAGGTCGAATCCATGGTCAGCATCCGCCGTCGCCTGGGCGACCGCCTGACTTACCTCGGCGGCCTGCCGACTGCCGAAGTCTATGCCGCCGCCTACAAGGCCCTTGGCGTGCCGGTGTACTCCTCGGCGGTGTTCAACTTCATCCCGAAAACCGCGATGGACTTCTACCGCGCCGTGGCTGCCGACGATCACGCGACGGTGGGCCGTTTGATCGACGATTTCTTCCTGCCGTACCTGGCGATTCGTAACCGTTGTGAAGGTTATGGCGTGAGCATCGTCAAAGCCGGCGCACGCCTGGTGGGCCATGACGCAGGCCCGGTACGTGCACCACTGACCGATCTGTTGCCCGATGAAGTGGAGCAACTGGCGGTGCTGATCAAGTCCCTCGGCGCTCAATAAGCCCCTGTAGGAGCGAACTTGCTCGCAAAAAAGCCCAGACGGCCCGGGCCACTGGGTGGCGCTGCGTTTTCGTTGACGATTTTCGCGGGCAAGCCCGCTCCTGCAACAAGCCTTATTAACCGGAGTATCCGCAATGCCCCATTGCATCATCGACTGCCCCGCAACCCTGGCCCAGCGCATCGGCGAACAACGTCTGCTGGCCACCGTGCACGACACCCTCGACGGGTTCGGCGTGTTCAAGCCCGGCGACATCAAGGTGCGCCTCAACGGCTTCAGCCATTACCGCTGCGGCTCCACTGAAGACGACTTCGTGCATGTCGCGCTGTACCTGTTCGCCGGGCGCACGGTCGAACAACGTCGCAGCTTGGCTTCGGCAACACTGGCGGCCCTGATCGAGTTGCTGCCGCAGGTCGAGGCACTGTCTATGGACGTGCGCGAAATGCCCCGCGAAACCTTCATCAATCGCAGCCAATACCTCGAAGAAACCGGGCGGCCGATGTAGCCCTCAATGTGAATACCGGCAAAAACAAGGAGAACAACATGCCGTATCAACCCTCGCAAAAAACCTCAGCGCGTTGCGCACTCGCCCTTATCGCCCTCGGCTGCAGCCCTCTGTCCTGGGCGCTGCAAGCACCCTCGAAACTGCAAGTACCGACCCTGGCTTATGACGATCAGCAAATCATCCTGGTCTGGGACAAGCCTGCCGATCATGGCGCCATCCAGGATTACCGGGTGTACGCCAACGGCGTGTTGATGGGCAGCGCCAACGCCAACAACGATCAGGTCTCACCGGCCAAGCCCTATATCGACCAGTTCTACCGGCAGGACACCGCCAACTTCCACCATCGCATCGGCATTCACAGCTACACCGCCCAAGGCCTGAAGCCCGACACGGCCTACCGATTCACCGTGCGTGCAGTGGACGGCAACGGCAAGGAATCGGCAGACAGCGCCCCCGTACAGCAACGCACCACTAAGGTCGCGGCGCTGTTCGACGTGAAAAAATACGGCGCCAAAGGCGACGGCAGCCACCTCGATACCCTGGCGATTCAGAACGCCATCGATGCCTGCACCCCAGGCTGCAAAGTCCTGCTGCCCAAGGGCACCTACAAGAGCGGCGCGCTGTACCTCAAGAGCAACATGACCCTGGAGATCGCCGAAGGCGCGACCCTGCTTGGCTCCGAGCGCGCCGAAGATTACCCATTGGCCGGTTACATCCAATACCCGTATTCCACCACCGTGCGCCCGGCCTCGCTGATCAACGCGTTGCCCCGCGATCCGCGCCAGCATCAGTCATTCGAAAACATCCGCATCGTCGGCAAGGGCACCCTCGACGGCAACGGCTGGAAGCGCAACGCCGACGTCGTTGATGAGCGCGGCCAGCCGCTGCCGTTCTACCTGCCCAGCGACAACACCCGCTATGCCCAGGACGGCATCCTCGCCAAGGCCCAGGTGGAACAAGCCGTGGCGCGGGGCATGAACGTCAAGGATGCCTATGGGCAAATGCGTTCTTCGCTGATCACCCTGCGCAACGTCAAGAACGTGTTCTACGGCGGCTTCACCGTGCTCAACCCGGCGTTCCACGGGATCATGAACCTGGAGACCGAAAACGTGGTGCTGGCCAACACCACCCACAAGACCTACGACGCCAACAACGGCGACGGCATCGAATTCGCCAACAGCAAAGGCGCGATGGTCTTCAACAACTTCTTTGACACCGGCGACGACTGCGTCAACTTCGCCGCCGGCACCGGTGCGAATGCCGTGCACCAGCCGCCTCAGGAAGACGCGTGGATTTTCAACAACTACTTCCGCAAAGGCCACGGCATGGTGGTGGCGGGCAGTCATACCGGCGCGTGGATCCAGAACATCCTCGCTGAAGACAACGTCTCCGACGGCACCGACGCGGGCCTGCGCATGAAAAGCACCAACTTCATGGGCGGTGGCGCGCGCAACGTGACGTTCCGCGATTCGGCGATTCGCAACACGGTCAAGCAGGCGTTTATCTTCACCCTCGACTACAACGACCCCAACGCCAAACTGGACTACCAACGCTCCACGATTGCCGGGCAGTTCAAGGACATCCGCGTGAGTGACGTCAGCGTAGAAAACGCCCAGGGCGCGGCCATCGAGGTCAAGGGCGATGCCGTGCACAACGCCTACCATCAGGGATTGGTGTTCGAACGCGTGCGCTTTAGCGGCGCGGCCAAGGCGCGTATCGATGGGTTGAAAGACTCACGCTTCGAACACGTGGTGTTCAGTCAGACCGGCGGCGCCAATCCGTGGCAAGTGAGCGGTAGCCAAGGGCTGGTCTTCAAGGACGTGCAACCGACACCTTGAACGCAAAGAACTCACCACAGGGTTAGGTGTCGGCCTCCACCCGTGCCTTGGGGGTGTGTCAGCGAATCATCTGTAACTGAACCACCACATTCTTGTGGTGAGCGGGCTTGCCCCGCGCTGGGCTGCGTAGCAGCCCCAATAAGGTCGCCGCGGAGTGCCAGAATTAATCGAGGTGGTGGTTTTGGGGCCGCTTCGCGGCCCAGCGCGGGGCAAGCCCGCTCACTACAGGGTTAGGTGTTGGCCTCCATCCGTGCCTTGGGGGCTTGTCAGCGAATCATCTGTAACTGAACCACCACATTCTTGTGGTGAGCGGGCTTGCCCCGCGCTGGGCTGCGTAGCAGCCCCAATAAGGTCGCCGCGGAGTGCCAGAATTAATCGAGGTGGTGGTTTTGGGGCCGCTTCGCGGCCCAGCGCGGGGCAAGCCCGCTCACTACAGGGTTAGGTGTCGGCCTTCACCCGTGCCTTGGGGGTGTGTCAGCGAATCATCTGTAACTGAACCACCACATTCTTGTGGTGAGCGGGCTTGCCCCGCGCTGGGCTGCGCAGCAGCCCTAATAAGGTCGCCGCGGAGTGCCAGAATCAATCGAGGTGGTGGTTTTGGGGCCGCTTCGCGGCCCAGCGCGGGGCAAGCCCGCTCACTACAGGGTTAGGTGTTGGCCTCCATACGTGCCTTGGGGGTGTGTCAGCGAATCATCTGTAACTGAACCACCACATTCTTGTGGTGAGCGGGCTTGCCCCGCGCTGGGCTGCGCAGCAGCCCCAATAAGGTCGCCGCGGAGTGCCAGAATTAATCGAGGTGGTGGTTTTGGGGCCGCTTCGCGGCCCAGCGCGGGGCAAGCCCGCTCACTACAGGGTTAGGTGTTGGCCTTCACCTGTGCCTCATGGGCTTGTCAGCGAATCATCTGTAACTGAACCACCACATTCTTGTGGTGAGCGGGCTTGCCCCGCGCTGGGCTGCGCAGCAGCCCCAATAAGGTCGCCGCGGAGTGCCAGAATTAATCGAGGTGGTGGTTTTGGGGCCGCTTTGCGGCCCAGCGCGGGGCAAGCCCGCTCACTACAGGGTTAGGTGTTGGCCTTCACCTGTTCCTCATGGGCTTGTCAGCGGATCATCTGTAACTGAACCACCACATTCTTGTGGTGAGCGGGCTTGCCCCGCGCTGGGCTGCGTAGCAGCCCTAATAAGGTCGCCGCGGAGTGCCAGAGTTAATCGAGGTGGTGGTTTTGGGGCCGCTTTGCGGCCCAGCGCGGGGCAAGCCCGCTCACTACAGGGTTAGGTGTCGGCCTTCACCTGTGCCTCATGGGCTTGTCAGCGGATCATCTGTAACTGAGCCACCACATTCTTGTGGTGAGCGGGCTTGCCCCGCGCTGGGCTGCGCAGCAGCCCCAATAAGGTCGCCGCGGAGTGCCAGAATTAATCGAGGTGGTGGTTTTGGGGCCGCTTCGCGGCCCAGCGCGGGGCAAGCTCGCTCACTACAGGGTTGTGGGTCGGCAACATATTGGGCAGCAGTTATGTATAGGGGGTGATAGCATTAGGCCACTTGTCTTGAGTGTTGCTTATGTTTCCTGGCCTTATCCGCGTACTTGTCCTGGGCCTCATTTTGACGCTGTCGAGCCTGTCCGCGCTGGCGGCCAATACGCCTTGCTCCGGCCGCAAGGGGGGCATTGCCGGTTGTGACGGTGATGTATTCCTGTGCAACGACGGCTCTATCAGCGCCTCGAAAAAAAGTTGCACCGCCTACACCGGCAACCGCTTGGCACGCCCGGCCGTGCAGCCGCTGCAAGGTCGCTCGCAGAGTTGCAGTTGTGGCAGCGGTGCGTACTGCACCGGTCCACGGGGCGGGGTCTTCTGCCTCACGCCTTCCGGGCAGAAAAGTTACCGGCGCCACTGACATCAAAATGTGCGGCTGTGGCAGAAAGAAGGGACAAAATAGCGGTTTGCCATTCAATTTTCATAAAAGCGTAACAATGCTGATGCAGAGTTCCGGGAGCCCGTAATCACAAGGATTTCCCTGAATGAAACGTCTGATGAAGTCAGCTGCACTCGCCGTTGCGGTTTCTCTTAGTGCCACCTCGGTATTTGCTGCCGAGAACGTCCGTCTGACAGGTTCTGGCGCCAGTTTCCCCGCGCCGATCTACCTCACCTGGTTCAAGGATTTCAGCAAGAAGACCGAGGGCGTCACGGTTGACTACCAATCCAAAGGCAGTGGCGCGGGTGTCCAGGACTTCCTGAACAAAACCGTGGACTTCGCCGCCAGTGACTCGGCCATGAAGGATGAAGACATCGCCAAGGTCGCCGAAGGCGTGCAGTTGCTGCCGATGACTGCGGGCGAAATCGTGCTGGCGTTCAACCTGCCGGGCAATCCCAAAGAGCTGAAGTTGCCACGCGATGTGTACTCCAACATCTTCCTGGGCAAGATCACCAAGTGGAACGATCCGCAGATCGTCGCCGCCAACCCTGGCCTGAAACTGCCGGATATGCCGATCACCGTGGTCGTGCGTGCAGACTCCAGCGGTACCACTGCCGTCTTCACCAAGCACTTGGCGGCCATCAACCCACAGTTCCAGAAAGACTTGGGTGAAGGCAACACCGTCAACTGGCCTGCCAGCGACAAATTCATCAAATCGCCGAAGAACGACGGCGTGACCGCCACCGTACGCCAGACCCCAGGTGCGATTGGCTACATCGAATACGGCTTCGCCAAGCTGGCCAAGGTTGACTTCGCCCAACTGCAGAACAAGGCCGGCAAGTACGTGGTGCCTAACGCCGAAAGCGGTGCCGAAGCGCTGGCTGCGGTGAAGATGCCGGAAAGCCTGGTGGCCTGGCTGCCGGACCCGGACGGCGCCAAGTCCTACCCGATCACCTCCTACACCTGGATGATCTTCCGCAAGGACAACGGCAACCCGGCCAAGGCCAAGGCCATGCGTGAAATGGTCGAATACAGCCTGACCGAAGGGCAGAAAATCGCTGACTCGATGGGCTATATCCCGCTGCCGCAATCGGTGGTTGATCAGGTTCGCAAAGCGTCCGCCAACATTCAGTAACGCTCGTGCGGCCTCTCTCGGCGGGCGCTGTCAGCCCAGCCGGGAGAGTTACCCCCTTGTTCCGGAATCAGCCAATGAACACACCGTTTGTCGTACCGGGTAACCCGGACTCTGCCTGCCAGCCACCTTCTACGAAGGATTTCCTGGTTGATCGCACCTTCCGTGCGCTTGCGCGGATTGGCGTGGTCCTGGTGCTGGCGTTGGTGTTTGCCCTGGTGTTCGAAGTCGGACGCAAGGCCCTTCCAGGCATGGAGAAGCACGGCTTTGACGTGCTGTTCGGCAGCGTCTGGGATGTCAACCAAGGCAAGTACGGCATTTTGCCGGCCATTTGGGGCACGCTGTACAGTGCCTTTATCGCGTTGCTGATCGCCGGTGTTTTTGGCGTCAGCATGGCGATTTTCCTCACTCAGGATTTTTTGCCGGCGAAGCTGGCGGCGGTGTTTCGTACCATCGTCGAACTGCTCGCGGCTATCCCCAGCGTCGTTTATGGCCTGTGGGGCATTTACGTGGTTATCCCAGCGATTCGGCCGTTGACCGCATGGTTGAACACCGAACTCGGCTGGATCCCTTTTTTCGGCACGTCCTTGAGCGGTCCGGGTTTGCTCCCGGCAGCGCTGGTGTTGGCCATCATGATTTTGCCGACCATCGCCGCCGTGTCCCAGGACGCCCTCACCGCCGTGCCGATGAAAACCAAGCAGGCCGCCTACGGCATGGGCACTACTCACTGGGAAGCGATTCTCAAGGTGATGGTGCCCTCGGCGTCTACCGGCATCTTCGGTTCGCTGGTGCTGGGCCTGGGCCGCGCACTCGGTGAAACCATGGCCCTGGCCATGCTGGTGGGCAATGCCAACAACATCTCGCTTTCGCTGTTCGCACCGGCCAACACCCTGGCGGCGTTGCTGGCGCTGAACTTCCCCGAAGCCGGGCCGAACGAGATCGAGGTGCTGATGTACGCCGCACTGGTGCTGATGTTGATCACGCTGATCGTCAACATCTTCGGCTCCATGATCATGATGTACGCCCAACGGGGTAATAAGTGATGACTGATCTTTCTGCTGCAACCGACCTGACGTCCCCCGCCGGCGCACTGCCCAGCCTGCAACGCCGGTTCGAAGGCCGTGCCCTGCGCAGCCTGGTGCTGACCACCCTGGTGTGGACGGGCGCGTTGCTGGCCAGCGTGCCGCTGATTTCCGTGCTCTACATGCTGATCATGCGCGGCGGGGCACGCCTGAGCCTTGAAGTGTTCACCGAGCTGCCGCCCACCGGTTTTGAGACCGGTGGCGGTTTTGGCAACGCGATGGCCGGTACCTTCGTGATGGTCGGCATCGCCGCAGCCATTGCGGTGCCGGTTGGCATCATGGCGGCGATCTTCCTCGCCGAACTGGGCCCTGAGAGCAAACTGGCGAACGCCGCGCGCTTTGCCGCGAAGATGCTCACCGGCCTGCCGTCCATCCTGGCCGGTGTGTTTGCCTACGCGTTGGTAGTGATGACCACCGGCACCTACTCGGCCCCGGCCGGTGGCGTGGCGCTGGCGGTGCTGATGCTGCCCATCGTGGTGTTGACCGCCGAAGAGTCGATGCGCATGGTGCCCAAGATCATGAAGGACGCCGCCTACGGCATGGGCTGCACCCGCTCCCAGGTGATCTGGAAAATCGTCCTGCCCACCGGCCTGCCGGCCATTCTCACCGGCGTGATGCTCGCCGTGGCCCGCGCCGCCGGCGAAACCGCGCCGCTGTTGTTTACCGCGCTGTTCAGCAACTACTGGATCTACCACGACGGCAGCCTGGCGGTGATGAACCCGACAGCCTCGCTGGCCGTGCTGATCTACAACTTCTCCGGCATGCCCTTCGACAACCAGCTTGAACTCGCCTGGGCGGCGTCGCTGGTACTGGTAATGATCGTGCTGGTCGTGAATATCGTGAGCCGTATTTTCGGCAAGCCAAAGTATTGAAAACGGGAGCACCTGAATCTTGAACGTATCAACTGCGCAAATAGCCGCTCCGTTTGTCACCCAGGCGCCTGTGGTCATGGACTGCAAGCTGGACAAGATCTTCTACGGCAACTTCATGGCCGTGCGTGACAGCCATGTGCCGATCGAAAAGAACAAGATCACCGGCTTCATCGGGCCTTCCGGCTGCGGTAAAAGTACCGTGTTGCGTAGCCTCAACCGCATGAACGACCTGGTCAAAGGTTTCCGCTTCGAGGGCCATGTGCATTTCCTCGGGCAGGACGTCTACGGCAAGGGTGTGGACCCGGTGGTCGTGCGCCGTTATATCGGCATGGTGTTCCAGCAGCCGAACCCGTTCTCCATGAGCATCTTCGACAACGTGGCCTTCGGCCTGCGCCTGAACCGCTACAAAGGCGACCTGGGCGACCGCGTCAAGCACGCCCTGCAAGGCGCGGCGCTGTGGGATGAGGTCAAGGACAAACTCAAGGTCAGCGGCCTGTCGCTGTCCGGGGGCCAGCAGCAACGCCTGTGCATCGCCCGCGCCATCGCCACCGAGCCGGAAGTGCTGTTGCTCGACGAACCCTGCTCGGCGCTTGACCCGATCGCCACGCGCCGGGTCGAGGAGTTGATGGTGGAGCTCAAGAAGGACTACACCATCGCCCTGGTGACTCACAACATGCAGCAGGCCATCCGTGTGGCCGACACCACGGCGTTTTTCTCGGTGGACATTTCCCAGGGCACGCGCACTGGCTATCTGGTGGAGATGGGCCCAACGGCGCAGATTTTCGAGAACCCGCGCGAGCAAATGACCGGGGACTACATCACCGGCAAGTTCAGCTGAATCCTGCGCGGGCACGGACGCTCGCGCATGCCTACCTGTTTATGGGAATGCCAATGCCTGCAACACAACGCCTTGATTTGCCTGCGATCGAACGTGCCCTGCGTGAGGTGCAGCAGCGCTTTGCCGAGCTCAGCCAGGGCTTCACCGAGCCACGTGACCCACTGACTGACGAAGTGCTGCACAACGTGCTTGAAGGCTACGCGCTGATTGACGACTATGTCGCGCGGGGCGTCGACCTGTTTGACCTTCAGCAGTTGAACCTGATGCTGGAGATCAACGCCACCGTACTCTGTGGCCGCGACCCGGCGCGCCGCCTGGAATATGCGCAGCACCTGGCGGCGACCGAAGAGCACTTCTTCAACAACGTCGAGGGCGGCATCAAGGACTTGTACAACTGGTACTGCGCGTACCGCAGTGAGTCAGTCTGGAAGCGTGCCGCCGGGGTGTATGTGCGCATCCTCAGCAAGCCGCAGTTGTTCATTGAAGGCAACAACCGCAGCGGTTCGCTGATCGTCAGCTATTTGCTGATGCGTGCGGGGTTGCCGCCGTTCGTGCTGTCGCTGGAGAACGCCGAGGGCTACTTCAACCCTTCGTCGGTCATCCGCAACTCAGCCAAACATGGCGTCAAGGCGTTGTACGAATTGCCCAAGATCAAGAAAAAATACGCCGCTTTCCTGGAAGAACAGGCGCCGGACCCGATGAAATTTTTTCTCAACGATAGGCCAGTGCCCGTCTATCAAGGGGGCCATTGATGAGCGGTTCTCGCCTGTTCGCCAGGGCAGGGCAGGCCGTGCAGCGCCTGCTGCCGACGCAACTGCTCAAGCCTGCGCGTATCCGCATTTCGTTCGATATCGACGACACCCTGGCCTGCCAGCTCCACCATTGTGACGTCGAGCCGAGCCGGCTGCCGGCCTGCGTGCACCGTTGGCTGGGTGAGCCGCTGCGCATCGGTACCCGCTCCCTGACCCGCGAACTGCGCCGCCAGGGTTGCAGCATCTGGGTCTATACCTCGTCCGGGCGTACGCCGTCCTATATCCGGCGCTGGCTGATGCTGTACGGCATCCGCGTCGACGGCGTGGTCAACAGCGTGCTGCATAACCACGCCCTCACGGCGCACGGGCTGTCCAATGCGCCTTCGAAATTCCCACCGGCGTTCGACATCGACCTGCACGTGGATGACTCCGAAGGTGTGCGCAGTGAAGGCCAGGACCACGGTTTTCGCGTGGTGGTGGTAGACCCCCAGGACGAGCACTGGGCGCAGCGGGTGTTGGACGCCGTCGCGCAGCTTCAGGCCCAGCTTGCCCGTCAGCAACCGCTCCGGCACACACCCACGCCGCAGAGCGCCCGCAGGCTTTTTCTGCCTGAGGCGCTCTGAAAGCCCATTCTTCGGTACAGGCCTTGGTCAATCCACCGATCTGGATGTCGGGGAAAGGGCCACAAGAGCAACCCTCAACGCATATGCAAAATAATCGGACTGCTGCTCGCCGGGTCCGTGTGCCCGCGCAGTTTGCCTACTGCCTTGGCGTCCACCGCACCTCCTTGATTGCCCCAGGTACTGCGTACAAACGTCAGCACGTCAGCGATTTCCTGGTCGGACAACTGCTCGCGAAACGCTGGCATGCGGTAGGCATCCGGTACGCCAGCGGCGACCACGCGTTGTGCGCCATTGAGGGTGATGTTGATCGCTGACGCCGTTTCCTTGACCAAGGCCGAAGTGGCGCCCGCCAGAGGTGGCATCCACTCGGGCTGGCCTTTGCCGTCAGCCCCATGGCACGAGGCGCAGCGGGTGGCGTAGGTGTGGGCGCCGGGGGCGTCCGGACGTACTTCAGCGCTCACGTACTGCCAGGGTGTGCCGTCGCGCTGTGGGTCGCCGGGCAGCGACTTGAGGTAGCGGGCGATGGCCGCCAGGTCGTCGTCGGCCATGAACTGCGTGGAGTTGTTGAACGCTTCGGTCATCGAGCCGTAGACCACCGCGTGTTGGTTGCGGCCGGTCTTGAGGAACTGCACGATCTCTGGCTCGCTCCAGCGGCCCAAACCGCTGTTGGGGTCCTGGCGCAGGCTCGGTGCGTACCAGCCATCGAGCAGGGCGCCGGCGAGGAAGGGCTTGCCGGAATCATCCAGGGCCTTTTCGTTGAAGGCCAGGCCCCGTGGTGTGTGACAACTGCCGCAGTGGCCAGGGCCTTGGACGATATACGCGCCGCGATTCCACAGCGCGTCCTGGTTGGGGTTGGCGGCGTAGCTGACTGTCGGAGCGAACACGCCGTTCCACAGGGCGATGGGCCAACGCAGATTCAGCGGCCAGGGAATATCGCTGGGGATATTCGGCTGGTTGGCCGGTTGCACGCCGTTCATGAAAAACGCGTACAGCGCCTGTATGTCGTCGTCGCTGAGCTTGGCATACGAGGGGTAGGGCATGGCCGGGTACAACCGTCGGCCGCCTGGGGCCACGCCGTGGCGTACCGCTCGATCGAAGTCGGCGAGGCTGTAAGTGCCGATCCCGTGGGTGCGGTCCGGGGTGATGTTGGTGGCGTGAATCGCCCCCAGCGGCGTGGCCATTTCCAGGCCGCCGGCAAACGGTGCCTTGCCGGGCAGGCTGTGGCAGGCCACGCAGTCGCTGAGGCGGGCGACGTACTCGCCGCGACTGACCAGGGTCGGGTCGGCACTGGCTGCCGGTGGCGCTTCAAACGGTGTCGCGGGTTGACGGGTGACGTACCAGGCCAGCAGGCCGGCGGCGACGACGCAGGGCAGCGCGAGCCAGCCTACGGTTCTTGCGAATCGACGGTTGTTCATGGGCGGTCTCGCTCGCTTAGCTGAAGGTGTGTCGGCTTAATGGCAGGCTGCGCACGCGCTGGCCAGTCAATTGCGCCACCGCGTTGACCACGGCCGGCGCCACAGCGGGGAGCGGAGGCTCACCGATGCCGCCCATCTTTTCACCACTCTCGACGATCTTTACATGCACCTGGGCCATGCGGGACGGCGGCAGGATCGGGTAAAGGTCGTAGTTGCGCGCCCGTGGCTTGCCGTCCACGTACACCGCTTCCTCCAGCAAGGTTTGCGACAGTCCCAGGGCGACCGCCCCGTTGACCTGCGCTTCGACAATCGCCGGGTTGACGATGCTGCCGGGGTCGATGGCTTCCCAGATGTGGTGCACCTTCACCTGGCCGTGTTCAATCGACACCTCGGCGATCACCGCCGCGTGGGAACCGAACGGCGAGGCCATCGCCACGCCGCGCGCCCGTCGTGTGCCGTCTTCGGCGATGTAGGGACCACGCTTCCACCCACCGGACAATTCGCCCACGGCCTTGAGCAAGGTTGTCAGCCGTGGGTTGTCACGCAGCAAATGCAGGCGCAACTCATAGGGGTCGCGTTTGCCTTGGTCCGCCAGCTCGTCGAGGAACGCTTCGTAGAAGAAGTCGTTGAGCGAATTGCCCACCGAACGCCAGTAACCAAGCATGGCCGGGCCTTTGACGTAGATCTGCGCGATGCGTTTGTTGGGGATGGCGTAGCTCTTGCCCGTCAGGCCCTCGAGGGCCGTGGGGTCGAGTTTTTCGCCCTGTTTGCCGGCGATGGCTTCGCTGGGACCCTCGGTGGCGCTGACCGCTTCGATGGCGACGGGCAGGCCGTCGGCGTCCAGCGCGGCGCGAAACTTGACCACCGCCACCGGGCGCAGCACATCGCGCAGGAACTCTTCTTCGCGGCTCCAGATCAGCTTGACCGGGCGGCCCACCGCCTTGGCCAGCGCAATGGCCTGGGGGTAAGGGCTGGCCGAGTCATACAGGAAGTGCCGGCCGAAAAACCCGCCCAGCAATGGCGAGTGCAGGTTGATCTGCTCGGGCGCCAGGCCGGTGCGCTTGGCGATGTCGGCACGGAACATGTCCGGCGCCTGGTTGGGCAGCCAGATATCCAGGGAGCCGTCAGGATTGAACCGCGCCAGGGCCGAAGGCGGCTCCAGCTGGGCGTGGTTGACGTACTGGTTGTGGTACGTGGCTTCGACCTGGGCCTTGGCGTTTTTCAATGCGCCGGCCACATCACCTTCATTCTCATCGTCACGGGCCGGGCCTTGCTGGGCGGCGAGAAAGTCGCGAAAGCCGTCGCTGGAGAAATCTGCGGGCATGGCGCGGACTTTGGAGTCGGCAGTCGGTTCCAGCCAGTCGACCTGGATGGCTTCCACTGCGCGCTTGGCGTGCCACCAGCGTTCGGCGACGACCGCCACTGCGCCCGGCAGTTGATGCACCGAGTGCACGCCCGGCATGGTTTCGACCTGCGCCTGGTTGCGCAGGCTGCCCACGGTCATGCCCAGGCGCGGCGCGTGCTGCACGGCGGCGTGGAGCATGTCGTCGACTGTCAGGTCGATGCTGTACAGCGCCTTGCCGGTGGACTTGTCGTAGGCGTCCACGCGTTTGACCGGTTTGCCGATCCAGCGGAACTGGCTCGGGTCACGCAGGGTGATGCTCGCGGCATCGGGTACCGGCATGTCCAGGGCGCGACCGGCCAACTCGCCGTAGCCCAGGGAACGGCCGGACGCAGCGTGAACCACGCGGCCCGGTTGGGTGGTCAGCTCACCCACTGGCACACCGAGCTGCTCGGCACCGGCCTGCAGCAACATGGCGCGGGCGAGAGCGCCCAGGCGGCGCATGGTCGGGTAGCTCATGCGCACTGACATGCTGCCACCGGTGATGCGCATGCCGTTGTCCATCACGACATATGCGTCGCCGGGCGGGGCGGCTTCGACGATGAACGTGGCCGGGTCAGCGTCGAGTTCTTCACCGACAATCTGCGCCATAGCGGTGTGGGTGCCTTGGCCGCCTTCCATAAAGGGGCTGAGCAGGCGCACCGTACCGTCCGGGCGGATCTCCAGGAATGCCGGCACCTGGGTGCCTCGTTCGGCTGCGGCGCCGGTAGCCGCTTGCACCCGGCCCGAGCCGAGCGGAAGGCCGAAACCGATGACCAGCGCACCTACAGCCGTACTGGCCAGGAAGCGCCGACGCGACAGGTTGATGGGCTCGCCCGGAATGAATGCTGGCGTATTCATCAGGCAGTCTCCTTCCCGGCGGCCAGGTCATACATGGCGGTATGGATGGCGTTGTAGGTGCCGCAGCGGCACAGGTTGACCATCGCTGCGTCGATCTGCTCCTTGGTGGGCGCAGGCGTGTGCTTGAGCAGCGCGGTGGCCGCCATCACTTGCCCGGACTGGCAATAACCGCATTGCGCCACTTGATGCTCGACCCAGGCACTGACCACGCGCTTGCCCACGTCATCGGCTTCGATGGCCTCGATGGTAGTGATCTCGCGACCCACCACCCCGGCCACCGGCGTGACGCACGAACGCACCACATTACCGTCCACCAGCACCGAACAGGCGCCGCACTGGGCCAGGCCGCAGCCGTATTTGGTGCCGGTCAGGCCCAGATTGTCGCGGATCACCCACAGCAAGGGCGTGTCGGCTTCGGCGTCGACCTGATAGGCCTTTTGGTTAATACGTAATTCCATGGAGGCTCACCTGCTGATCATCGGTTGGTGGTGCTGATTTCTTATAGGCGTGGTGCGACCAGAAGTCGCCCATCGTCGAACTCTAGACCACGATGCAAGGGGTATCTATCCGATACCGGTGATGTTCAGAGGATCAGGCAAGGATTCAACAGGATTGGGTGGCTGACAGCGGTGAAACCCAACGGCGACACACCCTCACCGTGGGCCACCGAGCTTTTTTATTCACACAATGCCATCGATCAAAATATGCGGCTGCCCGCGGCTGCAACGCTCGATACGCGCCTCAACCTGGTACACCGCCCGCAGCATCCCTTCATTGATCACTGCATGGCTCGGCCCGCTGCCCTGCGCGGTGCCGTCGGCGATCACCAGCACTTGATCGGCAAAGCGTAGCGCCTGGTTGAGGTCGTGCAGGGCGATAAACACAATGACCTCGCGCTGGCGGGCCAGGCTGCGCATGAAGTTCAGCACCTGCACCTGGCGATGCATGTCGAGGGCGCTGGTGGGTTCGTCCATCAGCAGCACATCGGGTTCGCGCACCAATGTCTGGGCGATGGACACCAATTGTTGTTGCCCGCCGCTGAGTTCACCGAGGTTGCGAAAGGCCAGGGCGGTGATGCCGAGGGCGTCGAGCATGTCATCGACTAACTTGAGTTCGGCATCGTGCACCGCCCAACCTGGTGACAGTTGCTTGCGCGCCAGCAGCACCGATTCGTAAACCGTCAACCGTGCGCTGCCGTTCAGGCCTTGGGGCATGTAGCTGATGGCCTGGGCGCCTTTTTCCGAACCGTGCAAAACCACTTGGCCCGGCCCGTCGATCAGCCCGGCGATGCGTTTGAACAGGGTGGATTTGCCCGCCGCGTTAGGGCCGACCACTGCGACCACCTGGCCACCGGTAAAGGCGGCCGTGGTCACGCCGCTGATGATGGTGCGCTGGCCGTAACGAGCGCCCAGGTTTTCCAGTTGCAGGGTCACCATGAGTTTTTCTTCCCGCTCAGGATCAGGGAGATGAAGAACGGCACGCCAATCAATGACGTGACCACACCGATGGGAAAAATCGCCCCCGGAATCAGGGTTTTGCTGACCACCGAACTGGCCGACAAAATCAATGCGCCGGTGAGCAGCGAGGCGGGCAGGAAGAAGCGCTGGTCTTCACCAATCAACATCCGCGCAATGTGCGGGCCCACCAGCCCGATAAAACCGATGGTGCCGACAAACGCTACCGGGAACGCGGCGAGCAGGCTGACCATGATCAACGTCTGGAAACGCAGGCGGCGCACGTTGATGCCGAAGCTCGCTGCCTTGTCATCGCCCAGGCGCAGGGCGGTCATGGCCCAGGCGCGGCGGGCGAAAATCGGCGCGGTGATCAGGATGATCAGGCAGATCACCCCCAGTTTGGGCCAGGTGGCTTTGGTCAGGCTGCCCATGGTCCAGAACACCACTGCCGCCACGGCTTGCTCGGTGGCAAAGAACTGCACCAGCGCCAGCAGCGCGTTGAAGGTGAACACCAGGGCGATGCCGAGCAGCACGATGGTTTCGGCGGTGACGCCCCGGCGCAGGCTCAGGAAGTGAATCAGCAGCGCCGAGAGCATGGCCATGATGAACGCGTTGACCGGCACCATGTACTGCGCTGCCAACGGAAACAACGCCACGCCAAATGCCAGGCCCATAGCCGCGCCGAAACTGGCAGCGGCGGAAATACCCAGGGTGAAGGGGCTGGCCAGCGGGTTGTTGAGGATGGTCTGCATTTGCGCGCCGGCCAGGGAGAGCGCCGCGCCGACGGCAACCGCCATCAGCGCCACGGGCAGGCGGATGTCCCACATCACCACGCGCACTTGCGGCGCGGCGCTGTCCGGCGAAAACAAGGCGCCGAGCACTTCGCTGAGGCTGTAGCGCGCCGGGCCCAGGGCCAGGTCGAGCAGCACGCTGCACAGCAACAGCATGGCCAGGGCGCTGAGGACCAGGCGCTTGCGTGCCACCAGGCTGCGGTAGGTGAGGAGGCTCATGGCTTCAGGCTCACGAAGTAACCCGGTTCATAGGGCACCGGTAAAAACCGCTCATGCAGTTCACGAAACCCGGCCTCTGGGTCCAGGTCGGCAAACAGGCTGGGGTGAAACCACTTGGCCAATTGCTGGATCGCCACGAACTGATACGGGCTGTTGTAGAACTGGTGCCAGATGGCGTGAAAAGCCTGAGTCTCTTGGGCTTTGATCCCCGCATAGGCCGGGCGCTGGGTGTACCACGCGAGCTTGTGCCGGGCTTGCGCCATGTCGGCACCGGGGCCGACACCGACCCAATGCCCGCCTGGGGCGAAAGCCTCCCAGTTGGCGCTGGTGACGACGACCTGGTCGGGGTTGGCCACGATCACCTGTTCGGGGTTCAACTGGCCGAAGGTCGTGGGGATGACGCCCTTGGCAATGTTGTTGCCGCCGGCCATCTCCACGAACAGACCGAAGTTTTCATTGCCGAAACTCAGGCAGCAATCGTCGGTATAGCCGCCGATCCGCTCGATGAACACGGCCGGACGCGCCGGTTGTTGCGCTGCAATCACGTCAGTCACACGACGGATCTGCTGGTTGCGAAACGCAATGAAATCCTCGGCGCGTTGCTCCTTGCCGAACAACTGGCCGAACAGGCGCATGGTCGGCTCGGTGTGGGTCATCGGCTGGTTGCGAAAGTCCACGTACACCACCGGGATGCCCAGGGCGTCGAGCTTCTCGATATAGCGTGCATCCTCTGTGGCGTGTTGCGCCTCGATGTTGAGGATGATCACGTCGGGGCGCTGGGAGATGGCTTGCTCGATGTCGAAGGTGCCGTCTTCGAAGCCGCCGAAGGTGGGGATGTTGGCAATGGCGGGGAATTGGCGCAGGTAGGCGTTGTAGGTGTCCGGGTCGGACTGGATCAGGTCCTTGCGCCAACCGACGATGCGTTCGATAGGGTTTTGCGTGTCCAGTGCGGCCAGCAGGTACAACTGGCGGCCTTCGCCGAGAATCACCCGCTGCACCGGCAGGTTCACCTGGACCTGGCGCCCGAGCAGATCGGTGACGGTGGTGAGTGCCGCCCATGCCGGCAGGCACACCCCCAGCCAGCCGGTGAACAGCAGCGCTGCCAGGACGTGACCGCGTCGAATAATCGAAACCATGAGTTAAGCCCTTGCAGGTGTCAGAAATCGACCGTGGCCGAGAGGAGGAGGGTGCGCGGTGAACCTTGGGAAAACGCGCCGTAGGAGGCGACGCCCGACCAGTATTCGCGGTCGAACAGGTTCTGCACCGTGGCGCGCAATGTGGTCGGCCGCTCGGCGATGCGCGTACTGTAGCGGGCGCCGATGTCGAAGCGGATCCAGGGATCGAGCTGCTGGGTGTTGGCCTGGTTGACGTATTGGCTGGCGGTATAGATCGCGCCGCTGGTCAGCGTCAGGCCTTCAACCCACGGGGTGTCCCATTCGGCCCAGAGGTTGGCTTGCACCTTGGGCACGCCCACTGGGGTATTGCCCTGGTTGGCGGCAATGGCGGTCTTGGTCAGCGCCGCCTCCAGCAGGGTCACGCCACCGAGCAGGCGCGTGCCCTGGGCGACTTCGCCAAACACACTCAGCTCCAGGCCACGGTTGCGTTGTTCGCCTTGTACGGAGAACGTGCCTGAGGCCAGTTCGCCGCTCGGCTTCTGGATCTGGAACAGCGCGAGGGTCGCCATGAAGGTGCCGTAGTCGAGCTTGACTCCGACCTCGTGCTGTTTTGAAACGTAGGGCGCAAACACCTCGCCAGCGTTAGCGGCATTGGACGGCGCCACGTCTCCCTTGCTCAGGCCTTCGAGGTAGTTGTAGTAGAGCGCCACATGCTCCCATGGCTTGAGCACCGCGCCGAACAGCGGGGTGCTCTGGGTGTCGTCGTAGGCCGTGGTCACGGCACCGGCGCGGTTGTAGTTGTTGGACCGGATGCGCTGTTGGCGCAGGCCCACGGTGACCTGGACGCGCTCGTCGAGCACCGACAGGGTGTCGGCGATGGCCACGCCGGACAATTCGCTGGCCGATACTTTGGGGGCGGCGGGCTTGGCAATCGACGGCTTGGGGCGATCGACGGGGTGGTCGATGTTCGACAACACAGCAGCGCCGGAAATGATCCCGCGTGACAATTCATCGCGATACCGCGAGACCTGCACGGCGCTGCTGTGGCTGATCGGCCCGGTGTCAAAGCGCAGCCGCGCACCGGCGTCGACCGTGTAGCGCTGCACGTTGAAGCGGTAATAACCGGGGACCGACGAGGTATCGCCGGCGCTGTTGACGATGGTCGGGGTCTGGTCGGACAGACGTGCCACGGCCGACTTGCCGCCGCCGGCGTGGGCGAACACGGTGAGTGAATCGCTGAGGTCGTACTCGCCACTGAGCAGCGCGGATTTATCCCGCGTCCGGGACCAGCCCCAGGCCTGGCTCACGTTGGTACGGCCGTTGGCGGCAGACGCAATGGCCACGCCGGAGGCGATCAGGAACGGCCGTGACGCGGCGTCAAATGCCTCTTGCTGGGCAATCAGGTCCAGGCTGCTGCGCAGGCGCTCGCCCTGATAGTCCAGGGACAGGGCGCCCAGGCTGACCTCGCGGGACTGCGCGTCGATGACCGTGTCGCCGCCCTGTACGCTGCCATTGAGGCGTACCCCGAAGCGCCGCTCTTCGCCAAACCGCCGGCTGATGTCCAGGTGATTGCCGAAGTGGGCATCCTGGGCATAGCTGACGGTGTAGCGGGTCAAGTCTTCGTCCAGGGAACGCTTGGGCACCACGTTGATCACCCCGCCCACGGCACTGTTGGGTGACATGCCGTAGAGCAGCGCGCCGGGGCCCTTGACCACTTCGATACGCTCGGCGTACTCGGTGAACACGCGGTAGTTGGACGCCACGCCGTACACCCCGTCGAACGCCAGTTCGCCAAGGTTGCCTTCGCCGACCGGAAACCCACGGATGAAAAACGAGTCGACAATGCCGCCGGTCTGCCCGGTGGAGCGCACCGAGGAGTCGCGCTCCAACACATCGCCGACGGTGGTCGCCTGTTGGTCCTTGATCAGCGCTGCGCTGTAGGTGCTGACACTGAACGGCGCATCCATCACGTCGGTGTTGCCCAGCATCCCCAGGCGCCCGCCCGTGGCCACCTGGCCGCCGGAGTACAGCGGCGGCAGGCTGCTGGCGGGTTGCTCGGCGGCACTGACCGTGGTGTCCGACAGCGTGACCCGACGCAGCACCAGGGTGTAGCTGCCATCGTTGCGCAGCACCATCTCCAGGCCACTGCCGGCCAACAGGCGCGTAACCGCCTCCTGGGTCGAATACGTGCCGGACAGGCCTGGAGTGGTCAGGCCTGCGGTAAGGGCCGGGAGGAATGACAGGGCAATGTCGGCTTCCACGGCAAAACTCGACAGCGTGGCGCCGAGTGGGCCGGGTGCAATGTGGTAGGCGCGCACTGCCAGCGTATCCAGTTGCGCTGGCTCGGCCGCGAGGGCGGCACTGGCCATTGCCAGGCTGAACAGCGCGCTGCGAATCACAAGCATGGAGGGCGGCCCTATGGACGGGAGGTAAAAGGGGTTCTGTGTGTTTGCCAGCCGAGATCGGAAAAAGTATCAGCCGCCGCGCAGTTTATTTTTCGCGCCTGCTCAGGCCGGCGAGAGGGTGACCCAATACCCGTTCAAATGAGCGCTGGCGAGCACTGGGTAGGTCTGCACCAGCATGTTCAAGGTGCGCTGGGTGTCGCTGATGGGAAACGCGCCGGAAATGCGCAGGTTGGCAATGGCCGGGTCGTAGCGCACAAAACCGTGGCGATAGCGCGTGAGCTCGGCGACGAAATCCGCCAGGCGCATGTTATCGGCCATCAGCATGCCTTGGGCCCAGGCGCCGACGTTGCGGTCAGCGGGGTTCAGTGCGCCAAAGTGCTGCGCGGAGAAGTCCGTGCGTTGCCCGGCATTGACGATCAGCGGCGCGTTCTGGCGGTTGTCGGCCAGCACCACTTGGACGGCGCCGTCGAGCACGGCCAGGTGGGTGCGCGAGCTCAGTTCGCGCACGGTAAAGCGTGTGCCCAGGGCCTGCATGCGGCCCTGGCGCGTGCTGACCAGGAACGGGCGGGACGCGTCCTGCGCCGTCTGCACCAGGATTTCGCCCTCGCGCAGGTGCACCAGGCGTTGCTGGCTGTCGAACAGCACGTCGATGGCGGTGTCGGTGTTGAGGGTGATGCGTGAGCCATCGGCCAGGGTCAGCTCGCGGCGCTCGCCTACGCGGGTGCGCAAGTCGGCGGTCCATTGCTGGGTTTGCGCCAGTTTCCAGCTGCCCCAGCCCACCGGCATCAACGCCAGCAACAGCGCGAGCTTGCCCAGGGCGGCGCGGCGTTCCGGGTGGCTGG
Source organism: Pseudomonas sp. S35 (assembly GCF_009866765.1). Lineage (NCBI taxonomy): Bacteria > Pseudomonadati > Pseudomonadota > Gammaproteobacteria > Pseudomonadales > Pseudomonadaceae > Pseudomonas > Pseudomonas sp. S35. Next base: position 2,589,289 of record NZ_CP019431.1, read on the forward strand.
GGCGATCCAGTGCCGACATCGCCAGGGACGGCGGCAGGCCACCGAGCTTGCTTTGCAGCAATTGCGCCCGTGCCCAGGCGCGATCACGCTCGGGGCTGCTGACTTTCCAGCGTTCCCACTCGGCGCGCTCGCTGTCGCTCAGTTCGCTCTCGCTCAGGCGCATCAGCCACTCGGCGGCTTCTTCGAGAACCTCCGTGGGCAGCGGCGGGGCTGTGCGCAGGCCGGGCATCTATTCGACCAGCAGCAGGCACTGCACGAACGCCTGTTTCATGTAGCGTTTGACGGTGATCAGCGACACGCCCAATTGCTCGGCGATGTCCTGGTACTTGAGGCCGTTGAGCTGCGACAGCAGGAACGCCCGCTTCACCAGCGGCGGCAGCGCGTCGAGCATCGCGTCGATTTCGTGCAGGGTCTCCAACACCATGAAGTGCGCCTCTGGCGACGGCACCTCGTGAAGCGGTACGTTGGCGAGGGCGTCGAGGTATGCACGCTCCAGGGCCTTGCGCTGGTACCAATTGACCAGGATGCCCTTGGCCACGCAGCTCAGGTAGGCGCGTGGCTGGTCGATCACCGTGACCTGGGAGGCCAGGATCCGGGTGAAGGTGTCCTGGGCCAGATCCGCTGCATCCATAGCGTTGCCGAGTTTGCGTTTGAGCGTGGCGTACAGCCAGCCGTGATGGCCGTTGTATAGGGCTTCGATCGCGCGCAGGTGGTGAGTGTTATCGGCGGGGAGGCTTTCGCTCATGGCGCGCAACCGTGCAATTGAGAAGTATTCCCAATGCTAAGGGGAAACCCTGCGGTAGCGCAACGCGAGAATCGCAATCAGCGCGGCGGCGTAGGCCATGCACACAAACAGGTAGGTGTACGCCAAGCCATACACCTGGCTGAGCAGGCCGCCGGCCGAGATGCCGGCGATCGAGGCAAATTGCGCGGTGCCCTGGGCGATGCCCAGTACGTGACCCTGTTGCGCACTGTCGGCCGTTTTCGAGATCAAGGCCATCAGCACCGGCGTGGTCGCGCCCAGCAGCACGCCCCACAGGAAATAGGTGAGTACGAACACCAGTGGGTTACGGGTGAGCCCTGCTACGGCGGTCAGCGCGATGCAACCGAGTATCACCCAGGTGAGGCGGCGCAAGGTGTCGGTTGGGGTGCGACCTTCGAAGTGGCGTGCCCATGCGGTCGCCGACAGGATAAAGCCCAGGGCCAGCAGGCCGTAGCACAGACCGACCAAGGCGTTGCTGGCGCAGAACGTTGCGCTCACATACAGCGCGAATGAGGTCTGCGGCAGCAACCGCGCCAACAGCAGAATGCCCATCACGAACAACAGTGGCAGCAGGGCAGACACCTGCCAGGCGCCGCCTTGTGCTGCGGTCGCGGTTTTTTTCACCGGCGGTACATCGGGCAGGGTTATCGCCGCGACCAGCGTGCACACCGCGCACAGCACAGCGGCGCTGAGGTTGATCCAGAAAAACGTCGCGTGGTCGAGGATCAAGCCGCCGACCACCGCGCCCAACAGCGAGCCCACATTGGTGGAGATCTGCAGGATCGCAAACAGCCGCGCCCGCCGCGCCGGTACCTCGATGCTCACGCCATAGGCCTGGGCCGGGGCGATATAGCCGGCAAATGCACCCTGCAAAAAGCGCAGGGCCAGGATTGCCCAGAGGTCGCTGAACAGCGCCAATCCCAACTGGGTCAGGGTCAGTCCTGCCAGTGCACGGATCATCATCAGCTTGTGGCCATAACGATCGCCGATGCGGCCCCAGAATGCGCTGGTCAGCAGGATGCCAAGCATCGGGCCCACGTACACCGCAACGCTGGCGAAGCTGAACAGGCCGTCGGAGGTGGTCAACCCGCGCAGGTGGACGGGCCAAAACGGGCCGCTCATTTCCATCGCGCCCATGGACACAAGCTGGATCGCGAACAGCAGGGCAATCAGGACGCGGGTCGGTGGCATGCTTCAATCTCAGTGTTCAAAAAAATGCGCGGTGGGGTTGATACTTTTTTGCGCGTCGGCTGGCATCAGGAGTAATTCCCCAGCTCTCTCGATGAAAGGACCCTGACGCCATGCTTGTTGCCAGCCGGTTAACCCTCGCCATCCGTACTGCCTTGATTGTCGCTGCTGCCAGCGGCAACGCTTGGGCCGCCAGCGCCGAGTCGAGCGACGACAGCGCGCAAAGCCTGACCCTTGATGCGACCAACGTCAACGCCCGCTACAGCGGCCCCACCGACTTGCCCGCGGTGCTCGCCGGTGGCCAGGTGGCGCGGGGTGCGCGCCTGGGCATGTTGGGCAACAAGGACGTGATGGACACGCCGTTCAGCGTCACCAGCTACACCGCCAAGACCCTCGCCGACCTGCAAACCGTGACCGTGGCCGATGCCTTGGAACGCGACCCATCGGTGCGCTCGACCGGGCAAACCGGCGGGATTGTCGACTCGTTTTTCGTGCGCGGCTTTGCCATTGGCGAGGGCAATCTGGGCGAGCTGGCCTATGACGGCGTGTATGGCGTGGCGCCCAACTACCGGGCGTTTACCGAGTACGCCGAACGCGTCGAAGTGCTCAAGGGGCCGGGTGCGTTGATGTACGGCATCTCGCCCAACAGCGGCGTCGGCGGGGTGATCAACATCGTGCCCAAGCGCCCGCTGGATCAAGACCTGACGCGCTTTACCGGCAGCTACGCCTCCGACACCCAAGTGGGCGGCCACCTCGATATCAGCCGGCGTTTCGGTGAGGAAAATCAGTTTGGCGTGCGCTTCAACGGCAGCCTTCAAGGTGGCGACACGGCCGTCGACGACCAGCACCGCGACGTTGGCATCGGCGCTATTGCCCTGGATTATCGCGGCGAGCGGCTGCGTCTGAACCTCGACTACATCAGCCAGAAAGAAAGCTGGGAGGGCGCTTCGCGGCCGTTCACCATCGAGCCGGGTGTGGACGTGCCCTCCGCACCGAACGGTCGCACCAGCCTGCCGCAGAAGTGGGGCTGGTCAGACACCAAGGAGCAGTCGGTGTTACTCGGCGGCGAATATGACCTGAACGACTCGCTCACCGTGTTCGCCCATGCCGGTGGTGGCCGGTCGGATGTGAAGCGCATGTCCGACCAGGTGCCGCGTATCGTCAACGACGCCGGTGACACCGAAAACACCCCGGGCTATTACAAGTTCAATGTCGACCGCTCCACGGCCGATGTGGGCCTGCGCGCACTGTTCGCCACCGGCCCGGTGACCCACACCACCACGTTGATGGCGACCCGTTACCAGGACGAGCTGTCCAGGGGCATCAACAACGGCACGATCATTCGCTCCAATATCTACCACCCGGTGGACCGCCCCGAGCAAACCATCAATACGCCTAAGGTGCTGCGCATTTCCGAATCGCAGCTGTCTGGCGTAGCCCTGACCGACACCCTGGGCGTTCTGGATGACCGTATCCAACTGACCCTGGGCGTGCGACGCCAAGCCATTGAGTCGCGCAACTACAACGCCACCGGCGCGGTCACTTCCCGCTACAAAGACAACGCCACCACGCCGTTGGTGGGTGTGGTGGTCAAGCCGTGGGATGACGTGTCGCTCTATTACAACTATGTCGAGGGCCTGAGCAAGGGCGATATCGCGCCCGGCACGGCGAGCAACGCCGGCGAAACCTTTGCGCCGTATGAATCCAAGCAACACGAACTGGGCGTGAAGTACGAACACGGCACCTTCATGACCACCGTGGCGTTGTTCCAGATCGAAAAGCCCAGCGGTGAGTTGGCGGCCAACGGTGTGTATTCGGTGCAGGCCGAACAGCGCAACCGTGGCGTCGAGCTGAGTGTTTACGGCGAAGTGGCGCCGGGTACCCGCCTGATGGGCGGCGTGACCTTTCTCGATGGCGAGTTGACAAAGTCCGCCACGGCCGCCAACCGGGGCAACAAACCCGTGGGCGTGCCGGATATCCAGGCCAACCTGTGGGCCGAGTACGACACCCCGTGGCTGCAAGGCTTTACCCTCACCGGCGGGGCGATCTATACCGACAGCCAATACGTCAACCAGGCCAATACCCAGGCACTGGATTCCTGGACGCGCATTGATGCAGGCGCGCGTTATGCAACGAAGATAGAAGGGCGGCCGACCACGTTCCGCGCCACGCTGCAGAACGTGTTTGATCGTGAGTATTGGTCGGGCGTGGCCTCGTATGGCGCGTTTTCGCCGGGTTATCCGCGTACGTTGCAGTTGTCGGCCACGGTGGATTTCTAAGGTCGGCGCAAAGGGCGTTGGGGCCGCCTTTTAGCGGGCGGCCAGCGTTACGCTAATGTATTCAAGCTGATACGTGAATGCGTAGCTGTCTCAAATGAGATCGCTTATCAATTATGTTCACTTTGGATTTTTTATCCCTTAGACTCCGCCCCGCTGGCGTTTGGCTGCCTTCAGCCCGCCGCAAAAAACAATAATGATGGGTGGCAGGGGAGCAGGGCGTGAATTTCAAAAAGCACACAATTGCGTTGGCGGTCGGGTCGGTATGCCTGGCTTCAGGGGCATGGGCTGCCGAGCCCGACACGATGGAAATCGCGCCGATCACGGTCAGCGGCGAAAAAATCAACCGCTCCCTTGAGCAGACCCAATCGAGCGTCGTGGTCGTGACCGAGCAACAATTGCGGGACAAAGCCGATCACAGCCTGGTCGATGTGTTCGCGCGTACGCCGGGTGTGTATAGCCAGGCCGGCAACGAGAACTGGGGCATTCGCGGCGTGCCGGTGTCGGGTTTCGATGACCAGGGCCCGGCCACCCTCAACGGCGCCGTTTCAGTGTATGTCGATGGCGCGGTGCAGCCCAACCGCACCCTGACCCTGAGCCCCACCGGCTTGTGGGATGTGGAACAGGTCGAAGTCTTCCTCGGCCCGCAATCCACCACTCAGGGGCGCAACTCCCTGGCTGGCGCGGTGGTGATCCAGACTCGTAACCCGACGTTCCAGCCGACTTTTTCGGCGCAAACCAACGTGGGCAACTACGGTGAAAAAGGCGCAGCGGTGGCCGGCGGCGGCAGCCTTGTCGATGACAAGATCGCAGGGCGTATCGCCTTGGACTATCAAGATGGCGATGGTTACATAGACAACATCGCCCTCGGCAAGGATGCCAACCCGCACCGCACGAGCAACGCCCGCGGCAAGCTGTTGATCCTGCCCAACGACGACCTTGACGTGTTGCTGACCTACGCCCACAGCGAGCACCGCCAGGGTGACAACTCGGTCATCCGCACGCCGGACAAAGTCCGCTACTACAAGGTGTCCTCCGATACCCAGGCATTCGACAACCTCAACCAGGACACCGTCAGCGCCAAGCTCGACTACCGCCTCGATGACCAATGGTCGCTGACCAGCCTGACCACCAACACCCGGTCCAATTACACCAACCGCCTGGACTTCGACCAGACCGCCGACGCCAATGAAGTCATCCGGCGCCAACAGGATGGCAACCTGTTCGGCCAGGAGCTGCGCCTGAACTACAGCTCGGACACCGTGAAAAGTTTCGTCGGCGCCTACTACGGCCACAACACCAACAATTTCCACGACCGACTGCTGTTCGATAACGTACTGGCGGTCACGGTCAAAGGCGACACGGTCATCGAAAACAAGGCGCTGTTCGGTGAGGTCGACTGGACCTTTGCCCCGCGCTGGACCCTGGTTACCGGCCTGCGCTACGACCACGAAACCAACGACACCGACATCAAGCAGGACGACCTGTCCGATGCTGCCAAGGTCAAAAAGTCGTTCGCGGCCGTGCTGCCAAAACTGGGCATCAACTACGAACTCGCCACCGGCCAGTACCTGGGCTTCATGGTGCAGAAAGGTTATCGCGGCGGTGGCGTGAACGTGCGCTCCGGCAGCGGTCACGAGTCGTATGACCCGGAATACACCACCAACTATGAGCTGTCGTACCGCGGTTCATTTCTTGAAGACACCCTGCGCGCCCGAGCGAACCTGTATTACACCGACTGGAAAGACCAGCAGGTCAGCGTGCGGCAAGCCAACAGCAACGTCATCAACGTGTACAACGCCGGTCGCAGTGATATCAAGGGCCTGGAAGTGTTCATCGAGAAAGACCTCAGCGAGCAACTGACGCTGACGCTCGGTGGCGCGATCACCGATGGCAAGTACAAGGACTTCACCGTCGGCAACGGCCAGGACCGCAGCGGCGAAGCATTCTACTACTCGCCCAAGTACAAGGCCTCGGTGGGCGGCATCTATCGCTTCAACGAACGCCTGACCTTCAACACTGACGTGACATACCAGAGCAGTGCGCCTTCCGCGTACGAATTCGATGCGGCGGGCAAGGTCAGCGGCGAGCGTAGGAGCGACAACTACGTGCTGGCTAACTTCAGCAGCGAATTCAAAGTCACCAAGAACGTGGCTGTGTCGGGTTTCGTGAAAAACGCCTTCGACAAGCGCTACGTCACCAACAACCGCGATGACGAAATCATCGATGCCGGCGCGCCGCGCACCTTTGGCATGGCGTTGCGTTACGACCTGTAAGCGGCACCGCGTTCACTGCTTGCGCGTGACCGGTTTTGCGCGGTCGCAAAGCAGCTTGGCGGCACTGCCCGAATGATGGGGCAGTTGTCCGCTAAGGTCCAAGTGCGGCATTTCTGTAGGTGACTCCTTCCTGCAATGTAGGCAACTTCCCAAATGTAATTCAGACCCCCTGTGCTTGTGTCCGGGGAGCATTCGCTTGCTTATATTTCGACGCCATCTTCATTGCATCCAGGGATGTAGGGCATGGCGCAGGGCTACATCAACGACCGCACGACGGACTATCACAGCCTGAAATCCCGCTTGATGGGCGGCGGCATTAGCCGGGAACGTTCGGCCCATTTCGACGTGTTGAATCATCATCTGCGCCATGGGCTGGTGACGCCTGGGCAGTTGGTCGTTATTCCCGATGCTTACAGCGTCACCTGTTCGATGGAGGAAGCCTGGTTGGTGCGTCAGGCTGAGGCGATTCGCCGGGAACTGGAGAGTGCTGCCGGAACCCGGGTGGTCAATGACTATGACTTGCTGCAGAGCCTTCTGGGTTACAGCTCGTTGGGGATAGGCAGCGCCACATCGGCGTGGTCGCGGCATCTGGACGAAGTGGTGCATACCCTAGAGGAGATCGAGCGATTGCATCAGCGTTTGCGGGACGGCGGCCTGGACCGGCAAGTGTTTTTTCGCCAGCGCCAGGTGCTGTTTGGGCTGCTGGAAACGCAGTTGCAGGGCGCTGCACGATTTGGCACGGGGTTGCGGGGCAATCAGGCGTTGAAGACGGTGCTCGGGATTTCAACCAAAAGCTATTTGCGCAAGGGCGAGATCGCCGGGTATGCGCAGCGGATGCGGGCGATTGCGCAGACGTCGAAGTGGTTGGGGAAGGGGACGTATGTGGGGTTGGCGCTGGATGTGGGCGTTGCAGGTTTGGAGATCAAGGAGGCGTGTGTGGACGGGCGGGAGATGCAGTGTCGGCGGGCGAAATATGTGGAGTCGGGGAAATTGGTGGGCGGCGTGGCGGGCGCTTATTGGGGTGGGAAGTTCGGTTCACATTTAGCCCGTCGCGCTTGTACGCTCCTTTTGGGTGTTGCCGCTAAAGGAAACGGTGAGCTGGCTTGTGCTGTTATTGGCGGTGCTGCGGGAGGGTATGTAGGGGGCGATGTAGCTGGCGCTCGCGGTTCGTTTCTTGGCGGCCAAATCCTAGAGATCGACGGTGATTTGATCTTTCAACCAGAAGGCGCCTAATCATGGATTTTTATCTCGTCTTTACGATCTTTATATTTGCAGGGGCGCTGATTGGTTCGGGACTGTCTTTCTACGTCGAATACACAAAGCTCGAAGCGTTGGAAAGCTACTTCAGCGAGAACAAAGTGGTCTGCGATAACAAGCGGTTTTGGGGCCGAAATACGCATATCGACCGGTTTTATCGCATGCTCTTGATCAGTCAATTGTTGGCAATGCCCAAGACCCATATCAAGCGAGGGGATGTGACCGAAGCCGAACTGGCCGCCATCCCCTTATCCCTCAAGCGCTGGGCGTTGTGGCCGATCAATTTCGGCTTCATATGGTTTGCCAGCATAATTATCTGGAACGTCTGGTACCGCTGACAGCCCGCTCAATACCGGGTATCGGCTCAGGAAAAATCCTCCTCGAAATGCTCCTGTTCACCCCGCGTCTCCCCTTGGCGACGCAGCACTTCCATCTGCCGCAATTCCACCCGGCGAATCTTGCCGGAAATGGTCTTGGGCAGTTCACTGACAAACTCGATGCGCCGCACGCGCTTGTACGGCGCCAGGTGTTCGCGGGCGAAGGCCAGGATATGCCTGGCCAACTCGGCACTGCCGGGGGCGTCGTGGGCCAGGATCAGGAAGGCTTTGGGCACCGCCAGGCGCAGCGGGTCGGGGCTGGGCACTACGGCGACTTCCATCACGGCCGGGTGTTCGATCAGCGCACTTTCCAGTTCGAACGGGCTGATGCGGTAGTCGGAGGCCTTGAACACATCATCGGCGCGGCCGACGAAGGTGATGTAGCCGTCGCTGTCGATCTGCGCGGTATCGCCGGTGCGGTAGTAACCGTCGCGCATCACTTCGGCGGTTTTTTCCGGGCTGTCTTCGTAGCCCATCATTAAACCGAGTGGGCGAATATCCAGGGGCAGCGCGACTTCGCCCTCGGTGGCAGGCACGCCGTCGGGGTCGAGCAGCGCGACGCGATAGCCCGGTAGCGGGCGGCCCATAGAGCCCGGCTTGAGCAACTGGCCAGGGGTGTTGCCGACCAGGGCTGTGGTCTCCGATTGACCGAAGCCATCACGCAGCGGCAAGCCCCAGGCCTGCTGGATCTGCTCGATGATCTCCGGGTTCAGCGGTTCGCCCGCGCCGACCAATTCACGCAGGTTCAGGCGCGTCTTGTGACTGGCCAAGTCTTCCTGGATCAGCATGCGCCACACCGTGGGCGGCGCGCACAGGCTGGTCACGCGGTATTGCTCCAGCGCCGTCAGCAAGGCCGGTGCGCTGAACCGCGCGACGTTGTGGATAAAGATGCACGCGCCGGCATTCCACGGCGCGAACAGGCAGCTCCAGGCGTGCTTGGCCCAGCCTGGAGACGAGATGTTCAGGTGCAGATCGCCCGGTTGCAGGCCGATCCAGTACATCGTCGACAGGTGCCCGACCGGGTAGCTCTGGTGGCTGTGCAGCACCATCTTGGGTTTGGAAGTGGTGCCAGAAGTGAAATACAGCAGCATCGGGTCGGTGGCCAGGGTGCGGCCCGCGGCGTCGAACTGCTCGGGGTATTCAAGCGCGGCATTGTGCGCGACCCAGCCAGCGGGCGCCGTGCCCACGCAGATGCGAGTGCAGCCATCGCCCAAGCCGTCGAACTTGCCGACATGCGCCTCACCGACCACCAGATGACGCACCTGGCCGCGCTCGATGCGGTCGCGCAGATCATCGGCGTTCAGCAGGGCGGTGGCCGGGATCACCACCGCGCCAAGCTTGAATGCGGCCAGCATGGTTTCCCACAGCGCCACATCGTTGCCGAGCATAAGCAACACCCGTTCGCCACGCCGTACACCAAGGGCACGCAGATGGTTGGCCACCTGGTTGGAGCGCTCAGCCAACTGCTGGAAGCTGTAGCGCTGCTCGCTGCCGTCTTCTTCGACGATCCACAGCGCGTTGGCCGAATTGCCCTCGGCCATCACATCGAAGTAGTCCAGGGCCCAGTTGAACGCATCCAACTGCGGCCAGCGGAAGTCGCGGGCGGCGGTGGCGTAGTCGGTGCGATGGGCGAGCAGGAAATCCCGGGCGGCCAGGAAGGGGTGCGTCATGGTCGGTGTCCTTGATTATTGTTGTAGGGACGGCCTGCGGCTGAACCGGCAGGCTGGACCGAGTATAGGCACGCATAAATCTGGAGATGAACGCCCAAAAACACCGGTGCGTTGTGCAAAAAAGTCATGGGTGGTCGAGGGTGGATTGACGATCAATACACAAAAGTCCAGTATGGAATTATAAGTACAAAAGTTCCCGCTGCATTTTTCTTCTCTCTTGCCAAACCAACAACAACTTGCGAGATCACCCATGAAGAAACGCTTGCTTATCACCGCCCTGGCCCTGATCGCTTCCGGCCATGCGCTGGCCGCCGAGAAAACCCTGCGCATCGGCATCGAGGCGGCCTACCCACCGTTCGCGTCCAAGACCCAGGAAGGCACGATCGTCGGCTTCGACTACGACATCGGTAATGCGTTGTGCGCGCAGATGAAGGTCAAGTGCGTGTGGGTCGAAGGTGAGTTCGACGGGCTGATTCCTTCCCTCAAGGTGAAGAAAATCGACATGGCCCTGTCGTCCATGACTATCAACGAAGACCGCAAGAAATCAGTGGATTTCACCCACAAGTATTATTTCACCTCCTCGCGCCTGGTGATGAAGGACGGCGCGGTGGTTGACGACCAGTACGCCAGCCTCAAGGGCAAGAGCATTGGCGTGCAGCGCGCCACCACCACCGATCGCTAAGCCACCGAGGTGTTTGAACCCAAGGGCATCAACGTCAAGCGCTACAGCAATAACGAAGAAATCTACATGGACCTGGCGGCCGGGCGCCTGGACGCGATCTTTGCCGACACCATTCCCTTGAACGACTTCCTGCAGATGCCACGGGGCAAGGGCTACGCCTTTGTCGGGCCGGAGCTCAAAGACCCCAAATACGTGGGCGAGGGCGCGGGGATTGCGGTGCGCAAGGGCAACGAGGCGCTGGTCAGCGAGTTGAATACGGCCATTGACGGCATCCGCGCCAGTGGCGAATACCAGAAGATTTCGCAGCAATACTTCAAGGCCGATATCTACGGCGATTGATGCGACGCAGCTGCTGTTGTGGCGAGCGGGGCAAGCCCCGCTCGCCACTAAACCCAACCCTGACTGAGGGTTCAGCCCTTCAGTTCCTTCAAATGCTTGTAGACCGTCGCCCGCCCCATGCCCAGCACATTGGCCACATAGTTCGAGGCGCTCTTGCCCTTGAATGCGCCTTCGGCGTGCAGGGCCAGCACCAGTTCGCGTTTGTGGTCGCGCGTCAGCAGGTTCAGGCTCAACTGGCGTTCACGCATCCAGGCATGCAGGAAGGTGTTGATGCGCTCCTGCCAGTCATCGCGAAACAGCGCGTCCGGTTGCGGGATCAGCTTGCTCGGCGATAGGAACAGGTCCAGCGCCGCTTTGGCGTTTTCGAACAGTGAAATATTCAGGTTGATGCACAGCACCGCCAGGGGCCGACCTTTGGTGTCGCGTAGCACGGTGCTCAGGCTGCGAATTTTCTGACCATCCCAGTTGAGCTTTTCGTAGGGGCCGATATTCACCTCGCTCACGTCATCGCTGAGCATGTCTTCCAGCGCCGAGTCGTCGCCAATGGCACGTTTCGACAGGTTATTGGCGATGTAGTCGACTTTTTGCGTGCGCAGGTCATGCAGCACCGCTTCGGCGTGGGGGAAAAACAACGTGGCGATTGCATCGGCAATCGCACGAAAGTTCTGTAAGGCTTTATCGGGTTCGGCAGTGGTCATCAATGGGGCTCCAGGCGGGCGGGGGAGAGCATACCAGCGTCCAGGCCGAACCGGGTCAGCGCCTCTGGCAACGGCACGCCGCGCACCAGGGCCGCACTGGCCTGGCCCATGGCCGGCGAGGTCTGGATGCCATAACCGCCTTGCGCCGCCACCCAGAACAGCCCCGGTACCTGCGGGTCGAAGCCCGAGAGCAAATCGCCGTCATGCACAAAGCTGCGCAGGCCGGCCCAGGTGCGCGTGGGGCGGCGGATGGTCAGGGTGGTGGCCTCTTCGATCTGGTAGATGCCCATGGCGATGTCCAGCTCTTCGGGCTGGATATCCTGGGGTTCGACCGGGTCGGCGTTGGCCGGTGAGCCGAGGAACATGCCGGCATCGGGTTTCATGTAAAAGGCTTCGTCGAGGGCTACCAGCATCGGCCAGGCGTGGCTGTCCAGGCCTTCAGGGCCGGCGAAGATAAAGGCCGAGCGGCGCTTGGGTTGCAGGCCAATGGCCGCAGCGCCGGCCAGCCCGCCGATATGGTCGGCCCAGGCGCCGGCGGCGTTGATGAGGATCGGGCTGGTGAGGGTTTCGTGTTGGGTTTGCACATGCCACACGCCGTCCGCATCCCGGCTCAGGCTTAGCACGTGGCTGTCGGTGCGCACTTCGCCGCCGTTGCGGCGGATACCGCGCAAGTAGCCCTGGTGCAGGGCATCGGTGTCGATGTCGCTGGCGGTGGGGTCATAGATCGCGCCGTGGACTTTTTCGCGGCGCAAGATCGGCAGTTTCGCACATGCCTCGTCCGCACTCAGTTGTTCCACTTGCGCCACGGTGGCCTTGGCGCTGAGGTATTGCGCGGTCAATTCGGCCGGGTCGCCGACGAAGTCCACGGTCATTTCACCGCGTGGCGTGAGCAGCGGGTGTTCGCAGAAACCGGCGGGCGGATGGTCGAAAAACTCACGACTGGCCAGGGTCAGCGCGCGTACCTGAGGCGTGCCATACGCAGCGGTATAGAGCGCCGCCGAGCGACCGGTGGAGTGATACGCCGGGTGGGTTTCACGCTCCAATACCAGCACCTTGCCGTGGGGCGACAACCAGAAACCCGTGGACGCGCCGGCAATGCCGCCGCCGATGATGATGAAATCTGCGTGGCTCATAGCTGTCTCCAGAGTGCGTTGGCCAGTGCGATGTCTTCCAGGCCCAGGCCGATGGAGCGGAAAAACACATGGCGGTTGTAGGAAGGGCGCTGCAGCTTTTCACTGAGCAGTTCGGGCAGGTCGCCCACGACGGCGCTCGGGTTCCAGCCGTGTTGTTCGGCGGCGATCAGCATTTCACCGGCCGAACCTGGGGTGGTCTGGCGATAATCGCAGAACACGTCCATGTCATTCAGGCTCTGGGGGGGTACTTCGTGGGCGCGTGGGGCGTTGGTGCTGATGGAGGTGATCAGCGCCGGCTTGCTCAAGCGCGCCGGGTCGATCACCGGGCCGGCCGATGAGGTGCACAGCAGGATCACGTCGGCGTCCTCCACGGCGCCAGCGCATGTCGACGCGATGCTCACGCGTGAGTCCAGGCGTTGCAACTCGCAGGTTTTACCGACCAGGCTTGGCGAAAAGAAGCTGATGCTTTGCCAGTCCCGCAGATTTTTCACGTAATGCAGATGCGCCTGCGCCACCTTGCCGCTGCCGATAATCGCCAGCCGCCGCGCCGCCTGTGGCGCCAACGCATCCACCGCCAAGGCCGTGGTCGCGGCCGTGCGTGCGGTGGTCAGTTCGGCGGCATCGCACAACAACAGTGGCTCACCGGTTTGCATCGACATCAATAGCGTCCAGGCGGTGACCAACGGGCCTTGCTCACGCACGATGTAGGGCGAGGTCTTCATGCCATACACGCCGTCCTCGGCCAGCACCCCCAAGTAGTTGATGAAATCGCCAGCACCCTGCGGGAACGCCACCAGCTGTTGCGGCGGCTGCACCGCATGCCCGGCGGCCAGGTCGCGAAACAGCTTGCGCAGGACCTGCACCACATCGACTTGGGCGAGCATTTGGCGAGCCTGGGCGTGGTTGATCACTTGAGGTGTGCTGGGCATGGAAATCTCCGCGACTGAACTATTTTGTCCATTATGGACTTTTAGTCCTGCCGATCAAGCGATAAACCTCAACCCGCGAAGCGAAACCCATCCGACAGCTTCTCTTTCAAATAGCTGACCAACGCATTCACCGACTTCGGCACATGGGGCGAGTACGGCCGAATCAGGTAGATCTCATTGGCAAACGCGCCCTTGAGCGTCCAGTCCTTCAGCACCTGCACCAGCTTGCCACTGGCCAGCGCGGCATGGGCGCTGAAGTCGGGGAGGAGGGCGATGCCCAGGTGATTAAGCGCCGAATCGCGCAACGCCTCGCTGTTATTGGTGGCGAAGCTGCCGGCGATGGGCACGGTCAGGCGTTCGATGCTTTTACTGCCGCGCTCGAAGGTCCAGGCGGGCTGGTCGGTGCCCCGTGGGTAGAACAGGCAGTTGTGCGTGGACAGATCGCCGGGTTCGTGGGGTTCGCCGTGGCGCTGCAGGTAATCCTGGGTGGCGACCAGTACCGAGCCGGTGTCGCAGAGTTTCCAGGCGACGTGGGTTTCCGGCACCTGGAAGCCGTGGCGCACGGCCAGGTCGTAACCCTCGGCGGCCAGGGAGCTCAGCGCATCGGACACATCCAGCTGGATACGTACCTGCGGGTACCGCTGCAAAAATTCCGACAGATGCGGCACCAACTGCTGTCGGGCAAATGCCACGGGAGCGGTAAGGCGCACCAGCCCGCGAATCTCCCCGACAGAGTCGCGCACTGATGAGAAGCTGCGGGCGATCTGCGCGTAGGCGCTGCGCACTTCGCGTGTCAGTGACAGCCCCGCATCGGTCAGCCGCACACTGCGCGTGGTACGTGTGACCAATTGCGTGCCGGTGGCCTTCTCCAGGTCGCAGATGCGCTGGCTCACTGCCGATTTGCTCACCCCCAAGCGCGCAGCCGCCGCGGTGTAGGTGCCTTGTTCTTCCAGCACTGAGAGCCAGTGGATATGGGTCCACAGCCCTTCGATCTCGGATTTTTCCATAGGTGTATTGTTCGTGTGTGTGGACAATAAGTTCAGGATTCTGCTCTGGTTTGGAACAAAGCGAAAGCCTATCGTGTGTTGCAACGCTACCCACCTGGATCGACTGCCATGACAACTACAATCGAGCACTACATCAACGACCAGCGCGTAAGCCGCGATGATCGCTATCAGGACGTCTACAACCCGGCCACCGGCGAAAAAACCGGGCGTGTTGCGCTGGCCAGCCGCCAGACCGTGTCCGAAGCCGTTGCCGCTGCCCAAGCCGCCTTCGACGGCTGGGCCGACACCCCGCCGATCCGCCGCGCCCGCGTGCTGTTCCAGTACCTGCACCTGCTGCGTGAGCGCAAGGACGACCTGGCACGCATCATCGTCGCTGAGCACGGCAAGGTCTTCACCGACGCGCAGGGCGAAGTGGACCGTGGTATCGATATTCTTGAGTTCGCGTGCGGCATCCCCAACCTGCTCAAGGGCGAACACTCCGACCAGGTCTCCCGAGGCATGGACAACTGGACCCTGCGCCAACCGTTGGGCGTCGTGGCCGGCGTCACCCCGTTCAACTTCCCGGTGATGGTGCCGATGTGGATGTACCCGATCGCCATCGCGGCGGGTAACACCTTCATCCTTAAGCCAAGCCCTACCGACCCAAGCGCCTCGCTGTTCATGGCCGAGTTGCTGCGTGAAGCCGGCCTGCCCAAAGGCGTGTTCAACGTGGTGCAGGGCGACAAGGAGTCAGTGGACGCGCTGATCGAACACCCGGACGTCAAGGCTGTGAGCTTCGTCGGCTCCACGCCGATTGCCCAATACATCTACGAAACCGGTGCGCGCCACGGCAAGCGTGTGCAGGGCCTGGGCGGCGCGAAAAACCACATGGTGGTGATGCCTGACGCTGACATCGAGAAAACCGTCGACGCGCTGATGGGGGCTGCCTACGGCAGTGCTGGCGAGCGCTGCATGGCGATCTCGGTTGCTGTGCTGGTTGGCGATGCGGGTGACAAAGTCATCGCAGCCTTGACCGAACGTGCCAAGCAACTGCGCATCACCGACGGCCGTGACCTCAAGGCCGAGATGGGCCCGATTGTGTCCCGCGCCGCGCTGGAGCGCATCAGCGGCTACATCGAACAAGGCGTACAGTCCGGCGCGCAACTGCTGCTGGACGGGCGTGACTATGTGCCCACCGAAGCGGGTCTGGAAAATGGCTTCTGGCTCGGCGCGACGCTGTTCGACCATGTGACCCAAGACATGAGCATCTACCGCGAAGAAATCTTCGGCCCGGTCCTGGCCTGTGTGCGGGTGAACGACTTTGGCGAGGCGATCAAGCTGGTCAACGACCACGAGTTCGGCAACGGCGTCAGCTGCTTCACCCGCGACGGCAACATCGCCCGCGAATTTGCACGGCGCATCCAAGTGGGCATGGTCGGCATCAACGTACCGATCCCGGTGCCGATGGCGTGGCACGGGTTTGGTGGCTGGAAAAAGAGCCTGTTTGGCGACATGCATGCGTATGGCACTGAGGGTGTGCGCTTTTACACCAAGCAGAAGTCGATCATGCAGCGCTGGTCGGAGAGCATCGAGCAGGGCGCTGAGTTTGCGATGCCGGTGTCCAAGTAACGGATAAACGAACACAGCAGAACCTATGTGGGACGGGGCTTGCCCCCTCCCACATTTTTTTTGTCCGCATAAGGGTTGACGGTTAGGTGAATGACGAATACTGTATATAAACACAGTGTTTAAGCGCTGACCAACCCAGGATGGCCACATCAGCCACGCCCAACACTGTGTGCAAGTTAACGGATTAACTTAATGCACAGGCTCGTCAAACCGAGCCGTTTTTATCGAGAGAGGGAACTCATGTCTTATCCAGAAAGCAAACTCGCCGGCCTGACCGGTTTCGCCCTTGCGGCAAAAGTCACCGGCGGCTGGTCTGGCCAAGTGGTCAGTATCACCACGCTGGATCAACTCAAGGCCAACATTGGCGACACCACTCCACGGGTGTTGGTGATCAACAGCAATATCTCGGCGTCGAGCTTGACCAAAGTCAACATGGGTGCCAACAAGACCCTGATTGGTTCATTCCAGAACCGTACTTTGGAGAATATTCACCTGCGTGCAACCGCGCAGTCGCAGAACATTATTCTGCAGAATATTATCTTCAAACATTCGGCGAGCATTAAGGCCAATGACGATATTCAGGTGTACTTGAACTATGGCAGCAAGTATTGGATCGATCATTGCTCTTTTGTTGGGCACGCCTGGTCCACCACTGACGGCAGTGAAGACAAGCTGCTGTATATCGGTGAAAAAGCCGATTATGCCACCATCAGCAACTGCTTCTTTGGCAGCCACAAGTACGGGCTGATTTTCGGGCATCCGGCGGATGATAATAAGGCAGAGTTCAACGGTTATCCGCGCCTGACGTTGTGCCATAACCGCTTCGACAACATGGAAGTACGCGCGCCCGGCTTGATGCGTTACGGTTATTTCCATGTGTATAACAACTACGTCAATAACTTCCATCTCGGTTTTACCCTCGCACAGAACGCCAATATCCTCTCTGAAAGCAACTATTTTGGCGAAGGCAGCCAAAATAAAGGCATGTTGGATGACAAAGGTACCGGGACGTTCACTGATACAAACAGTGTGCCGCCGATCACCAACCAGAAGTCACCCAAAGCACAATGGACGGCAACTTCCAACTACGCCTATACCTTGAAGACGGCGGCGCAAGCCAAGGACTTCACACAGAAGAATGCCGGCGCCCAGGCTGGGACGCTGGTATTCGGTAGTTGAGTAGCTAGCTTTCTACTGAGCTGTCATTTATTGCAAGTGCCACTGTATTTATATCAAGGATATAAATACAGTGATGGCCTTTGTAATATGAATAATTCTTAATGTTGCTATAAGCAAGTGCCCATGTTAAACCTTGGTGTGCACTTGCGGGGTCAACTATCCCTTGCTCTTTCAGTCAGTATTAAGTTGCTGGCTGCCAGGTGCTATTTAATCTTCGCTTGTCACTTAAGCGTTAGCAAAAGGACATCATCATGAAACATGCGAATCACACACCCACTCGCTGGACACGGGCCGATGCGCTGAAAGTTAATGAGAATGACCCGACGACGACACAGCCGTTAGTGAGTCCTGACTTTCCTGTCATGAGTGACACGGTCTTTATTTGGGACACCATGCCATTGCGTGAACTGGATGGCACGGTGGTATCGGTGAATGGCTGGTCGGTGATCTTCACCTTGACCGCCGACCGTCGCCCCCATGATCCACAATTTATCAATGCCGATGGCCGTTACGACATCAAGCGCGATTGGGAAGACCGCCATGGTCATGCGCGTATCTGCTACTGGTATTCGCGCACCGGCAAAGACTGGATCTTCGGCGGCCGTGTCATGGCCGAAGGGGTTTCGCCGACCACCCGTGAATGGGCGGGCACGCCGATTCTGTTGAATAACAACGGTGACATCGACCTGTACTACACCTGCGTCACGCCGGGTGCCACGATTGCCAAAGTCAGGGGCCAGGTTGTCACGTCGGACACCGGTGTCACGCTCCAGGGCTTTGATCAGGTCAAGTCTTTGTTCGATGCCGACGGCACCTACTACCAAACCGAAGCGCAGAATGCGACCTGGAACTTTCGCGATCCCAGCCCCTTTATCGATCCCGTCGATGGCAAGTTGTACATGGTGTTCGAAGGCAATGTGGCCGGGGAGCGCGGGACTCACGACGTGGGCCCGAATGAAATAGGTCTGGTGCCGCCAGGGCATGAAGATGTGGGGGGTGCGCGTTATCAGGTGGGGTGCATCGGCATTGCCGTGGCCAAGGACCTCAACGGTGACGAGTGGGAAATCCTGCCGCCCTTGGTCACGGCCGTTGGCGTGAACGACCAGACCGAACGGCCGCACTATGTGTTCCAGGACAACAAGTACTACCTGTTTACCATCAGCCACAAGTTCACCTATGCGGATGGCGTGACGGGGCCGGATGGCGTCTATGGGTTCGTCAGTGATCATCTGTTCGGCCCCTATACGCTGATGAATGCGTCGGGGCTGGTACTTGGCAACCCGCCTTCGCAGCCGTTCCAGACGTACTCTCACTGCGTGATGCCCAACGGCCTGGTGACGTCGTTTATCGACAGCGTGCCCACCACCGGCGATGACTATCGCATCGGCGGCACCGAGGCACCGACGGTCAGGATCGTGTTGAAGGGTGATCGTTCGTTTGTGCAGGAGGCTTATGACTACGGCTACATTCCGGCGATGCGGGATGTGGTGTTGAGCCAGTGACCGCAGTGCAAAAGCCAGCCTGATTTATCAGGTGTAAACCAATCCAATGTGGGAGGGGGGCAAGCCCCTCCCACTGGCTGGTGTTCAGCGCCGCCCCGCTCGCGTACTCACGTCCACCCACACCGCCAGCACCAGAATGCTGCCCTTGACGATCATCTGCCAGTAACTGTCCACATCCAGCATCGACATGCCGTTATCCAGGCTGGTAATCACCAACGCCCCGAGCAATGCGCCATACACCGTGCCCGAACCACCGCGCATCGACGTGCCACCAATAAAGCACGCAGCGATGGCATCCAGTTCGCCCATATTGCCCGCCGACGGTGAGCCCGCAGCGAGGCGCGCGGTGTTGACCAGGCCGGCCAGTGCGCACATCACGCCCATGATGCCGAAGATCCACAATTTCACCGCCTGCACATTGATGCCCGACAGGCGCGTGGCTTCCATGTTGCTGCCCACCGCGTAGACGCGACGGCCGAACACGGTCTGGCTGGTGACGTAGCTGAACACACCGAGCAGCACCAGCAACAGCAGCACCGGCACGGGAATGCCGTCGTAGCTGTTGAGGGTGGTGACGAACCCGGCGAGTACCGCGCCGATCACCCCGACGCGTAACACATCACGCATCAGGGAATGCGCGGCCAGCCCGTGCAGCGCACGGTTGCGCCGTTGTTTCCAGGTCAAAAACAGCGTCAGCGCAAACAGCAGAACCCCAAGGCCAATGCCCACTGTGTGCGGCAAATACCCCTGGCCCACGTACACCAACGATGGCGACACCGGCGCAATGGTGGTGCCGCCGGTGATGCCCAGCAGAATCCCGCGAAACGCCAGCATGCCGCCCAACCCGACGATAAACGAGGGAATGCGCAGATAAGCTGTCATGTAGCCGTTGGCCAACCCGATCATCAGCCCGCACAGCGCCACCAGGCTGAGATTGGCCAGCAGTGGGATGTGATAGACCACATCCAGGATCGCCGCCAACCCGCCCAGCAACCCCAGCAACGAGCCCACCGACAAATCGATCTCGCCGCTGATAATCACCAGCACCATGCCGCAGGCCAGAATCCCGGTGATCGCCATCTGGCGCAGCAGGTTCGACAGGTTGCGCGGGGTAAGAAAACCGCCCTCGGTCTGCCAGCTGAAAAACAGCCAGATCACCGCCACGGCGATCACCAGGGCGAGCATTTTGTAGCGGGTAAACAGCTGTTTGAGCTGATTCATCTACGCGGTCTTCCGATCATTATTGTTGTTGTGGCTGAGCGCGGCGGCGAGCACCTGTTCCTGGGTGAGCCCTTCGTTGATGAAATCGCCACGCAGTTGGCCGTCGCCGATCACCAGCACGCGGTTGGACACGCCGAGCACTTCGGCCAGTTCCGAAGACACCATGATGATCGCCACACCTTCGGCCGCCAGCGCGCCCATCAGTTTGTAGATCTCGTACTTGGCGCCCACGTCCACCCCGCGCGTGGGCTCGTCGAGGATCAGCACCTTGGGCTTGGCCATGAGCATTTTCGCCAGCACGGCCTTTTGTTGATTGCCCCCGGACAGGCTGGTGATCGGCAAGAACGGGCTGGAGGTCTTGAGGTGCATGCGTGCGATCTGCTGGTCGATGCTGCCCAGCTCGGCTTCGGCGTCGATGCGGGTCATGTGCGCATAAGTGTCGAGGATCGCCAGGGTGATGTTCTGGCCTACTCCCAGGTCGGGAATGATGCCTTGGCGCTTGCGGTCCTCGGGCACCATGCACAGCCCGGCGCGGATCGATTTGAGCGGCGTGCGCGTGTCGATCAGTTGGCCGTCCAGCCACACCTCGGCGCTGTAGCGGCCGGGGTAGGCGCCGAACAATGCCGACACCAACTCTGTACGCCCGGCGCCCACCAGCCCGGCGATGCCGAGGATTTCACCACGCTTGAGCACGAAGGAAATATCGTCGACGCGCTTGCGCTTGGGGTTGTCGACGTCATAGCAGGTGACGTTGCGAGCCTCGAAGATCACCTCGCCGATGTCATGGGGCTCGGTGGGGTAGAGGTTGCTCATTTCTCGGCCGACCATTTGCGTGATGATGCGCGGGATGTCCATGTCGGCCATGGCTGTGGTCGCGATGTGCTTGCCGTCGCGGATCACCGCAATGGTGTCGCACACCGCCGCCACTTCATCGAGCTTGTGGGAGATGTACACGCAGGCCACACCCTTGGCCTTGAGCCCCTGGATGATGTCGAGCAGCACCTCGATTTCCGAGCGGGTCAGGGCCGAGGAGGGCTCGTCGAGAATCAGCAGGCGCGCTTTTTTATTGAGCGCCTTGGCGATTTCCACCAGTTGCTGGTAGCCGCCGCCGTATTGCGACACCGGCAGCGCGACGTTCATGTCCGGCACCTTGAGTTCACGCATCAACGCTTCGGCGCGGTGGAGCATCGCCGGGTAGTTCATGCGTCCGCCGGGCAGGGTCAGCTCGTGGCCCATGAAGATATTCTCGGCCACCGACAGGTCGGGCACCAGGGTCAGTTCCTGGTGAATGATCACGATGCCGGCGGCCTCGGTTTCGCTGATGGACTGGGCCTTGAGCGGTTGCCCGTCCCAGAGGATTTCGCCCTCCCAGGTGCCATAGGGGTAGACCGCTGACAGCACCTTCATCAAGGTCGATTTACCGGCGCCGTTCTCACCGCACAGGCCGACACATTCCCCCGGCCGCACGGTGATGTCGATGCCGTTCAGCGCGTTGACACCGCCAAAGGTTTTGACGATGCCCTTCATTTGCAGCAGGTAGTCGCCCATGACGGTCACTGCCCGGCAATCTGCTCTTTGGTATAGAACCCGTCCTTCTCCAACAGATCGATATTGGCCTTGGTCAACGGGGTCGGGGTGAGCAGGATGGTGTCGACTTTCTTGCTGCCATTGTCGTACTGCGAGCTGTAGGTGGGCTTCTCGCTGCGTGCCAGTTGCACCGAGAGCTTGGCGGCTTCGGTGGCGATCAGCTTGAGCGGCTTGTACACGGTCATGGTCTGGGTGCCGTCGATCACCCGCTTGATGGCGGCGAGGTCGGCATCCTGCCCGGAGATCGGCACCTTGCCCGCCAGTTTCTGCGCGGCCAGGGCCTGGATCGCGCCACCGGCAGTGGCGTCGTTGGAGGCGACGATGGCGTCGATCTGGTTGTTGTTCCGCGTCAGGGCGTTTTCGACGATGCTCAGGGCTTCGGTGGGGTTCCATTCCTTGACCCACTGCTGGCCGACCACCTTGATATCGCCCTTGTCGATGGCCGGTTGCAGCACCTTCATCTGGCCTTCGCGCAGTACCTTGGCGTTGTTGTCGGTGGGGGCGCCGCCGAGCAGGAAATAGTTGCCCTTGGGCGCGGCTTGCAGCACACCGCTGGCCTGCATTTCGCCGACTTTTTCGTTATCGAAGGAGATGTAGGCGTCGATGTCCGCGTTGAGAATCAGGCGGTCATAGGACACCACCTTGATCCCGGCTTTCTTGGCTTCGGCTACCGCGTTGGTCAGCACGGTGGCGTTGAACGGCACGATGACGATCACATCGACGCCACGGGAGATCAAGTTTTCAATCTGCGAAATCTGCTTTTGCTCGTTGGCATCGGCCGATTGCACGAAGACTTTGGCGTCGAGCTTTTGCGCGGCGGCGACAAAGTAGTCTCGGTCGCGGGACCAGCGTTCAAGGCGCAGGTCGTCGATGGAAAAACCGATTTTCGGGTGGGCGGGGTCGGCCATGACCGGCAGGGCGAGCAAGGCCAGGGCCGTGGCGAGCAGGGTGCGTTTGAATGACTTCATGTTGGTGCGTCCTTTTATTGTTGTTGGAAGACTCTAGCCGAACACTGTTGTTGCTGTTGTTGCTGTTGTTGCTGTTGTTGCTGTTGTTGCTGTTGTTGCTGTTGTTGCTGTTGTTGCTGTTGTGGTGAGCGGGCTTGCCCCGCGCTGGGCTGCGAAGCGGCCCTGAAGTCAGGCACCGCGGTGAGTCAGGTAAAATTGTGTCGTCTGGTTTGGGGCCGCTTCGCGCCCCAGCGCGGGGCAAGCCCGCTCACCACAACCACAACCCCAACTGCAGCCACAACCGAAAGTGCACAACATCGGTCAGGTGTAGATAAACCGGTTTACAACGCCTTCAAGCATCTCCTGCCGCCCACTCACCGCCTGCGGGTTCAGCTCCTGGGTAAACGCGTGCTCGGCCAGCGACGCCAGGCTGAACTCACCGGCCAGCACCGCCTGGCCCAGCGGCTGTTGCCAGCCGGCATAACGCTGGTCCTTGAACTGCTGCAACCGGTCGTTCTGCACCATCGCCGCCGCACGCTCCAGCGCCAGCGCCAGTACATCCATCGCCGCCACATGCCCATGGAACAAGTCCACGTCATCCAGGCTCTGGCGCCGTACCTTGGAATCAAAGTTATAGCCGCCGTTCTTGAACCCGCCAGCCTTGAGAATTTCATAGGTGGCCAGGGTCATCTCCTCGACGCTGTTGGGGAACTGGTCGGTGTCCCAGCCGTTTTGCGGGTCGCCACGGTTGGCGTCGATGCTGCCGAAGATGCCGAGGGACACGGCGGTGGCAATCTCGTGATGGAAGCTGTGCCCGGCCAGCGTCGCGTGGTTGGCCTCGATATTCACCTTGATCTCTTGTTCCAGGCCGTACTCGTGCAGGAAGCCGAACACCGTGGCGCTGTCGTAATCGTATTGGTGCTTGGTTGGCTCCTGGGGCTTGGGCTCGATCAGCAGGTCGCCCGTAAAGCCGATCTTGTGCTTGTGCTCCACCACCATGCGCATAAAGCGCCCGAGCTGTTCGCGTTCGCGCTTGAGGTCGGTGTTGAGCAGGGTTTCATAGCCTTCACGACCGCCCCACAGCACATAATTGGAACCCTTGAGTCGCAGGGTGGCGTTCATTGCACTGAACACCTGGGCGGCGGCGTAGGCGAACACTTCCGGGTCCGGGTTGCTCGCGGCACCGGCGGCAAAGCGCGGGTTGCTGAAGCAATTGGCGGTGCCCCATAACAGCTTGATGCCGGTCTGTTCCTGGTGGCGCTCCAGGTGATCGACCATTTGCGCGAAGTGCGCGCGGTATTCCTTGAGCGAACTGCCCTCGGGGGCCACATCGGTGTCGTGAAAGCTGTAGTAGTCGATGCCCAGCTTGGCGAAAAACTCAAAGGCGGCATCCGCCTTGCCGATGGCCAGTTCCATCGGATCGCCGCTGCGCTGCCACGGCCGCTTGAAGGTGCCCACGCCGAACATATCCGCACCCGGCCATACGAAGGTATGCCAATAACAGGCCGCCATGCGCAGGTGCTCGCGCATCGGTTTGCCGAGGATGATTTTATTGGCGTCGTAATGGCGAAAGGCGAGGGGGGAGTCGCTGCTGGGGCCTTCGAAGCGAACCTTCTCGACACCGGGGAAGTACGGCATGGCGTTTTCCTTATTGTTCTTGGCGGTGTCTCGATACTAGCAACGGCATCGGGCCTGCTGATTATGAAAATCACCAAGGCGTAGTGCGATTTTGTGCAGCGAGGGCTAGTCTGTCGCGACCGGCCTCAGGATAAAAACAATGAAAACCCTACCGCCCGTGCACCGCATTGCCCTGCTATTCAACGGCAGCAAAATCTACGACCGTGGCATCATCAGCGGCATCGGCAATTACCTGAGCAGCACCCGAGCTTCGTGGGACTTGTTTCTGGAAGAGGATTTTCTGTGCCGCCTCAAAGGCATCGAGCGTTGGCACGGTGACGGCATCATTGCCGACTTCGACGACCCGCTGATCGGCGAGGCGTTGGCTGGCAGCAAGCTGCCGGTGGTGGCAGTGGGCGGTTCCTATGAGGATGGGCGCGCCTATCCGAAGGGCATTCCCTATGTGGCCACTGACAATTATGGGTTGATGAAGCTGGCCTACGAGCACCTGATCGAGGCCGGGTTGGCGCGTTTTGCCTGTTTCAGCCTGCCCGAAGCCCAGGCCAACCGCTGGGCCCAGGAGCGCGAAAAAGCTTTTCGCCGCTTGATGCAGCGCGATGGTTTGCACGTGGAGGTGTACCGTGGCCTGGGCACCAGCGCGCCGCTGTGGGACAGCGCGGTGGAGCAGCAGATCGCCTGGTTGCACAGCCTGCCCAAACCCATCGGCATCATCGCCGTCACCGATGCCCGCGCCCGGCAGTTGCTGCAAGCGTGCCTCACCGCCGGTATTGCCGTGCCGGAGCAAGTGGCGTTGATTGGCATCGACAACGACCCTCTGACCCGCACCCTCACACGCGTCCCCTTGAGCTCGGTGATCCAGGGCACCGAAACCATGGGCCGTACGGCCGCCGCGCTGTTGCACCAGATGCTGCACGGCAAGCCCTGCGCCGGGGTGCAAATCCTGGTGCCGCCGGAGGCCATTAACGTCCAGGCCTCCAGCCTGCATCAGCCCTTGGGCAACCCGTATGTGATGCAGGCGCTACTGTTTATCCGCCAATACGCCTGCCAGGGCATCAAGACCGCCCAGGTCGCGGCTTACGTCGGCGTATCGCGGTCATCGTTGGAGTCGCATTTTCGCAAGGCCCGCGGGTGCAGCGTGCACGATGAGATTTTGCGGTTCAAACTTGCCGCGGCGGCCAAGGGGCTGGAGCACGGCGATTCGGCGATTGCCGAGATTGCGCAACAGTGCGGCTTCAAATCGGCGCAGTACCTGCACACCGTGTTCCGCCGCGAGTTTGGCTGTACACCGCGCGAGTATCAGCAGGGCACTTAGCGCATTCCCCGCTGGACTTGCACCGCACAGACTAGGGAGAATGGTTTTTTGTGGCGAAAATGGAAGCTCACATGACCGACAGTGCCCAGCGTGCCGCCAGCGACATCGACCTGATGACTGAAGTGGCCATGCTTTATTACCTCGACAACATCACCCAGGAAGCCATCGCCAAGCGCTTCGACCTGTCCCGGGTCAAGGTCAGCCGGCTGCTCAAGCGCGCCCGTGATGAAGGGGTGGTGGAGGTGCGGGTACTGCAGCATCCGGCCTTGAACACCGAGCTGGAGCAGGCGTTGGTCGAGCGTTTCCAGCTCGATCGTGCGTTGATTGCGGTAGACCACAGCGACCCCGACACCCAACGCTCGGCGGTCGCGAGCCTGGTGGCCAACTACCTGAACAAAACCCTCGGCGACGGCATGATCATCGCCGTAGGCATGGGCCGCAATGTGGGCGCGGTAGCCGAGAATGTGTTCCTGCCGGTGACGCGCAATTGTACCTTTGTGTGCGCCATCGGCGGCTCGCTCAAGGCCGGCGAATACATGAACCCCGACCATATCTGCCGGCGCCTGGCCCTGCGCTTTGGCGCCGAGAGCGAAACCCTCTACGCCCCGGCCCTGGTGGCCAACCCCGAACTGCGCAGTGTGCTGATCAACAACGACACCGTGCGCTCGACCCTGGACCGCGCGCGCCGCGCCGATATCGCCTTGATCGGGATCGGTGACATGAGCGAGAACAGCAACATGGTGCGCATGGGGTGGTTCTCGCCCCAGGAAATTGCCCAGGCGCGGGTGTCCGGCACGGTGGGCGACATGATGGGCTACGACTTTATCGACATCCACGGTCAGCCGGCGGTCAACACCTTGCAAGGCCGGGTGATCGGCCTGACGGTGCAGGAGCTGGTGCGCATTCCGGACGTGGTGGCGATCGCCAGCGAAAACACCAAGGCCGCCGCCACCCTGGGCGCGTTGCGCTCCGGGGTGATCAACACGCTGGCGACGACCGTGTCGAATGCCTACACGATCCTCGCCCTGGATGACGCCACGCGTCGTTAAGTTTGCAACTGGGCCTCGACGGACTCGGCGAGGTTGGTGAGGATCAGGCAGCACGACACCGCACCGGCATCCAGGACCCCCAGGGAGCGCTCACCGAGGCGGCTGGCGCGACCGATTTTCGCCACCAGGTCGCGGGTGGAATCGCGGCCCTGGGACGCTGCGCTTTTCAGTCGGCCCAAGGCCTGGGCAAACGATGCTCCGCTGGCCTGGGCCTGCTCGAACGCCTCAACGGCCGGGATCAGCGTGTCCATCATGCACTTGTCGCCCACGCCCGCTTCGGTGATGTCTTGCAGTGAGGTCAGCCCACCGCGCAGCAGCCGGGCGAACGTCGCTGCATCGATGTCGTCGCGGCCGCGCACTTCGTCGGCCATGCCGATAAACAGGCTGCCGTACAGTGGGCCCATAGAGCCGCCGATGCCTTCCATCAGCGCCAGGGTCAGTTCGTCGAGGGCCTCGGCCAGGGACAGCTCGCGGCCTTGCAGGGTCTTGCCACAGCGGGAAAACCCCTTGGCCATGTTGATGCCGTGGTCGCCGTCGCCGATGGCGCCGTCCACCTCGCTGAGGTACTCGCGGTTGGCGACGATGATCGACACCAGTTGGGTGACGATGGCACTGCCGCTATTGCTGGGGAAATGTTCGCTCATGCGTCACTCCGACTGGGTCATGCCGATGGACCGGCAAGGTTGGTCGATCAAGGTGCTCAGCTCGGCATCCAGCCCGAGCACGGTGAGGGTCACGCCCATCATTTCCAGGGACGTGAAGTAATTGCCCACGTAGCAGCGGTGGATTTGCAGGCCCTTGGCGCGCAGTCGCTGCGCGACCTCGGCGTAAAAAATGTACAGCTCCATCACCGGTGTGGCGCCCAGGCCCGAGACCAGCACTGCCACGCTCTGGTCCTTGGTGAAATCACGGTCGGCCAGGATCGGCGCGAGCATGCGTTCGGCCATGGCGGCAGCGGATTCCACCGGCACCACTTCGATGCCCGGCTCGCCATGATGGCCGATGCCCAATTCCATCAGGCCGTCGGCGATCTGGAAGTTCGGCTTGCCCACTGCCGCGATGGTGCAGGGCGTCAGGCCCACGCCGATGGAGCGGCATTGGTCCACGGCCTTCTGTACCACGCGGATCACGCCGTCGAGGTCGTAACCCTGGGCGGCGGCCGCACCCCCGATCTTCCACATGAAGATCTCCCCGGCCACGCCGCGCCGCTTGGCGATATCGGCCAGTGGCGCGGAGGCAACGTCATCGTTGGCCACCACGGTGCGGATGCTCATGTCTTTGCTGGCGGCCATTTTCATTGCCAGCTTCACGTTCATATTGTCGCCGGCGTAGTTGCCGTACAGGCACGCTACGCCCGCGCCCTGGTCGGCGGCGCGGAACGCATCGAAGAAGCTCTTGGCGGTGGGCGAGGAGAAAACCTCACCGACGGCCACGGCGTCCACCAGGCCTGGACCGACGTAGCCAAGGAATGCCGGCTCATGCCCGGAGCCGCCGCCGGTGACGATGCCCACCTGGCCGGCCGGTGAGGGTTTGCCCTTGCGAATGACCCGTGGATTGCTCTCGTGCTGTACCAGTTCCGGGTGCGCCAGGAGGATGCCCGCGAGCATGTCCTCAACCACCAGGTCCGGATCGTTAATGACTCGATTCATGCCGTCTTCCTTTTGTTCTTATTAGAAGCCTGGTTACTGAATGCTGTAGCCGCCGTCGATCACCACGTTTTCGCCGGTGATCATCTTGGCCGCGTCGCTGACCAAGTAGAGCACCAGCCCGGCGATTTCCTCGGACTGGGCGAAACGCCCCACCGGAATCTGCAATTTGGCCCGCTCCCCCAGCTCGCCGGCCCAGGCTTTCTTGCCCAGGGCGGTTTCGACGATGGTCGGTGAAACGGCGTTGACGTTGATGCCGTGGGGTGCCCATTCCATCGCCAGCACCTTGGTCATGCCGACCACCGCAGCTTTGCTCGCGCAGTAGGCCACATGCCGGTCCAGCCCGATCACGGCGGCCTGGGAGGCGAGGTTGGCGATGCGCCCACCGCCTTGCTCGATCATGTAGCGGGCACAGGCCTGGGCCACGAAGAAACTGGCCTTGAGGTTGATATCCAGGGTGGTGTCCCAGGCGTCTTCACTCACCTGCAGCGCCTTGTCGAGCACGGCCACGCCCGCGCTGTTGACCAGGTAGTCGATGCGCCCGAGCCCGGCGTGGGCCTGGTCGACCGCCGCCTGCACCGAGTCGAGCCGGCGCAGGTCGGCGACCAGCCCGATGTTGCCGGCGCCAAGGCCGGCAGCCACGTCCACCACTGCAGGGTCGCGGTCCAGTAACGCCACTTTGGCGCCGCGTTCCACCAGCAGGCTGGCGCAGGCCAGGCCGATGCCGGCGGCGCCGCCGGTGATCACGGCGCAACGGCCGCTGAGGTCGAACGCCTGGTTCCAGAAATTGGACATTGCATGCACTCCACTTAGCGTTTTTTCTTGCGCCAGACATCGATCAACACCGCCAGCACGATGATCAACCCCTTGGCCACTTGTTGGTAATACGAAGACACCCCGAGCAGGTTCAAGCCGTTGTTGATCACACCGATCAGCAGGGCGCCGAATAGCGTGCCGACAATGCTGCCGGTGCCACCGGAGAGGCTGGTGCCGCCGATCACCACCGCGGCAATCGCGTCCAGTTCATAAGACACCCCCGCCTGGGGCAGGGCCGAGGTGGTGCGCGCAGCCAGCACCACGCCGGCCAGCCCCGCCAGCAGGCCGGAGATCACATACACCGAGAACGTCACCTTGCGTACGCCGATGCCGGAGGTGCGCGCGCTTTTTTCATTGCCGCCCACCGCGTACACATAGCGGCCATAGGTGGTGTAGCGCAGCACCATCCAGAAGATCAGCGCGACCACCGCAAAGATGATGATCGGGATGCCAATAGGCCCGAGCTTGCCGATGCCCATCGCCAGGAAGGTGTCGGGCAGGTCGGTGACCGGGCTGCCATCGTTGAGGATAAACGTCATGCCCCTGGCCACGCTGAGCATGCCGAGGGTGGCGACGAAGGGCGGGATCGACAGGTTGGCGACCATGAAGCCGTTGACCACGCCAAGCATCGCCCCGGCAAACATCCCGGCGCTGACCGCCGCCAGCAGGCCGTAGCCCTGGGTGGCGACCAGTGCGCTGCACAGCCCGGCAAACGCCAGGATCGAACCCACTGACAGGTCGATGCCCTTGGTCAGAATCACGTAGGTCATGCCTACGGCCAGGATCCCGTTGATGGAAGTCTGGCGCAGGATGTCCATCCAATTGCGCCAGGTCATGAAGTACTCGCTGGAAAACGCCATCACCACACACAGCAGCACAAACACCAGCGGCAGGCCGAAGCGGTCGAGGGACAGGCGCAGGCGGCTGCGCGACGGGGCGATGACGGGGGCGGCAATGACTTTGCTATTCATGAGGCAAGACTCAACAAGGCTTCCTGGGAAAGGGCGGTGTCGGTGCTGACGGTCACCAGCCGGCCGCCTTTGAACACCGCGATGCGGTCACTCAGGTGCAGCAGCTCCGGCGCTTCGGACGAGACCACGATGGCCGCGCCGCCAGCGCGCACAAACTCATCGAGCAGGTGGTAGATCTCTTGTTTGGCGCCCTCATCGATGCCACGCGTCGGCTCGTCGCAGAGCAGGCAGATCGGCTGGGTCGACAGGCATTTGGCAAGCACCACCTTTTGCTGGTTGCCGCCGCTCATGGATTCCACCGGCAAATCCAGGGACGAGACCTTGATCTGCAGGCGCTTGACCAGGCGTTGGGCCAGGGCGTTTTCCTTGCGGGTATTGATCACCGACCAGCTCGACAGCTGTTTGTACGCCGAGAGTGCGATGTTCGCCAGGATGCTCGCGCTAAGCACCAGGCCGCTGTCTTTACGGTCTTCGGTGACCAGCGACATACCGGCGCGAATCGTCGCGGCCGGGGTGCCGGTGGGCAGTGGCTGGCCGCGCAGCGTGGCGCTGCCGGCATCCGGCAACGTGAGGCCGTACAGGCAGTTGAGGAATTCGCTGCGCCCCGAGCCCATCAGCCCGTAGATGCCAAGGATCTCGCCCTGGCGCAGTTGCAGGCTGATGTCCTGGAACTCGCCATCGCGGCTTAGGCCGCTGACGTCCAGGCAGGTGTGGGCGGTGCATTCGCGGCCGACCTTGTGGTCGATGCGTTGCAGCTCCTGGCCAACGATGCCGCGCACCAGGTGCGCACGGTCGATATCAGCCATGCGTCCGCTTTCCACAAAGGCGCCGTCGCGAAAGATGCTGTAGTCATCGGCGATCTGCGCCAGTTCACTGAGGCGGTGCGACACATAGATGATCCCCGCGCCACGGGCGGTGAGGCGGCGGATGGCCTTGAACAGGGTTTCGGCTTCGCGTTCGCCGATGGCCGAGGTGGGCTCGTCCATGATCATCACTTGGCAGTCATGGCTGAACGCCTTGGCGATTTCCACCAACTGGATCTGCGCCACGCTCAGGCGGTGCATCGGGCTGGTGGCGTCGACCTCGAACTCCAGGCTCTGCAGCAGCTCGCGGGTGCGTTGGTTGAGTGCCTTGCTGTCGACGATACAACCGGCGCGCCGGGGTTCGCGGCCCAGCCAGATATTCTCGGCCACGGTCATGTAGGGGATAGGTTCCAGCTCCTGGGTGATCATCGCCACACCGGCCGCCAGGGCTTCACTGGGACGGTGGAACTGCACCGGCCGGCCGTTGAGCAGAATGCTGCCGCCGTCACGCTGGGTGATGCCCATCAAGATACTGAGGAAGGTCGATTTGCCGGCGCCGTTGCCGCCGCACAGGGCGTGCACGCTGCCAGCGCGCAGGGAGAGGCGCCCATCGCGCAGGGCCGGGACCCCCGCATAGGCCTTGGAAACATGTTCAGCCTGGAGCAGTAATGGCGTGGCCATCGGTGTGTCCTCTTGCTGATTTTCTTATTAGTGCCACCTGATCATATGATCGGATAGTGATCATATGTTTAAACCGCTGGGCGCCCACTTGTCAATGGTTCGGGGCATGACCCTGTGAAGGTTTTGCGGATTTTTGCTTGATTGTCGTTTAAATAGGTCTTGACAGCGGAGGGCCTATCGCCCGCTAATGATTGTGCATATTTTCACATGGTGATCATATGATCGGATTGGCGGCGACGGAGAGACAGTTATGGGTGCACACGCAATGTTTTCAGTGGCCATCGGTTGCGACGAGGCCGGCTTTGAACTCAAGGAATTGCTCAAGGCTTACATCGAAGCCCTGGGTTATCGCACGCAGGATTTTGGCTGCTATTCGTCCAGCCCGGTGTTGTATCCCGACATCGCGGTGGCCGTGGCGACGGCGGTGGGCGCGGGTGAGCAGCGTTTGGGCGTGTTGATTTGCGGCACGGGCATCGGCATGGCGATTTCAGCCAACAAGATCAAGGGCGTGCGGGCGGCCCAGGCTCACGATACCTATTCGGCAGAGCGGGCGCGCAAGAGCAACGATGCGCAGATCCTGTCCATCGGTGCGCGGGTGATCGGGCCGGAGGTGGCCAAGGGCATCGTCAAAGTGTTTCTGGAGTCGGAATTCGAAGCGGAGCGCTCCGGGGCAAAAGTCGAGCGCATTGCTGCGCTCGAACAGGCGAACAGGGCGTTGCCGCCCACCGACGCCTGAACCGGTTCAGAACACGGCTTTTACCTGTAGGCCCAGGACCAGTGCGTTATCGATGTCGTCCCCCGAAAACGCCCCCGGCTCGATGATGTATTGCACATCCGGGCGCAGGGTCAGCCAGGGCGTGGCCTGGTAGCCGTAACTGAGTTCGATCAGTTGTTCGGCGTTGTCGAGGTTCGGGTAGGTGGCGCCTGCATTGAACGCCGCCAGTTCCTGTACGTCACGGCTGCGCGGGTTCGGTACGGCGCGGCCATAGCCCAAGGCGAGGGTGTCGCGCGGTCGGCCTTCAAACGGTTTGTACAGCACCACGCCCGCGCCATACCACTTGCTGAACGGCGACGCGGCTTCACTGGCGGCGGAGTATTGGCCGAAGGCGTGCAACACGCGGCCGGCGGATGAGTCGGATGCCCACACCGCCTGGTCGATCAGCAGGTAGTGGCCGCCGCGACCGCTGACCTTCTCATCGCTGCCGATGCGTTTGACGTCGGAGCTGTCGTAGTAATAGCCCAGCTTGTACTCGCCCGGCAGGGTGCCTGCGTGTTTGTACACCAGTTCGATCGGCACCACGGTGCCGGTGGTGTGCTTGGGGCTCAGTTTCCAGGCGCGGCTGGAGTCGCCGTTGCTGTCGGGGTCGACATTGAACGCGGCCACCCGCAGTTGCCAGGCGGGCGAGAGGTCGTATTTGACCCGTGCGCCCAGTCGTGCGTTGGGGTAATTGGTCCAGCCGCTGCCGCCGGACATGTTCAGCGGGTGCCCGCAGAAACCCGCGTTCATGAAGTTGCACAAAATGCCGCTGTCGAGGCCGCCGAGGTCATTGCCCATGGCCATGTAGCCGAGCTTGACGTTGAGCGCCGGGGTGAACAGCGTGCGCTCGTAGCTCAGCTCGGTAAGGCGGGTGTAGAGCCCGCCGTAGTTTTCCTGGATCGGCAGGCGGTTGCCCACCAGGTCTTCGGACGCGCTGTTGCCGCGACGGTCATTGACGGTGACCTGGATGCGGTCGCCGTGGGTGAAGCCGTAGAGCTTGCCCAGGTTGAACTGCACACCCAGCTTGAGGTTTTGTGAGTAGCGTGCCGAACGGTGCTGGCCGCCCTGGGCGTTGTAGGCGGTTTCGCCGCTGTAGTCGCCGGTCAAGCGTACGCCGCTGTCTTCCAGCTCGCGGCGCAGGCCGCCCCAGTCGCCGGTCAGGGTGGTGTCATCGGCTTGAGCGGGCAGGGCGGCGCTCAAGGCCACGCCCAGCAACAGGCGCCCAAGGGAAAGATGAGAAGAGGGGGTCATGCGGGGTTTTCCAAAGCAGAAGGCGCGGTGCAGGGTGCACCGCGCCTGGAGGGGTTATGGCAGGGCGTAGGCGATCACATAGTCGCCACGGTCAGTGGACTGGCGTGCACCGCCGGCGGTGATGACCACGTACTGCTTGCCGGTTTTTGGCGACACATAGGTCATCGGGCCACCTTGGCTGCCGACGGGCAGGCGGGCTTTCCAGACTTCATCACCGTTGCCGCTGTTGAAGGCGCGCAGGTAGAAGTCCTGGGTGCCGGCGATAAAGATCAGGCCGCCCTGGGTCGACAGCGTGCCGCCGAGGGTCGGCAGGCCGATCTTGATCGGCAGGTGCATGCGGATGCCCAGCGGGCCGGTGTCTTCAACGGTGCCGACGGGTACTTGCCAGGCGACCTTCTGAGTCTTCATGTCGATAGCGGTCAGGGTGCCGAATGGCGGCGCCTGGCACGGAATGCCGGCCACCGACAGGAAGCGGTTTTTGTTCACCGCATACGGTGTGCCTTTGAGCGGCACGGCGCCCATGCCGGTGTTCAGCGCTTCGCCACCGGACGAGGTTTGGGCATTTTTCTGCGCCGGCACCATCTGGATCCACAGGCCCAGGCGCATGTCGTTGACGAAGATAAAGCCGTGCACCGGGTCGGTGGAAATACTGCCCCAGTTCATGCCGCCCAGGGAGCCGGGGAAGCTCAGGGATTTATCGGTGCCCGGCGCGGTATACAGGCCGTCGTAGCGCATGCCTTTGAAGTCGATGCGGCACAGCAACTGATCGTACGGGGTGGCGCCCCACATGTCCGATTCAGTCAGGGTCTGTGCGCCGATCTGCGGCATGCCCACCGATTTAGGCTGGGTCGGCGAGTACGGCTCGTTGGGGATGTTGGCCGCCTTGACCGGGACTTCTTTTACGTCAGTCAGTGGTTGGCCGGTGGCGCGGTCGAGCACATAGATCTGCCCGGCCTTGGTGCCGATCACCACCGCGGGTACAGCCTTGTCACTGCCCGGTGGGGTGAAGTCGATCAGGCTCGGCTGCATCGGCAGGTCGAAGTCCCACAGGTCGTTGTGGACGGTCTGGTAGACCCACTTTTCAGCACCGCTGGAGGCATCCAGGGCCAGTACCGAGGCGCCGTATTTGTGGTTGAGCTGGGTGCGCTCTACGCCGTAGATGTCGGTGGACGAGCTGCCCATCGGCAGGAAAATCGTGTTCATCCGCGGGTCGTAGGACATCGGCGCCCAGCTGTTCGGCGTGCTGCGCACATAGGTGCTGTCGCCAGTCGGGGCCTGTTTGTCTTGCGGGTTGCCCGGGTCGAAGGCCCAGCGCATTTGGCCGCTGATCACGTCAAAACCACGGATCACGCCGCCTGGCATGTCGGTCTGCACGTTATCCGCGACACGGCCGCCGACGACAACGGTGGTGCCGGCGATCAATGGGGCGGAGGAGAGCTGGTAGTAGCTGTCTGGCACATTGCCCAGGCCGGCTTTCAAATCCACTTGGCCGTGGGTGCCGAAGTCTTCGCAGAATTTACCGGTGTCGGCATCGACCGCGATCAGGCGTGCATCAATGGTGTTGGTCAGCAGGCGACGCTGGCACTGCGCACCGGGCGCAACCGTGGCCGCAATGATCGGCGAGCTGTTGGGCTGGGTCGGTTGGGCAATCGGCGCGCTGGCATCGAAGTACGCCATGCCACGGCAACGCTGCCACACCGCCGATTTGGCGTTGACTTCGTTCTTCCACAGCTCTTTGCCGGTGTCGGCGTCAAGGGCGATCAGGTTGTTGTGCGGCGTGCAGATGAACACTTTGTTGCCGATCTGCAGGGGCGTCAGTTGATCTTCGGCGCCGTTGCCGTCGCTGATCGCCACGTCACCGGTGTGGTAGGTCCAGGCGACTTTGAGCGTGTTGACGGTGTCGCGGTTGATCTGGTCCAGCGCCGCAAAACGGCTGCCGCCTTCGGTGTTGCCGTAGTGCGCCCAATCTTTCTGCGCATCGGCCGCAGCCACGGGCGTGACGCCTGGGCCGGCACCGGTCGGGGCGACGCTTGGGTGGGCGACAAACATATTGCCCGCTGCCACCGCCACGCCGACCGCCAACACGGCAGCGACGCCATAGGCACCGCGTGCAGGCTTGCCGACCAGCAGCGGATACACCAGCGCCACGACCATGCCGATGGCTGCAAACATGAACACGCGCGAGAACAGCGGCCAGAACACCAGGCCCACATCCGCCACGGCCCAAATGGCTGTGCCGACCAGGAACGCGGCAAACAACCACGCGCCGGCCGGTTTGCTGCGGGCAATCAACAGCCCGGCAAGCGCCATCGCCACGCCGCCGATCAGGAAGTACCAGGAACCGCCCAGGCTGACCAATTTGGCGCCGCCGACGGCGAGGGCGAGGCCGAGCAGGGCGATGATAACGCCCAGGCCCAGCAGTAAGAATCTAGAGGCGCCAGTGGCGCGCGATGCTCGTTTCATGTCGAAAGGACTCGAATGTGAGAGGGCAAAGACGCGATTTTAGCAAGATAAGTAACTGGTTAGTACATTAGAGTCCTGCAATAGACTATTACAGGTGCTGCGATGATGGGCTGAGGCTAAATGTCGCGTGTGTGGGGGGGAGTGTAGGTCGCTTTGCTGATTTTGGCGGGAGGCGTACGTCGAGGCAGAATGTGGGCGCGAGCAAACTCGATCCTGCATTCTGCCTCGACGTTGAAGCTGCTTAGAACTTGAACCGGCCCACCAACCCCTTGAGCTGACCGGAAATATCCGTCAAACGACCTGACCCAGTCTGCGCCGAGTGGGCGAAGCCTTCGACCAGTTGTGCATCGGCATGGATCTGCGCGATGTGGCGGTTGATCTCTTCGGCCACTTGGTGCTGCTCCTCGGCGGCCGTGGCGATCTGGGTGTTCTGGTCGCGGATCGAGTCCACCGAACCACGGATCTTGTCGAAGCTGTCGCGGGCCTGCTGGATGCGTTCCACGCTGGTGTGGGACACCAGCAGGCTACCTTGCATCTGCTGCGTGACTTCCTGGGTGCGGCGGGCGAGGTTGCCCAGCAGGCTGTCGATTTCACCGGTGGAATCCGCCGTACGGCGCGCCAGGGCGCGGACTTCGTCGGCTACCACGGCGAAGCCGCGGCCCTGGTCACCGGCACGTGCGGCTTCAATCGCGGCGTTGAGTGCCAGCAGGTTGGTCTGCTCGGCAATCGAGCGGATGGTGTCGAGGATGGTGTTGATGTTCTGGCTGTCCTGCTCCAGCAGTTGCATGGTCTGGGTCGACTTCTGCAGGTCTTCGCTGAGCTTGAGCACACTGCCGGTGGCTTCGCCGATGTGGTGCTGGCCGTCGTGCACGTCGCGGTAGCCTTCGTCGGCACTGGTGGCTGCGGCGCTGCACGAGCGTGCGACTTCGTTGGCAGTGGCGACCATTTCGTTGAACGCAGTGCTCACCAGCTCCACCGCTTCACGCTGGCGACCGGCGGCCTGGTTCATATTGTTGGCCACTTCACTGGTGTCGGCGGCGGCGGTTTGCAGGTCGGAGGAGGCGTTGCCGATGCGCTGCACCAACTGCGCAATCATGCTCAGGAACTGGTTGAACCAGCCCGCGAGGGTGGCGGTTTCGTCCTTGCCCTGTACCTTGAGTTGGCGCGTGAGGTCGCCTTCGCCTTCGGCGATTTCTTGCAGGCCCTCGGCCACGCCACGGATCGGACGCACGATGACGCTGGCGAAACTGGCCCCGACAATCGCAAAGACCACCGCCAGCGCGGCGGCAATTGCTGCGATCAGCCAGGTGAGGCTGGTGGCGCCGGCCATCACTTCGTCACGTTTGATCAGGCCGATAAAGCGCCAGCCCAGGTCTTTGGAACTGACCACGTTGGCCATGTAGGCCACGCCGTCGATGTCGATCTGGGTCACACCGTCGCCGCGCTTGGACAGTTCGGCGTAGTTGGGGCCCAGGTCGGCCAGGGGCTTGAAGTTATGCTTGGCATCGCTGGGGTCTACCAGCACGTTGCCGTTGGCTTCCACCAGCATCAGGTAGCCGCTGTCGCCCAGCTTGATGTTGCGCACCAGCTCGGTGAGCTGCTTGAGCGACACGTCCAGGCCAACCACGCCCAGGATGTTGCCAGTGGCATCGGCGACGGTGTGCACGGTGCCGATCAATACGACGTCGTCCGGCGCCCAGTAATAGGCGCCAGTGCGCACGGTAGCGCCCGGTGCGGCGATGGCGGCTTTGTACCAAGGGCGCACGCGTGGGTCGTAGTTGTTAAGTTTGGTGTCGTCCGGCCAGCTGGCGTAACCACCATCGCTTAGGCCCAAGGACAGGTAGGCGGTGCTCGGATGGCTTTTGGCGAATTGGTCGAAGATATCCAGCAGTTCTTTGTTGGTGGGCGTGAGGGGAATCTGTGCGGCGTCGGCGCCGGCGTAGCTCTTCAGACCCTTGGCCGCGATAACGCGCGGGTCCTTGGCCATAAAGTCGACGTTCTGGCTGATGCCGTCGAAAAACTGCTTCATGCCATTGTCGATCTGGCGGATCTCGCGGCCGCTGCTGTCGAGGAAATTGGCCTGGGCCCCCTCGCGCAGGTTCAACACTACCAACACGGCGACCAGGATGACGGGGACGCACGCGATAGCCGCGAACGCCCAGGTCAGCTTCTGCTTGATATTCATGACTTCACCTGCGGAGTATTTATAGTTTTGGCAAGGCAGTGGGTAGCGCAGAGCGTCGCATGTGTTGTTATGAGGGGGTGTGGCCCATGCGTACCCCCGGTTTATCGACCGAGGAGTCACGCACTTTAGGGCTGGTTTGGTGATCAGCCGATTTGGTCGTCGGCCAGGGCGTCGCGGCGCATCGATTGCAGGTTTTTTTCGATGGTTTCGCAGATGGCTTCCATCTGGATCTGGTGTTCGCTGGAGCGGAACGGGCTTTGCAGATCGGTGCCGATGCGTTCGATGGCCAGCAGCATAAAGCCCACCACCGTGGATGCCAGCGGGGTGAACCAGCCCAAGGATTCCACGAGCCCCACCGGTACGATCAGGCAGAACAGCGAGATGAACAGCCGCGGGAAATACACGTACGGGTAGGGCAGTGGCGTGTTGGCAATGCGCTCCATGCCGCCTTGGGCGTTGGACAGGTCCACCAGGGTCGACTCCAGCCGCGCCAGGCGAATGCTGTCCAGGTGGCCGGCCTTGTATTCGCGGGCCAATATCGCCGCCGAGCCGGTAAGAATGTCGTTGGCAAAGTTATTGGTGGCGCCGTTGCGCGCGAACTCCTCGGTCGGGATAAATGCGCGCACTTCATCCGGGCATGGCTCGCCCTTGAGGTGCGCGGCCAGGCAATTTACGTAAGCCACGTGGCGGCGCAGCAGGGTGGATTTGACCGGGTTCACTTCGCTGCCGGGGTCGTCCAGCAGCGTTAGCACCTGGCGCGCAAAGCTGCGCGAGTTGTTGACCATCGCGCCCCACAGCGTGCGGGCCTCCCACCAGCGGTTATAGGCGCTGCTGTTGCGAAAACTGATCAACACAATCAGCGCCGAACCCAGCAAGGTGAGCGGCATCAGCGGCAAGTTGACCTTGGCGTTGAGAAACAGCATGAAATCCACCGTCACGGCGATATCCCACAGCAACAGCCAGAACAGCGACCAGCCTACGTAGCCCATGGTCTTGATGATCAGGCGGTACTTTTTGATGATGGCGGCTTTCAAACGACAACCTCGCGGTAAGCGGTAAGCAACAGTGCCTTAGCTCGGACGCCGGGTTGGGGGGAAGGTTCGCTGGGGAACTGAAACGGTTAAGCCAGTTCGGGATGTTGGAACAATTTTGGTAGCGACGATGTCCTTTTGCTTAATCGCGATAGATTGCGCTCAAGGCAAAACGCCATTACCGGTACTGCATTGAGATCAGTGAATCCAAGTTGTTTGATCAGGGCTCTTTCTCATGTGTGGCAGTTCGTTGAAGTTGGCGATGGAACATACGGCGCAGGCGTTTGAGCGCCATGTGGAATTTGAAGCCTGTGTGCGTAATCATTACACAATGTTACTGGGGCCCTATTCAAAAAGAGCGTTTTTCTACAAGACGGCACTGAAGTTCAACCGTTTGATGGTGTCCTTTACGTTATTGAGCACGTATTTCTCCCAACCGGTGCCATTGCTGTCGCACGTGAAAGAGTTTTGCGTGGCGCGCAGGTTCTGTTCGAAAAACAGCCTGGAATCGATATTTCTGCTGTTCAGGGCGTTGGGCTTCATGAAGGTGGCGGGGCATCCGGATGACAGCCGCTTGCGCGTGTTCAGCCCGTCGTCCCAGGCCTGTCGGGAAATCAGGCTGATGCTCGCGTCGGTGGTCGAACCACTGGCGGTGATGTGCGCCGATGAAGCGGTTTGCCGCGACTTGAACGCGTTGGATGACCGTGCGTACCTCGCCCGTTACTTCAAAGGTTATTCGACGCTGCTCACTGACAATCTGACGATTGATCTGTTGCTGCCTGACTGTTATTGGCTGGTAAAACGCGATGCTGGGCATATGTTGATGTTGGCGATTTATAACGACGCGTGTTCCCTGGATAACCAGGGCGCAAGTTTCAGGGCGTCGTCGTATCTTTCAATCGCCGAGCAATTGTCCGTGTCTAAAACCCACGTTATTCGTCTGGTTCAGGAAGGCGCTGACAGGGGTTATTTCAAAATTCACTCAAAGACAATACTCGAGGTGTTACCACCGTTTATTCATCTGGTAAGACGCTTTATGGCGTATTCGTTTGCAACTTGCTTGCTCAGTCTGCAATTGAGTCAGGCCGACAGTCAGTAGGCTACTTATTTGCAAGGAGTGAAGGGGTGCCAGCTATTTTGAAACTCAGGCCACGGATGCAAAGGCTATTGTCGCCCGCGATCGCACAGGCCGAGCTTATCGGGATTATTGCGTGGGTTGGAGTGCTGATGGCTGATCACGCTAAGCTGCTGGGCGTGCAGGCCGTCATTGTCACCCTCTGTCTGGTCGTTGTGTATCGGCTTCACCGACGCGTCACTCACTATTACGTGTGGCGGGCGCTGGGGTTGGTCTACATGGCGCTGTTGACGGCCGGGTTTACCTACGTCGTTCGCACCGACCCGCAGTTGCAGGTGTTTGCCTTGCCGCTGGCAGTGACCTTGGTGGCGTGCAGTGCAATTCTGTTTATCGCGGTCCAGGACTTTCTGGTGTGCGCGATCGCGGTGTGGTTAATGACCTGGCCCCATATTCCGGTAGGCCTTTACCAAGGCGTCGACATCTACTTGTTCATCTTTTGCGCGGCGTCCGTTTCGATTGGCTGCGTTCTTAATGTGTCCTACCTGAAAAACCTGCGCTCGGTGTTGTTGGTCGAGAGTGAGTTTCGGGTACTGGCTGAAACAGACTACCTGACCTCCATCCTGAATCGACGCGCCTTTATGGAGAGCTTCGCCGCGTTGCTTGCGGCAGGCGAGAGCGGCTATTTCATGATGTTGGACATCGATAGCTTCAAGTTGAAGAACGACCAGTTCGGCCACGATGTCGGCGACACGATCCTCTGCGCTATGGCCGGTTGCCTCAAATCCACACCGGGCAGCTATAGCTTCGGCAGGATCGGCGGCGAGGAGTTCGGTGTGCTGTTGGTGGGCGATGACCCTTCAGTCGCCAGTGATTTCGCGCTACGTCTGTTGCAGTCGATCCGTTGCAGTGTGGCCCCGCCTCACCACTACACCTGCAGCGCGGGCATGGCGCGGTTTTCGGCGGGTGCCGATCTATCGGCGGTGCTCAAATGTGCCGACCGCAACCTGTATGCCTCCAAGCACAACGGCAAAGACCGCGTGTACCTGGACGGTGAGGCAATCAGCCTCAGTGCTGGCTGAGAACACTGGCGAGCAACCCCGGAAACCGACTGTCCAGCTCTTCTCTGCGCAACGAGTTCAGATGGGTCGTGCCCACGCTGCGGGTGTGCACCAGGCCGGCATCGCGCAATACCCGGAAGTGGTGGGACATGCTCGACTTGGGGCGCCCACCGTCCAACTCGCCACAGGTTGCCTCTGGCACGCCGGCCAGGCAGCGGACGATGTCCAGGCGCACCGGATCACTCAGGGCGTACAGCAGACGCTCTAAGGTCAAGTCTTGAAGGGCAGGGTGTTTGAAGGCTCGCATGGGGACGGATGATAACAGGGGGGTATCGCTGAATACCATTGTTCGATTACCATCGAACTATCGAATCACCCACTTGCTGCTGGAGTCCCCATGTCCGCTCTGTTCCAACCCTTCACGCTCAAAGACGTGACCCTGCGTAACCGAATCGCCATTCCGCCGATGTGCCAATACATGGCCGACGACGGCATCGTCAACGACTGGCACCACGTGCACCTGGCCGGCATGGCCCGTGGCGGCGCTGGTTTGTTGGTGGTCGAGGCCACTGCCGTTGCGCCTGAAGGCCGTATCACACCGGGCTGCGCGGGTATCTGGAGCGATGCACACGCCCAGGCGTTCGTGCCAATGGTCCAGGCCATCAAGGCCGCAGGTTCGGTCCCCGGCATCCAGATTGCCCACGCGGGTCGCAAAGCCAGCGCCAACCGTCCGTGGGAAGGGGATGACCATATTTCGTCCGCCGACGACCGCAGCTGGGAAACCATTGCGCCCTCGGCCATCGCTTTTGGTGCGAACCTGCCCAACGTACCGCGTGCCATGACCCTGGAAGACATCGCTCGGGTTAAACAGGACTTCGTCGACGCCGCCCGTCGTGCCCGTGACGCCGGTTTCGAGTGGATCGAGCTGCACTTCGCCCACGGTTACCTGGCCCAGAGCTTCTTCTCCGAGCATTCCAACCAGCGCACCGACGCCTACGGTGGCAGCTTCGACAACCGCAGCCGCTTCCTCCTGGAAACCCTGGCCGCCGTGCGCGAAGTCTGGCCGGAAAACCTGCCATTGACCGCGCGTTTCGGCGTGATCGAATACGACGGCCGTGACGAGCAGACCCTCACCGAATCCATCGAACTGGCACGTAATTTCAAAGCCGGTGGCCTGGACCTGCTGAGCGTCAGCGTCGGTTTCACCATTCCCGACACGAACATCCCGTGGGGCCCGGCTTTTATGGGCCCGATTGCCGAGCGCGTGCGCCGCGAAGCCGGTATCCCGGTGACGTCGGCGTGGGGGTTTGGTACGCCGCAACTGGCAGAAGGCGCGTTGCAGGCGGGGCATCTGGACTTGGTCTCGGTGGGCCGTGCGCACCTGGCCGACCCGCATTGGGCGTACTTTGCAGCCAAGGAGCTGGGCGTGGACAAGTCTTCCTGGACCTTGCCGGCGCCTTATGCGCATTGGTTGGAGCGGTATCGCTGAGGCGAGCCACGCAGTGTCGGGAGCCACTCAATCGAGTGGCTTTTCTTTAACTTGATTTTGATACAAAGCAGATACGTAAAAAATAACGAATGAGAATAGATATCAAACGAGAATGCGATGGTATAGCATGCCCCGCGAATTCTTGGCAGGTTTGCCGCCCCATCTGGCTCATTCACTAGGTCCAACATCCATGCGTCGTACCCTGATTTCAATCTGCGTGTTGCAGGCGTTTTCCCCTTTCACCTGGGCAGACGTCGCGCCCACCGAGCAAACCAGCCTGGAGTTGCAAGCGACCAACGTGACGGGTACGGCGGACTATGAAACAGCTCAGGGACCGGTCAAGGGCTACCATGCAACACGCTCAGCCAGTGCGACGCGCACCGACACTTCGATTCATGAAACCCCGCAGTCCATCAGCGTGGTGTCCAAGGATGTGGTCGAGGACATCGGCGCGACCCGCCTGCAAGATGCCCTCGACTATGCTGGCGGCGTCGGCCGTGCCAACAACTTTGGTGGCCAGGGCCTGACCACCTTCACCGTGCGCGGCTTTACCACCGGCGAGTTCTACCGCAACGGCTTCCCGATCAACCGTGGCTACCCGAACATGCCGGATGCCAACACCATTGAACGTCTCGAAGTGCTGCGCGGCCCGGCGACCATGCTCTACGGCCGCGGCGATCCAGGCGGCACTTTCAACGTAGTGTCCAAGCAGCCGCTGGCCGAGCGCACCGTGACCCTCGGCAGCCAGTTGA
Source organism: Pseudomonas sp. S35 (assembly GCF_009866765.1). Classification (NCBI taxonomy): domain Bacteria; kingdom Pseudomonadati; phylum Pseudomonadota; class Gammaproteobacteria; order Pseudomonadales; family Pseudomonadaceae; genus Pseudomonas; species Pseudomonas sp. S35. Next base: position 2,632,905 of record NZ_CP019431.1, read on the forward strand.
ATGACCAAGGCATGAAACGCGGCACCTTGGATGCCTCCGGCCCGCTGGATGACGAAGGTCGCCTGGCCTATCGCCTGAACGTCGTAGGCGAGGGTGGTGACACCTTTCGTGACCATGTGGAAACCGAACGCTACGGCGTGACGCCGGTAATCACCTGGCAAGCTACCGATGAAACGAAGGTGATCTTTGAAGGCGACTTCATGCGTAACAATCATCCGTTGGATCGTGGCCTGACGCGTTTTGCCACGCAGAAAGGCACCGCATCCCGCGATACCTTCTGGGGTGATAAAGACGTCGGCAAGTTACACAACGACAACAACATGGCCCAGCTGCGTTTCGAGCACATGCTCAACGAAGACTGGACCCTGAGCGGTGGTTTTCAGTGGTTGGACGGCACGCTCCAAGGCAATGCCATCGAGGCCAACAGCCTGGCTGCCGACGGCCACACTCTCAACCGCAACTTCAACTACCGCAAGCTGGAATGGACCGACAAGGACTACCAGCTCAACCTCACCGGGCGTTTCTCCACTGGCGGCTTCGAACACACCTTGCTGACCGGCATCGAGTATGAGGACTACGACTACAAGTCGATCATTCAGCGTTCCGCCGCCGCCTACACCAGCGATATCTTCAACCCGGTCTACGGCAAGCCGCGTCCTGCCTTGGTCAACACGCCGACGAACGACAAAGAAAACCTCAAGACCTACGCCGCCTTCGTCCAGGACCAGGTCGCCCTGACCGAGCGCTTGAAAGTGCTGGCGGGCGCCCGTTTCGAGCGGTTTGAGCATAAGTACGAGACGTACGTCGCCAATACCAAGAGCTGGGAGGCCAGCGATAACGCCGTGACGCCACGTGTCGGCTTGATCTACGACCTCACCGACTCCCTCGCCGTGTACGCCGATGCAGCGCGTTCATTCAAGCCGAATACGGGAGCCACTCGGACCGGTGAAGGCTTTGAGCCGGAGAAGGGCAAGTCTTATGAAATGGGCATCAAGTGGGAGGCGCTGGATCACCAGTTGAGCGTCGACGCTGCGGTTTACCAGATCGACAAAAAGAATGTCCTGACTACCGATCCGCTGGATACCAACTCCAGGGTCGCCGCCGGCCAGGTCCGCAGTCGCGGTTTTGACTTGAACGTCGCTGGCAACCTCACCCCCGAGTGGCGCGTAATTGGCGGCTACGCCTACGTGGACGCCGAAGTCACCAAGGACAACACCCTGCGCGCCGGCACCCACCTGGCCAACATTCCGCGCAACAGCTTCAGCCTGCTAAACGTGTATGAATTCCAGGATGGCAGCCTCAAGGGGCTGGGGCTGGGAGCAGGTGCGAAATACGTGGATGAGCGCGTCGGCCAGACCTCCAACACGCCGTTCACGATGGACGCCTACACCGTGGTCGACCTGCTCGGCTACTACAAGGTCAACGAGAAAGTCCGGCTCAACTTGGACGTGAAGAACCTGTTCAACCGCGAGTATGAAGAGGGCGCGTTCGGCAACATCTACGCCTACCCAGGCGCCCCGCGCACAGTCCAGGTCGGCATCGCCTACACGCTATAACGACCGACACACACCCAATGTGGGAGGGGGCAAGCCCCCTCCCACATTGGGTGTGTGTTACGCCTTGAAGTCAGAGCGGCGTGAGCACATTCATCACCGTATCCAACGCCACCCGCGTGTCATCCAACTGCACCAGCGACGCATGCCGTGCACCCAGTGCATCGCGGTTCTGGATCGCGGTGAGGATCGCCTTGTGCCGGGGCAGGCTCAGGCCTTGGATATCCGGACGGCGGTTGGTGATGTTGATCGACTCGCGCAGCGGCAACGACAGCATGTTGCACATATAGGCGAGCAGGTCGTTGCGCGTGGCATCGGCAATGGCGCGGTGGAAGTCCAGGTCGGCCTGCAACAGGTCGTCGTGGGTCTTCGCGGTCTCCATGCCTTGGTAGGCTTTTTCGATGATGGCGATGTCTTCATCGGTCGCCGTGGTGGCGGCCATGGCGGCGATTTCCGGTTCGAGGATGCGCCGCACACCAGCCAGGGTATTGAAGAACTCACTGTGGGGCGTGGACTGCATCAACCACGACAACACGTCCGGGTCGAGCAGGTGCCACTTCAGCCGGGGCCGCACCACCGCACCCACCCGCGGCTTGGAATACACCAGGCCCTTGGCGCTGAGCACACGCGTGGCTTCGCGCAGCACCGAGCGGCTGACCTTGTACTCCTCGCAGAGCGTGGCCTCCATGGGCAGTCTTTCTTCGGGCTTGAAGCGGCCGGAAACGATGTGCATGCCCAAGTCCTGAACGATCTGGGCATGCATGCTCTTGCGCGGCTTGGGCGGCTGGTGATCCATAACGACAGGGATGCTCTGGCTTAAATTCGCGGCATCATAGCATCCCAATTAGTGGGAATGACGGGGGACTTCCGCCCCCCGGCAACCCACCAGGAAGTCAAAGTCGCAGCCCTGGTCCGCCTGCAACACATGGTCGATGTAAAGCTGGCGGTAGCCGCCGACGATCAGCTTTTGCGGCGGCGCAAGGTCAGCCATGCGCGCCGCCAGCTCTGCGTCGGGGATGTCCAGGTGCAAACGGCCGTTGGCGCAGTCCAGTTCGATCCAGTCACCTTCCTTCACCGTGGCCAACGGCCCGCCCGCAGCGGCTTCCGGTGCCACGTGCAACACCACGGTGCCGTACGCCGTGCCGCTCATGCGCGCATCGGAAATACGCACCATATCCGTCACACCCTGGGCCAGCAGCTTGGCCGGCAACCCCATGTTGCCGACTTCGGCCATGCCCGGATAACCCTTGGGCCCGCAGTTCTTCATGACCAGGATCGAGTTGGCGTCCACGTCCAGCTCCGGGTCGTTGATGCGCGCCTTGTACATGTCGAAATTCTCGAACACCACTGCACGGCCGCGATGCTGCATCAGCTCCGGACTGGCCGCCGACGGCTTGAGCACCGCGCCCAATGGCGCGAGGTTGCCGCGCAGCACGCAGATGCCGCCGTCGGCGCGGATCGGGTTGTCCAGTGTGCGGATCACTTCGTCCTGGCCGTAGATCGGCGAGTCCTTGGTGTTCTCGCCCAGGGATTTGCCGTTGACGGTCAGCGCGTTCGGGTGCGGGATCAGGTTGGCTTCGCCCAGACGGCGCAGTACGGCGGGCAGGCCACCGGCATAGTAGAACTCTTCCATCAGGAAGCGGCCCGACGGCTGCAGGTCGACGATGGTCGGCATGCCACGGCCCATGCGGGTCCAGTCGTCCAGATCGAGCTCGACGCCGATGCGCCCGGCGATGGCTTTGAGGTGGATCACCGCGTTGGTCGAGCCGCCGATGGCCGCGTTCACCCGGATCGCGTTTTCAAAGGCCTCTTTAGTGAGGATCTTCGAGAGTTTCAAGTCTTCACGCACCATCTCTACCGCACGCATGCCCGACATATGCGCCAGCACGTAACGCCGCGCATCCACCGCCGGAATCGCCGCGTTGTGCGGCAGCGAAGTCCCGAGTGCCTCGGCCATGCACGCCATGGTCGACGCGGTGCCCATCGTGTTGCAGGTGCCCGCCGAACGGGACATGCCGCCCTCGGCCGCGAGGAAATCATCCAGGGTGATGGTGCCGGCCTTCACTTGTTCGCTGAGCTGCCACACCACGGTGCCCGAACCGATGTCCTGGCCCTTGTGCTTGCCATTGAGCATCGGCCCGCCAGTGACCACGATGGCCGGCACGTCGCAACTGGCGGCCCCCATCAGCAGGGCGGGGGTGGTCTTGTCGCAGCCGGTCAGCAACACCACGCCGTCAATCGGGTTGCCGCGAATCGCTTCCTCCACGTCCATGCTCGCCAGGTTGCGCGTCAGCATGGCGGTGGGGCGCAGGTTGGATTCGCCGTTGGAGAACACCGGGAATTCCACCGGGAAGCCACCGGCCTCGATCACGCCGCGTTTGACGTGCTCGGCGATCTGGCGGAAATGCGCGTTGCACGGGGTCAGCTCCGACCAGGTGTTGCAGATACCGATGATCGGCTTGCCATGGAACTGATGGTCGGCAATGCCCTGGTTCTTCATCCAGCTGCGGTACATGAAGCCGTTCTTGTCGGCGGTACCAAACCACTGGGCGGAGCGTAGGCCGGGCTTTTTATCAGACATGATCGATTCTCTTATTGTATGACTATATGTTCTCTCTACGGCTAAACATAAGCGCAAAATGTTCGCTTTGGAAGAGTTGTTTTGCAAATAGTCCTACTATATAGTCTGGCTTAACTGAGGTATGACCCTGGCGGATTTTCCGCGAGAGGCATCCCCGATTCCTATAAGAACAACAATCGGAGATCGACCCCATGAGCGAGGAATTGCGGCTTATCCGGCGCATCACGCTGAAACTGATTCCCTTCCTGATCCTGCTGTACCTGATTGCCTATGTGGACCGCTCCGCCGTGGGCTTTGCCAAGTTGCACATGGGCGCCGACGTCGGCATCGGTGATGCGGCCTATGGCTTGGGCGCGGGGTTGTTCTTCATCGGCTACTTCCTGTTCGAGATCCCCAGTAACCTGATGCTCGACCGCTTCGGTGCGCGGCGCTGGTTCGCACGCATCATGATCACCTGGGGCGCGATCACCATCGGCATGGCGTTCGTGCAGGGGCCGCACAGCTTCTATGTCATGCGTTTTTTGCTGGGTGCGGCCGAAGCCGGCTTCTTCCCAGGCGTGCTGTACTACATCACCCAGTGGTTCCCGGTGCGCCATCGCGGCAAGATCCTCGGGTTGTTTATCCTCTCGCAGCCCATCGCAATGATGATCACCGGCCCGGTGTCCGGCGGCTTGCTGGGCATGGACGGCATCCTTGGCCTGCACGGCTGGCAGTGGCTGTTTATCGTGATCGGCACCCCGGCGATCCTGCTGACCTGGCCGGTGCTGCGGTACCTGCCGGATGGCCCCAAGCAGGTCAAGTGGATGACCGACGCCGAAAAAACCTGGCTGACCGACGAACTCAACAAAGACCTGCAAGCCTACGGCCAGACCCGCCACGGCAACCCCTTGCATGCGCTCAAGGACAAACGCGTGTTGCTGCTGGCGCTGTTCTACCTGCCGGTGACGCTGAGCATCTACGGCCTGGGGCTGTGGCTGCCGACGCTGATCAAGCAGTTCGGCGGCAGCGACCTCACCACCGGCTTCATCTCGGCGGTGCCGTACATCTTCGGCATTATTGGTTTGCTGATTATCCCGCGCAGTTCCGACCGCTTGAATGACCGCTACGGCCACCTTGCCGTGCTGTATGTGCTGGGCGCCATCGGCCTGTTCTGCAGCGCCTGGCTGAGTGTGCCGGTGCTGCAAATGGCGGCGCTGTGCCTGGCGGCATTCGCGATGTTCTCGTGCACGGCGGTGTTCTGGACCTTGCCGGGGCGCTTCTTCGCCGGCGCCAGTGCGGCGGCGGGCATCGCGTTGATCAACTCGGTGGGCAACCTCGGCGGCTATATCGGCCCGTTCGTGATCGGCGCGCTCAAGGAATACACCGGCAACCTCGCCTCGGGCTTGTACTTCCTGTCCGGGGTGATGGTCTTCGGGCTGCTGCTGACCGGCGTGGTCTATCGCCTGTTGGAGCGCAAGCACGTGCTCCCCGCCGACCAGTTCGCCGCCAGCGCCCGTGGCGCCACACGTACTTAATCTAGGAGAACCTTCATGCGTTTAGTGCAGTTCGAACTCAATAATGGCGAGCGCCGCGTCGGCGTGGTGGACGGCAACCAACTGCGTGAAGTGTGCAGCGCCCATAGCGTGCGCGAACTGGCGCTGGCCGCCATCGAAGCGGGCGTCAAGTTGCAGCAGCAGGTCGACAGCCTGGGCCTGGGCGACAGCCATGACTACGCAGCGCTGCTCGCCGAACAGAAAATCCTGCCGCCCCTGGACCACCCCGATCCGGCCCATATGTTGATCAGCGGCACCGGCCTGACCCACCTGGGCAGCGCCTCGGCGCGGGACAAAATGCACCAGGGCGGTGACGACAGCGCCTTGACCGACACCATGCGCATCTTCAAGTGGGGCGTGGAGGGTGGCAAGCCCGCTGCCGGCCAGGCCGGTGTGCAGCCGGAGTGGTTCTATAAAGGCGACGGCAGCATCGTGGTGCGCCCAGGCCAGGCCTTCCCGGTGCCGCCATTTGCCGAAGATGCCGGTGAAGAGCCGGAAATCGGTGGCCTCTACGTGATCGGCCACGACAGCAAACCCTATCGCCTGGGCTTCGCGGTGGGCAACGAGTTCTCCGACCATGTAATGGAGCGCAAGAACTACCTGTACCTGGCCCATTCCAAGCTGCGCAGTTGCAGCTACGGCCCGGAGTTGCGCGTCGGCGAACTGCCCCAGCACCTGGCCGGCACCAGCCGCATCCTGCGCAATGGCGAGGAAATCTGGCGGAACGAATTCCTCAGTGGCGAGGCCAATATGTGCCACAGCCTGGAAAACCTCGAATACCACCACTTCAAATACAGCCAGTTCCTCAAGCCGGGCGACGTGCACATTCACTTCTTCGGCACCGCCACCTTGTCATTCGCCGACGGTATACGTACCCAACCGGGGGATGTGTTCGAGATCAGCCAGGCTGAGTTCGGCGCGCCGTTGATCAACAGTGTCGGCAGCGTCGATGCGGTGTTCGAACCCGGCAATGTCATCACCCTTTAAGGAGCGCAACATGACCCAGTTTCTCGGCCACAACTTCATCGGCGGCCAGCGCAGCGCCAACGGCAGCGTAACGCTGCACAGCGTCGACGCCACCACCGGCGAAGCCTTGCCCCAGGCTTTCTACCAGGCCACCGCGCAGGAAGTCGACGCCGCCGCCCAGGCCGCCGCGCAGGCTTACCCGGCGTACCGCGCGTTGAGCGCCGCACGACGTGCACAGTTCCTGGATGCGATCGCCGACGAGTTGGATGCGCTGAGTGATAACTTCGTTGAGTTGGTCTGCCGCGAAACCGCCTTGCCTGCGGCGCGCATCAAGGGCGAGCGCGGGCGCACCAGCGGCCAGATGCGCCTGTTCGCCACGGTGCTGCGTCGTGGGGATTTCTACGGCGCCCGCATCGACAAAGCCCTGCCGGATCGCCAACCATTGCCGCGTCCGGACCTGCGTCAATACCGCATCGGCCTCGGCCCGGTGGCGGTGTTTGGCGCGAGCAATTTCCCCCTGGCATTCTCCACCGCAGGCGGCGACACCGCCGCCGCGCTGGCCGCCGGTTGCCCGGTGGTGTTCAAGGCACACAGCGGGCATATGGCGACGGCTGAACAGGTGGCCAATGCAATCATCCGCGCCGCTGAAGCGACCGAGATGCCTGCCGGTGTGTTCAATATGATCTTTGGCGGCGGCGTCGGCGAGGCGCTGGTCAAGCACCCGGCGATCCAGGCCGTGGGCTTCACTGGCTCCCTCAAAGGTGGCCGCGCCCTGTGCGATATGGCCGCAGCGCGCCCGCAACCGATCCCGGTGTTTGCCGAGATGTCGAGCATCAACCCGGTGATCGTGTTGCCCCAGGCTCTGCAGGCTCGGGCCGAGACCGTTGCCCGTGACCTCACCGCGTCGGTGGTGCAAGGCTGTGGCCAGTTCTGCACCAACCCTGGCCTGGTGATCGGCATTGCCTCGTCGGAATTCACCGCGTTCACCCAGCAGGTGGCGCACTTGATCGGCGAGCAACCGGCGCAAACCATGCTCAACGCCGGCACTTTGAGCAGCTATGGCAAGGGCCTGGAAAAACTCCTCTCGCACCCTGGCATCCAACACCTGGCGGGCAGCACCCAGGCGGGCAATCAGGCGCAACCGCAGCTGTTCAAGGCCGATGTGCGCCTGTTGCTCGATGGCGATGAAGTGCTGCAAGAAGAAGTCTTCGGCCCCACCACGGTGTTTATCGAAGTGGCGGACCAGGCCCAACTCAGCGCCGCGTTGCACGGCCTGCACGGTCAGCTCACCGCGACGATCATTGGCGAGCCGGCAGACTTTCAGCAGTTCGCCGAACTCACGCCGCTGCTGGAACAGAAAGTCGGGCGCATCCTGCTCAACGGCTACCCGACCGGCGTGGAAGTCTGCGATTCGATGGTGCACGGCGGCCCGTATCCGGCGACGTCCGATGCCCGCGGCACCTCGGTCGGCACCTTGGCCATCGACCGTTTCCTGCGCCCGGTGTGCTTCCAGAATTACCCTGATAGCCTGCTGCCCGACGCGTTGAAAAACGCTAACCCGTTGCGTATCCAGCGGCTGGTGGATGGCACCCCATCGCGCGATTCGCTGTAAGGAACCCGGAGGTTTCATGTCGTGTAAGGCCGTCACTGCACACCGTGCGCAATTGGGCGAAGGCCCGTTCTGGGATGCGCCCACCCAGGCGCTGTACTGGGTCAATATTGCCGGCAAACAAGCCTTGCGCCTGATGGACGGGCAGTTGCAGACCTGGCAGTTGCCCGAGCATGTCTCGGCGTTTATCCCGTGTGAAAGCGGCGATGCGTTGGTGACGTTGAGCAGCGGTGTCTACCGCCTGGACCTGGCCACCGAAGCCCTGACCCTGCTGTGCGTGGCCGACCCGCAACCGGGCAACCGTGGCAATGAAGCACGCTGCGATGCCCAGGGTCGGCTGTGGCTGGGCACCATGCAGAACAACATCGGCGAACACGGCGAAGACCTGCCGCTCACACGGCGTTCCGGTGGCCTGTTTCGCATCGACGCCGATGGGCTGGTCACGCCGTTGCTGAGCGGCCTGGGCATTCCCAACACCTTGCTCTGGAACGAGGAGGGCAGCCGGGTGCACTTTGGCGACAGCATGGATGGCACGCTCTATCGGCATGCCATCCAGCCCGATGGCCAGCTCGAACCGGCGCAGGTCTGGTTCGGCCCGCACACACGCGGCGGCCCGGATGGCTCGGCGATGGATGCCGAAGGCTATATCTGGAATGCCCGTTGGGACGGCAGTTGCCTGCTGCGCCTGACGCCCGATGGCGAGGTGGACCGCATCATTGAGCTGCCCGTCAGCCGGCCCACCAGTTGCGTATTCGGTGGGCCCGACCTCACCACGCTTTACATCACCAGTGCCGCCAGCCCATTGGATCACCCTCTGGATGGTGCGCTGCTAGCCATCGAAGTGGATATACCCGGCAAACCTTGCCATCGCTTTGCCGGTTAACCCCCAAGACTCAAAAACAACAACAAGAGGTGTCGTTCATGAAAAAAGCTCTACGCGTCCTTGCCGCCGCCGTTGCTTTAAGCAGCCTCAGCAGCATCGCCTCCGCCGAAGAAGTCAAGATCGGCTTTTTGGTCAAACAGGCCGAAGAACCCTGGTTCCAGACCGAATGGGCCTTCGCCGAAAAAGCCGGTAAGGAACACGGTTTTACCGTGATCAAGATCGCCGTGCCCGATGGCGAAAAGACCCTTTCCGCCATCGACAGCCTGGCCGCCAACGGCGCCAAGGGCTTTGTGATCTGCCCGCCGGACGTGTCACTCGGCCCGGCCATCGTGGCCAAGGCCAAGCTCAATGGCTTGAAAGTCATGGCGGTGGATGACCGCTTCGTCGATGCCAAGGGCAACTTCATGGAGGACGTGCCGTACCTGGGCATGGCTGCGTTTGAAGTCGGCCAGAAACAAGGCGCCGCCATGGCCGCCGAAGCGAAAAAACGTGGCTGGGATTGGAAGGACACCTACGCGGTGATCAACACCTTCAATGAACTCGACACCGGTAAAAAACGCACCGACGGCTCGATCAAATCCCTCGAAGAAGCCGGCATCCCCAAAGACCACATCCTCACCGCCGCGCTGAAAACCCTCGACGTGCCGGGCAGCATGGATGCCACCAACTCGGCGCTGGTCAAACTGCCCAGCGGCGCGAAAAACCTGATCATCGGCGGCATGAATGACAACACCGTGCTCGGCGGCGTGCGCGCCACGGAAAGCGCCGGCTTCAAGGCGGCCAACGTGATCGGCATCGGCATCAACGGCACCGACGCCATCGGCGAACTGAAAAAGGCCGACAGCGGCTTCTTCGGCTCGATGCTGCCGAGCCCGCATATCGAGGGCTACAACACCGCGCTGATGATGTACGAGTGGGTCACCAAAGGTACCGAACCACCGAAGTACACCGCGATGGATGAAGTGACCCTGATCACCCGCGCCAACTTCCAGGAAGAACTGACCAAGATCGGGCTGTGGAAATGACCGCTGCGGCCCTGCGGTTCGAGGGGATCGGCAAAACCTTTCCCGGGGTCAAGGCGCTGGACGGCATCAGCTTCAGCGCCCAGCCGGGGCAGGTGCACGCGTTGATGGGCGAGAACGGCGCGGGCAAGTCGACGCTGCTGAAAATCCTCGGCGGCGCCTACATTCCCAGCAGCGGCACGGTGCAGATCGGCGAGCAGACCATGGCGTTCAAATGCGCGGCGGACAGCATCGCCAGTGGCGTCGCGGTGATCCACCAGGAGCTGCACCTGGTGCCGGAAATGAGCGTGGCCGAGAACCTGTTCCTCGGCCATCTGCCGTCGCGTTTTGGCGTGGTTAACCGGGGGCTGCTGCGTAAGCAGGCCCTGGCCTGCCTCAAGGGTCTGGCGGATGAGATCGACCCTGAAGAAAAGCTCGGCCGGCTGTCCCTGGGCCAACGCCAACTGGTGGAAATCGCCAAGGCGTTGTCCCGTGGCGCCCATGTGATTGCCTTCGACGAGCCCACCAGCAGCCTGTCGGCGCGGGAGATCGACCGCTTGATGGCGATCATCACGCGCCTGCGCGATGAGGGCAAAGTGGTGCTCTACGTGTCGCACCGCATGGAAGAAGTGTTCCGCATTTGCAACGCAGTGACGGTGTTCAAGGACGGCCGTTACGTGCGCACCTTTGACGACATGAGCGCCTTGAGTCACGACCAGTTGGTGACGTGCATGGTCGGTCGCGACATTCAGGACATCTACGACTACCGCCCGCGTGAGCAGGGTGAGGTGGCGCTCAAGGTGGATGCTCTGCTGGGCCCAGGCCTGCGCGAGCCGATCAGTTTCGAGGTGCGCAAGGGCGAGATTCTTGGGCTGTTCGGCTTGGTCGGGGCAGGGCGCACGGAGCTGTTCCGCTTGCTCAGCGGTTTGGAGCGCAGCAGTGCCGGCAGCCTTGAGTTGTGCGGCGAAACATTGCAACTGCGCTCCCCGCGTGACGCCATCGCCGCCGGTGTTTTGTTGTGCCCGGAAGACCGCAAGAAGGAAGGCATCATTCCGCTTTCCAGCGTCGCCGAGAACATCAATATCAGCGCCCGTGGCGCCCATTCTGCGTTCGGTTGGTTGCTGCGCGATAGCTGGGAAACAGGCAACGCCGACCAGCAAATCAAGGCGATGAAAGTCAAGACCCCGGATGCACAACAGAAAATCATGTACCTGTCCGGCGGCAATCAGCAGAAGGCTATTTTGGGCCGCTGGCTGTCGATGCCGATGAAGGTCTTGCTGCTGGATGAGCCGACGCGGGGCATCGACATCGGCGCCAAGTCGGAGATTTACCAGATCATCCACAACCTCGCGGCCAGCGGCATTGCGGTGATTGTGGTGTCCAGCGATTTGATGGAAGTGATGGGCATTTCCGACCGCATCCTGGTGCTGTGCGAAGGCGCCCTGCGCGGTGAGCAAACCCGTGCACACGCCACTGAATCCAACCTGCTGCAGCTGGCCCTGCCGCGCCGCGTGACGAACTGAGAGACGACCATGACCACTCAAAACAACGCGTTGCCAACCGCACGCAAACCCCTCGACCTGCGTGCATTGCTCGACAACTGGGCGATGCTGTTGGCCGCGGTGGGCATCTTTGTGCTGTGCGCCTTGCTGATCGACAACTTCCTCTCACCGCTGAACATGCGCGGCCTGGGCCTGGCGATTTCCACCGTCGGCATCGCCGCCTGCACCATGCTGTTCTGCCTGGCGTCGGGGCACTTCGACCTGTCTGTAGGTTCGGTGATTGCCTGCGCCGGCGTGGTGGCGGCGATTGTGATGCGCGACACCGAAAGCGTCATGCTAGGCATCGGCGCTGCGCTGCTGATGGGCCTGATCGTCGGGTTGATCAACGGCATCGTCATCGCCAAGCTGCGGGTCAATGCGTTGATCACCACCTTGGCGACCATGCAGATCGTGCGCGGCCTGGCCTACATCTTTGCCGACGGCAAAGCGGTTGGCGTGTCCCAAGAGCAGTTCTTCGTATTCGGCAACGGCCAGTTGTTCGGCGTGCCGGTGCCGATCCTGATCACCATTGTGTGCTTCGTGTTTTTCGGCTGGCTGCTGAACTACACCACGTATGGGCGCAACACTATGGCCATCGGCGGCAACCCGGAAGCGGCGTTGCTGGCGGGGGTGAACGTTGATCGCACCAAGATCCTGATCTTCGCCGTACACGGCCTGATCGGCGCACTGGCCGGCGTAATCCTCGCCTCGCGCATGACCTCGGGCCAGCCGATGATCGGCCAGGGTTTTGAACTCACGGTGATCTCGGCATGCGTGCTGGGCGGGGTGTCGTTGAGCGGCGGGATTGGCATGATCCGGCATGTGATTGCGGGGGTGTTGATTTTGGCGATCATTGAGAATGCGATGAACCTGAAGAACATCGACACGTTTTATCAGTACGTAATTCGCGGCTCGATCCTGCTGCTGGCGGTGGTCATCGACCGCATGAAACAACGCTGATCCCTCGCCATGTGAAGGCTAATGTGGGAGGGACGGTGCGACGATTCGACTTGCCCCTCCCACAGTTTTAATCGGCGGAGAATTTGAACACGGTGTTCTGGCTGTAGGTTTGCCCTGGGTTCAACCGAGTCGAAGCAAACTTCGGCTGGTTAGGCGCATCCGGAAAGTGCTGCGTCTCCAAGGTAAACCCACTCCAGTGCAGGTAAGTCTTGCCGCCTTTACCCTTGACGGAACCATCCAGGAAGTTGCTGGTGTAGAACTGCACCCCCGGTTCGCTGGTGTACAGCTGCAAGCGCCGGCCCGACTCAGGGTCATGCACCTCGGCGGCAAGCTTTTTGACGTCGCCCTGGGTGTCCAGCGCCCAGTTGAAGTCAAAACCGCCTTGTTTCGGCTCGGCAAACTTGAGCTGCGGATGATCGGCCTTGATGTGCTGGCCGATCGGCGTAGGTTTCAGGAAGTCCATCGGTGTGCCTTTGACCGGCGCCAGTTCGCCCGTCGGGATCAACGTGGCATTCACCGGGGTGTAATGGCTGGCATGCAAGGTAGCGACCTGCTTGAGGATGTCGCCGTTACCCGCGCCGGCCAGGTTGAAGTAGCTGTGGTTGGTCAGGTTGAGCACCGTGGGTTTGTCGGTGGTGGCCTGGTAGTCGATGTGCAGTTCGTTGTTGTCGTTGAGGCGGTAGGTGACTTCGGTCTTCAGGTTGCCGGGAAAGCCCATCTCACCGTCCTTGGACAGGTAGCTCAGCTTCACGCCGACCGAGCCCTTGTCCTTGACCGACTCGGCCTTCCACACCTGCTTGTCAAACCCTTGGGCGCCGCCATGCAGGGAGTTGGGGCCATCGTTGAGCGGCACTTGGTAGCGCTTGCCGTCGAGTTCAAAGGCGCCGCCCGCCAGGCGGTTGCCGAAGCGGCCGATGGTCGCGCCGAAAAACGCCGTGCCCGCCTGGTAGCCCTGCACATCGTCGAAGCCGAGCACCACGTCGTCGACCTTGCCGTGTTTGTCCGGCACCTTGAGCGACTGCAACACACCGCCGTAGGTGATGACGGTGGCTTGCATGCCGTGGCTGTTGCGCAGGATGTACTGCTCGACGGGTGTGCCGTCGTTGGTCTTGCCGAAGGGTTTGTGTTCGCTGGACAGCCCTGCCGCCTGGGCGCCGCCGCTGGCAACCAGCAGGGACATGGCCAGGCCCGAAAGCAGGTATCGAGGGTGCTTCATGGTCGAACTTCCTTTTGTTGTTTTGAGTGGAATAGTTCTACTAATAGCGATATTTTGTCGGTGTGACAGCGAATTTATAGCCTTTAACGCCGATTTCGTAAAATAAAATAAGACTAATTGATCGAGGCAACCGTTATATGAGTACTGCACAGGCTGTTTATCCCGACCTTGAAGGCAAAACCGTGCTGGTGTCGGGTGGTGCCTCGGGCATCGGCGAATTCATGGTGCGCGCCTTTGCCGCGCAAGGCGCCAAAGTCGGCTTTGTGGACCGTGCGCAAAGCCAGGGTGAGCGCCTGGCGGCGTTGTTGAGTTCGAAGGGGCATACCGTGGAGTTCGTGTGCTGCGACATTACCGATGAAATCGCCTACAAGGCCGCCATCGAGCGTTTCGAGCATTCGCTGGGGCCGATCACCGTGCTGGTGAACAACGCCGCCAATGACGTGCGCCACACCCTGGAAGAAGTCGATTCGCAAATGTTCGACCGGCTGATCTCGGTCAACCTCAAGCACGCCTTCTTCGCGGCCAAGGCGGTGGTGCCGATGATGAAAGCGGCCGGTGGCGGCGCGATCATCAACCTGGGCTCGGTTGGCTGGATGATGGCCTCCGCCGGCTACCCGGTATACGCCGCCAGCAAGGCGGCCGCCCACGGCATGACCCGAGGCTTGGCGCGCGAACTGGGGCCTCACCGCATTCGCGTCAACACGCTGGTGCCGGGGTGGGTCATGACCGAGAAGCAATTGGCGATGTGGGTGGACGACGCGGCCAAGGAACTGATCGCCCGCAGCCAGTGCCTGCCCGGCAGCGTGATGCCGGAACACATCGCCAACATGGCGTTGTTCCTCGCCTCGGATGCCTCGGCGATGTGCTCGGCACAAAACTTTATTGTGGATGGCGGTTGGGTCTGAGCCTGACTCAATCCTTCATGCAACCCAGGCCAATGTGGGAGGAGGCTTGCCCCCGATAGCGGTGGTTCAGGCAGTGCTTCTATAACTGACCCACCCTTATCGGGGCATGGGTATCTACACAACTTCCAGTGAATACGGAATCTATGGCAATCAGGCTTCTGTGGTGAGCGGGGCAAGCCCGCTCACCACAGAGTTATGTGTCAGCCTTTAAGAGTTGTGTAGATACCTATGCTTATCGGGGGCAAGCCGCCTCCCACATTTGAACTGCGGTGCTTAGGCGATTGGGTAACGCTTGAATGCCGCATGCTGCTCCAGCCGCTCGGCATGCCGTTGCAGGTTCTGGAACGCATCGGCCTTGACCACCGACGCCACGGTGAACTGGCTGAACGACCATGCCACCGCCGCCGTGATCGACGCCTGGGTCAGTGCTTGGCTGTCGCCCAGTTGCTTGTCCAGCAACGCATAGGCCGCGAGCAATTGGCCGGTTACGCGCTCAAGCCACGGTGCATGCAGTTTCTCGGCCGGGCGCAGGTTGTGTTCATAGACGATCTGCACGCTCTTCTCACAGGCTGCCAGCGCCAGTCCCAGAACGTGCAAGTCCTTGGCAAGTGCCGCCGGTTGCTGGGGCAGCAGCTTCCTGTCAGCCGGCGCCAAGGCTTCGAGGTAATCCAGGATCAGGCTGGAGTCCATCAGCACCGTGCCATCGTCCAGCACCAGGGTCGGGGCCTTGACCACCGGGTTGATCTGCGCAAATTCGTTGAAGGTGCGGAACACGGACAAGGGTTCATGCACGAAATCGACCCCGTACAGGTCCAGGGAAATGGCTACGCGCCTTACGTAAGGCGAGTCCAGCATGCCGACCAGTTTCATGAAGCCTCCATTGCTGTCAGGGTGACAAGCCCAAGAGATTAAGGGCACTCGGTCGCCCGGCGCAATTGCTGATACGCCTGCACCAACTGCTCCAGGCTGAACGCCAGGTTGCGCCCGCTGGGGTTGGGCAGCACCCACACTGACGCACCGCCCAGCACCTTTGGTTGCAAGCCCCAGGCGATCTCGCGCTGGCCGCTCAAGGCGCTGTAGCCGGGCTTGCCCAGGAACGCCACGAAGCGCGGCGCGCAGTGGCGGATCTTCTGTTCGAAGCCCGTCGCAGCCTGTGTGAACTCATGCCGTGCCAATTCGCCCGCGCTGGCCGTGGGGCGTTCCACCAATGTGGTCAGGCCGCAGTGGTAGTGCAACAGCGTGCGGCCGTGTTCGGGGAGGATTTCATGGGGAGTGAACCCGGCCAGATGCAAGGTGCGCCAGAAGCGGTTGCTGCGGTTGGCGAAATGCAGGCCGAGGGCGGCCGAACCCTTGCCGGGATTGACGCCGCAGAACACCACGTTCAGGTGGTTGGCGAGGATGTCGTCGAGCCCGGCGCTCATGCCGGGCTCCTGAAACCCTGGCGGCTGGCGCCCGGCGGCTGCCCGGTGATGCGTTTGTAGGCGCGGCTGAAGGCCGCCTGGGAGGTATAGCCGAGGCGGTACGCCACTTCTTCGATGGGCAGCCGCTCCAGGGTCAGCCACTGGCTGGCGAGGCGCATGCGCAGTTCGGTCACGTAACGCAACGGGGGAACCCCCAAGGTGGCCTGGAAACGATCCGCGAACACCGAGCGTGAGGTATGACAGTGCGCCGCCAGCTCGGCCACGCTCCAGTCGCGCCCCGGTTGCTGGTGCAGGGCGAGCAGGGCACCGGCCAGGCGGGTGTCGCGCAAGGCGGCCGCCAGGCCCGACGCATTGGCGCAGGCGCACTCGACCCAGCCGCGCACGATCATCGCCGCCACCACATCGGCCAGGCGCGCAAGGATGCCGGCATAACCGACGCGGGCGCTGGAGACTTCGCGTTCCATCACCGCCAGGATCGGCATCAGGCCGGGGTAACGCTGGCCTGCGGCGTCGATCAGCATCAAGGCCGGCATCAAGTTGCCGAGGCCCTGGATGCTGTCGAGTTCGAACTCCATGCAGGCACTGAACAGCAGGGTGCTGGAGGGAGCAAAGGGCGAGGCATTCACCGCGCACACCGTATCGCCCAGCGGTGCGGCGTCGAAGCTGGCGATGTCCTGCACGGGGTGATCCGGTTTGGATAACAGCGCGTGGGCGCCACCGTGGGCGATAAACACCGCATTGCCGGCCGACAACTCAAAGAGGCTGCCGTCGTGCAGGCGCAGGGTCGTGCAGCCGGCGGCCAGAAAATGGAAATACGCATGGCCCGGCTTGGCCGCAAAGCTGATGCCGAACACCGGCCCGGCCTGGATGCGCCGGTACTGCACGCCGCGCAGGCGCATGCTGCGCAGCAGTTCGTTGATCAGCTCGGAGGACAGGGTGAACGCGTTGTCGGCTGGCATGTTCGGGGTTTCGGTCAAGAACTCAAGGGTTTGAATCATAGATCATCCTGAAGGCGGAACCTAGACTGGCCGTCACGCTAATGCTTGAGGATGTCTTGTGATGAATGATTGTGTGTCCCATGCCCCTGTCGATGGCAGGGCAGAACCGACCGCGCCGGCCTGGATGGCGGTGTTTTCCCTGGCGATGGGCGTGTTCGGCCTGCTCACCGCGGAGTACCTGCCGGCCAGCCTGCTGACGCCGATGGCCTTGGACCTGGGCGTGTCGCAAGCGTTGGCCGGGCAGGCGGTCACGGTCACGGCGGTAGTGGCGTTGTTCGCCGGTCTGCTGGTGCCCGGCCTGACGCGCGGCATCGACCGGCGCCTGGTGCTGCTGGGGTTCTCCACGCTGATGATTGCGTCCAACCTGCTGGTGGCGTTCTCGTCCAGCCTGCTGGTGCTGTTGTTGATGCGCATCCTGCTGGGCATTGCCCTCGGCGGTTTCTGGAGCATGGCGGCGGCCGTGGCGATGCGCCTGGTACCGGCGGCGTTGCTGCCCCGTGCGCTGTCGATCATCTTCAGCGGCATTGCGGTGGGTACCGTCGTCGCGGTGCCGTTGGGCAGCTACCTGGGTGGCCTGTACGGCTGGCGCAGTGCATTTGTGGCGGCGGCCGCCGTCGGCGTGGTGACCCTGGCGTTCCAGCTGTTCACCCTGCCGCGCCTGGCACCCAGCGGCACCGCACGCCTGCGCACCGTGCTTGATGTACTGCTGCGCCCCGGCATTGCCATCGGTATGTTCGGCTGCGTGTTGGTGCACACCGGGCACTTCGCGCTGTTTACCTACATTCGCCCGTTTCTGGAAAGCACCACCGGGGTCGGCACCCAAGGGCTGGCGTTGATGCTGCTGGGGTTTGGCGTGGCGAACTTTGTCGGCACGCTGCTGGCCGGTTGGTTGCTGGTGCGCAACCCCCGGGGAACCCTGGTGTTGATGCCGGTCGTGGTGGGCGTCGCGGCGTTGGCCCTGGTGGTGCTGCCCGCGTCACTGCCGGGTCAGGCAGTGCTCTTGGTGCTGTGGGGCATGGCCTTCGGCGGTGTGCCGGTGGCGTGGTCCAACTGGGTGGCCCGTGCGGTGCCGGATCAGGCGGAAAGTGCCGGTGGCATGGTGGTCGCTTCGGTGCAATCGGCAATCGCGGCGGGTGCGGCGGGCGGGGGCGCGCTGTTCAGTGCCACCGGCATCGACGGGGTGTTTCTGGGCGCGGGTTGCTTGGTGCTGTTGGCGGCATTGTTGATCGCCCTGCGCGTGCAGGTGCCCCGGCACGCTGCGGTAGGGAGTGTGACGCACCACCCGTCTTTGGTTTAGTCTGAAACGCTTCGTTGATCGCAAACGCTTCTGGAGTCGTAAGCATGACCGAGTATGTACCCCCGAAAGTCTGGACCTGGGACACCGAAAGCGGCGGCACCTTCGCCAGCATCAACCGGCCCATCGCCGGTGCTACCCACGACAAACAACTGCCCATCGGCAAGCATCCGTTGCAGCTGTACTCCCTGGCCACGCCCAACGGGCAGAAGGTCACGATCCTGCTCGAAGAGTTGTTGGCACTGGGGCACAGCGGCGCGGAATACGATGCGTGGCTGATCAAGATCGGCGACGGCGACCAGTTCGGCAGCGGTTTTGTCGGGGTCAATCCGAACTCCAAGATCCCGGCCTTGATGGACCACGGCGGCGCCACGCCGATTCGTGTATTCGAGTCCGGCGCGATCCTGCAGTACCTGGCCGAGAAGTTCGGCGCGTTCTTCCCCACCGAGCCGGCGGCCCGTGCGGAGTGTTTGTCGTGGTTGTTCTGGCAGATGGGCAGCGCGCCTTACCTGGGCGGTGGCTTCGGGCATTTCTACGCGTATGCGCCGAGCAAGATGGAATACCCGATCAACCGCTTCGCAATGGAAGCCAAGCGTCAGTTGGACGTGCTGGACAAGCGCCTGGCGGTGAGCGAGTACATTGCCGGGGATGAATACACCATTGCCGACATTGCGATCTGGCCGTGGTATGGCGGGTTGGTCAAAGGCCGCTTGTATGGCGCGGCGCAGTTTCTGGCGGTACACGAATACAAGCATGTGCAGCGCTGGGCGGACGCGATTGATGCGCGGCCGGCGGTGCAGCGGGGGCGGCGGGTGAATCGGGTGTCGGGCGAGCTCCAGGAGCAGTTGGCTGAGCGGCATGACGCAAGCGACCTGGACTGATTGAGATCCAAGTGTGGGAGGGGGCAAGTCGAATCGTCGCACCGCCCCTCCCACATTTGGTCTCGCTGCCTTCGGGTTATTTGTAGCGCTGTTCGAACACCGCTACCTGCTCAGGCTTGATGAGTTCAAACGGCACCCACACTTCCGACTCGATCGGTTCACCCTTGATCATCTTGATCGCCGACTCCACCGCCTTGGTCGCCTGGGCCTTGGGGTCCTGGAACACCGACGCCGCCAGCATCCCGCGCTTGACCGCCGCCAGCCCGTCCGGCAAACCGTCGATACCGACAATCGCCACTTCGCCCTTGGCCTTGCCCGATTGCTGCAACGCCATGGCCGCGCCAATCGCCATTTCATCGTTGTTGGCAACGATGGCATCGAACTGGGTGCCCGCCAGCAGCCAGTTGCTGGTCAGGTCCATGCTTTTGCTGCGCTGCCATTCGGCGCTTTGCTGTTCAACCACGTTGATGCCCGGAAAGTCCTTGAGCACCTGTTTGGCGCCTTCGGTGCGGTCGTGGGTGGCATTCTGCGCAAGGTCGCCCATGATGATCGCCACGGTGCCCTTGCCACCGAGTTTTTCCGCCAGGTAACGCATCTGCAATTGCCCGGCCTCGATGTCGTTGGAGGCCACGGTGACTACGCCCTTGGGCAGCGTGCGTTCATCCGGGTGGCGGTTGACGTACACCAGCGGCGTCTTGGCGGCCACCGCTGCACGGGTCATGTTGGCGGTGGCGGAGGTGTCCACCGGCAGCACGATCACCGCGTCGACCTTTTGGTTGAGAAAGCCTTCGACCTGGTTGAGCTGGCGCACCACGTCGCCCTGGGCGTCTTCGAACTGGATCTGCACACCGTGCTGCTTGGCGGCGCTGTCCAGGCCGTTGCGTACGTAGGTCATGAAATTGTCGTCGACCCGGGCAATGCTCACGCCGATACGGTAATCGGCGAAGGACCATGGGCTGACCAGCAGCAACAGCGTGGCAAGGATCAATGAATAGCGATGCATGAGGGTGTTCCTTTTATTGTTATAGGGTGAACGCTTGACGAAAACGCTCCAGGGCCAACTCGCTGTCGCCGCTGGCCCAGCCTTCCAGGCCGACCACGCCACTGTAGCCTATGCCATGCAAGGCCCTGGCGATGGCCGGGTAGTGGATTTCGCCGGTGCCTGGCTCTTTGCGCCCGGGCACGTCGGCCACCTGGATCTCACCGATGGCGGAGCCTGCGCGCTGGATCAGTTCGATCAGGTTTCCTTCGCCGATCTGTGCGTGGTACAGGTCCAGGTTCATCTTCACATGCGGGCTGCCCACGGCTTCGATCAGCGCCAATGTGTCCTCGGCGCGGGCGAATGGAACGCCGGGGTGGTCGACTTCGGTGTTGAGGTTTTCCAGCAGGAACACTCGGCCGGCGTCTTCACCCAGGCGGGCGATTTTCTCCAGGGTCTTGCAGGCGCTCAGCCACATGCGGCCGGTGGTCTGGCTCACGGGCTGCACTGGCAGGCCGCCGTCACCCAGGCCGGTGCCGTGCAGGTTGAGACTGGGGCAGTTCAGGCGTGCGGCGATGCCTAAAGATTCCCGGGCACTGTCGAGCAACTGGCGGATGCCGTCGGGGTCGGTGAGGGTGCCGCTGATGTAGCCGGTCATGGAGGTGAAATCAGCACCCGTGGCCACCAGGGCGTCGATGTCTTTGTGGGTCCAATCCCAGATTTCGGCACTGAAGCCCAGGGCGTGAATGCGTTTGACGCGCTCGACGAAGGGCAGGTCGAGGAACACCATCTCGGCACTGATCGCCAGCTTGAACGGGATCATACGGCCACCGCCTTGCCTTGCTCGAACGAGGTGATGCAAGCGCGGGCAATTGCCAGCGCCGCACGTGCGTCTTCGCCGCTGGCCAGGGGTTTGGCGCCGGTGCGCAGGCAGTCGACAAAGTGGTTGAGCTCGGCAACGTACGCGTCGCGCAGCAGGTCGGTGTCCAGGCGCTGGGTATCGGCCTGGATGCCTTGGGCCAGGTAGCGTGTGAGGTCGGACTCCTGCACGCCGCCCATGGTCAGCATGCCGGCGCTGCCGAATACTTCGCCGCGCACGTCGTAGCCATACACCGCCTGGAAGTTGGCTTCGGCGGTGGCAATCGCACCGTTATCGAAGCGGATCGTGACCACGGCGGTGTCGAGGAACCCTTTGCTTTTGTATGCCGGGGCGATCAGCGCGTCGGCCATTACGTGGACTTCTACGGCTTCGGCACCGGGGTTGAGGTAGCGCAGGGTGTCGAAGTCGTGGATCAGGGTTTCGAGGAAGATCACCCATTGCGGCGAGTTGGCCGGGTTGTTCAGCGCCGGGTCGCGGGTCAGCGAGCGCAGCAGTTGCGGGGTGCCGATACGGCCGGCCAGCACGTCGAGGTGCGCGGTGCGAAAGCTCTTGGCGAAGCGACGGTTGAAGCCGACCTGCAACGGCACCCGGGCATCGGCGGCGGCAGCGATGGCGCGGTCGGCTTCATCCAGGGTGATGGCCATGGGTTTTTCGCAGAAGATCCCTTTGCCGGCGCGGGCGGCGCTGATCACCAGTTCGGCGTGGCTGCGTGCAGGGGCGGCGATCAGCACGCCGTCGATGTCCGGGTCGTCGAGCAGCTGTTGCGGGTCGGTGTAGACCTTGTCCACGCCCAACTCGGCCGCCAGGCGTGCGGCTTGGCCTGGGGTAGGGTCGGCGATGGCGGCCAGGCTGGCACCGGGAATATGCCGCGCGGCAGTCAGGCCGTGGAAGCTGCCCATGCGACCAGCACCGATCAAGCCCAGGCGGATGTTCTGTGTACTCATGTGGTGACCCCTTCTTATTGTTGGCCTCAGGACAGTCCTGATGGGCAAAGGGGTAGGAGCAAAGGCTGTGCCAATTTATAACATGTTGATAATTATGGAGTTATCTGAAATTTATAAACAAAAAGTGTTCATTTTAATGACATGTCTATACTGACATGTCAAAAACATGAACATGGTTAAACATGATGAGCATGGCCTTCAGCGTCCAAGACCTTGATTACCTGACAGCCCTCGGGCCTGCTGCGCTGAATGACGGCCCGGTCGATGCGCTGGAACAGGCGTGGCGGGAGTGTCAGGCGGGGCGGGTGCAACGCCCGGCCGACGTGCGCCACGTGATCTGGGCGTCGTGGCGCCGCAGTGTCGAAGCCGGGATTGACCCTGCCGACAACCAGTATCGGTTTGTCGCGCCGCACAACCTGGCGACGATCCTGGTTACGCACCGGGTGCTGATCGAGGCGGCGGCTCAAGTCATGCACGGCCTGCTGGCCTACAACCCACGCGGGCATATCAACCTCACCGATGCCGACGGCACCACCCTGTATTTCTGCGGGCTGGACATCACCCCGGTGGGCAGCCGCCTGGCGGAGTCGGTACAAGGCACCAACTGCACCGGCCTGGCCCTGGCCGAAGACCGCCTGGTGTACGTGCTGGCTGAAGAAAATTTCGCCGTTGGCCTGCGCCAGCGCCGCATGCACTGCGCCGCCGCGCCGATCAAGAATGCCCAAGGCCAGACCTTGGCCATGCTCACCCTCACCGCCGAACCCGGCTGGTTCCACTTTCACACCCTTGGCACCGTACAAGCCGCTGCCGAAGCGGTTTCCCGCCAGATGGCCCTGCAAGCGCTGCTTGAAGAACAGCAAACCGTGCTCGAAGTGCTTAACGAAGGCCTGGTGGTGCTGGACGAGCGCGGTTGCATCAAGGCGCTCAACCGCTATGCCCGGCAACTGTTCCAGGTGGGGCCGGAGTTGGTGGGCAGCCCCTTCCAGCGCCTGGGGCGCAGCGAATTGAGCGACGCGCTGGGTGAGCCGGTGCGTGACCTCGATTGCACCTTCCACCTGCACGACCGCAGCCAACTCGCCTGCCTGGTCTCGGTGTGCCCGCTGGAGCAGGGCGGGGTGATCGTCTCACTGCGCGAGAACCGGCGCATCCGCGAAATCACCCGGCGCCTCGTTGGCACCCAGGCGCGCTACACCTTTGACACCCTCCAGGGCACCTCGCGGGCGATCCAGGACGCGCTGCACCTGGCGCGCATCGCCAGTCGCAGTGACGCCACCACCCTGATCCTGGGGGAAAGCGGCACCGGCAAAGAGTTGTTCGCCCAGGCGATTCACAACGCCAGCGAGCGCTGCAACGGCCCGTTCGTGGCGGTCAACTGCGGTGCGATTCCACGGGATCTGGTGCAGAGTGAACTGTTCGGCCATGTCGAAGGCGCGTTCACCGGATCGGCGCGGGGTGGCTCGGCGGGCAAGTTCGAACTGGCGGATGGCGGCACCATTTTCCTGGATGAGATCGGCGACATGTCCTTCGACGCCCAGGTCAGCTTGCTGCGGGTGTTGCAGGAGGGTGAAATTGCGCGAGTCGGCGCAAAAAGCGCACGCCAGGTGGACGTACGCATCATTGCCGCCACCCACCGCAACCTCAGCCAGGCCGTGGCCGAAGGCGCGTTCCGCGAAGACCTTTACTACCGCCTCAACGTTCTGAACCTGACCGTGCCGCCATTGCGCATGCGCCGCGAAGACATCCCGTTGCTGGCGCGACACTTCCTCACGCGCTGCGCACGTTCGTTGCGAAAATCGGTGCAAGGTTTCTCGCCGGAAGCCTTGGCCTTGCTCTCGTCCCACGGCTGGCCGGGCAACGTGCGCGAGCTGGAAAACGCCATCGAACGGGCGACCAACCTGGCGACGGGCGAACTCATCCAAGCGGCCGACCTACCCCTGGAAACCCGACCACGAGCCACGCTGCGCCATTACGAGCCCCAGCCCGCCCAAGACCTGAGCAGCCACGAAATGCACGCCATCATCGCCGCGCTCAAAAGCACCGGCGGCAACATCCGCCTGGCCGCCCAACAACTGAACGTATCGCGGGGTGGGCTGTACAACAAAATGAGTCGGTTTGGGCTGAGTGCCGGGGATTTTCGCGGCGTATAAATTCAAAATATGGCCATAGGTATCTACGCCGCGCTTAAAGGCTGACACATAACTCTGTGGTGAGCTGGCTTCTGTGGTGAGCGGGCCTCTGTGGTGAGCGGGCTTCTGTGGTGAGCGGGCTTGCCCCGCGCTGGGCTGCGAAGCGGCCCCAAAACCTGCCACTGCGATTTACCTGAAAAAACGCGGTGTTCTTAATGGGCCCGCTTCGCAGCCCAGCGCGGGGCAAGCCCGCTCACCACAGAAGCCAGGCCACCACAGAAGCCCGCTTACCACAGAGGCCATGCCACCACAGAAGCCAGGTCACCACAGAAGTCCGCTCACCACTACAGCGCGTTTGCCATAGATTGCGCATCCACCGGAAGTTATGTAGATACCTAGGCCTGTCCCGGGCAATCGCTTCAGTCACCCATATTTTCGGACGTCACAATCTGCGGCGCGATATGCACCCGATGCCGCACCGGATCAAACCCTTCGGCACTCTGCAACTCCACCAACAACTCCACCAGCGCCACCGCCGTTTGCCGTGGCTGTGAGTCCATCACCACATCAATCAAGCCCTGGCCCAGCGCTCGGCGTGACAGCTCGGTGGACTCCTGCAAGATGCAACACAGCGCCGGGCGCTTGGGCAGTTGCGCCAGGGCGCTGATGATGCCATCACCACCGCCGCCCACCACGCACAGGCCGCGCAGGTCGCTGTGGCGGCTGAGCAGGTCGAGGGTGGCTTCTTCGGTGATGTCGCAGTTGTCCAGGTTGATCAGCGGCTCCAGCGGCTTGAGCCCCGGCGCGTGTTCGGCCAAGTAGCTGTGCAGGCCTTCGACCCGTGCCTGGTGCCCCAGGAACCGGTGGCCGCCCAATAGAATCCCGACGCTGCCTTTGCGTGCGCCACACGTACGCGCCAGCAGCCAGCCCATAGTGCGCCCGACCAAGTGGTTGTCCTGGCCTACATAAGGTTCCAAGGCGTGTTCATGGATATCCGACAGCAGCGCGACCACCGGCACGCCGGCCTCGCGGATCTGTGCCAGGCACGCATTGATCAAGGGGTGGGCGAAGCTGACCACCGCCAGGGCATCACACTGCACGGCCAATTGCTCGATCTGCGCGACGATGGTGCTCGGTGTGCGATCAACAATGTAGTCGAACTGGCAAGTCAGGTTGGCCGTGGCGTGATGTTGCGCGGCGTCGCTGATCGACTGCGCCACGTGCGCATAGAACGCCTGGGCGGTGCCTAGCAGCAGAATGCCGAAGCGATAGGTGGGCCGGCGTTCGCGAATGCGCTGGCCAATCAACCGCGCAGCGAAATAGCCCACGGCTTCGGCGGCCTGGAATACCTGCTCGGCCGTTTGCGGATTGACCGGCGCACGCGCATTCAGCACCCGGTCGACGGTGGCCACACTCAGGCCCGCGTGGGCGGCGACGGTGGCGATGGTTGGGCGTTTATTGTTGTTCATGACAGCCCTCTTGAACGTCTTGATAGAAAACTATCAAGCCTCGCTGGGCCTGGATGATAGCTTGATAGGGAATGGATTCAAGGCCTTGAGGGTGATTTAGCGCTTCTCTATCGTTGGTCTGGCAAAGCACCAGAAACCACCCGCTTGCGGAGAACAATAACAATGCCTGAACACACCGCTCACACCGCCCGGCGCGACTACAGCCTGACCGGCCCCGAAGCCGCCCGCGCTGCCGAAAAAGGCCTGGTTTCGGCCAGTTGGTACCAATCGCCGATTTCCCGTAAACGCATGAAAGAACTCATGCAGCGCCGCGACGGCCCGGCCTTGCGCGACACCGCCATCTGGGTGAGCGCGCTGTTCGCCACCGGCTTCGGCGGCTACTGGTTCTGGGGCTCTTGGGCCTGCGTACCGTTCTTGCTCGCTTATGGCGTGCTCTACGGCACCGCCTCCAACCCGCGCTGGCACGAAACCGGCCACGGCACCGCGTTCAAGACGCGCTGGATGAACGACGCGCTGTATCAGGTCGCGAGCTTCATGTGCATCTTCGAACCCCATGTGTGGCGCTGGAGCCATGCCCGGCATCACACCGACACCATCGTGGTTGGCCGCGACCCGGAAATCGTCGAACCGCGTCCGCCGAGCTTCCTGATGATGTTCCTGAGCCTGTTCAACCTGCCGTTGGCGTGGAAAACCTTCAGTGGCGTAGCGCGTCATGCGGCGGGCCAGATGAGCGCCCAGGAAGCAGACTTCATTCCTGAATCCGAATGGCCCAAGGTGTTTCGTGCTGCGCGGATATGGGTGGGCATTTATGCGCTGGTCATTGGCACCGCGCTGTACCTGCACAGCTGGTTGCCGCTGATGCTGGTGGGGCTGCCGAGTATCTACGGCGCCTGGCTCGGCTACCTGTTTGGCCTGACCCAGCACGTGGGCTTGGCCGAAGACGTGCTCGACCACCGCAGCAACTGCCGCACCATCTACATGAACCGCGTGCTGCGCTTTATCTACATGGACATGAACTACCACCTCGAACACCACATGTACCCGATGGTGCCGTACCACGCCCTTGCGCAGTTGCACGAAGAGATCCGCAACGACTGCCCGCCGCCGTATGCGAATATTTTCGAGGCGTACAAAGAGATCATCCCGACGATCCTGAAGCAGCGCAGCGACCCGACGTATTTCATCCAGCGGCCGATTCGCCCGAGTGCGGAACCTGCCGCCAGTGCCCCACTGCATGCCGAAGCCGCCGCCAGCTGAACCCCATCTATAACAAGAGAAAGACGCCATGAACGATCAATGGATCGACGTCTGCGCCGTGGGCGAGATAGACGAAGAAGATGTGCTGCGCTTCGACCACGGGCCCCACACCTATGCGGTGTACCGCTCGGCCGAGAATGAGTTTTTCGCCACGGCGGGCCTGTGCACCCACGAGAAAATCCACCTCGCCGATGGCCTGGTGATGGACCACGTCATCGAGTGCCCCAAGCACAACGGGCGCTTTGATTACCGCACCGGCAAGGCCATGGGCGCGCCGGTGTGCGTCAACCTCAAGACCTACCCGGTGCGGGTCGAAGCGGGGCGGGTACTGCTCGCTGTCACGGCGTGATGATGAACGCCCCCCTGATCATCGTCGGCGCCGGCCATGCCGGTGGCCGTGCGGCGCTGACCCTGCGCGAAGAGGGTTACACCGGACGCCTGGTCTTGATCGGCGATGAGCCGCACGTGCCCTACGAGCGCCCGCCGCTGTCCAAAAGCCTGCTGCAGGGTACGGCGGACCTGGCGGCTTGCAGCCTGTGCGACAGCGCACGCCTGGCCGAATTGGGCATCGAGCATATCGCCGCCAACCCGGTGACGCAGTTGGAGCCGCAGCACCATCGCCTGCAACTCGCCGACGGCCAATGGCTGGCCTATGCCGGTCTGCTGCTGGCCACCGGCGGGCGGGCGCGACGTTTGCCCCAGGCGCAGGCCAATGTGCTTTACCTGCGCACCCATGACGAGGCCCTGGCCCTGCGCAGTGCCTTGGTTCCCGGCACACGGCTGGTGATTGTCGGCGGCGGGTTTATCGGCCTGGAAGTGGCCGCCACTGCCCGAGGCCTGGGGTGTCAGGTCACGGTGCTGGAAGCCGGGCCGCGCCTGGCGGGTCGGGTGCTGGCGCCAGTGATCAGCGCCGCGCTGCTGGACCTGCACCGCGCGCAAGGGGTGGATGTGCGCTTGAATGTGGCACTGCAATCCATCCACGACGACGCCGTGCAATTGGTCGACGGGCAACGGCTGCCGTGTGATTGGGTGGTGGTCGGCATCGGTATGCAACCCAATCTTGAATTGGCTGCCCATGCGGGGCTGGAGGTAGGGCAGGGCATCCGTGTCGATGCGCACCTGCGCACCAGCGCGCCGGACATCTATGCGGCCGGGGATGTCTGTGAGTTTCGCCTCGATGGCCTGTACCAACGCCAGGAAACCTGGCGCAACGCCGAGGCCCAGGGGCGGCATGCGGCGCTGAATATGCTGGGGCGTGAAGTGCCTTTCGAGGCGATCCCTGGCTTCTGGTCCGATCAATACGACTGGGGCGTGCAGACCGTGGGCGCGATGACCCCGCACATGATCAGTCGTACCTTGCCGGCCGGTGGCCTGCTGCTGTTCTACCTCGATGCCGACGGCCATTTGCAAGGCGCCTGCGGCTGGGCGCCCGGCAACAGCGTAGCCAAGGACATCAAGCTGTGTGAGCGCCTGATCACTGCGCGCACGGCGCTCAATCCGTCCAGCCTGGCAGACCCCGAGCTGTCCCTCAAACACTTGCTGCGGAGCTGATATGCGCCAATTTTTGGTATTTCAATCCCTATGGGCCATGCAAACCGAGCCCGGCTCGCTCGAAGCGCAGTTGGATCGAGTCGCCGCAGCCGGCTTCGACGGCATCACCGACCATTACTGGAAGGCCGCCGATGTCGCACGGCTGCATGCCGCCGCCGCGTCGCGGGGCTTGCAGATCGAAGGCCAACTGTTCCCGCAGTCGGTGGACGACTTGGCCGCCGCGCTGGATGTGATCAGCCGCTACGGCTGCCACCACCTCACCCTGCAAGCCGACGTGCGCCCGCGCACCCAGGCCGACGCGGCGCGGCTGGTCGAAGGCTGGCAACGCCTGGCCGAGCAGGTGGATTTTCCGGTGCTGCTGGAAACCCATCGGTATCGCCTGACCAACGATTTGCTGTTCACCCTCGACCTGCTGGCGCAAATGCCCGACTTGAAGCTGCTGGCCGACCTGTCCCACTACGTGGTGGGACGCGAATTGCCCGAGCCGGGCGCGGTGGAAGACGATGAGCAGATCCGCACGATCCTGCGCCACAGCTGGGGCTTTCATGGCCGCGTGGCCAGCAGTGAGCAGGTGCAGGTCTCAATGGCGTTCCCTCAGCATCAGGCCTGGGTCGAACGCTTTACCGGCTGGTGGCGCTACGGTATTGAAGACTGGCTGGCGCGCCCCGACACAGGGCAGAGCCTGTCGTTCACCTGCGAACTGGGCCCGCCGCCGTATGCGATTACCGGTGCGGATGGGCGTGAAATCAGTGATCGCTGGGCCGAAGCGTTGACGATGCAGGCGTTGATTCGCCAGGTTTGGAGCGACTGCCAAACCGGCCTCTAAAAACGGCATCCCACAGACGGGTGAGCCGGCTTTTTTGTAATGAGCGGGCTTCTTTGTGGTGAGCGGGCTTGCCCCGCGCTGGGGCGCGCAGCGGCCCTAAAACCAGCCACCCCGGTGTATCTGAAGAAACCCAGCTCACCACCACAGCTTCGAGTAGCTTGCGCGCTTTGGCACGGCTAGCGGCTATTGCCAGTAGAAAGGTTCACCGCTGTATTGGACTGTTCCGGCGATTTGTGAACAATGGCGCCCTGCGTTTTTTGACCGAGAGCCCCATGCCTGAAACCACCGTGGAATTGATCCAGACCGGCCCCGAAGAAGCCGAGCTGATCCGCAACCTCTACCAGTACTACGCCTACGAGTCGTCAGACTGGGAGCAGGAAGATGTCGAGGCCGACGGCCGCTTCTACATCCATGACGAGCACCTGAACCGCTACTGGCAAGACCCGCGCTGGAGCGCCAACCTGCTGCTGGTCGATGGCTTCATCGCGGGTTTCCTGTTGATCGAAGACAGTGAAGTGCCGGGCATCGACGCCCTGGAGCTGGCCGACCTGTTCATCCTCAAGCGCTACCGCCGCAAAGGCATTGGCCGCGCCATTGCCACCCAGGTGCTGTGCAGCGGCGAGGCCAATTGGTTGGTGCGCTTCTATGACCAGGACGAAGTGTCCCAGGCGTTCTGGCGCACGGTGCTGGACAGCCTGCCGCGTCCGGTACAGACCCTGGAACTGGACGATGAGCCGCAGTTGGTGAGCTATTTGATTACGCGTGCGTCCCTGCATTAAACGCCTGCTGCATCGCCTGGGGCGGCTGCCCGAACGCCCTTAGAAACGCCTGGCGCATGCGCTCGCGATCACCGAAGCCGGTTTCGCGGGCCACCACTTCCACCGGGTGACGACTGGTTTCCATCATCGCCCGGGCCGCTTCCACGCGCAGGGCTTCGATGGCTTTGGCCGGGGTTTGCCCGGTTTCTTCGCGGAACACCCGACTGAACTGGCGCGGGCTCAAGCGGGCGACATCGGCCAGGGCTTCCACGGACAGGTCATGGGTGAGGTTCTCGCGGGCGTAGGCCAGGGCCAGTTGCACGCGGTCGGACTTGGGGTCCAGTTCCAGCAGGGCCGACAATTGCGACTGCTCGCTGCCCCGGCGCTGGGCGATCACCAGTTTGCGTGCAATGCGCCGGGCAAGGTCGCTGCCCAAATCGGTCTCCACCATCGCCAGCGCCATGTCTACCCCGGCGCTCATGCCGGCGCCGGTCCACACCTGGCCGTCCACCACAAACAGTTTGTCTTCCTCCAGCTGGATGTCCGGGTAGCTCTTGCGAAACGCCGGGGCGTGAATCCAATGGGTGGTGGTGCGCTTGCCTTCCAGCAAGCCGGCTTCGGCCAGCACAAAAATGCCCATGCACAGCGAGGCCACGCGGCGTGATTGCGCCGAGGCGGCCTTGACCAGCTCCAGCAGGTTGGCCTCCGGCAGGCGGAATTCCAGGTAGCCGCTGACGATCAGCGTGTCATAGCCCTGGGGCCGAATCGGCGAGGTGTTCACCGAAAACCCCTGGGAGGTCATCACCGCGCCGCCGCTTTCAGAGACCAGGTGAAACTCATAGGCCGGCTCGCCGCGCAGCAGGTTCGCGCACTCGAACACCGAGCCCAGGCTGAGGCTCAGGGATTGAAAGTTCGGGTAAACCATCAGCGCAACGCTGTGCATCGTCATTCTCCAAGGGGCGCGGGAGGGTGGATTGTCGGCGCGTGCCGGGTAAACGGCAACCCACGCCGCTCATGTCCGTAATCCTTGCGCATCTGACATTGTGAGGGTTGGGCGCGGCCCCTAACATTCCCTCAACGCACTAGACGACTGGTCTAATCGGACGGAATGAAGCATGAACAGCGAAACCAAAAATGCACGACAGACCATTCTGGACACGGCGCAAGTGATTGTCGGCCGCAAGGGATTTTCTGCGGTGGGCCTGAACGAAATCCTTCAAGCCGCCGACGTGCCCAAGGGGTCGTTCTATCACTACTTCACCTCCAAGGATGGTTTCGGTGTGGTGTTGCTCGACACCTACTTCGACCACTACGTGCACGGCATGCAGCAACTGTTCGATCAGCAAGGTTTATCCCAGCATGCCAAGTTGATGCGCTATTGGGACGCCTGGATCGACAACCAGACAGGCTGCACCGAGGCGGGCAAATGCCTTGCCGTCAAACTGGGTGCCGAGGTGTCTGACCTTTCAGAGCCGATGCGTTTGGCCCTGCAGCACGGTACGTCACGCACCATTGCATTACTCGCTGTGGCGCTGCAGCGCGGCGTTGAAGACGGCTCGTTGCGGCTTCAATACCCGCCCCAGGACTTGGCCCAGCAGCTGTACGCGCTGTGGCTGGGGAGCAGCGTCATGAGCAAGATCACCCTTACATCCGCACCGTTTGATGAGGCGTTGCGGCTGACCCGACAGCTGTTGGGTCACCCTGAACACACTGACATTCACTGATCGAGGCACTGGAAAATGAACGTATTAATGGTACTGACCTCTCACGACCAGCTTGGCGATACCGGGCGCAAGACCGGCTTCTGGCTCGAAGAATTTGCCGCGCCGTATTACGCATTCAAGGACGCCGGCGCCGACGTGGTGCTGGCATCCCCGGCCGGCGGCCAGCCGCCGTTGGACCCGGTCAGCGACGAGCCGGATGCGCAAACCGAGCAGACCCGCCGCTTTGCCACCGATTCGGTTGCGCAGCAGGCGCTGGCCAACACCGTCAAGCTGGACACCGTCAATGTCGACGCGTTTGACACGGTGTTTTACCCAGGCGGTCATGGCCCGTTGTGGGACCTGGCGGAGTCGCCGGTGTCCATCGCCTTGATCGAAGCGTTTGAGCGTGCCGGCAAGCCGATTGGTTTTGTCTGCCACGCACCGGGCGCGCTGCGTCACGTCAAGGCGGTCAACGGTGAGCCGTTGATCAAGGGCCGTCGCGTGACTGGCTTCTCCAACTCTGAAGAAGAAGCCGTAGGCCTGACCAGCGTGGTGCCGTTCCTGATTGAAGATGAATTCAAGAAATTGGGTGGCAAGTATGAGAAGGGCGCCGACTGGGCATCCTTCGTGCTCGTCGATGGCTTGCTGGTCACCGGGCAGAACCCCGGCAGTTCCAGCGATGTGGCCAAGGCCCTGCTGAAACTCACCGCTTAACTTAATCAACCGCTCGATTCGTTGGCGACTCAATAGAGTCGCCACTGCTTTCGTGCGCCTCGAATTTGGAAAAAACCATGACCGACAACGTTTTAAGTACCCCGGTAAAACTGGGCCATCACACGCTGACCAACCGTGTCGTGCTGCCCCCGCTGACTCGCCAGCGCAGCGCTCAGCCCGGCGATATCGCCACCGACCTGATGGCCGAGTATTACCGCCAGCGTGCCAGCGCCGGGTTCATGGTCAGCGAAGGCACGCAGATTGAACCCCGTGGCCAGGGTTATGCCTGGACACCGGGCATCTACACGCCGGCGCAGATCGACGGCTGGCGCAAGGTCACCGACGCGGTGCATGCCGACGGCGGGGTGATCTTCGCCCAACTGTGGCATGTGGGGCGGGTCTCCCATAACGCCTTGCAGCCACACGGCGCGGCGCCGGTGGCGCCTTCTGCGCTGACGGCCTTGCAAGCCAAAGCCTTCATCGCCACCGGGCCTGGCGCCGGTGAACTGGTGCAACCCCCGGTGCCGCGTGCGTTGAGCACTGCCGAGGTCAAGCAACTGGTCGGGCATTACGCCCAGGCGGCGCGCAATGCCGTGGATGCCGGGTTCGATGGGGTGGAAATCCATTCGGCCAATGGTTACCTGGTCAATCAGTTCATCTCGGCCCATTCCAATACCCGTAACGATGAATACGGTGGCTCACTGCAAAACCGCCTGCGCTTTCTGCGTGAGATCGTCGAAGCAGTCAGCGCCGTAGTCGGCCCCGAGCGCCTGGGCGTGCGGTTCTCGCCGTTGTTCAGCGGCACCGACGAAGACCGTGTGTACATCGGCCTGGTGGAAGAAGACCCGCACCACACCTACATCGAAGCGATCAAGGTGTTGGAGGCGTCGGGCATCGCCTATGTGTCCATCGCCGAAGCCGACTGGGACAACGCGCCGATCCTGCCCGACAGCTTCCGTGAAGCCGTGCGCAGCAGCTTCAGCGGTCGCATTATCTATGCCGGTCGCTACACCGCTGAACGCGGCGCGAAACTGGTGGAAGCAGGCTTGGCGGATTTGATTGCGTTCGGGCGGCCGTTCATTGCCAACCCGGACCTGCCGCAGCGGATTTTCAAGGGCTGGCCGTTGAATCCGCTGCGCGAGGCGGGGATGTATGGTGGCGGTGAGGAAGGGTATATCGACTACCCCTCCCACAGTTGATATCGAGTGCCTGCCGGTTACGCGACCCGCAACACAATCTTGCCAATATGGTCCCCACCTTCCATCCGTGCATGGGCCTTGGCGGCGTTGGTGTAGTCAAACACCTGGTCGATGATCGGCAGGCAGCGCCCGGCGGCCAGTACCGGCCAGATGTATTCACGCAACTGTTCGGCAATCGCGGCTTTTTCTTCGCGGGTCCGTGCGCGCAGCAACGAGCCGGTGATCACCGCGCGTTTGGCGAGGATGCTTAGCAGGTCAACGTCATTGGCCTTGGCGCCGCCGAGAAAGCCCAGCATCACCAGGTGCCCGTCCATGGCCAGGGCCTTGAGGTTGTTGTTCAGGTACGAGCCACCCATGATGTCGAGGATCACATCCACACCCTGGCCATCAGTCTGTTGGGCGATGACCTCGGCAAATTCCTGCTCGCGGTAATTGATCGGCTCGGCGCCCAGCGTCGCAATGGCCGCGCATTTGTCGGCACTGCCTGCGGTGGCGAAGGCCTGGATGCCGAACTCGCGGCACAGCATCAGTGCGGTGGTGCCGATGCCGCTGGTGCCGCCATGGATCAGCACGCGCTGGCCGGTGTGTGCATCACCGAGGCCGAACAGGTTGGCCCACACGGTGAAGAAGGTTTCCGGCACGGCGGCGGCCTGAATCCAGTCCATGCCTTGCGGGATTGGTAAGGCTTGGCTGGCGGGCACTGCGCAAAACTGCGCGTAGCCGCCGCCGTTGGTCAGTGCGCAGACCTTGTCGCCCAGGCCGTATGCGCTCACGCCGTCACCCAGCGCCACGACTTCCCCGGCCACTTCCAGCCCTGGAATCGGGCTCATGCCGGGTTTCATCGGGTACTTGCCGGCGCGTTGCAGGGCGTCCGGGCGGTTGACCCCTGCGGCGTGCACGCGGATCAGGATCTCGCCAGGACCGGCCACAGGCACGGGCGCCTGGCGCGGTTGCAGCACCTCTGGGCCACCGGGGCGGGTGATTTCGATCAGGGTCATGTCGTTAGGGAGCGTCATTTGAAGTTACCTGTAGCGATGAGCGTATGGGTTGGGACCGCATCGAGCGGCCGGCGGTTCAGCAGGAACATGCCCAGTTCCAGCGCCAGGGCGACCACTATCGCCCCGGCGGCGATTATGAACAACAGCACAGGCTTGCAATCTTGCGCGCCGCTGCGTGGACACAATCGACGTCGATAACGTGTCAACCAACGGGGAGCGCATATGAACGAATCAAGACATCAGGATCTGGGGCTGTTGTTTCTGCGGGCCAGCGGGGCGTTGTTCCTGCTGTGGGTGCATGGTTTGCCCAAGGTGCTCAACTACAGCGAACAACTGCAGATGATCGAAGACCCGTTTCACCTCGGCGCCCATGTCACGCTGCTGCTGGCGATTTTTGCCGAAGTGCTGTGCCCGCTGCTGATCCTTGCCGGGGTGCTGGTGCGCCTGGCGTGCCTGCCGATCCTGGCGGTGCTGTTGATCGCGATGGTGGTGGTGCATCCGCAGTGGACAGTGTTTGAAGGGCAGTTCGGCTGGTTGTTGCTGATCATCTTCACCAGCGTGCTGATTGCCGGGCCGGGGCGCTTTGTGCTCGGCCAGCGTTTTGCCTGAATAAAAAAAGGCCGGGTAACCCCGGCCAAATAAGGAGAGCGGTTTCAGCGATTGAGGAACGCCAGCAAGTCTTCGTTCAACGCCTGGGCGTGGGTCACGGCGAACCCGTGGGGCGCATCCTTGTACACCTTCAACTCAGCGCCCTTGATCATCTCGGCCGCCACTTTACCGGTGGTTTCGAACGGCACGATCTGGTCGCCATCACCGTGGATCACCAGGGTCGGCACGTCGATCTTGGCCATGTCCGGGCGCCAGTCGGTTTCTGAGAAGGCGGTGACGCAGTCCACGGTCGACTTGAGGGACGCCAGCATGGCGATTTGCAGGGTCTGGGTCAGCGTGCCTTCGGAGACGGTCTGGCCCTTGTTGAGGCCGAAGAACGGGGTGTTGAAGTCCGCGATGAACTGCGCACGGTCCTTGAGCAGGCCGGCCTTGATGCCGGTGAATACGTCCAGCGGCACACCCTGTTGGTAATCCGGCTTCTGGCCGAAGATCGGCGTCACCGCACCCAGCAACACCAGCCCGGCAACCCGGGCGCTGCCATGCCGGGCGATGTAGCGTGCCACGTCACCGCCGCCCATGGAGAAGCCCACCAGTGTCACGTCCTGAAGGTCCAGGTGTTCGATCAACTGGGCGATATCGTCGGCGAAGGTGTTGTAGTCGTTGCCGGTCCACGGTTGATCAGAACGGCCAAAACCACGGCGGTCGAACGCGATGGTGCGGTAGCCACGGCTGCTCAGGTATTCCATCTGGTATTCCCACATGTCGGCATCCAGCGGCCAGCCGTGACTGAACAGCACGGGCTTACCGCTGCCCCAGTCCTTGAAATAGATCTGGGTACCGTCTTTGGCAACGAATGTGCTCATGGAAAACTCCTGGTTGAGGGGGGCGAGAAGACGCTGCCTCACTATTGCCGTAAACCTGACGAAGGGCTTGTACGGGTGTGCTCGGTTGAACGGTTCAGCGTCTATGCTGGTCCACTGACCTCCACAGTCTGATCACACAGGTGAACGAAATGGCCAAGACCTACAGCTACGCCGCTCGGGACTCCAAGGATGCGCTCAAGCCCTTTACCTTCGAGCGCCGTGCGCCAGGGGCGGACGATGTACAGATCGACATCCTGTATTGCGGCGTGTGCCACTCCGACCTGCACACCGCGCGTAACGAGTGGAACAACACCCTGTACCCGTCGGTACCCGGCCATGAAATCGTCGGCCGCGTGACGGCGGTGGGCGCCAACGTGAAAAAATTCAAGGTCGGCGACCTGGCCGGTGTCGGCTGCATGGTCGACAGCTGCCAGCACTGCCCTTCCTGCGCCGAGGGTGAGGAACAGTATTGCGAGAACGGTTTTACCGGCACCTACAACGGCCCGGTGTTCGGCGGCGAAAACACCTTCGGCGGCTACTCGGACAGCATCGTGGTCAAGGAAAAGTTCGTGCTGCGCATCTCCCACGACGATGCCAACCTGGCCGCTGTGGCGCCGTTGCTGTGCGCGGGCATCACCACCTATTCGCCGCTGCATCACTGGAAAGTCGGCCCCGGCAAGAAAGTCGGCGTGGTCGGCCTCGGTGGCCTGGGCCATATGGCCGTGAAGATCGCCCACGCGATGGGCGCCGAAGTCACGCTGTTCACCACCTCACCCAACAAACGCGAAGACGGCCTGCGCCTGGGCGCTGACCATGTGGTGGTATCGAAGAACCCCGACGAAATGGCCAAGGTCGCCAACAGCCTGGACTTCATCCTCAACACCGTCGCCGCACCGCACAACCTGGACATGTTCCTCAACCTGCTCAAGCGCGACGGCACGATGACCCTGGTCGGCGCTCCGGACAGCCCGCACCCCTCGCCAGCGGTATTCGGCCTGATCTTCAAGCGCCGCAGCCTGGCCGGTTCGTTGATCGGCGGCATTCAGGAGACCCAGGACATGCTGGACTTCTGTGCCAGGCACGGGATTGTCTCGGATGTGGAAGTGATCGATATCCAGGGCATCAACGCGGCGTATGAGCGGATGCTCAAGGGCGATGTGAAGTACCGTTTCGTGATCGATATGGACAGCTTGAAAAAGGAAAGCCACGCGGCCTGAAAACCCCAACCCACCGAATAATCAAATGTGGGAGGGGGCCTGTTCCCGAGAGCGGTAGATCAGTCAAAGAGGTTTTGACTGGAACACCGCCATCGGGAGCAAGCCCCCTCCCACATTTTTTGCTTCAGCGGTGTGCCTGGACCGGGCTCACGGCCGTTGCGGCTTGACCGACGTCCCAAAGGTATTGCCCATGCGCACGCTGGTGGCGGCCGGGGTGGACAAACCCACTGCGTTCGGCGGTCGCTTCTCGATAGAAAGAGTCTGCGCCTCACGGTTTTTCTTCGCCGCCTTGGCAGCGTTCGTGTCATTGCCCATGTGTTGGCCGAGGCAACCGTAGTCAGGCGCCTTGTACCCATCCACCGTGACCTCGGTGCAGCCGCCGGGTGTATTGTCGGCGTGGGCGAGCACGGGCAGAGCGGTGCACAGCAACAGGCTGGCGAGGGTTGGGAGCAGCTTCATCATGGCCTCCTGGCAGGCCCGAGGGAGTGGGCCGGTAAGGCTTGAGAGTCTAGTGCAGCGGGCTTCTCGTCACCGTGATGTTTTTTTTGCTATCACCGTAACATCAGATTCATAAACGGGCCTCAGGATGACGGTTTTCTAGGGCGCGTCGGCCGTGCAGCGATGCAGAGCAGGGGGTGAACAGGGGGCCTGGAGGCGCGCCGTATGCGCCCTGGTCTTGCTGTTGCTGCTGGTCGGCGGGCGCGCCGCGCAGGCAGAGGGATCGTTGTTGCTGTTGAACCTGCCGGCGCAAGACTTGGAACATGCCCTGCAAGCCTTCAGCCGGGCCACGGGAATGGCCGTGCTGGTGGACCGCGAACTGACGCGGGGCCGGCGCTCCATCGGGGTGCGCGGGCGCTTCACGGCGCAGGAGGCTCTGGCGATGTTGCTGACAGGGAGTGGCCTGATGGCACGTTACGCACGCAGCGATGCGTTTACCTTGCAGTTGCCCGAGGTCAGCCAACCGCCCCCGGCCCGGGGTGCTGCGGCCCGCAGTGCGGCGCGCATCAACAACAGCTACGCCACGGCCTTGCAACAGGCCATCGAAACCAGCCTGTGCCGGTCGGCTCTCACGCGCCCCGGCAGCTTTCGTGCGCTGGTGCAGGTGTGGGTCAACCGCGAAGGGGTGATCGAGCACAGTCGGCTGGTCAGCTCCACCGGCGACGAACAACGCGATGAAGCACTGGTACGCGGCCTGGGAACTGCACGGGTGGAACGCCCTGCACCGAGTTCCCTGCGTCAGCCGGTGACTTTACTTTTGATGCCTGACACAACAGGAACACGCATGGAATGCACAGCCAAAAAGGGAGCCGCGGGCGGATGAAAAGTACCGGGCACAGTACGATGGTCAGCTTGTTCCTGGCTTCCTACGAAGACTTCAAGGTGCGTTTGCGCAAGCGCCTGGGCTCTGAGGACCTGGCCAACGATGTCCTGCACGAAACCTACTTGCGCGTGGACCGCATGGAAGTCCCGCCGAACCTGGCGCAGCCCAATGCCTACCTGTACCGCATGGCCTTGAACATCGCCGCCGACCGCCGCCAGGCCGACGCCCGCTTGCTCACCGGCAGCGAAGTGGAGGCGTTGCTGCAAAGCGCCGACGAAGCCCAAGACCCATCACGGGTGGTGGGCGGCCAGAAAGAAATCCAATCTCTGGTCAAGGCGCTGTACGAACTGCCTTCACGTCGGCGCAAGATCCTTATCGCCGCGCGCCTGGAAGAAGCGCCGCACCTGGAAATTTCCCAGCGTTTCGGCATTTCCACGCGCATGGTCGAGAAGGAAATCAAGGCCGCCCTGGGCCACTGCGCCAAGCGCCTGGAAAGAAAAGTGATCCAGCGGTTCGGTCCCGGGGCCGGAAAACCGTCTTAGTGTTGAGTCCCTGAAAAATCCGTGAGTATGTGTGCGCTTGAACATTTTTAGCCTCTGCATCGCCCGGCAAAACGCCGCCAGCCCCTTGCACGACGAAGCCCGCGACTGGCTGGTCTTGTTGATCTCGGGCCGCGCCACCGTGGCCGATGCCAAGGCCCTCAAAGCCTGGTGCGCCCAGAGCCCGGAGCATGCCCAGGCGTTTGAGCAGGCCAAGGAAATGTGGCAGCAATTGGCACCCGCGCTTGAGCAAACATCTGCGCCGCGCCAGTTGGGGCGTCGTGCATTTCTTGGTGCTGCGATTGCCGCATCGGCGGCGGTGGTAATGGTGCGCGTCGGTGTGCCGGGCGGTTTTTCCGGGCTGACGGCGGACTATCGCACCGAGGTGGGCGAACAGCGCCAAGTGCTGCTGAGTGACGGCGTGAGCCTGGAGCTCAACACGCAGACGCGCATCAGCCGCGTGGGCCAGGGGATAGAATTGCTCGAAGGTGAGGTTGAGGTCGTCGCCCATATTGCGCAGCCGCTCAAGGTCTGGGCCGGGGAGGGTTGGGTGAGTGCGGCGCAGGCGCGCTTCAATGTGCGGCATACCGATCACAGGGTGTGTGTCACCTGTATCGAAGGGTCGCTGTCGGTGGACGTTGGCGGCAACAGTGTGAGCTTGGGCAGTGGCCGGCAACTGAGCTATGGCGCTGCCGGGGTCGGTGCCGTGACCACGGTGGATACGCAGGCGGTCGTGGCCTGGCGTGAACAGGTGCTGGTGTTCGATAACGCCACGCTGGCGACGGTGGTGGATGAGATCAACCGCTATCGGCCGGGGATGCTGGTGCTGCTCAATAAAGAACTGGGACGGCGGCGGGTACAGGCGCGGTTTAGTCTGCAGCAGTTGGCCGGTGTGGCGCTGTTGATTCGGGATGCGTATGGGGCCAAGTGTACGGAGTTGCCTGGGGGCGTCGTTTTGTTGAGTTAGGCCAGGTCTCTTCTCCAGTGGATGCTGAATTTATGGCAAATATCAGCTAGATGGAGACTGTCAGAAATTTTGTGTTCGGGCATAACATGTAGCTAGAGGTGCATCTATGCCGACCAAAAAGAAGCCCGCCCATGCAGCAGCGAGGGAGTTACCCTCGATTCCCCAAGAGCTGATCGAGCAGTTTGTTAAAGGCCCGATGAGCGCCGAAGCCATTCAAGACGCGTCCATGGCGTTCAAGAAGGCTCTGATCGAGCGCGCGCTAGGTGCCGAGCTGGGTCACCACCTTGGTTATCCTCAGGGCGCGGAGCGCCCTG
This sequence comes from Pseudomonas sp. S35, assembly GCF_009866765.1. Taxonomy (NCBI): domain Bacteria; kingdom Pseudomonadati; phylum Pseudomonadota; class Gammaproteobacteria; order Pseudomonadales; family Pseudomonadaceae; genus Pseudomonas; species Pseudomonas sp. S35. The sequence continues at coordinate 2,673,480 of NZ_CP019431.1, forward strand.
AGGAGTCGACCAATCAGCGCAATGGCAAGAGTGGCAAAACGGTTCTTACCGACGATGGGCCGCTTCGCCTGGATATCCCCAGAGACCGCGATGGTAGCTTCGCCCCGATCCTGATTCCCAAGCACGAACGCCGTTTTACAGGCTTCGACGACAAGATAATTGCCATGTACGCCCGGGGTATGACGGTGCGTGAGATCCGCGCTTTTCTGTCTGAGCAGTATGGAACTGACGTGTCCCATGACTTCATCAGCTCAGTCACCGATGCCGTAATGGAAGAAGTCGGCTCTTGGCAGCAGCGCCCCCTGGAGCCTATGTACCCGGTCATCTTCTTTGATGCGCTACGGGTCAAAATCCGGGACGAGGGGTTAGTGCGCAACAAGGCCATTTATCTGGCGCTGGGCGTATTACCCGATGGCACACGTGACATTCTGGGGATCTGGATTGAGAGCACCGAGGGCGCCAAGTTTTGGATGAAGGTCTTCAACGACCTCAAAACGCGTGGGGTAGAAGATGTTCTAATCGCCGTCACGGATGGCCTTAAAGGGATACCGGAGGCTTTGGGAGCGGTTTTTCCTGCCACGACGCTGCAAACCTGCATCGTGCATCTGATCCGCAACAGCTTGGACTATGCCGCTTGGGATAAACGTCGGGCATTGGCCAAAGCCCTCAAGCCGATCTACCAGGCGATCAATGCCGACGTGGCCGAGCAAGAGCTCAACGCCTTTGAAGCGGGGCCTTGGGGTAAGCAGTATCCGACTGTAGTTGCTGCATGGCGTCGCGCCTGGGATCGGGTTATACCGTTTTTTGTATTCCCGGCGGGTATCCGAAAAGTGGTCTATACGACCAATGCCATCGAAAGCATCAACGCTCAGCTACGAAAGATTATTAAAACCCGTGGGCACTTCCCGACCGACGATGCGGCAACGAAGCTGATCTGGCTGGGACTACGAAATATCACGGCTAACTGGGGGCACCCGGCGCATGATTGGAAAGTGGCAATGAATCAGTTTGCGATTCTTTACGGAGACCGATTTACCAGACCGAGCTGGTAAAACAACGGCCTGCCTGACGGCAGGCCCTAACCAGCCCGAACACAAAAAAACTGATACTCCCGCTAGATGTCAGTCTGCATCGGCTCTTGCTCTCAGTCACGCCCCGCCCGCAAAGGCCCCAGCACCTGCCGATACCGCTCCACGCCCTGCGCCGTCTGCCTGACCAACCGGATCTCCAACCCCAGCGGATCCGCCTGTCGATTCCCACTCAACTGCCGCCAGCCCTTGTCTGCCTCCCACACCCGCACCTGCAAATCGCTGACCCCGGTCAACACCACCACCCCATCCTTGGCCGCCGGCAACGGAAACCGATTACGTGCCGGCGCGGCTGCGCGGTACAGGCTGTCGCCCTTGAGCCACCAGCGCACCCGCTGCAACCCATCGCCCGCGACGGGGGCGCTGCGGATCACGTCCAACTGAAACCCTTTACTGTCGGAGCTGCGAACGGAAACGCCCGCCAACCCATCGGCGTCGTCTTTCGGCGCAGTCAGTTCCACACTGGCCCTGAGGCTGATATCCCGTTGCAGCTGGTTCAGCACTCGCAACATGGCCTCAGTCTGTTCCGTGCTCGCCTGCAGGTGATGATCGGCGCGGGTTACGCTGTCGAGGCCGCGCCAGGCGATCAGGCTGACCACCGCCATCAGCATGATCGCGACCATCACTTCGATCAGGGTGAAGCCCTTCTGCGATGGGTTCATGGCGGGCTCACCACGCGCATCAAACCGGCGGCGTCCCGTTGCAGGCTGAGGCTGTGTTGCCCGTCGGACAGCACCACGCGCACGGGTGGGTTGATCCACTCGGCATCGAGTACCAGGGTTTGCCGGGGTTCGAGGTTGATGTGCATCGGCGTGCTCTCCCATAGGCGTGGGCGCAATTGGGCGTCGCCCTTGAACACCCCCATGCCCATCCCGTCATCACTGCGACGGTTGAAGCGAAACCCCTTGGCATCGGCGCGCCAGGTAATCGGGCGGCCGTCGGCGCGGGCTTCGGCCTGGGCCACTTGCAGCAGTTGGCTCAGGCGCTCGGCGTCCTTGCGCAGCAGGTGCAACGGGTCGGGCTTGATGCTCAGGCTGATGGCGGCACTGGCGATGCCGATGATCACCAGTACCACCATCAGCTCAATCAGGGTGAAGCCTTGTTGTTTCATGGCTCGGTTCCAAACACAGCACACTGAAATAAAAACGTGCGAATTGAGCTGTAGGCTGAAGGACCGGACAAACAGGAGGTCCTTCCCATGGCTTTTTCCCTGCGTTTCTCAGCGGCCCACGGCGTGCAGATCGGCGCACTGCTGGCCGCCGTGGCCGGCGTGCTGGTGTGGACGCCGCTGCTGCTCACCTGGGCCGAATCCCACACGCCCCAGGCCACCCCGCAGGCACTGGCGGCGCGCAGCGATAACCCGGCGCTGCAATGGTTTTCCAATGCACCGACGGCGTTGCAGGTCAAGGTCACTGGCGTGCTTGCCGGCGCGCGCGGTGCGGTGGCGATCCTCAGCCTCAACGATGGCCCGCCGCGCAGCTTTCTATTGGGTGAGCGCCTCAGCCCCGGCGTGCGGTTGACGGCCATCGAAGGCGACGGCGTGGAGATCGAGCGCGGCGGCGAAAAGCTGCGGGTCAACCTCGACAAGCTGCCGGATGCACCCGCATTGCAGCGGCTCACTCGGCCATGACCTGGGTGGCCAGGCGCGCCAGGGGCGGCGCGTCGCGGCTGGCGTCCAGCACCTGCACCGAGACCTGAAACAGCGGGCCATCGGCGCTGACGGTTTGCTCGCACCGCAGCTTCAAGCGGCCCTGGTCACACTCGAAGGTCTGCTTGCCGCTGCGCAGACGCCCCTCCAGGCGCACCTGTGCCAGGCGACTTTGTGCCGCCAGCAACGCCATCGACTTGTCTCGCAGCAGCCCATTGCTCTGGGTCATCAACCCGGCCACGCGCACGGCGGCGGCCATCGCCACGGCGATGATCGCCAGCGCCACCAGCACTTCAATCAGGGTAAAACCTTGCTCGTTGCGATGGCCGTACATGGCGCTCTCAAAGCCCGGAAACAGGCCCGCAGACTAGCGCCGCGAGTTGACCGATTGGCGACCGAACCTCCCGAGGATTTTCAATACGACTGACATGTGTTCTTGCAACACTGCGCCACGAAATGCACTCACCCAAGGAATGTCGAGATGGATATCGCGCGCCTAACGTCCCCATTGCCAGGCCCTCGCGGCCAGCGTGGCTTCACCCTGATCGAGATTATGGTGGTGGTGGTCATCCTCGGGATCCTGGCCGCGATGGTGGTGCCCAAGGTGCTCGACCGGCCGGACCAGGCGCGGGCCACGGCGGCCAGGCAGGACATCGGCGGCTTGATGCAGGCGCTGAAACTCTACCGCCTCGATCATGGCACCTACCCGAACATGAACCAGGGCCTGAAAGTGCTGGTGGAGCGCCCGGCGGATGCCAAGAACACTACCTGGCGCGCCTACCTCGACCGCCTGCCCAACGACCCGTGGGGTCACGCTTATCACTACCTCAACCCGGGCGCCAACGGTGAAGTCGATGTGTTCTCCCTCGGCGCCGATGGCCAGCCCGACGGCGATGGCGTGAATGCCGATATCGGCTCCTGGCAGTTGTAAGGCGCGCCATGAAACGGTATTCGCCCCCAGCGGCGAAGCAGCGCGGCATGGCGATTATCAGCGCATTGCTGATCGCCGCCGTGGTGGCCGTGATCGCCGGTGCCATGCTGACGCGCCAGACCGTGTTCACCCGCAGCCTGGAGGCCGAGCAGATGCGTGTGCAAGGCCAGTGGCTGTTGCAGGGTGGCCTGGAACGCAGCCGGCAGATGCTGTGGGAGGCGCGCCAGAAAGACGTGCTGACGCGTCTCGACCAGCCGTGGGCACGCGCCCAGGGCGGTGCGTTTGAGGGCCGGGTTGAAGACGAACAGGGCAAGTTCAACCTGCGTAATCTGGTCAATCGCCAGCGGGTGGATGCCGAGCAAGTGCAGAGCTTTGAACGTCTGTGCGGCCTGATCGGCGTCGACCCGGCGGTAAGCCGGCGGATCAGCCAGCGCGTGATCGCGTCCTACGAGCAACTCGACACGCCCGCCAAATACCCGATGCTGCGCAGCCTTGAGGACTTGAGCGGTATCGAAGGCCTCGACCCCGAGTTGTTGCAGCGCCTGCAAACGTACATCAGCGTGCTGCCCGACATCACCTGGGTCAACGGCAACACCGCCCGCGCCGAAGTGCTCAGCGCCGTGGTGCCACAGTTGAGCCTGTCCCAGGCTCAGGCGCTGGTGGCCGAGCGTGACGGCGGGCACTGGTTTATCAACCGAGGGGATTTCGTCAACCGTCTGCACTTGCCACAGGTCGCGGTGGATACGGTGCAAGTGGGCATCACCAGCGAGTGGTTTCGCCTGCAAGGCCAGGCGCGGCAGGACCAGCGCCGGGTGACGCTGGATGCGCTGCTGCACCGCCCGGAAAGCCGCCGGCCGCAAGTGATCTGGTCGCGGGTGGGCGTATGAAGCGCTTGCGCATTGCCTTGCCGCCGCTGGCCGAGCTGAGCCTGGACAGCCAGGTGGCGTTTGCCTGGCTGGAGCGTGGTGCGGTGGTGTCCGACGGTCATGCAAACCTGGCCCAGCTGGGCAAGAACCGCCACGCGGTGGACTGTTTCCTGCACCCGCGCGACAGCCTGCTGACCAGCCTGGACCTGCCGCCATTACCGGCCGCCAAAACCGCCGCCGCCGTGGCCTGCGCGGCGCAGGCGTTGATCCTCGGCCCGGTGGAACAGATGCAGGTGGCTCACGGTCCGCGTGAAAGCGATGGCCGCGTGCAAGTGGGCTGGGTACCCAAGGCCGGGCTGGAACGCCTCGGGCAGCTCCTGGCACAGACGCAACTCCAGCTGCGCGGTGTGTATGCGGCGCCCTATGCCTTGCCCGTGGGCGCTGCGGCACTGGACGCAGGCTATTGGTTGACGCGCGACAGCCTGCAACAAGCGGCGGTGCACCCGCTGGGGTTGCAGGCCCTCGATGTGCCGCTGGTGGACGCGGCGCAGCGTTGGGCCGGTGCCGTGCCCAGTTGGGGCTTGCACGCGCGTTTGCGCCAAGCGTCCAAGGGTGGCTGGGGCAGGGCGCTGGCCTGTGTCGCGCTGGCTGCGAGTGTCTGGACGGTCGGCCTCAACCTGTATGCCGCCCGCCAGGCGGATGAAGGCCTGCGGCTCAAGGCGTTGATGAGCCAGCAGGTACGCCAGGCATTTCCTGAACTGCCGGTGGTGCTCAACCCGTTGCAGCAGGCTCGCCAGCAACTGACGGCACGCCAGACCGGCGCCACCGCCGATCCTGGTCAGCGCTTTCCCAGCCTGCTGCAACTGGCGGGCAGCAACCTGCCGTTCATGGTGGGCAGCGTCGACACCCTGACCTTCGAACAAGGACGCTTGCACGTGGCGTTGCTGGCCGACAGCCGCAGCCCGGCCGCCGAGGGCGACTGGCAGGCCGTGTTGGCCCAGGCCGGGTTTGCCGCCACACGGGACGACCACGGCTGGAGCATTGCCCCGGCGCCGGTTGCCGAAACAGCGGGAGCCAGTGATGAATAAATGGCACCGCGTACGCGACCAGACCCAGGTGTTCTGGAACGGCCTGGCCCTGCGCGAAAAACGCATGCTGGTCGGTGTCGGCCTAGTGCTGGCGAGCCTGTTGACCTGGCTGATACTGGTCCAGCCCGCGCTCAAGAAGATCGACTATTGGCAAACCGAAACCCCCAAGCTGCGCGCCCAGGCCGCCGCCTTGCAGGTGCTGTTGCAGGACGTCGCAGCGCCTCGGCTGGCCGACGAAGCCGCGCTGCGCCAGGCCTTGGACAGCGCCGGTCTGCAAGGGCATTACCAAGTGCAGGCGCTGGACTCTGGCGGTTGGCGCCTGACCTTCGACAAGGCTCCGGCGGACGCGGTGGTGGGCTGGTTGCTGGGCAATCCCCGTTCGTTTTCTCTGGAGGTGTCCGAGGCGCGTTTGCAACGTGCCCCGGACGCCGTCGACACCTCGGCCGGCACTGTGTCCGGGACCGTTCGCATGGATCAGGCGCTTGGCGCTAAGGAAGCTTCATGAAGTGGTCAGTCCCCCCTTTTCGTATGGCCGCGCCACTGCTGTTGCTGGCGCTCAGTGCGTGCAGCACCCAGGAGGCGCCCAAGCCGTTGCTGGTGGACAGTGAACTCGGCCAGCCATTGGCCGACACTCGCCGCAGCGGTGAGTCTGTGCTGGACCGCCAGCGCGAGCCGCTCTCCAAGCCGGCTGTACAGCACCGGGTGACCAGCAGCGTCCGTGGCCAAGCCCCGGCGACCATCAAGGCGCGCAACCCGCTGGGCGACCAGCCGGTGCAGCTCAACTTTGTCGACGCCGATATCCAGGCGGTGGTGCGCGCACTGTCGCGCGCCACAGGCCAGCAATTTCTGGTGGACCCGCGTGTGAAGGGCAACCTGACCCTGGTCAGCGAAGGCCAGGTGCCCGCGCATCAGGCCTACGACATGCTGCTGGCCGCGTTGCGCATGCAGGGCTTTAGCGTGGTGGATGTGGGTGGCGTGGCCCAAGTGGTGCCGGAGGCCGATGCCAAGTTGCTCGGCGGGCCGATCTACAGCGCTGGCAGCAGTGGCATGCAGACCCGCACCTTTCGCCTGCAATACGAAAACGCGGTGAACCTGATCCCGGTGCTGCGCCCCATCGTGTCGCCGAACAACCCGATCAACGCCTACCCCGGCAACAACAGCATCGTCATCACCGACTATGCGGAGAACCTGGCGCGGGTTGCCCAGATCATCAGTGGTATCGACACCTCCAGCGCCATTGACACCGACGTGGTGCAGATCCAGAACGGCATCGCGGTCGACATCGCCGCGATGGTCGCCGAACTGCTGGACACCCAGGGCGCCGACCAGACCCAGAAGATCAATGTGATCGGCGACCCGCGTTCCAACTCGATCATCATTCGCTCCGGCAGCCCTGAACGCACCGAGCTGGCGCGCAACCTGATCTACAAGCTCGACAACGCCCAGAGCAACCCCAGCAACATGCACGTGGTGTACCTGCGCAACGCCCAGGCGGGCAAGCTGGCCCAGTCGCTGCGCGGTTTGTTGACGGGCGAGAGCGACTCGGGCGTCAGCGATGAGGCGCGCAGCAAGCTCAGCGCCATGGGCGGCAATGGCCAGAACACCGCGCAGGCCAGCAACGCGCAGAACAGCAGCGGCACGCCCACGGGCAGTGGTGTGCAATCGGGCTATGGCCAGGACCCACAATCTACCGGTGGCAAGGCCAAGGACCAGGACACCGCGTTCAGCGCCGGCGGCGTGACCATCCAGGCCGACGCCACCACCAACACCCTGCTGATTTCCGCGCCGGACCCGCTGTACCGCAACCTGCGTGAAGTGATCGACATGCTCGATCAGCGGCGCGCCCAGGTGGTGATCGAAAGCCTGATCGTGGAAGTGAATGAAGACGACGCCACGGAGTTTGGCGTGCAATGGCAGGCTGGCAACCTGGCGGGCAACGGTGCGTTCGGTGGGGTCAACCTCGGTGGCAGCGGCCTCGTGACTACCGGCAAGACCAGCATTGATGTACTGCCCAAGGGCTTGAACATCGGCCTGGTCAACGGCACCGTGGATATCCCGGGGATCGGCAAGGTGCTCGACCTCAAGGTGCTGGCCCGCGCGCTCAAGAGCAAGGGCGGTACCAACGTGCTGTCCACGCCGAACCTGCTGACCCTGGACAACGAAGCGGCGAGTATTTTCGTCGGGCAGACCATTCCGTTTGTCACCGGCAGCTATGTCACCGGCGGGGGTGGCACCAGCAACAACCCGTTCCAGACGGTGCAGCGTGAAGAAGTGGGGCTCAAGTTGAACGTGCGGCCGCAGATTTCCGAGGGCGGGACGGTGAAGCTGGATATCTACCAGGAAGTCAGCAGCGTGGACTCACGGGCGTCGGTGGAGGCGGGCACGGTGACCAACAAACGCGCGATCGATACCAGCATTTTGCTGGATGACGGGCAGATCATGGTGCTTGGCGGTTTGCTGCAGGACGGCTACAGCCAGAGCAATGACGCCGTGCCGTGGCTGTCGAGTATTCCGGGGTTGGGAGCGTTGTTCCGCAATGAGAAACGCAGTGTGAACAAGACCAACCTGATGGTGTTCTTGCGGCCCTACATCATTCGCGACAGTGGGGCGGGGCGGGCGATTACGTTGAATCGCTATGACTATATGCGCCGGGCTCAAGGTGGGTTGCAGCCGGAGCACAGTTGGGCGATGCCGGACGTGCAGGCGCCGCAACTGCCTTCGGTGGAGAAGGCGATTCCGGGGGGGCAGCAGCCGGGGCCGAGGGCGGTGATTCGGGCGGTGCCGGTAGGTACACGGCCATGAATCCAAATGAAGATCTGAATGTGGGAGGGGGCCTGCCCCCGATGAGCATGGGTATCTACACAACTTCCAGTGAATACGGAATCTATGGCAATCAGGCTTCTGTGGTGAGCGGGCTTGCCCCGCGCTGGGCTGCGAAGCGGCCCCTAAAACGTTCACCTCGACTGATTCTGGCACTCTGCGGTGACCTTATTGGGGCTGCTGCGCAGCCCAGCGCGGGGCAAGCCCGCTCACCACAGAGTGATGTGTCAGCCTTTAAGAGTTGTGTAGATAGCTATGCCCCGATGAGGGTGTGTCAGCCACCGATGTACACACTGACCCACCGCTATCGGGGGCAAGCCCCCTCCCACATGTGGACGATGTATTTCTGTGGGAGAGGGGTATGAGCCTGCTGCCCTACGCCTGGGCCAAATCCCAGCGCATTCTCCTGCGTCCCGGCGCCGACGGCATGTTGCTCACCGTCTGCCCCTCAACCCCCGGCTGGTCCATCAGCGAAGTCCGCCGCCAGTTCGGCGAGTCGCCCATTGAACAGGTACGCGACGACGAACTCGACGGCCTGCTCGCCAGTGCCTATGCCGACACGGGCAGTGCCGCTGCTGTGGTCGGTGCTGCCGAGAACGAGGTCGACCTGGACCGTCTGATGCAGGACATGCCCGAAATCACCGACTTGCTCGACACCCAGGACGGCGCGCCGGTGATACGCATGATCAACGCCTTGCTCACCCAGGCCGCCCGCGATGAGGCCAGTGATATCCACATCGAACCCTACGAAACCCACTCCGTGGTGCGCTACCGCGTCGACGGCACGCTGCGCGATGTGGTGTCGCCGCGCAAAGCCCTGCACGGCGCGCTGGTGTCGCGGATCAAGATCATGGCGCAGCTCGATATCGCTGAAAAACGCCTGCCCCAAGACGGACGCATTGCGTTGCGGGTGGCCGGGCGGCCGATTGATATTCGCGTGTCGACGGTGCCCACCGGGCATGGCGAGCGCGTGGTGATGCGCCTGCTCGACAAGCAGGCCGGGCGTTTGCAACTGGAAACCCTGGGCATGGAGCCGCAGTTGCTGGCGCGCCTCGATACGTTGATCCGCCAACCCCACGGCATCGTGCTGGTCACCGGGCCGACCGGCAGCGGCAAGACCACCAGTCTCTACGCGGCGTTGGCGCGGCTGGATGCGAGCACCAGTAATATCCTCACTGTGGAAGACCCGGTGGAGTACGACTTGCCGGGCATCAGCCAGATCCAGGTCAATGCCAAGATCGACATGACCTTCGGCCTGGCGTTGCGGGCGATTCTGCGCCAGGACCCGGACATCATCATGATCGGGGAAATCCGCGACCTGGAGACCGCACAGATCGCCGTGCAGGCTTCGCTCACCGGGCACTTGGTGCTCGCCACCTTGCACACCAACGATGCGGTGTCGGCGGTCAATCGCTTGATCGATATGGGGGTCGAACCGTTCCTGTTGGCGTCGTCAATGCTGGGGGTGTTGGCCCAGCGGTTGGTACGGCGCCTGTGTCCCCATTGCAAACAGGAAGACCCGGCCGCGCCGGGCACCTGGCGGCCGGTGGGATGCTCACAGTGCAACCAGATCGGCTACAGCGGGCGAACCGGTATTCATGAATTGTTCTGCGTCGACGACGAGGTGCGCAGCCTGATCCACCAGGGCGCGGGCGAGCAGGAGCTGCGCCTGGCTGCGCGCCGGGCCGGGATGTTGAGCATGCGTGAGGACGGCGAACGCTGGGTGCGCAGCGGTGCCACTGGCGCTGAAGAAATCCTGCGCGTGACACGGGACGCCTGATGAATCGCTACCGCTACGAAGCCGCCGATGCCAGCGGCAAAGTCGAAGTCGGGCATGTGGAGGCCGACAGTCAGAGCGCGGCGTTCGCCAACTTGCGCGGGCGCGGTTTGACGGCCTTGCTGGTGCAGATCGAAGGCGGTCAGCCAGCGGTCGCCGGCGGCAGTCTGTTCACGCCCAAGCTGTCGGACAACGACTTGGCCTGGGCCACGCGGCAACTGGCGAGCCTGCTTGGCGCCAGCCTGCCCTTGGAGGCGGCGCTGAGTGCCACGGTGGAACAGGCGGAGAAAAAGCACATCGCCCAAACGCTGGCGGCCGTGCGTGGCGATGTGCGCGGCGGCATGCGCCTGGCGGATGCGTTGGCGGCACGGCCACGGGACTTTCCGTCGATCTACCGCGCACTGATCGCGGCGGGGGAGGAGTCCGGTGACCTGGCCCAAGTGATGGAGCGCCTGGCCGACTACATCGAGGAACGCAACAACCTGCGCGGCAAGATCCTCACGGCGTTCATCTACCCCGGTGTGGTGGGGCTGGTGTCCATCGGCATTGTGATTTTCTTGCTCAGCTATGTGGTGCCGCAGGTGGTCAGCGCGTTTTCCCAGGCGCGCCAGGACCTGCCGGGACTGACCCTGGCAATGCTCAATGCCAGCGACTTTATCCGCGCCTGGGGCTGGCTGTGTTTCGCCGGGATCGTCGGTGGTTTCTGGAGCTGGCGCCTGTACCTGCGCAACCCCGTGGCGCGTTTGAATTGGCACAGCCGCGTGCTGCGCCTGCCGCTGATCGGGCGCTTTGTGCTGGGCTTGAACACGGCGCGGTTTGCCTCAACCCTGGCGATTCTCGGCGGTGCCGGTGTGCCGTTGTTGCGCGCACTGGAAGCGGCGCGACAGACCCTGTCCAATGAGCGTTTGAGCCAGTGCGTCAACGATGCCACCGCCAAGGTGCGCGAAGGGGTCAACCTGGCGCCGGCGCTGGCTGTGGAGAAAGTCTTTCCGCCGGTGCTGATCCACCTGATCGCCAGCGGCGAAAAAACCGGCGCCTTGCCGCCGATGCTGGAGCGTGCAGCGCAGACCCTGTCGCGGGATATCGAACGGCGCGCCATGGGCATGACCGCGTTGCTCGAACCGCTGATGATCGTGGTGATGGGCGCCGTGGTGCTGGTGATTGTGATGGCGGTGCTGTTGCCGATCATCGAGATCAACCAACTCGTCACCTGACGACATGCTGTAAAAAATGTGGGAGGGGACTTTGGTGAAAACATAACCTTAGCAAACGGGGCTTGTCTGTTCAGTTGATTTTGGCGCGGGCCGATATCGCCAGCCCCCAACCTCGGGTTCCTTATTCCGTCACATCCAGGCCCCTTGTCACAGCCCGTGCCGCCTTGAGGAAAGCCACGCTGAAACCTCGCTGTCACCTGCGGCCAAACCGCTCAGAATCATGACCGAAACACCCGAGAATCTTTTTAAAATCAAGTGCTTCCTCCCGAGGTTTTTTCCTACATCTGTCATCGGAAACTGCGACTTTCTCTCCATGGTTTTCACCCCCGGCCACCCCCGCATCACGGCTTGGGACCGAAGCCATGGCGTCATGCAAGAGCCATCTACCCCAAACGTACAAACACGACGAAAGGAGATTCTTCATGTTTAAGCGCAACGTTCTCGCGGTATCCATGACCCTCGCTGCACTGTGCTCGGCACAGGCTGCATTCGCTGACGTAAACGGCGGCGGCGCGACTCTGCCACAGCCGCTGTATCAAACCTCCGGCGTCCTCACCACGGGCTTTGCCGCCTACATCGGCGTGGGCAGCGGCAACGGCAAGTCAGCGTTCCTGAACAACGACTACTCCAAGCTCGTGGCTGGCGTGACCAATAAGAACGTGCACTGGGCGGGTAGCGATTCCAAGCTGTCGGCTGCCGAGCTGCTGGCTTACAAAACCAACAAGCAACCGACCTGGGGCAAGTTGATCCAGGCGCCATCGGTGGCCACTTCGGTTGCCATTCCGTTCAACAAGGCTGGCACCAATGCAGTTGACCTGAGCGTAAACCAACTGTGCGGTGTGTTCTCCGGTCGCTTGACCACTTGGGATCAGATCACCGGTTCTGGTCGTACTGGCCCGATCACCGTGGTTTACCGTGACGAGTCGAGCGGTACCACCGAGTTGTTTACTCGCTTCCTCAATGCCAAGTGCGCTGAAACCAAAACGTTCGCCATCACCACGACCTTCAAAGACAGCTACGGTTTTGTCCAGGGCGTCAGCGCCGGTACGCTGCCTGCCGGTGCTGTGCCTGCTGTCACCAGCCAAGGCGTGATGACCGCGCTTAACGCTGCCGAAGGTCGTATCACTTACATGAGCCCAGATTACGCGGCGACCACCCTGGCCGGTCTGGATGACGCCACCAAAGTGGCCAAGGTTGCCGGTGTTTCGCCTGCGCCTGCCAACGTTTCCACCGCCATCGGCCTGATCCCGGCGCCTACCGAAGCCCGTGAGGACGGTACGTTCATCGACGCGACCAACCAGGACAACTGGGTACCGGTATTTGCTGCCACCGCCACCGGCCCGGCGACTTTCGCTTACCCGGCCAGCGGCTACCCGATCCTGGGCTTCACTAACGTGATCTTCAGCCAGTGCTACGCCGACGCCACCCAGACCACCCAGGTCCGTGCGTTCTTCAACCGCCACTACGGCAACCTGATCAACAACGATACCGCCATCAACAACAACCGCTTCGTTCCGCTGCCAGCCAACTGGAAAAAAGCCGTGCGTGACACCTTCGCCACCGCTTCCAGCGCTCAAGGCATCGGTAACACCAGCGTCTGCAACGCCATCGGTCGTCCGCTGTAACCCAGGCTTTCAACGACCCGAAACCCCGATCAGCAACGGCCTGTGCCGTTGCTGATTTTTTTTGCGTTAGCAGTCCTTTATGAACTTTGCATGACAGAAGTTCAGTCCCGCCCCTCGCCAACCGCCTAACTCTCATACGTGAGCCTGTCCTGCTCCTGGCGATTACAAAGAAGGAAGATTCCCGATGGTCCGCTGCACACCCACGCTCAAGCTGAATGCCCACGGCTCGCACGCCCAGACGGTGTTGCGCCTCAAGCCCCTGGCCCAGGTCATTGCCTTGTTGGTGATGGCGGGCAATGCCCATGCGGCGACGGCGTTCAGCCCGGCCTGGTTCGCGGCCAAAGGGGCAAGCCAGGCGACGACGGCGGCCCGGATCAATGCGGGGCAGGTGCCGTCGGTGCCGACGTTGAACCAGCAGGCGCGGGTCAACCAGCAGTTGGCGCGCTCCATCAGCACGCTGAACACCACGGTCGCGGCCATTGCGGCGCAACAGGCGGCGCAGGCGGCCGGGCGGCAGGCGGCGTTTGGTCAGGTCTCGACGGTTCCCGATGGCCTCGGCAAGGGCGGCCTGCAGGTGGACAACAGCCTGACCCAGGGCTGGACCAACGCCAAGGCGCCGACCCAGACCCAGGCGGGTGGCAAGACCACGGTGAGTATCGAGCAGACCGCCGACAAGGCGATCCTCAATTGGGAGACTTTCAACGTCGGGCGCAACACCACGGTGGATTTCCAGCAGCAGTCGACCTGGGCGGTGCTCAACCGCGTCAATGACCCTGAGGCACGCCCCAGCCAGATCCAGGGCCAGATCCAGGGCGCCGGCACGGTGATGATCATGAACCGCAATGGCGTGGTCTTCAGCGGCACCAGCCAGGTCAATGTGCGCAACCTGGTGGCGGCCGCCGCAACCCTTACCGATGAACAGTTCACCCAACGCGGCCTCTATGTCGACACCAATGGCACGCAACCGACCTTCACCAACGCGGCGGGCAAGGTCGAGGTACAGCGCGGCGCGTTGATCCAGACCCACACCGCCGCCACCTCCACCGACGCGGGCGGCTATGCCTTGCTGCTCGGCAGCGAAGTGGAAAACGCCGGCACCCTTATCACCGCCAAGGGCCAGACCACCCTGGCGGCCGGCGACAGTTTTTACATCCGCAAAGGGGTGGGCACGGCGGGCAACGAGCGGTCCACCACCCGTGGCAATGAAGTCGCCACCAGCCTGATAGCCGGCAGCACGGCGGGAACGGTGATCAACAATGGCTTGATCATGGCCTCCACCGGCGACGTCACCCTGACCGGGCACCAGGTGCAGCAAAACGGCGTGGCCTTGGCCAGCACCTCGGTGGACACCCGCGGCTCCATTCACTTGCTCAATTCGGCCAGCGACACCACGGGCAGCATCACCCTGGGCGAGGGCAGCACCACCGCGATCCTGTTGGACGCCAGCGGCAGCACCGCGCTCAACAGCCAGAAAGACAACGGCCTGATCAAGCTCGACGGCACGCCCGCCAACCTGGTCACGGGGCAGTTCAACCACCTCAGCGCCGTGGCCGACCGCACGGACCAGTCACGCATCGAGATCGTCAGTGGCGCCACCGTGGACTTCCAGAAAGGCTCGATCACCCTCGCCACCGGCGGCCAGGTGGCGGTCAGCGCCGGCCAGCGCAGCCTGGTGCGCGATGGTGCGATGATCGATGTATCGGGCGCCGTGGGCGTCAAGGTGTCGATGGAAGCCAACAACATCAAGATCAATGTGCAGGGCAACGAGCAGCGGGATGCGCCGGTCAACCGCGACAATGGGCAACTGATCAACAATGACGTGTGGGTGGATTTGCGCGACCTGGTGTTTGTGCCCGCCGGTACCAACGGCTACGCCACCGATCGCTGGTACACCGCCGGTGGCCTGCTGGAAGTCGGCGGCTATCTCGGCACCCAGGGCCATTCGGTGGGTGAATGGATGGCCCAGGGTGGCACCGTGACCTTTACCGGCAAGGACGTGGTGACCCAGCAGGGTGCACAGATCAACCTGTCGGGCGGCACCGTGGATGTGCAAGGCGGCTATATCCGGCAAACCTGGCTCAAGGGCCCGGATCGGCGGTTGTACGAGTTGTCCAAGGCTGCGGGCGACATTCTTTATTCAGGGATCTACAAGGGCTATGAAGACACCAGCGTCCGCTGGGGCCAGACCGAGTATTACTACAACCCGTTGATCGCTCCACAGGGCCGTAAAGAGGCCGGTTATACCGTGGGGCGTGACGCCGGCAAGCTGGTGGTCAGCACCGCCAGCGCGGTGCTGGAAGGCCAGATGATCAGCGCGGTGTTCCAGGGTGATCGCCAGACCCAGGCACCGAACATCAACCTCGACGGTTACCAGCAGTCCCAGAAGGCGATGGCCCAGCTCGCGCAGTTGATCATTGGCCAGTACACGCCGGTCTATAACAAGACCACCGGCACGTTGCGCTATGCCTTGGGGGCGAACGCCGACGAGGTGTCGCTCGACGGCAACCTGGAAAAAATCGCCGATGGCCTGGACCTCGCTACCGCGTTGCCCCAGGACCGCCAGGGCAAGATCCTGCTCGACAGCGGGCAGCTCAGTGGCAACCCGCTGGGTGCGATCAAGGTCGCGGCCCGGCAGCAGGTGACCGTCAATGGCGCGCTCGGCGTGGCCGACGGCGGCGACATCACCCTGTTCGGGCCGAGGGTTGATATCAATGCCAACCTCACGGCCCAGGGTGGCAGCATCAATGCCGGCAACATTCTCAGCCAGGTCAACCCGCTCAAGGCCGGGGCGGTCGAGGACACGACCCTGGCCGGTGGTTCGAGCGTGAATGTCGCCGCCGGCGTCAAGCTCGATGCCCGTGGTCGCTGGAACAACCTGCTGCTCGACTCGGCCAACAGCACTGGCGTTGCGTATGTCAACGGCGGCAAGGTGTCGTTGCGCAGTTCGAACAACGTCAACCTGGCGGCCGGCAGCGGGGTAGATGTGTCCTCCGGCGCGACCCTTGGGGTAGACGGCAAACTCTCCGGCGGCAAGGGCGGCAGTGTGACGCTGGGCGCCCTCGGTGCGCTGAGCCTGGACGGCGCGGTGCGCGGCTACGGCGTGAACGGCGGCGGCACCCTGGCCTTGCAGGCACGCAAGGTGCAGATCGGCAACAGTGCGGGTGCGGTGGACAGCGACACCCTGCAACTGGGCGGCGACTTTTTCAACAAGGGCTTCTCGGCCTACGACATCACCGGCAACGAAGGGCTGATCGTCACCGATGGCACCCAGGTCGATGTCAGCCTGCCGACCTATCGCGTGGGCGCGCAAGCGTCCACGCTGCCGACGGGCAGCGACCCCGCCACGGCCCTGGAGCAATGGACGCCGCCGCTGTATCAGGAGGACGCGACCAAGGGCGTGCTGACCCAGCGCCGTGGCGCCGGCTTGAGCCTCACCGCCGGCACGGTCTACGCCAGTGCTGCGGACCTGGCGACCACGGCCCTGACGGTGGGCCACGGCGCGGTAATCAACGTCGACCCCGGCCAGGCCATTCAACTGCACAGCATCGGTCAATTGACCCTGGACGGTGCGCTCAATGCCTGGGGCGGCAGCGTCACCTTGGGCGGCGTGACCACTGGCGCGTCGGAGGCGGTCAATGCCATCGGCCATGACCGCTCGATCTGGATTGGCGAACAGGCATTGATCGACGTGGCGGCGCGGGCGGCCACGGCGGTGGACTACCGCGGGCGCACCTACGGCGTGGTGCGCAACGGCGGTACGATCAACATTGGCGGCACCCTGGACCTGAACACCGGCCTGACGACGGCCAGCGACCTGTTCGTGGTGGTGCGCGACGGTGCGCGCCTGGATGCGTCCGGCACCCAGGCCTTGTTGAATGTGCCAGGGCAGGGCGCAGTGACGGTCGCCAGCAACGGCGGCAGCATCAGCCTGGCCTCAAACAATGGCCTGTACCTGGACGGCAGCCTGGTCGCCAGGGCCGGTGGCGTTGGCGCGGCGGGCGGTAGCCTCAACCTGGTGCTGGAGAGCCCCTATTATCAGAGGGCGGGCGTTACGGACCGGGTGCTCAAGGTCCGTGACGTGGTCGTGAGCCAGGTGCATCAGCCGACCGCGTCGGGCGACAGCCTGGAGTACGGGCATGGTCGACTGGGTGTGGACCAAGTCACTGCCGGCGGCTTCGATAACCTCGCGCTGTTGAGCAATGGCCTGCTGAGCTTTGACGGCGATGTGAACCTGGACATGGGCCAGAGCCTGCGCCTTTACAGCCGTGGCTATGGGCTCAGCGAAAACGCCCCGGCCAACGCCCGTATCAACCTGAAGGCGCCGCACCTGTTGCTGGCGGGCTACCTCGCGCCGCCCGAGACCGGCAAGGATTTGTACGTGCGCCCGGTGCCGGTGCTGCCGGCGCCGTCCCAGCGCGCAACCGAGGCGCAGTTCAATGCCGACGGCAACCTGGTGGAAGTGCGCGGCAACGTGATATTCGGTAATCGCAGCAGCCTGTACAGCGCCGACAATAGCCTGGCGAGCCTTGAGCGCCGTGGCTTCGATCAGGTCAACCTGACCAGCCAGGGCGATCTGCGCTTTCTGGTCGGTGCCTCCGCAAACGACATCATCACCGGGGTCAGCACCCAGTTACTGACCCAGGGCGACATGACCCTGCGGGCGGCGCAGGTGTACCCGAGCTCGGACGTCAGTGCCCGAGTGATCGCTGGCTACCTTGGCGAATCAACGACGCTGAATCTGGGCCTGGACTTTGATTCGTTGCGCACATTGACGATTGGCCGCGTCGGCAGCACGGATGCGCCCCTGCCGTATTCGGCATTCGGGCGCCTGCAATTGGGCGCTGCCACCGTCAAGCAAGGCGGCGTGGTGCGCGCGCCCCTGGGCCTGATCGATATCGGCAGCATGGGCAGCAGCCTGGTGCAATTGCTGCCGGGTAGCGTCACGTCGGTGAGTGGCAGGGGGCTGGTGTTGCCGTATGGCGGCACGCTGGACGGGCAGGTCTACACCTACAACGGCAAGACCGTGACCTTCCTTGGCCAGGGCGGACTGGCCAATGCCAACAGCGACTTGAGCGTCGGCGTCATTCTGGGTGGCCAGTCGGTTGCGGTGCAGCCCGATGCCATCCTGGACCTGTCGGGCGGTGGCGAGTTGCTCGGCGCCGGTTTTGTTTCCGGGCGCGGCGGTTCCACGGATGCGCGTTACAACCCGCTGGTGCAATTTGGCGCCAGCGGCGGGTTTGTGCTGCCGGGGCTGTCCACCAACCCGATCTACGCCATCGTACCCGGCGTGCAACCTGGCGCGGCGCCAGTGGCCGCCGAGGGCGGTGCCGTGGCGCCGCTGGTTGGTCAACAGGTGACCATTGGCGCGGGTGTGCCGGGGTTGCCGGCGGGCACCTACACCTTGATGCCGTCGACGTATGCCTTGATGCCCGGCGCCTTTCGCGTGGAGATCAATGGCTTGGCCGGGCTCGGCAGCGACGCCGCGACCACCTTGATGCGCAATGGCTCGTGGTCGACGGCCGGGCAGCTGTCGATTGCCCACACCGGGATCCGCAACAGCATCGCCAGCCAGTTGATCCTGACCTCGGCGGACACCCTGCGCCGTTATTCCCAATACAACGAAACCAGTTACGCCCAGTTCGCCAAAGCCGACGCGGCCAGGTTGGGCGTGCCGCGCCCACTGCTGGAAGTCGACGCCAAGACCCTGAAACTGGCACTGCGCCCCGGCCAGGGCGCCGATGCATTCTCGTTCGAAGGTATCGGCCGTTTTGATGCCGCGACAGGCGGGTATGGCGGTACGGTCGCGGTGTTGGATTCAAGCCACCTGGGTATCGAAGTGGTCGCCGCTGACGCCTCGGCGACCGCCGGCTTTTCCGGCATCACCCTTAAAGCCGACACCCTCAATGCCATCGGTGCCTCAAGGCTGATGGTGGGTGGCTTGACAGCGGTGGAGTATGGCCAGTCGGGTAACTTCATCGGCCTGGCATCGGGTGTGAATGCCGCCAACAGCAGTGTGACCCTGCGTGCAGGCGCCACGCTGGCCGCACCCGAAGTGTTCCTGGTGAGCAACACCGGCGCAATCGTGGTCGAGCAGGGCGCTTGGATCAATACCTTGGGGCAGGGCACCGCCAGCTACGATGCGCGCGACGGTTTTATCTACCAGGTTGCCAATATGCTCGCGGTGTCCAACGGGTTGCTCAACGTGGTCGGTGCCATCCAGCCCGCTGGCGTGATCAGCGGTGGTATCAACATTGGCGCCTGCAGCAGCGCCTGCACCGGCCAGACCGGCTTGTATGCCGATGGCAGCATCGTGGCCCTGACCGACAGCAACTTCCAACTCGGCGACCAGGTGCGCTATGGCACCCGTCACCTCAACCTGGGCGTGAGCACCATCAACCTGGGCAGCGTCGATGCCCTCGCCGCCGCAGCCGCCGCCAACCGCTTGCCCGCCGGCCTGACCCTGAACCAGGCGCTGCTCGACCGCCTGCTGCGCGGCGATACGCAACTAGGCGCACCGGCCCTGGAGACCCTGCAGTTGTCGGCGCGTGACGGGTTTAACTTCTATGGCAGCGCCAGCCTCGACACCTATGACCCGCTGACCGGCAAGTCGCTGCTGAGCAACCTGATGCTGTCCACCCCGGCCATGTACGGCGCCGGTGGTGCCAGCGATGTGGCGAGCATTCACACCGCCAACCTGATCTGGCTGGGCGCGACCAACGCCCCCGGCGCGGTGGTGACGGGCGGCGCAGGCACCGGCAGCGGGCGCCTCGATATCAATGCCGAACGCATCGAGTTTGGTTATGGCGAATTCGGCCAGCCGAGCAATGTAAAAAGCTTCGACCGCCTGGCCCTGGGCTTTGCCAACGTCAACCTCAATGCCAGCGAGCGCATCACCGCCAACCACAAGGGCAGCCTGTCGGTGTACCAGCGCCAGGGCGCCTATGACCCGGTCAGCGGCTTCCAGTACAGCGGCGGCAACCTGACCATTCGCACCCCGCTGATGACCGGTGAGGCCGGCTCTGTGAACACGATCAAGGCCGGCGGCGCGATCGATATCGGCGCTTCGGCAGGCCCCCGTGGCAGCGCCAGCGGCCAGGGCGCTAAGCTGTCCCTGCAAGGCGACAGCCTCCGTGTGGCCAGTGCGGTGGTGTTGCCCAGCGGCAACGTCAGCCTCAATGCCCGGGGCGACGTGGTGTTGACCGACGACGCGCTGATCGATGTAGCCGGTCGTGGGATCACCTTCAACGATGTGACCCAATACGGTTGGGGCGGCGATGTGCTGCTCGACAGCCGCAGTGGCAATATCCTGCAAGCGGCGGGCTCGACCATCGACCTGTCCGCCAAGCACAACCAGGCCGGCAAGTTGCGTGCGGTGGCGACGGATGCAGCGGGCGGGATCGTTGACCTGCAAGGCAAGATCCTCGGCAGCAGCAGTGGTGACTACAATGCGGGCGGCACCTCGTTGCCGCAGCCGGCCGGTACCGTGGAGATCCAGGCGCAGCGCTTGGGCAGCAGCGGCTCCCTGGACCAGCAGTTTGCCGACCTCAACCAGCGCTTGAACCAAGGCGAAGTGTTCGGCGCGCGCAGCTTCCAGCTCAAGCAGGGCGACCTGACCATCGGCGACGGGCTCAAGGCCAGCACTGTCAGCGTGTCGGTGGACAACGGCAGCCTGCGCGTGACCGGCCTGGTGGACGCCAGCGGCGAACGCGTGGGCAGCATCAACCTGGCCGGCAAAAACGGCCTGACCCTGGACAGCACCGCAGTGCTCGACGCCCACGGCAGCAAGCTGCGGGTGGACAGCTACGGCAAGATCATCGACTCGCCGAACCGCGCAATGGTGGTGCTGGGCTCCGGCAGCGGCCAGTTGACCCTCGCCGATGGCGTGCGCATCGACCTGCGCCACGGTACCGGCGCGGCTGTCGGCAATGACGCACGCAATCGCGGCACTTTGGAACTGAACGCCCCCCGGTTGGCAGGCAATGACGTGGCGATCGACGCCAGCGGACGCTTGACCATTGAGGGCGCGCGTTCGATCACCCTCAACGGCATGGCGACCTATGACGATGCCCCCGAAAAAAACGATCCGACCGCCAGTGGCAGGCCGTATCAGGAGATCAACCAGGATTATCTGGATAAGAAACACAAGCTGGCCGGCGATTTCATCGATGCCGCCTTGCTCAACACACACCTGACGCAGAACAAACTCGCCGGTTTGAACAACGCCACCTACGCCGACGCCTTCCACTTGCGCCCCGGTGTGCAAATCGTCAGCAAGACCGCTGACGGCGACCTGGTGGTGCAGGGTGACCTGGACTTGTCCGGTTATCGCTATGCCAGCCTCAATCCCAATAGCCAGAAGCAAGACACTGTCTACGGCTCCGGTGAGTCCGGCAGCCTGACCCTGCGCGCCGGCGGTGACCTGAATATCTACGGCAGTATCAACGATGGCTTCGCCAAACCGCCGGTGTCCGAGGATGACAAGGGCTGGGTGCTGCTGCCCGGTGTGGACTTCAGCGGCGGCACCATCGTGGTGCCGGGCAATGGCGTGACCCTGGCGGACGGCACAGCCTTCCCGGCGGGCAGTACGTTGAACTACGACTTGCCGATCAAGGGCCTGACGGTCGCCGCCGGCACCCGTTTGCCGGTGGCCGCGACATTGGGCCAAGACGTGGTGCTGCCGGCAGGCAGTGTATTGGCGGCTGACGTACGCGATGCCGGTGGCAACCTGTTGTTCGTCGCCGGTACGTTGCTCGGTGAGGCGCAGACCCTGGTGGCGGGCACCCAGCTGGGCGCCGGCACACTGTTGACCCAAGGCACCCGCCTGCAAGACATGACCTGGCCCAAAGGCGTGCCGCTGCCGACGGTGCACGGTGCGAACCTGGCCAACAACAGTGTGCAACTGAGTGGCAGCAAGGACTTGCCGAAGGGCGCGCTGATCCCCGCCGGCACCGATGTGAAGTTGCCCAACGGGGCGGATTCGGTGCAGTTGCGAGTGGGGGTGTCCGGCGATGCCGGTCAGGTGTGGGCCATTTCGCCGATGCTGGCCGAAGGCACCCAGTCGTGGTCGTTGCGCCTGGTGGCCGGTGCCGACACCGAAGCGGCGGACAGCCGTTTGCTGCAAGCCCACCCGCGCAGCGGTGATATTCACCTGGCGGACAATCACTACGGCATGTATGCCAAGGAATTGCCGAGCAAGGGCGTCCAGACCTGGACCGCCGAAGCGGTAGCGGTGTTGACCGAGGCGGGTTTGGACATCAAAGAGGGCGACCCTATCGACCAGCAATTGCTCAATGATTTGAGCCTGGGGTCGATTGAGGATTTCTGTGCCGGTGCGCCGGAGTATTGCGCGATCAAAGTCACCTACGTGTGGACTCAGCAAGCGGCCGATGATCTGTTGAACCAGTCCGGCGTGATCATTCCCGTGGGGGCGGTGATCACCAATGAGTTCCTCGCCAGCCTGCAATTGCCTACGGTGGAAGAGGTGTGCGCCATCGCTCCCGAATACTGTGCGGCCCAGAGCAAGACCGAATATGCAGCAACGCCTTCGAGCACACGCTTCAGTGTGATCCGCACCGGCAGCGGCGACCTGGAACTGTTGAGCGCGGGCAGCTTGCGCATGGATTCGCTGTACGGTGTGTACACCGCCGGTACTTCTTCGACCGGCACTTTCGCAGGCGACCCTTACAACCTGCCCAAGGCGAAGCCGTCGGGCGCCGTGCTGAACGATCCAGGCAGCTACTTTGAACAGTTCGTCAACGGCTCACCCACCAGTCGCTACCGGGCTTGGTACCCGCAAGCGGGGGGCAATGTGACCCTGAATGTCGGCGGTGACCTGACCGGCAATATCACCAGCACTACCTCCAGCCGCACGCGCCCCAACCCTCAGGATGCCGGGGTGGACTCGGCTGCGGTCGGCAACTGGCTGTGGCGCCAGGGCAGTGGTGGTGTCGCCACGGGCGGGCAAGCTCAACCTACCGCGTGGTGGATCAATTTTGGCAGTTACACCGCCACCACTGCGGCAGACAAAATGCTCGGTTTCACTGGCTTCGGCACCCTCGGCGGCGGCAACTTGGACGTGAACGTGGGCGGCGATGCCGGGGTGCTGGATACCTTGGGTTACGACCTCAATGGCTCCGGGGCCAACCCCCATAGCCAGGGCCTGGTCCTGGCCGTCGGCAGCACGGGGCGGATCGCCAGCGATGGCAGTCAGCAATTGACCGGCGGCGGCGATTTGCGCGTACGCATCGGTGGTGCGCTGAACCCGGCCAGCGTGGCTGCAACGGCGGACCATCGCGATGGTGTGCTGGTCAACCTGCGCGGTGATGTGCAGTTGCGCAGCGCCAGCGTGGGCAGCGTCGACATGCTGTACGGCAGTATTGCTCGCAGCCAAAGCCCTGGCGAGACCCGAGCGTTCGACCCATTGGTCGCGACCCGTGGCGTTGCACGCGGCG
Source organism: Pseudomonas sp. S35 (assembly GCF_009866765.1). NCBI lineage: Bacteria > Pseudomonadati > Pseudomonadota > Gammaproteobacteria > Pseudomonadales > Pseudomonadaceae > Pseudomonas > Pseudomonas sp. S35. The sequence goes on from NZ_CP019431.1 coordinate 2,696,988, forward strand.
GCATGACCCTGGTGCCGGGTGATGCCACCTTCAACCTGCAGACCCTGGGTGACCTGGTGGTGCAGAACGTCGAAGACCCGGGCCGGGTACAGCTCTCTCACGCGTCACCTTTTGTGCAAGCCGAAAAACCCGGCAGCGGCGCAAGCTGGTTTACGCTGTGGACCCAAGACACGGCGATTGATCTGTTTTCACTGGGCGGCAACCTCACCCCCTTCAGCCGCTCCGAGGCGACGGTCGACCTGGCGGTGGTCTACCCGTCCATCCTCAGGGCGACCGCCGCGGGCGGCAGTCTGTATTACGGTAAAGCTGCGCAGGCGCAGGTCAACAGTGACAACACCTACAGCTACCCCTTGCTGTTGGCGCCAGGCGAGGATGGCCAGTTGCAGTTCCTCGCCCAGGACTCGATCTACGCCGGCGGCATGCCTGTCAGCCAGTCCGGCACGGCGAACAGCGCGATGGCGACGCCGTGGAATCCTGCGTATCAAGGCCGTGTTGGCAATGCCGTGGTTGCCAGCAACCTGTCGATCACGGGCAACGCGGGCAATCTGGCGTTGTTCGCATTCGGGGCTGGCACCACAGCGTCCTCTGTCCGCAGTGCTGAACCGGCGCGGTTTTATGCGATGGACGGCGACCTGATCGGGGTGAGCAGTGGTCGGATCATCACGTTCCAGAAGAGTGTCGGGGCAGTGCATGAAGGTGAGACCTGGTATGAAGGGAATGGCGCGGTACGGATGATGGCGGGGCGGGATATCGTCAGCAGTGGCCGTACCTTTGGCACCGATGGTTTTGCTGTCGCGGCGCCAAGCGACAATCTGTTCATCCACCAAAATACTCAGGACATCTCCATCGTGTCTGCCGGGCGCGACATTCTCTACAGCAACTTCCAGGTCGCCGGCCCTGGCCTGCTGGAAGTGTCGGCCGGGCGCAATATCCTGCTGACAGGCACGGGCGGCGAGCACAGCGTGACCAGCCTCGGCGCGGTGTTGCCGGGCGATAACCGCCCGGGTGCGAGCATCGTCATGCAAGCCGGTGTCGGCGCCAATGGGCCGGATTACCAGCGGTTCGTCCAGACCTACCTGAACCCGCTCAACCAGGCACAGGTGGGCGAGTCCTTGCAGGGCACCAAGGTGGCCAAGACCTACGAGGACGAACTGGTCACCTGGCTGGCCGAGCGCTTCGGGTTTGCCGGCGACAGCGAGCAGGCCCGGGCGTATTACGCCGCGTTGCCCGCCGAGCAACAGCGGGTGTTTGCCCGTGACGTGTATTTCGCTGAACTCAAGGCTGCCGGCCGCGAGTACAACCAGGACGGTGGCGTGCGCGAGGGCAGCTACCTGCGTGGCCGTGCGGCGATAGCGGCGTTGTTCCCGGCCAAGGACGTGGCCGGTAACCCGATCACTTACCTGGGCGACATCACCCTGTTCAACGGCTCGGGCGTGCACACCAATGCCGGCGGCTCGATCCAGATGCTCACCCCCGGCGGCGGCCAGACCTTCGGCATCGAAGGCGCGGCGCCACCGTCCACGGCGGGGGTGATCACCCAGGGTGCCGGTGATATTCAGCTGTATTCCATGGGCAGCATCCTGCTGGGGCAGAGCCGCATCATGACCACCTTTGGCGGCTCGATCATGGGCTGGACCGCCGAGGGAGACATCAACGCTGGTCGCGGCTCCAAGACCACCGTGGTGTACACGCCGCCCAAGCGCGTCTATGACAACTGGGGCAACGTGAGCCTGTCGCCGTCGGTGCCGAGTACCGGCGCGGGGATTGCCACGCTGAACCCGATCCCGCAAGTGCCAGCGGGGGACATCGACCTGATCGCGCCGCTGGGCACCATTGATGCGGGCGAGGCAGGGATTCGGGTGTCGGGTAACGTCAACATCGCGGCGTTGCGGGTGGTGAACGCGGCGAATATCCAGACCCAGGGCAAGTCGTCCGGGGTGCCCGTGACGGCCTCTGTCAACACCGGTGCGATGAGCTCGGCCAGCGCGGCGGGGGCGGCGGCGTCCCAGGCGGCAGAAGACGCAGCGCGCAGTCAACAGGCGGCGGCCAAGCAGGGCAGGGCCTCGATCGTGACCGTGGAGGTGTTGAGTTTTGGTTCGGAGCCTGTGCAGCGGGGGCCTGAAGACGGGCAAAAAACGTCGGGGTATAACCCGAACAGCCCGGTGCAGGTGTTGGGTGCGGGACCGCTGAGCGAACAGGCGCGGGCGCGGTTGACGGATGAGGAGCGCAAGCAGATCAGTTTGTAGATCACGGACCTCTCGTTGGACTTTGGGGCGATCTTTGATTGCCCCGTTTTTTATCGATGTTCAAATGTTGGGGGGGCTTGCCCCCTCCCGCGTTGGATCTCCAAACAGCAGAAAAATGAAGCTTTCATGACAAAAGTTCGGTAGCCAACGCCCACCCCCGTCTCTCCTGTGTAACGCGCTCAAGAACACCACGCAGGTGTTTTCAAAGCCGCCAGCAGGACGCCAGGAGTGGGGCAATGGGATCTATGGAACGTTATTCAAAAGTCGGCATGCAGGAGCTCGACCAGCGCCTGTCAAAGATCGTCGAAGCCGCGCGCAAGAAGCCGGTGTCGGTCTATCGCTACGGCGCACCCTGGGTGTGGATCGTCTCCCAGGACGATTGGCAGGGCGCGTTGAAGGAAGTCTCCAGCTACATCCCCGCCGGCCATTCCCTGGTATTGCTGCGCCCGCAGATCGACGACGTGCTGGACCAGCACCGCGACTGGCTGGTGGCCGAACCGTCGATGTTGATCGCACCGCAGACCGTGTTGCAGATCCTGCTGCTGCAACTGTTGTATTCGGTGCCCAGCGAACAGCAACTGCACGAACAGCTCAACTACAACCTGCTGTTCCGCTGGTTCGTTGGCCTGGACCTGAACCAGAAGGTCTGGAGCATTCACGTGCTGACCCGTGACATCGCCACGCTGCTCAACAACCCGCGTGCGGTGCAACTCATCCAGAAAATCGTCGGTGACGTGTTTTGTGGCGCCTTGCTGCACATGCCGGAGTTCTCGTTGAACTTCGCCTTGCTGCACACCTGGCTGGCACGCCACGGCAATACCTCGATCGCCAGCAATTGAGCCGGCCGAACGCCGTGTCGGTGGCGGCGAAAACCATTAGAACGTCAGGGGGCGGTGTGGAACATCTGTTCAAATCAACGCTGGTGCTGTGCTGCTTGACGCTGGGGGGCATGGCCCAACCCGCGTTGGCGGAGGACGCGGCACCGGCACGCAAAGTGGACGTCAATGAGTATTTCGTGCGCGGCAATACCGTGCTCGATGCGGCGACGATCGAGGAGGCGGTGTACCCGTTCCTGGGCCCGCAAAAGACCCTGGACGATATCGAAGGCGCCCGTGATGCGCTGCAGAAGATCTACCAGGCACGCGGTTACCAATCGGTGTTTGTGGAGCTGCCGGAGCAGAAGGTCGATGACGGCATCGTCTACCTGCAGGTCAGCGAAACCAAGGTCGGCCGGGTGCGGGTGGTGGGTGCCAAGCATTACTCGCCGGTGGAGATCCGCGAGCAAGTACCGGGCCTGGAGGAGGGCGCGGTACCGGACTTTGCCAGCGTGCAAACCCAGTTGGCCGGGCTCAACCGCAGTGCCGGGCGCCAGGTCACGCCGCTGGTGCGCGAGGGCCAGCGCCCCGGCACTATGGATGTGGATCTGCAGGTGGAGGACCAGAACCCCTGGCACGCCAGTCTTGGCCTGAACAACGATTACAGCGCCGACACCGAGAAGCTGCGTTCGGTCGCCAGCCTGGGCTACGACAACCTGTGGCAACTGGGCCACAGCATCTCCCTGACGTTCTTTACCGCGCCCCAGGACACCGACAACGCCAAGGTCTGGTCGGGCTCCTACAGCGCGCCGCTGGATGAGCGCTGGACCTTGCAGTTCTCCGGTTACCAGTCCGACAGCAACATCGCCACCATCGGCGGCAGCAACGTGTTGGGCAAGGGCCATTCCTACGGGGTGTCGGCGATCTATAACCTGCCGGCCGCTGGCAATTGGGCCAATTCCTTCTCGTTCGGTATCGATTTCAAAGACTTCGACGAGCAGATGAGATTCGGCGCGAGCAGCGATCAGGTGCCGCTCAAGTACGCGCCGTTCACCCTCGGCTACAACGGCTATCGCTACACCGAGCAATCCCAGTTGGGCTTGGGCTTGAACCTGGTCGTCGGTACTCGCGCCTTCTTTGGCTACGGCAGCGACGCCGAAGAATTCGACTACAAGCGCTACAAGGCCAGCGCCAGTTTTGCGGTGCTCAAGGGCGATCTGAATTACAGCTACACCTTCGCCAACGATTGGCAGTCGGCGTCCAAGGCCGCGTTCCAGCTGGCCTCGGGGCCGCTGGTGTCCAACGAACAGTATTCGGCCGGTGGCGCCACGTCGGTGCGCGGCTACCTGGCGGCGGAACGTACCGGTGATGAGGGCGTGTTGCTGTCCCAGGAACTGCGCACGCCGTCCCTGGCCAAGTTCCTCGGCAGTTATGTGCAGGAGTGGCGCTTCTATGCGTTCGCCGAAGGCGCGCGCCTGCGCCTGCACGACCCGCTGCCCGAGCAAGAAGACGAATACAGCCTGGCCAGTGTCGGCCTGGGCACCCGCGCCAGTTTGAGCAAGTGGTTGTCTGGCAGCCTGGATTGGGGCTACCCGCTGCTCGATGGACCGAACACCCAGAAACAGGATTCGCGACTGCACTTCAGTGTGCAGGCGACGTTCTGACTTTTTCTTCCGGAGACTTCACCCATGCAACGCCTATTTCTGAGCCTGTTGATCTGCCTGGGCTTCGCGCTCCCGGCCACCGCCCATGCCTGGTGGCAAGACGACTGGCACTACCGTAAACAGATCTCGGTAGACACCACCGCCCAAGGCGCCGCCATCAACCAGGCGCTGGGCCGCACCGCGCTGCTGGTGCGCCTGCACACCGGCAATTTCACCTTTGATGGGGTCAAGGACGACGGCGCCGACCTGCGCTTTGTCAGCGCCGATGACAAGACCGTGTTCAACCACCAGATCGAGAGCTTCGACCCGCTGATGGGCATGGCGCTGATCTGGGTCGATGTGCCCAAGGTCGAGGGCGGCCAGCGCCAGGACCTGTGGATGTACTACGGCAACCAGAAGGCCGTGGCCACCGCCAACGGCCAACTGACGTTTGACCCCAACTACACCGCGCTCTATCACTTCGACGGCGCCAATGCCACGCCGCCACGGGACACCACCGCCTATGGCAACACCGTGCTGAATGCCACCGGCGCAAGCATCGACGGTGTGATCGGTCGTGCCTTGCAGTTCGCCGGCGAGCCGCTGCTGCTGCCCGCCAGCCCGTCGCTGCAACATGCCGCGGGCGGTGCGTTCACCGCCAGCGCCTGGCTGCGCCTGGACCAGGCCAGTGGCGAACAGATCGTCCTGGCCCGTCGCGACGGCACCCATAGCCTGTTGCTGGGCTTGAACCAGGGCATGCCGTTTGTGGACGTCGACGGCCAGCGTGCGGTCTCGACGCAGCCGCTGAACCCCGGCCAATGGCAGCACCTGGCGTTCACCGCAGAGGGTGAAAAAGTCGCGCTGTATGTCAATGGTCGCGAAACCGCCAGCCTTGCCGTGGCCCTGCCCGCGTTCAACACGCAACTGGCCGTCGGCGCCGACCTGCCGCAAGCGGGCAGCACGCACTTGCCGTTTGCCGGTGCGATGGATGAGCTGCGCCTGTCCAAAGTGGCGCGCCCGGCCGCCCTGTTGCTGGCCGATGCCAATGCCCAGGGGGCCGAGTCGAAACTGGTGGCTTACGGGGTGGATGAAGAACAGTCCGGCATGGGCTTTGGCAGCCTCGGCTTTTTGCTCAACGCCGTGCCGGTGGATGCTTGGGTGATCATCCTGGTCCTGGTGGCGATGATGTTCCAGTCGTGGGTCATCATGCTGCGCAAGAACCGCCAGGTCAGCCGCGTGAGCAGTGCCAACGAGGTGTTCCGCGAACACTTCGCGCAGATCGGCACGCGCTTGGAGATGTACGCCGACGACGCGCCACTGGGTGAGCGCTTGAGCCATTCCTCGCTGTGGCGCCTGTACTTGGTGGCGGTCAAGGAGATCCGCACCCGCCGTGCCCAAGGCGCTGATACTTCATCGGTGTCGGCGGCCACCATCGAAGCCATCCGCTGTTCCATGGATGGCGTGCGCACCCGCGAGAACCAGGCACTCAGTTCCAAACTTTCGACCCTCTCCAACGCCATTGCCGGCGGCCCGTACATCGGCCTGCTCGGCACGGTGCTGGGGATCATGGTGGTGTTCCTCGGCACGGCCATGGCCGGTGACGTCAACATCAACGCCATCGCCCCCGGCATGGCGGCGGCCTTGCTGGCCACGGCCATGGGCTTGTTCGTCGCGATCCCGGCGCTGTTTGGCTACAACCGCCTGATCACGCGTAACAAGGAGGTCAGCGCGGACATGCGCGTGTTCGTCGACGAGTTCATCACCCGCCTGGCGGAGATGCACGGCGAGAGCCAGCACAGCGAAGCCGCGCACCGCCGCGAACATCACGCATCGGTTCCGGCCTGAGGAGAATCGCCATGGCTTCCGTAAATACCTCCCACGACGATGACGATGATGCGGCGGTCGACAGCATCAACATCACGCCTTTGGTGGACGTGCTGATGGTGGTGCTGGTGATGTTCATCCTCACCGCCACCGCCCAGGTGTCGGGCATCCAGATCCATCTGCCCAAGGCCAGCGCCTCGGTGTCGTTGTCGGAGGCCAAGACCAAGGCGATCTCCGTCAACGATGGCGGCCAGGTGTTCCTGGATGCCTACCCGGTGACCCTCGGCGAGCTGGAAGAACGCCTGCGCATCGAGAAAGCGCTGAACCCGGACTTCCCGGTGATCGTGCGCGGCGACGCTATGGTGCAGTACCAGAAGGTCATCGAAGTGCTTGACCTGCTGCGCCGGCTGGAGCTGTCCCAGGTCGGGCTGGTCACCGGCAAACCGGGCCAGGGCTGAGTCATGACCGCACAGATCCCGATCACGCCGTTGCCGGTCAAAAAGACCCTGCCATTGCGCCCGCTGAAGTGGGGCGCCGGCCTGCTGCTGGCGGCCGTGGCGGCCTGGTTTTTATGGCAGTGGGCCAATGACATGAGTGGCGTACGCCGCGAAGCGCCGAAGGTGCCGACGATTATTCCGTTGCCGCCACCGCCGCCGCCACCCCCGGAAAAGCCCAAGGAACCGGAACCCCAAGTGGAAGAAAAAATCCCTGAGCCGGTGCCCACCCCGGAACCGGAAGAGGTCAAGCCGGCCGAGCAAGCGCCGCCTTCACCGGCCGATGACTTGGCCAACCCGATGCAGATCGATGGCGATGCCCAGTCGGGTAACGACGGTTTCAATATCGGTGCCGGCAAGGGCGGCGGCATGGCTGGCTCCGGTGGCGGTGGACTCGGCTCAGGCACGTACAAGCAGTACTTGGCCGGGGTGTTTCAACGGCTGCTGCGCGAAGACCCGCAGTTACGCAAGAAGGCTTACACGGTGCAGGCGGACTTGTGGTTGAACGCCGAAGGCGCGGTCACACGGGCCGAATTGGCGAAGTCCAGCGGCGACGCGGATACCGATGCCCAGGTCCTGGCCGCGTTGCGTGCGCCCCATGCCACGCAACGGGTGCCGGCCTCGGTGACGATGCCGGTCCGCCTGTCCCTCAAGGGCCGACGCCCAGATTGATCACATACGTTTTCAACTGCATTTTTCAACGGTTTTTTACAGGAGTTGCGTACACATGATTTCCCCCGTGAATCGACTGACCCTGGCGGTTGGCATGGTCATCGCGACCCTGGTCGGCCAGGCGGCGGCAGCCCCGGTTGCCCCTTCGGAAAATGTCACCATCAACCTGATCCGCCTGCTGGTGCAGCAGGGTGTGCTGACCCAGGACACGGCCAACGGCTTGATCGCCCAGGCCGAAAAAGAAGCCTTGCAGGCACGCCAGGCCAATGCGGCGCCGGTGGTTGCCAGCGGCCCGGCTGCGGCCCCTGGGGATGTGCGGGTGCAGTACGTGCCGCAAGCGGTGCGTGACCAGATCCGCGACCAGGTGAAGGCCGAAGTCATGGCCACCGCCAAGCAGGAAAACTGGGCGCAGCCCAACACCTTCCCGGACTGGGTGTCACGGGTGAGTTTTGATGGCGATATCCGCTTGCGCGACGAGTCGCGGTACTTCTCGGGCAAGAACGACGACACCGTCACCGACTACGCCAAGCTCAACGATTCGGGCCCGTATGACGTCAACCCTGGCACCAATACGCGTTTCCCGCCGTTGCTCAATACCCGTGAGGACCGTGAGAACCTGTTCCGCCTGCGTGCCCGCCTGGGCATGAAAGCGGTGATTTCGCCGGAATGGACCGCCGGTATTCGCCTGGGTACCGGTTCGGACAATAACCCGGTGTCCACCACCCAGACCCTGGGCGGTGGTTTCGGCAAGAAAGACATCTGGCTCGACCAGGGTTACCTGAGCTGGAAAGCCTCCGACGCGGTGACACTGACGGGCGGGCGCATAGGCAACCCGTTCTATTCCACCGACATGATGTATTCCAACGACCTCAACTTCGACGGCGTGGCGGCGATTTTCAATCACAGCCTCAACAGCGAGTGGGGCCTGTTCGGCACCCTTGGCGCGTTCCCGGTCGAGTACACCTCCGACACTGCCAGCAGCAACGGTGTGGACAAGGAAGACAGCGACACCAAATGGTTGTTTGGCGGGCAGATCGGTGCGCACTGGAAGATCAACCGCAGCAACAAACTCAAGCTTGCCGCTGCCTACTACCAGTTCCAGGACATCGAAGGCGAGCGTTCCAGCCCTTGCAAACCGTGGCAAGGTCAGCCCGGCTGCGACACAGACGGCTCGCGCGTGGCCTTCATGCAAAAGGGCAACAGCGTGTTCCACCTGCGTGACATCACCCCCAACCCGGCCACACCCGGCCTCACGCCGGAGCCGCAATACGTCGGCCTGGCCTCCAAGTTCAACGTGCTGGACCTCAACGCCGTCTGGGACAGCGAGTTGCCCAGCGACTTGAAACTGCGCAGCCAAGGCAACTTCATCCACAACCTGGCCTACGACAAGGGCGAAATGTTCCAGCGCAGCGAAGGCCAGATCCTCAACAACATCAACAGCGACGGCCAGTTTGAAAGTGGCGGCAATGCCTTGATGGTCTCGTTCACCCTCGGCAGTGCACTGGAAATGCGCAAGCGCGGCGACTGGAACGTGTTGGCCGGCTACAAGTACATCCAGCCCGACGCCTTGCCCGACGGCTTCAACGACTCCTCGTTTCACCTGGGCGGCACCAACGCCAAGGGGTACTTCATTGGCGCCAACTACGGCATCGAAAAGAATATCTACGCGAGTGCGCGTTGGTTGAGTGCCTCCGAAGTGTATGGCCAGCCGTTCGAAGTCGATGTGATGCAACTGGAACTCAACACGCGCTTTTGATGCGCAGGGAGATGCCACATGAACACGCGAATCTGCGGGCTGTTGCTGCTACTGGTAGCGACCGGTGCCTCGGCCGAAGGCATGGAGGAGCGCCTGCGCACGCAACTGCGCAGCACGACCCAGCAATTGCAGGCGCTGCAAAGCGAACAGGCCCAGGCCAGTGCTGCGCGTATCGCCGCCGAAAACCAGGCCAAGCAGGCCCAGGCACAGATCAAGCAATTGGCCGCCGAGCTGGAAAAAACCCGTGGCATGGCCGAGCAACTGGCCGGCCAGCAACAGAGCCTGCACAGCCAGGCACAAGCCCAGGTGAACGCAAGCAACGAGCAAATCGGTAAGTTCAAGAAGGCCTACGACGAGTTGCTGGTGCTGGCCAAGGGCAAGGAAACCGAACGGGCACGATTGCAGGCGCAGTTGAGCGAACGTGACACACAAGTGCAGCAATGTTCAGTCAAGAATCAACAGATGTACGGCGTGGCCCAGCAGTTACTCACTGCCTACGAAAAAATCGATGTGGCCGAGGTGATGAGTATTCGCCAGCCTTTCGCCAGCAGCGCGCGGGTCAAGTTCGAGGAACTGGCCCAGGGTTTTGGCGACGATTTGTACAAGAGCCGTTTTGATGCGCCCCAGGCAACCGCCAATCACTGATAGACAAGGAAGACACCATGAGCGAATTGATCACCAGCGTCAGCGTCCAGAGCCTCACCGAGCTGTTGCAGGAAGCCGGTTACCGGGTCAACCAGAGCGAGCAAAATGGCATCGTGCAGTTGCTCAGCGCCAGCCAGGGCATCGGCTTCGCCGTGCGCTTCGGCAACCCGGCGGCAGAGCAGGGCAACTACGTGGACTTCACCTACAGCTGCGCGCTGCGGGTGCAGGGCGAATTGCCGGAAGGCCTGGCCCAGGTGTGGAACGCCTCGCGCCGTTTTGCGCGGTTGTCGGTGCAGGGTGAGTTCCTGCTGATGGAAATGGACGTGGTGGTGGCCGGCGTCGGCGCCACGCACCTGCGCAGTCAGTTGGAGCTGTGGGACCGCCTGCTGCAGGAATTTATCGTCTACCTGCGTGAGTACAGCCAGCACGCTGCACAACTGCAGGCCGCCGCGGTTGGCGAAGAGGCACCGGTCCTGTGAAAAGGCCAACGCTGATGGTCGGCGTGGGTGCGTTGGCCCTGCTGGTGGTGGCGGTGGGCTTGAGCCTGCGACCGGGCAGCGACCCGGTGGCGGCGCAGCAACCGGCGGCGGTGATCAGCCCGGCATCAAGCGGGACGGCAGTGGCGCGCTTGGGCAATCAGCAGATCGACCTGCCGGAACTGAAAAGCGTACTGGCCAGCCTGCCAGCCGAGTCCCGCGAGCAACTGCGCGGCAACCGTGGCGCCCTGGAAACCTGGATTCGCTCGCGGCTGGCGCAAAAGGCCGTGCTCGAGCAGGCCGACGCCCAGGGCTGGCGCCAGCGCCCGGAAGTGGAACAGCAGACCCGCGCCGCCACCGAGCAGATTGTGTTTCGCGACTACATGCTGTCGGTCAGCCAAGTACCCGCCGACTACCCCAGCGCGACTGAGCTGCAACAGGCCTACGACAGCGGCAAAGCGCAATGGGTAACGCCGCCGTTGTATAGGGTAAGCCAGATTTTCCTCGCGGTGAACGACCCGCAAAGTGTCGACGCGGTGCGCCGTCAGGCCCAGGAACTGAGCCGCAAGGCCCAGGCCGCACCGGCCGATTTTGCCGCCCTGGCCACGCAGTTTTCCCAGGACCCGGACAGCGCCGCGCGCGGTGGCGACTCGGGCATGCAGCCGTTGCAGCAACTGGTTCCTGAGGTGCGGAACGCGGTGGCGCGGCTCAAGGTGGGGGCAGTGTCGGACGCGCTACAAAGCGCGGCCGGGTTCCATGTGCTCAAGCTGATCGGCCAGCAACCGGCACGCACCGCGACCCTCGACGAACTGCGTGAACGCTTGACCCAGGCCTTGCGTGCCCAGCGCCAGGAACAGATCGCCAAGGCCTACCTTGAAGGCATGCTCAACACGGCGACCTTGAGCATTGACGGCGCCGAGTTGAACAAGGTGCTGGAGTAACACCCGTCAATCCGCATTGGAAGCACTGGCCCATAAGACAAGGAGTCTCCCATGGCATTACTGGAACCGTCCGGCGTTCAGGGCGCCACCTATGCTGCATCGGCCGAGCCGCGCAGCCATTGGTTGGCCCTGGCCCATGAAATCGACCCGCAGGTGGCGCGCTACTTTCTGGTGAGTGCGCGTTGCGGCTGCTTCATGCAGGCGGCGCGTAGCTTGAATGTCAAGGCGACGCTGCTGCGCAAACGCCTGGCGCAACTGGAAGAACACCTGTGCCATGCGTTGTTCAGCTACCAGGGCAACGGCCTGGTGCTCAGCCATGACGGCCAGCAATTGCGGGCCCAACTGATCGCCCTGGCCCACGAGCGGCGCCTGCCGGTGGTGGAACAGCCGCTGATCCGCCTGGCGGTGGCTGAGCCGATCCTGCATGACATCCTCGGCCGTGACCTGATCGCCTTGCTGCGCCGCAACGCCAGCGTGCGCCTGGAGATCATCTCCATCGACAGCCACCTGTCCCTGCAAGCAGTGGAGGTGGACGTGGTGCTGTGGTTGGCAGACAGCGACGGCCCGACCCCCGGCCCGAGCTTCATCACCGAGCCGCCCCGGGCCCTGGCACGCCTGCAGTATTTGCCGCACATCGCCAAGCGCTATTCGCGCCTGGCCACCCGCCCGGACAGTGTGCAAGACCTCGCTGACTACATGCTGGTGCAATGGCAACCCGACGCACAGGTGGCTGCCTTGCAGCCATGGAACCAGGTGGTGGAGCAGCGCCTGGCCGCCGTGGTGCAGGTGCATGCCTATTCGCTGATGCTGGAGATGATCCGCTGCGGTGCCTGCATCGGGTTGCTGCCCCATTACATGAGCAGCTTCGACCGCGGGTTGGTGGCGTTGCCGGGGTTGTTGACCGAGAGCATGCAGCGCCAGGTGTGGCTGGCGGTGAATGCCCAGGTGCGGGATGCCGAGGCGGTGCAGATGATCGTTGAGTTGATCGTCGGTACGTTCGAGGGGCGGCGCGAGTGGTTTGATTGAAGCCGCAGCGATGCGCGGCCGGCCGCCGCCGTTCAGGCGGCGACCGGCATTCACCCTATTCAGGATTCGGGGGTAAAGGTTTTCCAGGTATTGGCGTCAGGGTTATTTTTGGTTTGTTTCTGGGCCAATAACCAGTACCGGTCTTCGGTGACTTGAAACACAGGGACGTACCCCATAGGCGCCTCCACCTGAAGGCCAGTGGCGTTGGCTAGCTTTTGGGGGAGGTCTGATTGCGCTGCCTTGTCGCTGATCAGTCGCAGCGTGTCAGCGTTTGTTTTTGTGCGCAGAGGGGCGATGAGTGCAGCCAGGCTCTCAGGGGTTTGAGGTGTGTCCTCACGCAGATTCCCTTCAAAGTTACCCGCTTTATCCGTGTGCCCCAGGATATTCAATCGGTTTTTCGGGTTGCTACCCTGCCCATCAATGAAGAACTCGAACTGTTCGCCCTCAGAAGAAGACAATAAAATGCTATTGGCTTTTTGTTCGGTATGAGACATTGTTTTAAAGTTTTCGTAGCTACTGAAATCGCGCGGCTGTGAAGGTTGCCGCGTCGGTATGAAATTGGGGGCGTCGGGTGATAGTTTGACTTTGGGCGAGCCGAAACGTGCAGGCTGATAATTGACGGTGACGGGTACGATTACAGGTTTTTCTGCAGTTCCGATATTCACATAAGCAGTGGATCCGTGAGGTTTTACCGCTTTAATGGTAACGTAGTTTTGGATGAACCTGAACTTCATTTGGATGCCGGCGAGCTTGTCGATATCAGCGTGGGAGAGATGAGGGAATTCTTGTTCGAAGCCGGCCCTGCTTGTTTTAAATACTTGGTCAGGTAGCTCTGTTAGTCCGCCGGCCTTTCCGATGACAGTCCCTTCAAAGCCTTTGAACGGTAAGTTTGTCGCTCTATGTAGTTGGGCCGCGAGGGAGTTATCACCTCCGGCCGCAGAGTAGCATGTAAGGATGCGCCCTTCTTTATACTGCTTGAAGTCCACGCCTCGGGCTAACAGCTCATAATAAACGTCATCGCCTGATAATTTTTTTCCCTCTCCTAATATCCTCGTGCCTGCACCCGGTTTTGGTTTGTAGCCATGTCCGATAATATTGATGCGTTTTTCTCCGTTATAGATATCTTCGAAGTATTGGATGTCCCCATCAATGGCCTTGATGTTTTCTACGCGCCCGCCCAATGTAACCAGCGTATTCGTCAATGGCCTGCTCGGAACATCCCCAGGCAATAACGTGCCGGGCGCAGGCTTCACGGTTGATGGGGCTGCGGGTGTTTTATTCGACGTCCGTACACTGGCGTGAAGGACCAACGATGCCAGGTTCGTCAACAGGTCTATCAGGGCGGCTTCCTTGTTGCCGCCCTTCTCATTGGTCAAAATTTCGATATCGCCGAGAATGCCCTGCGTCTGCAGTGCCAGGCCGATCAGCGCTCCGGGGCCGCGAAGGGCGGGCAAGACGGCGTTGAGGACGAGAAACCCACCTTCTTTCAGGGTTGCCCAGCGACTTTCCGCGTTTGACACCGTTTGCCGTTCGGCCAGCGTTGTCACGGTCTTGGCGTTAGCCTCGTACAGGTGGCTCATCAGTTGCCCGGCTTGCAGTTTTGCCCCTATGTCATCAATCCCGGCGCCGGTGGTGGCGAGCGTGGGGGCCGCCGGTGTGCTCGGTATAGTGAAGTCATCAATAAACACTCTGTTACGGTGCAGGTGAGGTTCGCTGAAACCACCGTGGGCATAGACTGTGCGGGTCGTTTCATCGGGCATCCAGGCCAGAATATCGTTTTGTAACTTTCCGGGTTTCTGGATGGCCTCCATCAATGCCTTGCGAGAAGGAAACTGCATCAGTGGAGCATCGGCCATCAGCGGGCGATAGAGAACATGCGGACCGACGCTGCTGTCCTTGGGTTCGATCAGGTACATGTTCTCGACGATGTCAGGCGATGCGCCAGGTTCGGGCACGAATGCCAATGGGCGCATCGTGATTTCATTGCCATTGACGGACTTGGTACCGGGAGTGGGGTCAAGTACCGCTTGAAGGTAACGAAACCCCATGGCGTTATCGAAACCAGACGCGCCTTTGGCGGTCAACTCCAGCGCCTTCATCTTTAGTTCAATCGGTACTTGTTGCACAAAACGTAGCTGACGTTCTGCTTTTTTTGCAGGGTCATCCAGCAACTCGCGTTTAAGCAAGTCTGGGTAGTTCTTTCCGACGTTGACTTTTTCAATCAACGCTTTGAGGGCGCCTTCTTTGCCCAGCGCCGGTATCAGCGTTCCCGTTGGTTTGTGGCGGACCTCTATGCTACCGCCAGGTAATCCAGCAAGGTTCTGGATGAACGCGTCGCTCAGGGCCATTTTAGTGGTCCGGATGGCTCCGAATCCGAACCCGGCCCCCGTGCCGCCATACGGCGTGTGAAACAGCACTTCTACATCATTGATGTCATAAGGGACGGGGGGCGGTGACAGCGCATTCAGTTGGTTCTGGGTATACGTCCGGATGTCCGGGATATCGCTGTTATAGGTGTGTTCCTTGTTGCGGCGCATATAGTCCGCCAATTCAAGGGTGAGGTCATGCAAGATGAAGCGATTGGCATCGGAGGTCGTCCTCATCCATTCGGACGGCTTTTGCTGGGACTGATCCGGCTGTTGCGGGTTGAGCAGTGTCGGCTCGGTGTTCACGGCGTCTGCTACTCGCCTGTTGATAACGACACTTGCCTGGATATAGAACGCATCCGCCTCCAACTTGGTCAGGGACGTGCTGAACGTATCGCCGGGCAGTTGTGTTTTCAGGTTTTGCTCCCATGCCTGTTTGGCAGCGGCCAGGGAGGTGTAAGGCGTCACCTTGCCGCTCGGTTCGCACACCAGCACAACCGGGTGCCCTGCGAGCTTGCGTTCGATGATCAGGTTGGGCGTCAGGTAGTCCGGGTTGTCTGGATGGGCGCGCTCAGTGCTGGCGATGGCGTATACGGTTATCTGCGAGCCGTCGGCAAGCTTAGGGCGTGTCGATCCGTGGGGATACCTCACGGCCATGTCCAAGGTTTCGCGCTGCAGGTCATTGAGTCCTGGATGTTTCAAGCTGGCCAGGCGCAGGTTGCTGCGCACCAGGTCGCTGAGCATCAAGCGGCGATCACCGGCAAACATGGGGGTGACACTCACCGAGGTATCGGCGCCAAAACCCGGTGCGGGCGCGCTGAAAGGTGGTTTGCCCCAGTAGTCGAGCCGCGCTGTTTGGAGCGCGACGTTCAGCTTGCCCGACAACTCGCTCATCGCTCGTTGCAGAGCCGGTTTGTCGATTGCAAGCGCAGTACCTGCTGGGGTGCCGGTAAGTGCCAGAGCGTTCGCTCGGGTGTCGACAAATTTACCTTCGCTGGCGAAAACCGGTGCGTCATTGCCGGCGATGCAGTCAATGGCCAATTCCATCAGTTGCGTTTGATTGAATTGGCCGGGGTTTGTCGGATCGGGCTCTGCAAAGGCCAGTTGCTCAACATCGACTTTCAGTGATGGTGATAGCTGACTCAGGGTGTCCTTGAGTAATCCGGCTACAACGGTTTGCAGGCCTGGCTCTCCCTCAAACAGACTGCGGGCGATGGCGCTCACCGGGCCGACGGCAGCAGGTTTTGCGGTTTCTGGTGTTTGCGGGGCGGCCTTCGCACTAGGTGCGTCAATACGGTGTCGTCGCGTGTTGGCGTGTTCCGCGATCGTAACTGCCTGCACGGCGGCTTGCTGCATGTTGCGAACCGCGCGAGAGACGTCGTCCATCGCAGGGTTGTGTTTTACCAGCGCGGGGAAACCTGCGCGGATAAGCCCGGCATTTTGCGCCATCCACTGTTGTTGTGAGCCGTTCTCGGGCTTCGCCCCGTAGAAGTTCAAGATCTGATAGATGTCTGGCTTGCGTAAAATCTGGTCGGGGGTCTCTACGCTGTACGAACCGCCCGGTGCAAGGTTACGGGCTGCATTGGTAATGTTACGTTCAATGGCCGCCCAGTGCTCAGATGAGGTTTTGGTGAACTTAGCACTTTTAGGTTTGCCGCTTGGGTCTGTTACGAAGCATTGCAAATCACCCGAAGGTACATCGATGACAACCGTTGACGGAATGATGTTGTGCTCTCGCGTAAATCTTAGAAAAGTGTCGGTGGATAGCGTCTCCCGGTATTTTTCGATCGCGTGTATATAGGATGAGTCAGCAGGAATATCAGGGATATTTGTGAGTCGCCACTGACTGGAGCTGCTGAACGCTGTCAGGACTCTGCTGCAAATGCGTGCAAGTTCACGGTCCGCTTCATCGACACGCTCCGAGGGTGTCGGTGTTCGGCTTGAGTCGGCAATGCCGCCGCTGCGCTCAAAGGTCGCTGTGGCAATGGTTTCCTTCGCCGTGCGTTGTGCTTGCCGGATACGCAGGGTTTGCGATGGAGTGTCCAGCGGCAGAGGGCCATTGGGAATATTCAGGGAGTCGAACTCACCGGAATCCTGTAGAGATTTGACGACTTTAAAAGGATCGTCCTCATAGTCATCCCTTTCTACGGCGTAGTAGTCACCGACTAAGGCAATGGGCGCCTCGTGTCCGCCGGTGTACTGGAACGAGCGTGTTTGATCTGCGACCAAGTCTCTGGCGGCCGCGGCAACGACGGAGGCGGCCTGCGTCCAGCCAGGAGTCTGGTTCAAAAAGGTTTTGGTCTGGCCATTGATGGTGCATTCCATGCCTCCTGAGTCGGGAAACCACCTGAGGTTGGAACGGTCGATGTTGTTGTCTTTGGCAAACGTTGCAAACGGTTCTTGATTGAGGGCCTGGGTGAAGCGCGCCCAGGCTTGGCCGAAGGTGGAAAACGGTGGAATGTTAGTGACCGTGGGAGCTTCGGTTTCCGTCCTCCTGACATTGCGCTTGTAAATAATCTGACTCATCAACGCAGCGCTAAACTGCTCGGCCATTTCACCGTCGCTTCTTTCTACCAATTGGGCGGCTTGTTCCTGGATTTGTGTCGGGGAAGTGTGTGGTAGTACCCGTCGAGAGATGTGATGGGTCGCAGCCGGGTCGTCCTGTACGGGTGTTTGCGATTGAGTCTGTGCGGGGTGCGTTTCGAAGCGTGGTGCGTGTGATGTTACTTTCATAAAAAGCCTTGAGGTAATGCGTGACTGGACGCTGACACAGGGGTCGTTATTTGATGCGCCTGTTATGTCGGTTGTTTAGGCTGTCCCGTTCCCTCAAATGTATGTCTGGTGTTTTTTACACGTTCGTCACGGGTGGGCTGCCTGGCACTCTGAGACGCAGATTGCGTTAACCTGTCGGACTTTGAATACGCCGACGCAGGCAAAGTGACTAAGATGCAAGCCACCCGTCTGACATTGATCTGTCATGCCGTAACCCCCTCGCAAAAAAAGGGGCGCTTTCCCGACGATGAGTCCATCACGACTAATGGGCGAAGCGCGGCGTTGTCCCTTGCCGACCGCTATAAGAAAAACCTACGTCTGTTGTGCGGCCCCGAGGCCCGTGCCCGGCAGACCGCAGGCATGTTCGCCAGTGCGCCTGTGATCGAAAATGCCTTGCGTGATGCTGATGTAGGTCACTGGAAAGGCAAGGGCATCGATGAGCTTGATCGCGATGAATTGACGCAGTGGCTTACTGATAGCGCCAGCGTCCCCCACGGCGGCGAGTCGGTGACGCAGGTCTGCGCGCGGGTGGCGCAATGGATACAATCCCTTGAAGCCAAACCGGGCCATGTCGTGGCTATCACTCATCCTTTCGTGATTCGCGCCGCGCTGCTGTATGTCATGCAGTGTCCAGTGTCGATGTTCTATTTGATCGACGTCGAACCGCTGTCCGCCACTGAGTTGCGCTTTAATGGCGTGTGGCGCCTGCGCCTGGAAACTCACGCCTGAGTGCGTGAACATGGCAAAATCCACGCCCCGCAATGAGAGCAACCCATGAAACGCATCCTGATCATCGGCATTGGCGCCGGCAACCCTGACTACATCACGATGCAGGCCGTGAAGGCGCTGAACCGCACCGACGTGTTTTTCCTGATGGACAAGGGCCAGAGCAAAGACAAGCTGATCGATCTGCGCCGCGAGATCTGCGAGACCTACATCACCGAGCCCGGCTACCGCTTTGTCGAGGCCGAGTGCCCCGAGCGGGTGCGCGGTGAGATCGACTACACCACCGCCGTGCAGGACCTCAACCGCGACAAGCAGGCAACCTTCGAACGCATGATCAACGAGGAAATGGCCGACGGCGAAGTCGGCGCGTTCCTGGCCTGGGGCGACCCGGCGCTGTACGACAGCACCATCCGCATCTTGCAGGCGATCCTGGCCGGCGGCCGGTGTGCGTTCGAATTCGAAGTGATCCCCGGCATCACCAGCGTGCAGGCCCTGGCGGCCCAGCATAAGGTGGCGTTGAACCGCATTGGCAAGTCGGTTGAAATCACCACCGGGCGGCGGTTGGCGGCGGGGCAGGCCAGTGATGCCGATACATTGGTGGTGATGCTTGATGCCGAAGATTCCTACCGCACGGTGACCGATCAGGACCTGGATATTTACTGGGGCGCCTATTTGGGCACGCCGGATGAAATCCTGATCAGCGGCAAAGTCAGCGATGTCGCTGAAGAGATCGAACGGGTGCGCAAGGCGGCGCGCCAGGCCAATGGCTGGATCATGGACACGTATTTATTGCGCAAACCCTGAGGTAACGTCCCATGCTCAAACTGTTTGCCCTGGCGCTGACCCTGGTGGCCGGTGTCGCTCACGCCGATGCTGACCTGCACACTGATTTGCCACTGTCGTACCTGGAACAGACCCAGGGCGAAGCACGCAACCAGCCGTTGGTGATTTTTTTGCACGGCTTTGGCAGCGACGAGCAAGACCTGTTTGGCATCAAGGACGTGCTGCCGCCCACCTGGACCTACTTGTCGGTGCGCGCGCCGATGCCGGTTCAGCCCGACGGCTTCCGCTGGTTTACCAAGACGCCGGGCGATGGCGATTACGACGGTGTGACCGCCGATTTGCACAGCAGCGCCGCGCTGATCAAAGACTTTGTAGCGAAGGCCACTGCCAAGTATCACACCCAGCGTGACCGGGTGTTCCTGGTGGGGTTCAGCCAGGGCGCGATCATGTCCTACGAAGTTGCGTTGCGTGATCCTGCGTTGGTGCGCGGTATTGCAGCGTTGAGCGGCAGCCTGTTGCCTGTTCTCAAGGCCGAGCTGAAGCCGGATGAGCGACTGGGCGAACTGGCGATTTTTATCGGCCATGGCACGTTGGACCAGGCGCTGCCGTATGCGTCGGCGACGCGGGCGAATGACGTATTGGTGGGGCTTGGGTTGAAGCCAGAGTTTCATGGCTATACGGGGGTGAACCACACGGTCAGTGCGGTAGAAGTGCGGGATTTGAAGGCCTGGTTGGAAAAGAGCCTGAAATGAATGCGGTCAAAAATGTGGATGGCGGTGGGTCAGTGATCAGTTGCATTAACTGACAATCCCTCATCGGCGCATAGGTATCTAGACACCTCTTAAAGGCTGGCATATAACTCTGTGGTGAGCGGGCTTGCCCCGCGCCGGGCTGCGCAGCAGCCCCAAAACCAGGGCACTCGGTGTGTCTGGAAAAACTGGGTGGCGTTGATGGGGCCGCTTCGCAGCCCAGCGCGGGGCAAGCCAGCTCACCACAAAAAAACGCGCTCACCACAGAGTTGTGTAGATACCGACGCCCCGATGGCCAAGGGTATCTACATAACGTCCAATGGATGCTGAACCCCTGCCAAACAAGCTGTTGTGGTGAGCGGGCTTGCCCCGCGCTGGGCTGCGCAGCGGCCCCAAAACCAGGGCGCTCGGTGCGTCTGGAAAAACTGGGTGGCGTTGATGGGGCCGCTTCGCAGCCCAGCGCGGGGCAAGCCCGCTCACCACAAAAAAACGCGCTCACCACAGAGTTGTGTAGATACCGACGCCCCGATGGCCATGGGTATCTACACAACGTCCAATGGATGCTGAATCTCTGGCAAACAGGCTGTTGTGGTGAGCGGGCTTGCCCCGCGCTGGGCTGCGCAGCGGCCCCAAAACCAGGGCACTCGGTGCGTCTGGAAAAACTGGGTGGCGTTGATGGGGCCGCTTCGCAGCCCAGCGCGGGGCAAGCCCGCTCACCACAAAAAAAACGCGCTCACCACAGAGTTGTGTAGATACCGACGCCCCGATGGCCAAGGGTATCTACATAACGTCCAATGGATGCTGAATCTCTGGCAAACAAGCTGTTGTGGTGAGCGGGCTTGCCCCGCGCTGGGCTGCGCAGCGGCCCCAAAACCAGGGCACTCGGTGTGTCTGGAAAAACTGGGTGGCGTTGATGGGGCCGCTTCGCAGCCCAGCGCGGGGCAAGCCCGCTCACCACAAAAAAACGCGCTCATCACAGAGTTGTGTAGATACCGACGCCCGCATGGCCTTGGGTATCTACACAACGTCCAATGGATGCTGAACCTCTGGCAAACAAGCTGTTGTGGTGAGCGGGCTTGCCCCGCGCCGGGCTGCGCAGCAGCCCCAAAACCAGGGCGCTCGGTGTGTCTGGAAAAACTGGGTGGCGGTGATGGGGCCGCTTCGCAGCCCAGCGCGGGGCAAGCCCGCTCACCACAGAAAAAAATGCGCTCATCACAGAGTTGTGTAGATACCGACGTCCGCATGGCCTTGGGTATCTACATAACGTCCAATGGGTGCTGAATCTCTGGCAAACAAGCTGTTGTGGTGAGCGGGCTTGCCCCGCGCCGGGCTGCGCAGCGGCCCCAAAACCAGGCGCTGAGTTCTAACAGAAAAATCCCGTTGCCTTTATGGGGGCCGCTTCGCAGCCCAGCGCGGGGCAAGCCCGCTCACCACAGAAAAAAATGCGCTCATCACAGAGTTGTGTAGATACCGACGCCCCTCCCGCAGTGGGTATTGAGTGTTTGGATGTCTGGTCACTTGCCGCCGGTGATTTGCTTCACCAGTTCAGCATGTCCCTTTGCATCATCCGCGCGTGAGATCGCCTGGATCACCAGCAGGTGATTCCCCGAGCCGCCCAGGAACGTGGAGTTCAAGGTCTTGCCGCCGCCTTGAGTGGCGGTGCTGTCCACCTGGCGCAGGCCCAGGCCCTTGATGGTCAGTTTCTTCTCACTTTGCTTTTTGAAGTCGGGCAGGGCGGCGCTCTGGTCTTTGACGAAGCCGGCCACGGCACCGTCGAGGAACTGCGGGTCGTTGTCTCCGATCTTAACCCCGTCGTTACGCACGGTTTCGGCGACGATCACCACACTTTTAGCCGTCTGGTTGGCGTACATCGTGCCTTGGGTGTCGGCAGTGCCATCCTCGGCCTTTCCGGCCGGCAGGGTGTCGGCGGTGTAGGCTTTGGGCAGGCTGAAGGTGAATTTGCCGCCCAGGGTGGAGATGGTCTGGGTGGTCGGCTTGGCAGCGGCGAATACGCTGCCGGCGGTAAGCGCAAGGGCCAGCAGGGCAGCGGTCTTGGTGAAAGTGGCCATGAAGCGCTCCAGGGATGAACGAAATTGCGGCGTATTCTGTCAGAAAAATCGCAATATCGTTCATCCGTGGCCTCACACCTTGTCGGACTCTTCCTCAAGTCTGTCCATTTCAAACAGTCGCGCCAGTTCTGTGCGGGCTTCCTGGGCGGTTTGCATCACCTTGGCTGCGTCGTCGTATACCGCGTGCTGGGCTGCGAGCACTTGCAGATCGTGGTTTTTGAAGCGGGTGATGCGCGCATCGGCCTGGGCCTGGGTCAAGCCCAGGCCCACCAAGGTACGGCGGCTCATTTCCAGGCTTGAGTAGAAGGTTTCGCGGACCGGCGAGGCGTCCAGGTCTACCAGGCGGTGCACGTGCTGGCGGTTGCGGGCGCGGGCGATGATCTTCATGTGGGGGTAGAGGCTGCGCACCAACTCGGCGGTCTTGATGTTGATCTCCGGGTCATCCATGGCGATCACAAAGAACTCCGCCTGGTCGACCTTGGCCGCATGCAGGATCTCGGGGCGTTGTGGGTCGCCGTAGAACACCGGCATGCCGCCGAAGCTGCGGGTCAGCTCGATGGTTTCCACCGAGGTGTCGAGGGCGATGAACGAGATGTTCTGGGCCCGCAGGATCCGCGCCACGATCTGGCCCATACGGCCCATTCCGGCGATCACTACACGCGGCGCATCGCTTTCGATGGCGCGGTATTCCTCGGGCACTTCCACCGGTTTGACCTTGGGTTTGAACAGCTTCGGGCACACTAGCAACAGCAGCGGCGTCACGGCCATCGACAGGGTGATGGTCAGCACCAGGATGTCGTACAGGTGCGGTTCAAACAGGCCCTGGTCGCGACCGATCTTGAACACCACAAAGGCGAATTCACCGCCGGCTGCCAGTACCACACCCAGGCGCAGGGCGCTTTCGCGATTGAGGTCGCCCACCAGCCGGGCCACGGCGTAGAGCAGCGGCAGCTTGAGGCCGATCAACAGCAAGGTCAGGCCGATCACCACCAGGGGCGAACTGAGCAACAGGCTGAGGTTGGCACCCATGCCCACGCTGATAAAGAACAGCCCCAGCAGCAGGCCCTTGAACGGTTCGATCTGGGACTCGAGTTCGTGGCGGTATTCCGAATCCGCCAGCAGCAGGCCGGCGAGGAAGGCACCAAGGGCCATGGACACGCCGACCAGTTCCATCAGCCAGGCGGTGCCGATCACCACCAGCAGCGCGGTGGCGGTGGACACTTCGCGCAGGCCGGTCTTGGCGACGATGCGAAACACCGGCCGCAGCAGGTAACGCCCGCCGATGATCACCACGGCAATGCTGCCGAGGATCTGCAGGACGTGTTGCACGCCTTGGGCTTCGGTGGTCGGATGATCACTGCCGGCCAGCAACGGCACCATGGCGATCAGCGGAATTGCTGCAATGTCCTGGAACAGCAAGATGGCAAACGCCAGGCGCCCGTGGGGCTGGTTAAGCTCCTTGCGCTCGGCCAGGCTTTGCAGGCCAAACGCAGTCGACGACAGCGCCAGGCCCAAGCCCAGCACGATGGCGCTGTTCCAGGCCTGCCCAAATACCCAGAGCGCCACTGCGCCCATCACCAGCCCGGTCAAAAGCACCTGGGCCAGGCCGACGCCGAATACCGACTTGCGCATCACCCATAAACGCTTGGGTGACAGTTCCAGGCCGATGATGAACAGCAGCAACACCACGCCCAGTTCCGAAAACTGCGCCACGCTCTGCGGGTTGCCCACCAGGCCCAGCACCGACGGGCCGATGATCACTCCGGCGAACAGATAGCCCAGCACCGCACCCAATTGCAGGCGTTTGGCCAGGGGCACGGTCAGCACGGCGGCGAGCAGGAACACCACGGCTGCTTGTAACAGGTTGCCTTCATGGGGCATTGCGAACTCCAGGATCTTGAAAACCAATCAACAGGTGCGTATTAGAGCGCTTTTTACATGTTGAAAATTGTGTTTTTGCTGCGTATCCGGCCGATGTCTCGCGGCTCGTTACCGGGCAATGAGCTGCTTGCTGGCGTCTTGGAAGGTCATGCAAACAATTTGCCGTGGATTGCGAGTGGAAGTCTGGCAACTTCAAACCTGGTTTTATGCCTTTGAGTTTATATTCCTTGGGTGGCATATTTGCATGAGCTGGGACATTGAATACACGGAACCGAGTGTTGTAAGCCTTTGATCCACGGCGATACGCGTTACTGCTGATCGGTGGAGATAAGACCGGACAACACCGATGGTATGAGGAGCACGTGCCGCTGGCAGAAAAGTTGTACGACGTACATTTGAATATGTTGAGTCAAGAGGGCCGTAACCATGGCTAAAAAATTCGCCGAACTTCAAGCTTGCATGACGCCGCAGGCCCGTGCCGATGCCAAGCAGTTGTTTGAGCTGCACCTCAAGCAAATGCCGCTGCACGAGCTGCGCAAGGCTCAGCAACTGAGCCAGGAGAGCCTGGCCAAAGCGCTGAATATCAACCAGGCCGCCGTTTCCAAGATGGAGCGGCGCACAGACATGTACATCAGCACCTTGCGTGATTACATCCGCGCAATGGGCGCAGAGCTGGAGATTATTGCGACGTTTCCTGATGGGCAGGTAAAGATCGACAATTTTGCGTATTGAACCTGTCGCAGTAGCCCGGCCAAGTGTCGGGCTTTTTTTCAGCGGCGATTATTTTCAGTCGGCATCACGGCAAGGCGCCCGCGGTACAAGCCCACCGCCAGCCCGGCAATGATGATCGCAATCGAGATTAGGTTTGGCGTGGAAATACGCTCACCAATGATCAACATCGAACTGGTGATTCCGAACACCGGGATCAACAACGACAGCGGTGCCACCGTGGACACGGGATACAGCCTGAGCAGCGAATTCCAGCCCCAATAGGCGAAATGCGTGGCCAGGTACACCTGGAACCCAATGGACAGGGTTGCCGTCAGGTCGAGGCTTTCGTGCAAGCCTGCGAACGCGGCGCTGCCTTTCATCAACCAGGCAATGAGAAACAACGGAAGCGGCGGGAACAGGCTGGCCCAGACCATGAACGAGAAGATCTCCTTCACGCCCGATTGCTTGATGATGACGTTGCCCACGCTCCAGGCCACGGCACTGAGCACGATCAGCAGCACGCCCAGCAGGGCGTGGTTGCCTGCCTGGGTGCACATGATCCCCGCCAGTCCGGCCAGGGCGAGGCAGGCACCGAGCTTCTGTGCGCCACGGATTTTTTCCTTGAACAGCAAAAAGCCCCAGCCCATGGTGAAAAACACGCTGAGTTGAATGATCAATGAAGCGATCCCGGGGCTTACACCCAATTGAATCCCGTAGTTGATCACGCCCCACATCCCCAGCCCGAAGATAAAGCCGTAGGCGGCGACGTAGCGAAATTGCACGGCGGGGCGCTTGACGAAAAACACCAGTGGCAGGGCGGCGAGGGCAAAGCGCAGGCCCGTGAGGACAAAGGGGTCGACGGAACGCAAGCCTAACTGGGTGATGGGGAAATTGACCCCCCAGACCAGCGTGACGAGCACGGCCAGGACCAGATGCTTTTTGTGCATGAACCTTCTCTTGTGGCAGTGACGAGGGCGACGATTTTAGAAAACAACCCAATGGCCCGCTTGCGCTTTCAGGTCGTAATTTGACAGTATCGGGCCATGATTCCGACGTTTGATTCCAATAGCCCCGAAGCGCTCGTTACCTTGCGTGAATACCCGGCAGGCACCGTGTTTGAGCGGCACACCCATGCGCGCGGGCAGTTCGCCTATGCCTCTTGTGGCGCCCTGCGCATGTTCACTGACCAGGGCAACTGGGTGGTGCCGCCGCAGCGGGCGATCTGGGTGCCCGTCGGTGTGCCCCATGAAATGCACATGCGCGGCGATGTGGTGATGCTCAACACCTATCTGGATGATGAGGCGGCGGCGCGTGCCGGCCTGCCGGAGCGCTGCCAGGTATTTGACGTCTCGCCACTGCTCAGGCATCTGCTGGAAGCGGCATTGGCCATCGGACCAGCGGCGCCGGCCAGCGTCAGGCAGTATTGCGTGCTGACGCTGTTGATCGATGAAATGGGCGCCATGCCCGAGCTGCCCCTCAGTGCCCCGTTGCCCAGCGAGGTGCGGCTTGCAGCGGCCTGTCAGCGTTTTCTCGAAGCGCCCACCCAGACACTCTCCATCGACGATATGGCCGATTGGTCGAACATGAGTCGCCGCACGTTTACCCGGCACTTCCTGGAGAACACCGGCATGACGTTTGTAGCCTGGCGCCAGCAGGTGTGCCTGCTGGAAGCCACCGCACGCCTCAGCCACGGCGTGTCCATTACCGATGTAGCGTTCGGGTTGGGCTTTAGCAGCCCCAGCGCCTTCACGTCGGTGTTTAGGCGCAACCTGGGCGATTCACCTGCGCGTTACCTGGCAAAATCCAAGGCGGCGGCTGCGTTCTGATCGTTTGGCAGCCGCCACGTCGGTCAGGATTCACCTTCCAGTGGCCCTGCCTTTGTTACTATCGCCCGCCCTTGTCACCAGGAGTCACCGGCCCATGCAACACCAGTGGGATGAAATGCACCGCACCCGCAAACCCACGTTCGTACTGTGTGGCGAGCCTCAGGGGGATGTGCTCAATCTCTACGTGCACGGCTATTCGGCGTTCTTCAACCGGCAGCAACTGGGCAACTTCAAGGCCCAGTTGGCGGGCATCGACGGTTCGACCAACCTGATGCTGTTCTGGCCGGCGGGGCATTTTCTGGAAAACCTGTTTGCGCCGTTCAAGGACGTGATCGCCGCGATGCTCGGCGGCGGCAGCGTGGGTGCGGCCACGGTGGGGGTAGGCAAGGCGATTGGCTATTTTCTCGACCACTACAAAAGTGTCGAGGCGCGGGTGGATGAGGTGGCCAGGAGTTTGCTGCCGGAACTGGCCGCTTACCTGCATGGGGAGTCGCTGCAGGTGCGGCGTATCAACCTGATCGGCCATTCCCTGGGCGCGCGGATTCTGGTCAAGAGCCTGCTGGCCAGCCCCGAAACCGCACGGGAGCTGCCGTTGGACAACCTGTTGTTGATGGGTGGGGCGATCTGCACGTCGAGCCCGTGGGATGAGGTGTCCGCGCCGCTCAAGGGGCGGCTGATCAACTGCCATTCCAGCAAGGACTGGGCCCTGGCCCTGAAACCGGACACCGAGCGTTGCATCGGCCGTTACGCGATCCCGGTCACGCCGGCGCTCAAGGCCAAGGTGACCAATGTGCACTTGGCCACGTTCGACCACGCCGCCTACTGGCCACAACTGCAGACCGTGGTGCAGTACACCGACCTGCTACACGAGCGGCGCGGCATGATCCGTTCCGACCAGCGCAGCAGCGAGGTGCGCTTTGCCGAAGAGGACGTGGAGCTGCTCCCGGTGTTGATGCAGGCACGGCCGCAAGAGTTGAAGTTTCTCGCCGAGTTAATGGCGCAAAAGCGCAGTGCGTCGATCGACGCTACGGTGCGCGAGCCGCTCAAGCTGGCCATCGAGTTGCAGCGCATGGGCGGCGATACCTTTATGAACCTGGCCCGTGGTCATGGCGTGAGTTATCGCCAGCTCGCCGAAGAGGTGGCGCAGCGCCTGGGAATCAAGTTCGATGAGGCCCTTGAAAACGTGGTACTGGCAGAGGTTGAAGCCCGGGTCGCAGAGACATTGATCCAGCAGTACAAGGAAAAACTCAGCAATGCGGACCGGCAGGTGTTCGACGCCGAACTCAAGGCGGCCGCGCAAAAAGAGCAGGGGTTGTTCAATCGCATTGATGTCGGTCGTTCGGCCACCACGGCGCTTAGCGGTACTGCATTGGCGGGGCTGACCGGGTTTATCCTGCGCCGTGGTGCGGCCACCGCTATCCCTGTGGTGGGCCAGGCGTTAGCGGCGGCGATGCTGTTGGTCAGCGGTGTGCGGGCGTTTTCTGGCCCTGCGTATTCCATCACCACCCTGGCCGTACTGGTGGTCGGGGTGATTCGCCAGCGCATGGAGCGGGAAGCGCTGAACCAGGAGATGGACCTGGTAGTGCAAGCGGTGGAGGCGTTTGATCTGCCTCGGGATACGGTGATGCGCACGGTCGTGTCCGACTGATAAGCTACGCCCCTGTCTAGTGTGTTTGCCTGGGATACCGCGTGAAATTCAACCTGCCGAAAATCGCTACCGCTCCGTTCTGCCCACCGGAGGTGGCCGGTTCTGTCGCCGTTGACCCCAAGGCTTCATTCTTCAAGCGCATGCTGATGTTCGCAGGTCCCGGCCTGCTGATTTCCATCGGCTACATGGACCCAGGCAACTGGGCCACGGCTATCGAGGCGGGTTCGCGCTACGGCTACAGTTTGTTATTTGTGGTATTGCTCGCCAGCCTGGCAGGCATGGCTGTGCAGTGCCTGTGCTCGCGGCTGGGTATCGCCACGGGCAAGGACCTGGCGCAACTGTGCCGTGAGCGCTACAGCAAACGCTCCGCGCGCACCCAGTGGTTGCTGGCGGAAGTTTCGATTATCGCCACCGACCTGGCCGAAGTGCTCGGCTGCGCCCTGGCGTTTCACTTGCTGTTGGGCGTGTCGCTGACCACCGGCATTGTCATCACCGCGTTCGATACGTTGCTGATCCTGGCCCTGCAAAACCGAGGCTTCCGTCGCCTGGAAGCGATCATGTTGGCGTTGGTGGCGACCATCGGCGTGTGTTTCTTTATCGAACTGGTGTTGATCAAGCCCTATTGGCCGGATGTGTTCAGTGGCTTCACGCCGTCATTGTCGGCCATCAGCGATGCCGCGCCGCTGTACTTGGCCATCGGCATCCTGGGTGCCACGGTCATGCCCCATAACCTCTACCTGCATAGTTCGATCGTGCAAACCCGGCTGATCGGCAAAGACCTGGCCAGCAAGCAGGACGCGGTCAAGCTGGCGCGTATCGACACCATCGGCTCCCTGGCGCTGGCCCTGCTGGTCAACGCGGCCATCCTGGTACTCGCCGCGGCTGCGTTCCACAAAACCGGCCACACTGACGTGGTGGAAATCCAGGACGCGTATCACCTGCTTGACCCGCTGGTCGGCGGTGCATTTGCCAGCATCCTGTTCGGCGTTGCGTTACTGGCGTCGGGGCAAAGCTCGACGTTTACCGGCACCATCGCCGGGCAGGTGATCATGGAAGGCTACTTGAACCTGCGCATTCCCTGCTGGCAACGCCGCCTGATCACCCGTGGGCTGGCCCTGATCCCGGCGTTTCTAGGGGTGTGGCTGATGGGCGACGATGCGATTGGCAAGTTGCTGATCCTCAGCCAGGTGGTGCTGAGCCTGCAACTGCCGTTTGCACTGTACCCACTGATCCGCATGACGAGCGACAAGCAACTGATGGGGCCGTTCGTCAATCGGTTGCCTACCCGGCTATTGGCGTGGTTTCTGTTTGCGGTGATCAGTGGGGCGAATGCGTGGTTGATTGGCCAGTGGGTGTTTTAAGTCATCGATCCCAGTAAGGCACCGCACCAAAACACTCAACGAAGTAATCAATCACCGTCCTCACCTTCAGCGACAACCGCCGACTCCCAGGCCATAGCGCCGCAATCTGCTGGGGCTCCAGGGTGGTCGCGACCTCGTACTCCGTCAGCACGGCCTGCAGGGTACCGGCGCGCAGGCTTTCGCCGATCAGCCAGGATGGAAACACCACCAGCCCCAGGCCCTGTTCGGCGGCGTGAGTGAGCGTGTCGGCGTGGTTGCCGGTGATCGGGCCTTTGACGCTGTAGGGTGTCCAGTTGCCCTGGTTGCGACGCAAGAACCAGCGTTGTTGGCCGGTGATGCCTTTGTAGGCCAGGCACTGGTGGTTGATCAGCTCGTCAGGGTGTTGGGGCGTGCCGTGTTGCTTCAAGTAGGCCGGGCTGGCGGCGATCCGAAAACGCTGGGGCGCAAAGATACGCGCCTGCATGCTGGAGTCGTTGAGCACGCCGATGCGAAACAGCAGGTCGGTGCCATCTTGCAGGGGGTCGACGTAGGTATCGGTTTGCTGGATATCCAGTTGCAGCTTCGGGTAGCGCCGGCACAACTCCCCGAGCCAGGGTGACAGGTGGCGCTGGCCGAACACCATCGGCGCATTGATACGTACCAATCCGGCGGGTTCGCTGTCCTGCTCCTGCAAGGCCTGACCGGCGGCTTCCAACTGTTGCAGCATCAAGCGCGCATGCCGTCCCAACAGGCGCCCAGCCTCGGTAGGGCTCACCGCCCGAGTGTGGCGGTAGAGTAACTGCTGGCCGAGCGCCTGCTCCATCAGCTGGATCTGGCGCGAGATCGAGGAGGGCGCCAAGCCTTCGCGGCGCGCCACTTCGGAAAAACTGCCGTGGTCCAACACGGCGACGAACAGGCGCAGTGCCTTGAAACTCAGTTCATTCAAACCCTGCATTGAGGCTCCGTGCTGTGCGTTTTGCGCAAAGGTGTTGTCGGCATGCTCCCATTTATCGCACAGGACGGCCACTGGATAATGCGCGCCATCCAATCCTTTGTTCAAACGCAGGTGATGTATGCAGGCCAGTTCTGTCGAGGGTGTGGCGCAAGCCGCGCCGAAAAACAACCTGTTGAGGTTGCTGTTGTTGCCGCTGGTGATCATGGCCGGTATGGGCCTGTCGGTGGAGGCCGGTTTACTTGGGCCCTTGGGCGAGCAGGTGGGGCATTTGTGGGCGACCTTGAGCATTTTTGGCGTGGGTTCGGCCATCCTGTTTTTGCTGCTGTTGTTCAGCGGCCCGCAAAAAGGCCCGGCGCTCACCGAGTTGCCACGCTGGCAGTTGATCGGCGGCTTCCTGGGCCCGATCTATGTGGTGGTGCTGACCCTGGCCACGCCGCATATCGGTATTGCCATGACCATGATCGCGATTCTGTCGGGGCAGGTGGGCAAGAGTGTGTTGATTGACCACTTCGGTTGGTTCGGTGCGACGCGCAAGCGCGTCAACGGTGAGCGCTGGATTGCCCTGGCGTTGATTGTGGTGGCACTTGTTTTGATTGCACGAGGGTAAGGCGATGAATCTGATTTTGTTGTTGGTCGTGGTGGTGGCTGCGGGCGCAGTATTGAGCGTGCAGGCGGCCATCAACGGCCGGCTCGGCCAGACGGTCGGCGTACTGCGCAGCAGCCTGGTGACTTTCGGGGTCGGTGCCCTTGTCACGGCGTTGCTGATTTTCTTCTTCGAACCGGCCCAGGCGGTAAGCCTGTTGGACGTGCCCAAGTGGCAGTTGACCGGCGCGCTATTTGGCGTGGTGTACATGATGGTGATGGTCGGCGCGGTGCCGGTTGTCGGCACGGCCGTTGCCACCGTCGCGGTGATCACCGGGCAGTTGGGCATGGGCATGCTGATCGACAATTTCGGTTGGCTGGGCAACCCGGCCATTGAACTGTCGGGCAGTCGGGTGCTGGCGATGGGGTGCCTGGCCCTGGCACTGGTGTTCATGTACCGCAGTTCTACCCGTCAGGCCGATTAAGCGGTTTCCAACTCCAGCCGCAAGCTATGGTCGGACAGGCGCTTGCGGTCCTTCACTACCCCGCTGGTCCGTTTGCCCTCCAGCGCCAATACCAGTGTTTGCGCTGACTGCAGATCATCCGGCAGCGGCTGGAACACTTTCAGTACCAGCCAGCCGGGTCTGCGCTGCACGCTAACTTGGCACTCGACATGCCTGGCCAGTGGCCCGAACAGCGTGTCCTGGGTGTAATCAATCCGCGCCTTGCCGTTGACCTGTGTGGGTAAAGCCATAGGATGTTCTCCTTGATCAAGCCTGAGCGCGCGCGTCCCAGCGGCGCCATTGCACGTGGGGGGTATAAGTCAGTGATCATTGGGGCGGGTAAAAATTCACTCGGATTGTCGAGCGGTGGTCATTACCATGGCGGCTCACCCTTGCTTGATGTGCCCATCATGGCCCTGGCCGCGCCCCCCGACCTCAGTGATCACGCCGTCCCCGTGCAGCCGCTTGCGCGCACTTACGCGCGAGGGTTGTACGTTGAGCCCCACAGCCACGATTGGGGCCAATTGCTCTACGCCATGAGCGGTGTGATGTGGGTCGAGACGCCACGCGAAGCCCTGGTGGTGCCGCCCCAGCGTGCGGTATGGCTGCCGCCGGGGGTGGAGCACGGGATTCGCGTGGTCTCGGATTTGCAAATGCGCAATATCTACCTGCGTCCGGCGCTGGCGGCGACGCTGGACAGCCAGGTACAGGTGATCGAGGTTGGTGGGTTGCTGCGCGAGTTGATCGTCACGCTGGTGGACGAAGGTGACAGCGGCGATGCGGCGTATTACGACGCCGTGGTCAGCCTGGCCTTGCTGGAGTTGCAACGGGCACGCCGCTCGCAGATCCGCATCGCCATGCCCGTGGAGGCCGACCGCCGCCTGATCAGCGTCTGCCAGGCTGTCATGGCGACGCCGTCCCTGGACATCCCGTTCGAGCAGCATGCCGACGTGGCCGGTGCCAGCGTGCGCACCCTGGCGCGGTTGTTCCAGAACCACCTGGGCATGGGCTTCGCCGAATGGCGCCGTCAGGTGCAGCTGGCAACGGCGGTGGCGGAGTTGATTCAGGGCCAGTCGGTCAGTGGCATTGCCCGGTCCCTGGGCTACTCGCCGAGCAGTTTCAGCGACATGTTCCGCCGTGAGCTCGGTGTCGCGCCTTCGCAGTACACCGGCTGAGGTTTGGCCGAAATCCTGAAGTACTTGGCCGATGCCTTCGGGACGGGCTCCCTACACTGAGCCCATCCACCCACACGGCGCAGCCCCCATGAACTACCTGATTTCCCTCGCTATCGGCCTGTTGGTCGGTGTGATCTATGGTGCCCTGGATTTCCGCTCACCTGCACCGCCGGCCATTGCTCTGCTCGGCCTGATGGGTATGTTGGTTGGCGAAAAACTCTGGCCCGTGGGGCGACAGTTGGTCAGCGGTTGGTTGTCCTGATGC
The DNA here is from genome assembly GCF_009866765.1 of Pseudomonas sp. S35. Classification (NCBI taxonomy): domain Bacteria; kingdom Pseudomonadati; phylum Pseudomonadota; class Gammaproteobacteria; order Pseudomonadales; family Pseudomonadaceae; genus Pseudomonas; species Pseudomonas sp. S35. Next base: position 2,729,877 of record NZ_CP019431.1, read on the forward strand.
CTTTTTCTCTTCGATGGATGTGCTGCCCATGAAAGCCCTGCAATTTTCCGCCACCGGCGACCTCAACAGCCTGAGTTTCGTCGACGTTGCCACACCGGTGCCGGCTGCCGATGAGGTACTGGTACACATCAAGGCTGCGGGCCTTAACCCCAGCGATGTAAAGAACGTACTCGGGCGTTTCCCCTACACCACGTTGCCCCGTATTCCGGGCCGGGATTTTGCCGGGGTGGTGGTTGAGGGCTCGCAGGCGCTGGTGGGCCAGGAGGTCTGGGGCACGGGCCGCGACCTGGGTTTTTTCGCCGATGGCGCCCACGCCCAATACCTCACGGTCTCGGCCAGGGGCGTGGCCCACAAGCCCGCACATTTGAGCTTTGCCCAGGCGGCGAGCCTGGGGGTGCCGTATACCACCGCCTGGGATGCGTTGGAGCGCAGTGGCGTGGGCAAGGGCACGCGGTTGCTGGTGATCGGCGCGAACGGCGCGGTGGGTAGCGCGGCGTTGGCCCTGGCGAAAATCCGTGGCGCCCAGGTGTTGGCAGCGGTACGCAAGGTCGAACAAGTCGAGCGGCTGCAGGCGCAAGGTTACGCGGCGATGGCCCTGGGCAACCCTGAAGACCTGGGTGGGCAGGTGAATGCCGTATTCAACGGCGGTGCCGATGTGATCTTCGACACCACCGGTTTCTGGCTGCCCGCCGCCGTGGCCGGTCTCGCGCCCTTCGGCCGTATCGCCATCATCGCCGCGCCGGTGGACGGCCACGTGCAACTGCCGGCCCTGGCGCTGTACCGCAAGGGTGGTTCGGTGGTTGGGATCAACTCGTTGCTCTACACCTGCGAGCAGTGCGCGGTGATGCTGGAGCAGTTCGGGCGGTTTTTTGACGAAGGTTTGCTACCACTGCCGACCGGTCTGCGCGAAGTGGCGCTGGCGGATGGGGTGAGTGGCTACGCGGACGTGAACCAAGGCAGCGCGGACAAGATCATCCTGCTGCCTTGATTCCACCGGTCATGCCTCGGGAACGCCTTTTTCCCAGGCTGACCAGTGCGTGAGGATCGCCTGTACCAACGGATTGCCCGTGCGGTACAGGTTTTCCAGCGCAGGTGCAAAACCGCCCTGGTCTGCGTATTTGAGCAGGTTGTCCACCTCGCTGTAGCCAGGGTACGGTCGGTCGAAGTCCGAGCCCGCGCGCACCACCGCCAGGCGTTGGATATCCACCAGGCCCTCACGGCTGGCCCGCAGCAGCGCTTCGTAGGTGGAGTTGTCTTCCTGTTGGGTGGTGCAGTATTCGCCTTTGTTGTCCGTGAGCAGTTTGGTCCAGACCTCGGCGCGTTCGCTCAGGCGCGTGCCGGAGAACCAGGTATTGCCCGCCAGCGTGTCGCAGCGGGTGACTTGCGGCGGCTGGTTGGCTGGGGCCGCAGGATAATGCTTGCGCCAGGCCGCTGACTCTTTGCTTTCCGTCAGCTCGACTGTTTGCGACAGGGCAAACGCCTTGGCTTGCAGCTTGGGATTGAGCTCAAACACCTCGGTCTTGTAGTCCAGCGGCGGCTTTTCGTTGGGGCCTTTGGTGTTGATGCCGATATAGCCGGTCGGCCAATCCTTGGGCGCATCCCGCGAATCCAGCTCCCACTGGGTGCCGAACTCCACCAGGTAATGGGCCCAGGCAGCGGTGCCGATGGTGCCGTGCTTGGGGCTGATGCCGGCGATCCCGGCGATCAGGAAGTAGCTCTGGCGCAGGTCGAACTTGGGCGACAGCGCCAGGGCCAGGGTGGAGGCGGCGGCATTGGTCTGGCCCATGCCGGTCACCAGCAGGCACACGTCCTGGGTGTTGCAGCGGATCACCGGGTACTCGGCGGACAAGCCCGGCACACGTACTGCTTGCTTGAGTTGCAGGCGCTCGATCCAGGTTTGCGCCTCGGGGGCGAACATGGTGATTAGCATCACTTTGGGTTTGATCGGCGCCGGCGTGTCTGCCAGCGCCAGGTGCGGCAGCAGGGCCAGGCCGACGGCTATCGAAAGGCGAGTAAAGGTGTTCATCTCATGCTCCTTGATCAGAATTGGTAACCGACACCGGCGTAGTAGCCCCAGCCGTCGGAGCGTGCACGGAAGTTGCCTTCGCCGAAATTCAACTCGCTGCCATCCTCCCAGTTGCCGCCGTTGTGGAAATAACGGCCGACCAGGGTGAAGCGCAGGTGGGTGAACGCGTACAGCAGCACGTTGGTCGCGACCAGGGAGTTGGCGGTGCGCGCCGGGTTGTCCTTGTGCAGGTCGGAGCCGAAATCGTAGTTGGTGAAGCCGATGTAGGTCAGCGAGGCGCCGTTGTCGAATTTGCCGATGGGCACGATGTACTTCATCTGCGCGCGGTAGCCGTCCCAGGAATATTCATTGCTGGCGCCGTAGTTTTCCCACTGGTAACGCCCGTAGAAGTTGGCCGACAGGTTGACCCGTGAGTGGGTGTCGATGTCGGTGCCCAGGCCGCTGTACAGGGTGTTGGCACGGTTTTCCTTGTTGCTGCCGTGGTCGTAGATCCAGTCGAACGCCACGTACCATTCCTTGAACGGCCCGATGGCCAGGCTGCGACCGGCCAGGTAGTCGATGGAGATACGCGGTTCATGCTCCATGAACACCGGCGAGCCGTGGTCCCACACGCCTTTGTCATTGCTGTTGCCGATGCCGAGGATCTTTGGCACGTCAATGTAGCCATACAGCTCGAAAGGGCCCTTGCGGCCGAAGTATTCGTATTCGAGGTAAATGTCATCGGACGGCTTGGGGCCGAAGCTGATGTCCTTGCTGCCGATCAGGGTCAGGTCTTGGTTGAACCATTCTGAGAGGTAAGGGCCTTTTTTCGAGGGGGTGGCGTCAGGGCTCAGGGTTTCGCCCTGTGCTGAGTCATCGACGGGTGATTCCTGCGCCAAAATGGGTGCGCTGAGTACTCCCGTAACGGCGGCCAGTAGCAAGGAAACACCGAGGCAGGCATGAGGCCTTGAGGTGGAGTGCATTGAAAATCCCTATTCGTACGCGGTTTGAACCCGATTCCTCAGGTCATGGTGAACTTGGCTGTCAAGTTCGTACCGCAAACGTTTGCATAGGCTGTACCAACTTTGCTCAATGGCTTGAATGGCCTAGGAAAAAGCAGAATTAGTCGACCTTTTGATCAGAAATGGCTGGGTGTCATTTTTTCGAGGCGATTGAACGAGTGCATGGCCGTTTCGCGGCGGTACTCGCTCGGCGTCTGGTTCATCTCGATCCGGAAGTGTCGGTTGAAGTTGGACAGGTTGGCGTAGCCGACTTCAAAGCAGATATCCGCCACGGACCGGTCGCTTTGCAGCAAGAGCCGACAAGCGCGCTGCACGCGGAACTTGCGCATAAGGTCGATGAAACCGTGGCCGGTGTTGCGCTTGAAGAACCGCGAAAAGCCCGGTTCGCTCATGTCCAGTTGCTGAGCGATCACGGACACACGCAGGTCGCCGGTGAGTTCGCGCATCAGGTAGTCGAAGGCCTTGTTGATGCGCTCGGCGCTGCGCACGTCCAGGGTGGGCGCGTAGCACGCACTGGCCAAGGCCTTTGCCTGCGTGGGCGGGGCGTTTTTCAGGGTGTCGAGCAGTTGCAGGAACAGGATCAGCCGTTGCAGGCCGTAGGCGTTGCCGATGTCTTCCATCAAACGTGCAGCCTGTATGGCGGTGTCGCCGCTGAACTCCAGGCCGCGCCTGGCCTGTTCGAACAGCGGCTGCACATCGCCCAACTCCGGCAGGGTCTTGCGCAGGGCGAGGAGGGCGGCGCCGTCGAATTGCAGCACCACATCGCGCCCGCTCAGGTGCTCGCCGGGGGCCAGCTCGCCGATCCAGTCGTGGGGCAGGTCCGGGCCGATCAGTGCGAGATGGCCTGCGCTGAACGCACCGATATAGTCGCCCGCCACCAGTTTGCCGCTGCCTTGGCGGATCAGGTGGATTTCGAATTCGGGGTGATGGTTCCAGCGTGCCAGCTCAAAGGGGTAATCGTGTTCGAACCAGCGGAAGCAGTGGTCCGGCTCGGGCAGGATCACTTCGAGTTCGGCGGGGCGATGCTCGAACAGTTCGGCGCGGCTGACGGGCATGGTGCTGCCTCTTTTTGATTGGGTTGTATCAAAATACGCGCCCTGGGCCGCTGGGCGCTACCTCCTGTTTCGTGCGGCACCGATACTTTTTTGCGCGGGGTGTGGCGGTTAAAAAAGTACCATCCGAGCATCCGCCACGCGTTTGTGAGGGCCTGGCCAAGCTGCTGTAATCGGCCCTCAACAACAAAAACAACAGGTGGAAACCGCCATGTCAAAGCTCCCCCAAGCATTGTTCCTGCTGTGCGGCCTGGCCTTGGCCATGCCCAGCCATGCCGCCGAAACGGTGACCATCGCCACGGTCAACAACAGCGACATGATCCGTATGCAGCGCTTGTCCAAGGTGTTCGAGCAGCAGCACCCGGGCATCAAGCTCAATTGGGTGGTACTCGAAGAAAACGTACTGCGCCAACGCCTCACCACCGACATCGCCACCCAGGGTGGGCAGTTCGATGTGCTGACCATCGGCACCTACGAAACCCCACTGTGGGGCGCCAAGCAGTGGCTCGAGCCGCTGACCCGACTGCCGGCCGACTACGACGCCGAAGATATTTTCCCTTCGGTCCGCCAAGGCCTGTCGGTCAATAACACCCTGTATGCCTTGCCGTTCTATGGCGAAAGTACCGTCACCTATTACCGCACGGACCTGTTCAAGCAAGCGGGTCTGAGCATGCCTGCGCATCCCACCTGGACCCAGCTCGGCGAATTCGCCGCCAAACTCACGGCCAGGGATCAAGGCCAATACGGCATGTGCCTGCGCGGCAAGGCTGGCTGGGGTGAGAACATCGCACTGCTGAGCACTATGGCCAATGCCTTTGGCGCACGTTGGTTCGATGAGCAATGGAAGCCCGAGCTGACCAGCCCCGAGTGGACGGCGGCCGCCAACTTCTACGTCAACACCCTTAAGCAATACGGCCCGCCGGGCGTGTCCAGCAATGGTTTCAACGAAACCCTGGCACTGTTCAACAGCGGCAAATGCGCGATCTGGGTGGACGCCAGCGTCGCCGGCTCCTTTACCACGGATACCAGCCAGAGCAAGGTCGCCGACAGCGTTGGTTTTGCTGCCGCGCCCACTGAAGTGACGGACAAAGGTTCCTCCTGGCTGTACGCCTGGTCCCTGGCCATTCCGGCCACCTCCAAGCACAAGGACGCCGCCAAGGCCTTTATCACTTGGGCCACGTCCAAGGACTACATCCAATTGGTCGCTGACAAAGAGGGCATCACCAACGTGCCGCCGGGCACGCGCCAGTCCACCTACAGCGAGGCGTACCTCCAGGCCGCGCCGTTTGCGTCGGTGACACTGCAGATGATGAAGCACGCCGACCCCGCCAACCCTTCAGCCAAGCCCGTGCCCTACGTGGGCATCCAGTACGTGACCATCCCGGAGTTCCAGGCGATCGGTACCTCGGTCGGCAAGCTGTTTTCGGCAGCGCTCACCGGCGGCATGACGGTTGACCAAGCCTTGCTGCAGGCGCAGTCCACCACCGAACGCGAAATGAAACGCGCCGGCTATCCCAAGTAACCTTGACGGACAAGACCCATGAAACGACTCGAAGGTAAAAGCGCGCTGATCACCGGATCAGCGCGCGGGATTGGCCGCGCGTTTGCCCAGGCCTATATCAATGAAGGCGCGACGGTTGCCATCGCTGACATCGACCTGCAACGCGCCCAGGAAACCGCCACTGAACTCGGCCCCCAGGCTTACGCGGTCGCGATGGATGTCACCGACCAGGCCTCTATCGACGGGGCGATTGCCGCCGTGGTGGCCCATGCCGGCAAGCTCGACATCCTGATCAACAACGCCGCGCTGTTCGACCTGGCGCCCATCGTCGACATCACCCGTGAGAGCTTTGAGCGGCTGTTGTCGATCAACGTCGCCGGCACGCTGTTCACCCTGCAGGCGGCGGCGCGGCAGATGATCCGCCAGGGTCACGGCGGCAAGATCATCAATATGGCCAGCCAGGCCGGGCGGCGCGGCGAGCCCTTGGTGGCGGTGTACTGCGCGACCAAGGCGGCGGTGATCAGCCTGACGCAATCGGCGGGGCAAAACCTGATCAAGCAGGGCATCAACGTCAACGCCATTGCGCCGGGTGTGGTTGATGGCGAGCATTGGGACGGGGTGGATGCGCTGTTTGCCAGGCACGAGGGCTTGGCGCCCGGCGAGAAGAAGAAGCGGGTAGGGGCCGAGGTGCCGTTCGGACGGATGGGGACGGCGCAGGATCTGACCGGGATGGCGATCTTCCTGGCGTCCAAAGAGGCCGACTATGTGGTGGCCCAGACCTACAACGTCGACGGCGGCAACTGGATGAGTTAAGCCATGCACTGATCCAGCGTATGGGAGGGGCTTGCTGTGGTGAGCAGGCTTGCCCTGCGCTGGGCCGCGAAGCAGCCCCATTGGATCGTCAGCGAAAGCCCTGTCAGGGACTGTCATAAATTTTGTGTTCGGGCATAACATGTTGATAGAGGTGCATGTATGCCGACCAAAAAGAAACCGGCCCGTGAGGCCCTGCGAGACCTTCCATCTATTCCAAAAGAGCTGATCGACCAGTTCGTCAGCGGCCCGATGAGTGCCGAAGCCATTCAGGATGCCTCGATGGCGTTTAAAAAGGCACTTATCGAGCGAGCCCTTGGTGCCGAGTTGGGCCACCACCTTGGCTACCCTCAGGGCGCGGAGCGCCCTGAGGAATCGAGCAACCAACGCAACGGCAAAAGTGGCAAAACGGTGCTGACCGATGACGGCCCGTTGCGTCTCGACATTCCCAGAGATCGCGATGGAAGCTTTGCCCCGATCTTGATCCCTAAGCATGAGCGCCGTTTTACAGGCTTTGATGACAAGATCATCGCGATGTATGCCCGAGGTATGACGGTTCGCGAAATCCGGGCGTTTCTCTCGGAACAGTACGGAACAGACGTCTCCCACGACTTCATCAGTTCTGTCACTGACGCAGTTTTGGAGGAGGTTACCGCCTGGCAACAGCGACCGCTTGAACCGATGTACCCGGTAATTTTCTTCGATGCATTGCGAGTCAAAATTCGCGACGAAGGCCTGGTTCGCAACAAAGCGATTTACTTGGCACTGGGAGTATTGCCGGACGGAACGCGAGATATCCTGGGAATTTGGATTGAAACAACCGAAGGCGCCAAGTTTTGGATGAAGGTCTTTAACGACCTGAAAACCCGAGGTGTCGAAGACGTCTTGATCGCGGTGACTGATGGTCTCAAAGGCATGCCCGAAGCGCTGAGTGCTGTATTTCCTGAGACGACATTGCAGACCTGTATCGTCCACTTGATCCGTAACAGCCTCGATTACGCCCCGTGGGATAAGCGCCGTGAGCTGGCCAAGGCACTGAAGCCGATCTATCAAGCACTCAATGTTGACGCTGCAGAACAAGCGCTACTGGCTTTCGAAGCCGGGCCTTGGGGTAAGCAATATCCGACGGTCGTATCGGCTTGGAAACGTGCTTGGGATCGAGTTATACCGTTCTTTGTGTTTCCCCCGGCGATACGCAAAGTGATCTACACAACCAACGCCATCGAGAGTATCAATGCCCAGTTGCGCAAGATCATCAAGACGCGAGGCCACTTCCCAACGGATGAGGCCGCGACAAAACTAATCTGGCTGGCATTGCGAAATATCACCGCGAACTGGGGCAGCGCAGCTCATGATTGGAAGAGCGCGATGAATCAATTTTCGATTCTGTACGGAGATCGATTTATCAGGCCGACCTGGTAAAGCTAGGGCCTGCCTGACGGCAGGCCGTAACCGGCCCGCACACAAAAAATCTGACACTCTCCCCTGTCACCACAGAAAGCCTATCCCACATCGGCTCCTCATTACCCTTGGGAAGGAGCTAGTCGGCAAAACTGCGATCAAAAAAGTAAATCTCTCCAGGCTTCACATTCTCAACCGTTGCCTGGGGCCTGCCACCTTCTCCCTGCTTCTTGCGCCCCGTCTCGCGCAAATATCCCGCCTCAGTCAGCTTCAATAACCGCTGGCGAATACTGGTCTTCAACACCGGCCGTGACAGCACCAGCGAAAAGATCGTGGTCGCTTGCGGCGCGCTGAATTCATCGCCCAGGAACATCAGCGGCAAACTGCTGTACAGCGATTTCGACACCAACCGCTCCTGCACTGCGGCCACGATCAGGTTGTGATCGAACGGCAGCTTGAGGCTGCCATCGGCCACCGCGCTCAACGAGAACCAAGCCTGATGGTCAGCCAAGGCCACCTCATGCGCCAGGATCGCCAGGTAGTAGGTGGACGACGACCAGCAACGCGGGTCGCGAAACGCATCGCCCACCGTGCCCACTTGTTCGCTCCAGGCCAGCGCCAGGCCGACCTTGTCACTGGCGCGCAAGCGTTCCACGGCATCCTGGAGGCTCAGATCTTGCACACCGCCGTTGACCACCACGCCCGGTAACGCCCAATGCCCGGCGAAAGGCTCGGCGTCGCGCTTGTTCAGCAGCAGTTTCAGTTCGCCCGATGCACGGCAGTAAAACAGCACGCACAGGTCGACGGTGTGGAGGTAGGCGCTAAGGGGCATGTGAGGTCCTTCTGAACAGCGGAGGGGCACAGTCTAACGGATCGAACGACGATGTCATGTACTGAGTAAAGCATAGGCAGATAAAAGTTTCTTGCAATGAAAGTACATGACATGTACTTTAGTTTCCAGGCCACAGGAGAGCCGCCATGACCCTCGCGAAAACCGCCCTTGCTTCATTCGACGTCGACGCCCAGAAGAGTTTCACGCCGCTGTGCCCCAACGAGTTGCCGGTGGCCGGTGGCGACCAGATCGGTGCCGAACTCAACTACATGGCCAGCCTTGCCGGCCATCGCGTCGGCAGCAAAGACGCGCACACCCCGCACGCACCTTGGGTGGTCACACACGCGAGCGAGATGATGAAAACCACCGGCCTGGTGCACGCCGACCTCACCTGGGTCAGCCACTGCGTACCGGGGACCGAAGGCTTTACCTTGCTTGATGAGCTGCCCACGCCCTATGACTACGACTACTTCATCTGGAAAGGCGTCGAACCCGACCTGCACCCCTACGGTGCCTGCTACCACGACCTGCACGACAAGCTGTCCACCGGCGTGATCGAGTACCTCAAGGCCCAAGGCGTCAGCCGTGTGATCGTCGGTGGCCTGGCCCTGGACTTCTGCGTCAAGACCACCGCCCTGCAACTGCTCAAGGCCGGCCTGGAAGTGGTGCTGCACCTGCCGGCATGCCGCGGTATCAGCGAGGAGGGCGGTGTACAGGCCGTCAATGAGTTGCTCAAGGCCGGTGCCGGCATCAGCCGCACCCGCGAAGAACTGGCCGCGATGGCCGCGCGTTAAGGAGACACAGCATGGAAAGTGCCTACGACTACGAAAACCCGGTGATCCAAGGCTTGCTCGACACCGACTACTACACCTTCACCATGATGCAGGCGGTGTTGCACCAGCACCCCAATGTGGATGTGGAATACAACTTCATCGTCCGCTCCAAAGAAAAGCTCGGCCACCTGATCCCGCTACTGCGCGATGAGCTGGAAAAACTCGCCGGCCTGCACATGCGTGATGGCGAGCTGCGCTTTCTGTTCAGCCCGCGCTTTCGCGAATACCTGACCCCGGACTACGAGCGCTTCCTCGGCCTGTTTCGCTTCAACCTGCGTTATATCCACGTCAGCGAAGTCGATGGCCAACTGAACATCCGCGTGGTCGGCCCGATGCTGCACTGCATCATGTTCGAGCAGCCCGTGCTGGCGCTGGTCAGCGAGTTGCGCAACCGCGACAAATACCCCGACGTGACCCTGGAGGACGTCACCCGCAAGCTCTACCAGAAGTTCGACTGGCTGGAGAAAAACCTCACCCGCGATGAACTGGCCGACCTGCGCGTCTCCGACTTCTCCACCCGCCGTCGCCTGTCCTTCAAGGCCCAGCGCGAAGTGGTGGGCATCATGCGCCGCGACTTCCCCGGCCAGTTCGTCGGCACCAGCAACGCGCACCTGGCCTACGAGTTCGACCTGCCGCTGATCGGCACCATGGCCCACCAATGGCTGATGGTGCACCAGCAACTGGGGCGCCTGCGCGAAAGCCAGAACGCGGCGCTGGAAAACTGGGTGCGTGAATACCGTGGTCGCCTGGGCATCGCCTTGACCGACTGCATCAGCACTGACTTTTTCCTCAAGGACTTTGACCTGTACTTCGCCAAGCTCTACGACGGTCTGCGCCAGGATTCCGGTGACCCCATCGCCTGGGCCGACAAGGTACTGGCCCGCTACACGCAACTGGGCATCGACCCCATGACCAAGGACCTGATGTTCTCCGATGGCCTGAACTTCGAAAAATGCCTGCCGATCCTGCGCCACGTGCGTGGCAAGGCCAAGTTCGGCTTTGGCATGGGCACCAGTCTGGCCTGCGACGTGGACGGCGTAGAGCCGCTGAGCATTGTGATGAAACTGGTGCGGGTGCACGGCGAACCGGTGGTGAAGTTTTCCGATGACCCGATCAAGAACGTCTGCGAAGACGCCTCGTTTTTGCAGTATGCGGCCAAGGTGTTCAACGTCGGCAAGGTGGAGGTGTGACATGCAAGATCGTATCGCGCAGGAACTGAATATCGACCGGCAACTGGTGAAAGGCGGTGAGGCCAAGGAGATCCAACGGCGCATCGATTTCATCAAGACCGCGTTGCAGCAGTCGGGCTGCAAGGCCCTGGTGCTGGGCATCAGCGGCGGCGTGGACTCGCTCACCGCAGGCCGTCTATGCCAATTGGCCGTGGAGCAACTGCGCAGCGAACACTACGCCGCGCGCTTTATCGCCATGCGCCTGCCCTACAGAACCCAGGCCGATGAACACGACGCCCAGGCCGCCCTGGGCTTCATCAGCCCGGACCACATCGACACCCTCAACATCGCCGCCAGCGTCGACGGCCTGATGGCCAGCCTCACCGCCACCGAGGCCAGCGCCGCCCACGTCGATTTCATCAAGGGCAACGTCAAGGCCCGTACCCGCATGATCGCGCAATACGCGGTGGCCAACCTGCACAACGGCCTGGTGGTCGGCACCGATCATGGCGCCGAAGCGTTGATGGGGTTCTTCACCAAGTTTGGCGATGGCGCCTGCGACCTGGCACCGCTCTCTGGCCTGACCAAAACCCAGGTGCGCCTGCTGGCCAGCGCCCTCGGCGCCCCGCAGAACCTGGTGCACAAGCACCCCACGGCCGACCTCGAAGAACTGGCACCGGGCAAGCTGGATGAGCAGTCATACGGCTGCACGTACGAAGAGATTGATGCGTACCTGATGGGCGAGCCGGTGAGTGAGCGGGTGAGGGCGATTGTCGAAGGCGCGTACAGCAAGACCGCGCACAAGCGTGCGCTGCCGATTGCTCCGGTTTGATCAACCCCCATCGACCGCCGCCAACGTTGCTTTTTGCAGGAAGCAAGAAAGCTGCGCTGGGAGAGTGTCACTTGGCTATCATTGGCCGCAGTTTCATTGATATCCACGGACGGCTTAAACGTAGCTTCCGTTAATCTTTAATTTGGACAAATAAAGAGATGACGAAAATTATTGGGGTGCATGGCATCGGCCACCAATTTGGTGGCGCCCATTCGCTGCGTGAACAATGGCTGCCGGCACTGAAGGATGGAGTGGCGTTGGCCGGCCATCAGTTGCCGGAAGATTTCTCGTTTGACTGTGCCTTTTATGGCGATGTCTTCCGCCCGGCAGGCAAGTCGGCGGGCACGGCGGATGACGCGTCCGATGCGAGTGAATGGGAAGCGCAGTTACTTCAGATGTGGTGGGAGGAGGCTGCGCGGACCTATCCAAACGTTCGGGGGCCCGAAGAGGCGACAAAGTCCTGGGTCACGTCCGGGGCACACAAAGCGCTGAGCGCCCTGACGAATGCGAAATACTTCAGCGGTATTCTGGAAAGCCTGATGTTCGCCGATCTGCGGCAGGTATTTCGCTATTTTCATGATCATGTCGTACGGGCGAAAGCACAGGCCAGCATTGCGAAACTGATCGGCGAGGACACTCGCGTGATCGTGGCCCATTCCCTCGGCTCGGTCGTTGCCTACGAGGCGCTGTGTGCCAACCCAGAGTGGCCGGTCACCCATTTGATTACGCTGGGGTCGCCGCTGGGCGTGCGCAACCTGATCTTTGACGCGTTGGAACCGATGCCAACAAATGGAAAGGGGCACTGGCCGGGTGGCGTGAAGTCTTGGACGAATATCTCATCAGGCGACGATATCGTTGCGCTGACCAAGACACTTGAACCGTTGTTCATGCCAACCGTCGTTGATCTCAGTATCAGTAACGGCGCCAAAGCACACGATGCTTGTCGCTACTTGACGACCCAGGAGGTGGGGAATGCCATTGCTGCCGCCTTCTGATCACTACCGTCGACGTTTATTGGCGACGGGCACCAGTGACTTTCTATACCACGGGCAACTTTCTCGCGTGCCGCAAGAGTTGGACACGGTAAAAGCTGCCTTTACCTCACTGAACTACCAGTTGATTGAAGCCGGCGTGTCGCCTTCGCGCGGGCAAATGGAAGAGTGGTTGGCGCACGCGTGCGCCAGCTGCGATGAGCAGGATTTGCTGGTGATCTATTACACCGGCCATGGGGAACGAACGGATCGCTTTTACCTGTTGACCCGTGAGACGAAGCTGGCGTGTTCTGAGCTTCTTCCCACCGCCATCGCCCTTGACGACATGGCGCGAATTATCGCCAGGGCCAACGCTGCCCAAGTGTTGCTGATATTGGATGTGTGTCATGCGGGGGCTGGCGCTGGGGACTTTTTGAAAGTCGCCGTGGCATTGGCAGATACGCTCCCCGTACAGACAACCACGTACGTGATTGCAGCGGCACGCCATAGTGAACAGGCCGATGAAGGTGCCTTGAGCGCGGCATTGGCGTTGGCGCTGAGCAATCCTGACTGTCGCTTGGGTGGGGCCAACCAGCCTTACCTGGCGATGGAAGAGGTGATGGAGGCGGTTAAACAGTATTTGCGGGTTAACTTTCCCAAGCAGCAGGCGCAGTATTGCTCCCTGCATTCAGACGGTCTCTGCCTGCTGTTTCCGAACCCTCGACATCGGCCGAATCTCAAGGCAGGCCTTGATCTGGCCAGTCAGCGGGCGTTCGAAATGCATTGGTCGCCTAAAGCGCGCGGCGTAGAGCTCGATGCCTGCGGGGATTACTTCACGGGGCGAGCCAAGGCACTGCAGCAAATCGGCGACTGGCTGGCATTGCCGGACGAACAGGGATGCGTGCTGGTGGTGACCGGCGGGGCGGGAACCGGAAAGTCCGCTTTGCTGGGCCGTGTCGTGACGTTGTCTGCCAACCCGCGCGATCCGCAGGATACACAACGGCAAGCGCTTGAAGGGCACCTCTACGCCCACGTGCCCGAGGGCATTGTCGATGTGGCGGTGCATGCGCGGAACAAAGTGCTGGCCGAGATCGTTGAACAAATAGCAGCTGGGTTCAGTTTGCCCGAGCGTGATGTGGCGTCAGTGCTGGAGTCTTTGGCGAAGCGCCAGAGAAAGACGGTGATTGTGATCGACGCGCTTGACGAAGCTGATGACAGCCAGGACGTCGCACGTCAATTGCTCTTGCCTCTGTCCGAGCTCCAGCATGTATTCCTGTTGGTCGGCACTCGTCCTGATGCAACGGCGAGCGAGCAACGCTTTCAGGCCCTGGGCACCCATACCCTTGAGATCAATCTTGACCAGGCGTGTCATCTCGAGTCCGGCGACGTTGCGTTGTATGTCGAGCGCCGGCTCAGGGCCGAGGCGGAGCCGGGCCGTTACTCGCCTTACCGGGAAGAGTCGGAGTTGGCGAGGGAGGTCGCCCTGGCGGTTGCCTCACGTGCCGGGCATGTCTACCTGGTAGCTCATACGGTGGTGCTTGCCCTGTTGAACATGGGGGAAGCCGTCGACACTTCGCGCCAAGGCTGGATAGATCAACTGCCCACCGGCCTCATGCAAGCGTTCAGGCAGTACCTGGCCTTGCTGGACAAACCCGCTGCTGCCTTGGATTCGGCCACGGTATACACGGTGTTGAGCGCGTTGGCGTTCGCTCAAGGGGAGGGCATGCCGTGGGTCGAGTTGTGGCCTGCTGCTGCCAGTGCGCTGAGCAATCGCGTCATCACGGATGAAGACATCATTCAGGTCAGGGGCTTTGCCGCCCCTTTCATTGTGGAGTCCATCGAAAGCGGACGTTCGGTGTATCGCCTGTACCATGAGCAACTTGCCGAACAACTGCGCGAGATCGCCGGCAAGCAGCCTGGGGTCTACCGCCGATTGTGGGACGCGCTGCTCGCCACGGTGCCCATCGACAGCATTGGAAAACGCCTGTGGGCCAACGCTCATCCTTACCTCAAGCGCCATGCGTCCTCGTTTGCGGCCAAGGCCGGTGTGCTTGATGAGTTGATCACCGATCCAGAATTTTTGTTGGCCAGCGATCCCGAGATACTGCGCAGTCATCTCAAGGTAAGCGCGGCCTCAAGTTATTCCCTGGAGCAGACGTACCTGAGCATTTTTGGCACGTTGCGCGAGCTACCTGAACCCGAGCGCAGGGCCTACCTGGCCCTGGCCCTTATGCAGAGGGCGTTACCGCCCTTGGCGCCAAGCGCTCCCAACGGAGCGCGCAGTCAGTGGATGCCGGCCTGGGCGGCCTGGAACCGCCCGAAGAACAGCGGGCTGATAGATGCGCGTGACTCCAGCGTGACCGCGTTGAGTACGGGGTTGTGGAACCCCCATACCCCTGTCGCCTTAGTCGGGCGTGCAGACGGGCAGATTGAGGTGTTCAGGCTCAGCGATGGTCATAAGTTGGCTGGCTGGGCACCGTTTCTCGATAAGGAGGTGACCCGCCTGGCGCTCACCCAGACGCCGGAAGGTGAGGTGCTGGTCGCAAGTTGGGGGGCGCAACTGGGGGCTACCAACCTGAGGCATCAGCAGGATCGATTTGCGTTGATGCCTGCTGATGCCCATGCCGGCAGAATCACTGCCCTCACGCTTGTTGAGCAAGACGGCCGCCACTTTTGTGTGAGTGCCCATCAAGGCAAGTATTACCCGGCGAAACTGCCGAAAATAGCCGTTTGCGAAAACGACCTGTACCTCTGGGACCTTGCGGACTTCAGTTTGGTTCGACACAAAACAGGCGCCTCGTTGGCAACTATTTGCCAACTTGTCGCATTCAAATCCTCCGCCGGCATGCGGCTTCTATCGGGAGGGTATACCCATTTTTCTGGGGCCAGATGTGCGCCTGGTCTACGTCTTTGGACGATGGACCTTGACGTGGTGTGGGAGACGCCAACGACGATCGACAGTGAAGATGTAGAAACTATCCAACTGAGGGAGATAGCCGGTGTGACCTACGCCGTTACGGCTGATTCCATGCGCCCTTACCGCGTATGGCGAGCCCATAGCGAAGGACTCACGCCGCTGTATTGCGCTAGCGAGACCGTCAATGACGCGTGGCTACTGGGCGACACCATGCCGGTAACCCTTCAGGTCCGGCGGGCGGAGCGCTTCGAACGGTTTAGCCTGGACCTGGAAGGCGCCTCTGCACGGGTCGTATCGCAGGAGCCTGAATGTTGCCTGGAAGGGGGTGCCGGCGACGGGTTCTGGTCTGCCCCTGTCACGATAGAGGGAGCCCCTTGCGTTATCAGTGCCTCCGTCGGCTCGGTGAGTATTTGGACGCTGAACAATGCGTCTGCACGGGAAGGAGTGGCGCAGGCGCCCGAATTTCCCCCCGATGACATCCATTGCATGTACATCGACGAGCGGTGTACGGCGTCCGTTTACGGTGGCACGACTCGGGGCGTTTTAGTCGCGGTTGACGTTGTGACCGGACGGCAGGCCTGGCAGCGCAGCCTCAATGCGCCGTATCAGATCCGCTCGTTATCAGGCTATGTGGATGCGGGAAGGCTCACGTTGGTTGCGGCGTCCCAGGGCAGCCTCTATCTCGTCTGCGTTGGCGATGCGTCAGCTCCAGTCCAGACCATTGAGGCTGGGGGCGATGTGATTAAGCTGGATGTCGTATGGCACGACGGCGAGCCTGTGGCCTTTGCGTCTGTGTGCGAAGGGCATGTCAATGCGATTCGCGCCTGGAATTTGCGTACACGCATCGAACTCGATACCCGCGCCGGTCGGCCCCAGGCGGCGTGGAATTATCAGCTCACGACAGGCGAGGAGGACAAGCCGTTGCTGAGCCTGGCCTGTCAGGCAGACGGGGCCTCTACGCGGATCGTATTTGCCAGTAAATACTCCAAAGTCATGATTGCGCAGTACCCGCCGGTCAGGCATCACCGGCTAATTCCTGAAGTGTTCAGGACATTGCATATTCCAGGCAGCCAGATAGCCCGCGTGCTATCGACCGCCCAAAGCGCAGATGGCGTGTTTCTGGCGGCGGGCACGGATGAAGGCCAGATCGCGATGTGGCACGTGCCGTCGCTGGAGCGGCTCGCCCAGCGTAAAGGCGCTCACCTCAACGGTGATGTGACGGCCCTTGCATTTTGCGATGAGCGCAAACAGTTGCTCTTGGCGTCGGGCGGCGGCGACGGCGTTGTCAGGTTCTGGGATAGCGACTTGAATGCCTTAATGCAGGTCAACGTGACGGCGCCGGTTCGAGCTCTTGCCTTCCTGGGGGGCATGCGTGTGGTGGTGGCGACGCTGCGGGGTATTGTGATGATCAACGTTGACATCTAGCCGGTCTGCGCGAAGCTGACTCGATGCGATCCTTGTCACTCCTCCCTCCCCCAAGAGGCAGGGAGGAGGGGCTTGGGCGGGCAGTCACATGCCAAGCGAGCGCCGCCTGATGTTCGATCCCGTACCTTGATAAAGCACAGGAACATTGGATCCACTTACGGTATAACCCTCGCACGCTTTAGTTCTCCGAGGCCCTGTTTTTCATGCAAAGCCCTTTGCAACGCCCGCTCTGGCAGGTCTACCTGATCTTTCTGGCACCGATGGTGCTGTCCAACTTCCTGCAAAGTTTTTCTGGCACGCTCAACGGCATCTATGTCGGGCAGATGCTCGGCACCCAGGCGTTGGCAGCGGTGTCGGGGATGTTTCCCATCGTGTTTTTCTTTATCGCCCTGGTGATCGGCCTGGGGGCGGGGGCTTCGGTGTTGATCGGCCAAGCGTGGGGCGCGCAGGAAACCGCGATGGTCAAGTCGATTACCGGCGCCACCCTGACCCTCGGTGCGCTGGTGGGCTTGATCGCGGCGGTGCTCGGCAGTCTGTTTGCGCGCCCGGCGTTGCAGGCACTGGGCACGCCGGTCGACGTGCTCGACGATGCGGTGGGCTATGCCCAGGTGATGATGTTGATCATGCCGCTGTTGCTGGTCTTCATCCTTTACACCCAGTTGCTGCGCGGTGTCAGCGATACGATTTCGCCGTTGCTGGCGTTGATAGTCTCGACCTTGGTCGGCCTGTTGCTGACCCCTGCGTTGATTCGTGGCTGGATCGGCCTGCCGCCCCTGGGCATCCAGAGCGCGGTGTACGCGGGCTTCGTGGGCAACGCCTTGGCGATGCTGTTTCTGATCCTGCGTCTGCGCCATAAACACCACGTAATGGCGCCGGACCGCGAACTGCTTGCGGCGTTGCGCCTGGACCGAGTCATCCTTGGCAAAGTCCTGCGCATCGGCCTGCCCACCGGCTTGCAAATGGTGGTGTTGTCACTGTCGGAACTGGTCATCCTGGCCCTGGTCAACGGTCACGGCTCCCAGGCGACGGCGGCCTATGGTGCGGTGACGCAGATCGTCAACTACGTACAGTTCCCGGCGCTGTCGATTGCCATCACCGCTTCGATCCTCGGCGCCCAGGCCATTGGCGCCGGGCGGCTGGAGCGTATCGGGCCGATCCTGCGCACCGGGTTGCTGATCAACACCTGCCTCACCGGTGGCCTGATCGTGCTGGGCTACGCGCTGTCACATTGGCTGTTGGGCCTGTTCATCACCGACGACGCAGCGCGGGTCAAGGCTGAACACCTGCTGCACATCATGCTCTGGAGCATCCTGGTGTTCGGCTTCCAGGCGGTGATCGGCGGGATCATGCGCGCCAGCGGCGTGGTGCTGATGCCAGTGGCGATCTCGATCTTCTGCGTGCTCTGCGTGCAGTTGCCGATGGCGTATCTGCTCAATGCGCACTTCGGCCTGGAAGGGGTGTGGATGGCGTTTCCGGTGACGTACCTGGCGATGTTGGGGTTGCAGACGGCGTATTATCGGTTGGTTTGGCGGCATAAGCAGATCAAGCGATTGGTGTGAACAGGCTTACTGTTTGAGGCCGCGCAAGATCAGGTCGAGGGCCAACAAACCTTCATCCAGCTTCGTGCCTGGGTGTTCATCCCGGGCGATCCACAGCGCGGTGTTGACCAGCCCGCCATTGATCAACTGCGCCAGTGCGCGGCTGGGGACTTGTTGAATGACGCCTGTCTGCATCAGGGTTTCGAGCAGTAAGCGCAACGATTCCACGCAGTGCTGTTCGGAGCCGGTATCGCCCAATACGGCCGGTGCGTCCTGCAAGACGATGCGCCGGATTTCGCCCTCCTGGGCCATGCGCAAGTAAGCCCGGCAGCGCTCGCAAAAGCCGGCCCACGGCGATGGGGCCTGGTCGCTGATGTGCTGCAGTTGCGCGTCCATCTCACTGTCGAGTTGAGCGACCACCGCCGCCAGCAAGCCCTTTTTGTCACCGAAGTGATGGTACAACGCCCCCCGTGTCAGCCCGACATGAGCGGTGAAGTCGTCCATCGAGGTGTTCGCATAGCCGTGTGTGGCGAAGGCCTGGCGTGCGCTGGCAATCAGTCGAGAGCGGGTGTCTTCGATCATTTCGGTACGGGCTCGGCTCATGGGTGGGGCTCGCAATCGGCAAGTGAGTGATTGACATACGCTGCGTATGTTACGCATGATTTGCCACATACGCACCGTATGTATTTTGCCTTGTCAGTTGCGGATCGCAAGTACCGGGCATTCAGGAAGAGGTCACGCAGGATGGCAAACCCTTACGCCGAGTTGTTCCAGGTCCCTGGCGCACGGGCTTTTGTATTGGCCGGCATGCTGGCGCGCATGCCGGTGTCGATGACGGGTATCGGCTTGATCACCATGCTCTCCCAGGTGCATGGCGGCTACGGCCTGGCCGGCTCGGTGGCGGCGGTGTTTGCCCTGGCCACAGCATTTTGCGCACCGCAAGTGTCACGGCTGGTGGACCGCTACAGCCAGGGCCGGGTGTTGCCGCTCGCAGCGTTGCTTGGCGGCGCAGCCTTGTTGATGCTGTTGCTGTGTACCCGTTTGCAGGCGCCGAACTGGACGCTGTTCCTGTTCGCCGCCCTGGCGGGCTGCATGCCGAATATGTCGGCCATGGTACGGGCGCGCTGGACCGAGTTGTACCGGGGCCAGCCCAAGCTGCAAACCGCGTTTGCCCTGGAGTCGGTGCTCGATGAGGTGTGTTTTATCATCGGCCCGCCGATTTCGGTCGGCCTGAGTGTGGTGCTGTTCCCGGAAGCCGGGCCGCTGGTGGCGGCGCTGTTGCTGGCGGTGGGCGTGACCACCTTTGTGCTGCAACGGGCGACCGAACCGCCAGTGCATGAGCATCAGGATCACCACGCCGGTTGGCTGATCACGTCACCTTCGGTGTTGATTCTGATGATCTTGCTGCTGGCCATGGGCGTGATCGTCGGTGTGGTGGATGTGGTCAGCGTGGCCTTCGCTCAGCACCAAGGCCAGCCGGCGGCCGCGAGCATCGTGCTGTCGGTGTACGCCATTGGCTCGTGCCTGGCGGGGCTCGCGTTTGGCACCCTCAAGCTCAAGGCATCGCTGCCCCGGCAGTTCCTGTTCTGTGGCGTGGCCACCGCGTTGACCACCTTGCCGTTGTTGCTGGTAAGCAACATCCCGGGCCTTGCGGTAGCGATCTTTATTTCCGGGCTGTTCTTCGCCCCGACGCTGATCGTGTCGATGGCCTTGGTGGAGCAGGTCGTGCCACCCAGCCGCCTCACCGAGGGCATGACCTGGCTGATCACCGGCCTCAGCATCGGCGTGGCCATCGGTGCCGCCAGCTCCGGCTGGATGATCGACCACTTTGGCGCCCCCAGCGGGTTCTGGGTGGCGTTGGCGGCGGGCGCGGTCGTTATGGGCTCGGCGGTGTTGGGTTATCGCCGGCTTGGCTGAGTTCACACCAGGTATCGTCCGCTGTGTCGGTGCCATTCATTATTGCCTGCGAGCCAGCCTCTTACGCCGCCCAGAAAACGCTTGAGTGACGGCTGCGCATGCTGGAGTAGCCGGCGCTCTTTGGCTTCATAGCGGTGCACGATGTCGTCGTGCATCTGAGCTGTCAGCCACAAGGCTTGCTGCAACGAGCAGTGGTGTTCGTGGGCCAGCAACATAGGCAGGTTGAAGTCGCCTATTTCAGGCACGCTCTCTTTGGGGGCGGAGTACACGTCATTGGCGATGATGGTCGCGCTGGCGGCGAGGGTAACGACTTCTCGTACCGGAGCCGCGAAATAAGTCTCGGCGTCGAGTTCATAGCCGTCAACCACATCAATCAAGGCCATGCAGGGTAAAAAACTGTTGACCTGTCGGTGTGCCAGGTATTCCCAGATACAGGGCAGGCTGTGTTCGATGCGCCATGTGGCTTCAGCGTTCATGGTCACGAACATGGCAATGGTCTCCAGCCGGACGCGAGCCATCTGGGACGCTGTGCCGAAGCGCGCCAAATGGTTCATATAGCCGCGTAATCCACGCAGCACCGGATCGCGTTTCAGCGCCTGCTCCAGTGCCCTGTCATGCGGCGGGGCCAAATGCGCCTTGTCCAGCGCGGCCAGTGCCAACGACAGGCGCGGGCCCAGTAACCTGGGGTTGGAGCCGCTTCGCTCATCATCGCAGTAGTGGTCGTCCACTGCGAACAGCGCAGCGATGCATTTAGCCGATAGCAGCAGGCGGTCCGGGTTGTCGGTGCCGGGGTGGCACAACATGGCAAATCGGCCGAAATTCGAGCCCCTCACCTGTTCCCATTGGCCCTTGAAAATGCCCACGCGCTTGACCCAGGACAGCAACAAGTCGTTGACGTGATTGCCCAGTGCCTCATCCATCCGCACCGGTGCTGGGTATTCGAGCACCGGTATTTGCAGGCGGGCAGGGGCGTCGGGCGATGGGGAGCGGATGTCGTTCATAGCAAGACTCCGAAGTGTCAGTGCCATTGGACGTTACTGCGGACCAAGAAGCAGGAAAGATGAGAGGTGTTTGATGCTTAAATCTAGAAGGTTTGACCCAAAACACAACGCGCTCATTCGGCGCTTCTCGGAATCCGTGCTCCTGATCGCAATTGTTCGATGATCTGGCGTCGAATGCAGTGCTTCAGTTCGTTGCCGGGGTGGGGCCTGTGCACAGCTCCGCCAGCGGCCGCTAATTTTTCCTTCGCCGGTTCGTTTTATAGGGACGACGTGCCTTTGTGCTTCCTGCCTATTGCTCCGGACTCCAACAAATGAATGCTGAAGACTCCTTGAAACTTGCTCGCCGGTTTATCGGGTTGCCCCTGGAAAAACGCCAGATGTTCCTGCAGGCGCTGCAAAAAGAAGGGGTGGATTTTTCCCGGTTTCCGATTCCGGCAGGGGTGGAGGCGCAGGATCGCCAGGCGCTGTCCTACGCGCAGCAGCGCATGTGGTTTCTCTGGCAATTGGACCCGGCCAGTGGTGCCTACAACTTGCCGGGAGCGGTGCGGCTCAAGGGCGCGCTGAACGTGAAGGCGCTGGAGCAGGCGTTCGCCAGTCTGGTGGCGCGGCATGAAACCCTGCGCACAGTATTCCAGCGCCAGGCCGATGAGCATTTATTGCAGGTAGCCGTGGAGCCATCGCTGGCGGTGGACGTCGTGGACTTCAGCGATTTGGCGCCTGGCGAGCGTGAGCAGGCGGTCAATGACGCCGCGACCCGTCAATCGGTGCTGCCTTTCGATCTGGAGCATGGCCCGCTGTTGCGTGTGCAACTGCTCAAGCTGGACGCGCAGGAACACGTACTGCTGCTGACCCTGCACCACATCGTCTCCGACGGTTGGTCGATGAACGTGTTGATCGAGGAGTTCATCCGCTTTTACGACGCCCATGAGCGCAACGAAGCGCCGCAATTGCCGGCCCTGCCGATCCAATACAGCGACTACGCGCTGTGGCAGCGGCGCTGGCTGGAAGCGGGGGAGCAGGCGCGCCAGCTGGAGTACTGGCAGGCACGCCTGGGTCAGCACCATCCCGTGCTGGAAATGCCCACCGATTACCCCCGCCCAGCCATGCCCAGCTACCGCGGCACCCGCCATACCTTCGCGGTCGAGGCTGGGTTGGTCGAGCAATTGCGCGCCTTGGCCCAACAGCACCAAGTCACGCTGTTCATGCTGTTGCTGGGCGCGTTCAATGCCCTGCTGCATCGCTACACCGGCCAAACCGATATTCGCGTCGGTGTCCCCATTGCCAACCGCAACCGGGGCGAAGTCGAGGGCTTGATCGGGTTCTTCGTCAACACCCAGGTCTTGCGTACCGAATTGAACGGGCAAACGCGCGTCGACGACTTGCTGCGAGGCGTCAAGGAAGCAGCGCTGGGCGCCCAGGCGCACCAGGACCTGCCCTTCGAGCGGCTTGTCGAAGCGCTGAACATCGAGCGCAGCCTGAGCCACACGCCGCTGTTCCAGGTGATGTACAACCATCAGCCTCAGGTGGCGGACATCTCCACGATCAGTACCGCCTCGGGCTTGGCGTTGAGTGCGGTGCATTGGCAGGGGCGCACCACTCAATTCGACCTGACCCTGGACACCTATGAGCAATCCGGCACCCTGCACGCTGCGCTGACCTATGCCGATGACTTGTTCGCACCGGCCACCATCGAGCGGATGGCCGGCCACTGGTTGAGCCTGTTAAAGGGGATGGTTGCCGACTCGCGCCAGACGATTGGTGCATTGCCGCTGCTGGACCCGGTCGAGTACCAGCGCATCATCGTCGATTGGAATCCCAGCCAGGAAACGTTTGCCCGGCACGCGTGCATCCACCAGCGTATCGCCGACCAAGTAGCGCAACAGCCGCAGGCGCTGGCAGTGACCTTCGGCACTCGGACCCTGAGTTACCAGCAGTTGGATCGGCAGGCCAACCAATTGGCCCATCTGCTCGCGGCCCAAGGCGTGGGCCCGGAAGTGCGCGTCGGTGTGGCAATGGCCCGTTCCGAGCACCTGTTGATTGCGCTGCTCGCGGTGCTCAAGGCCGGCGGCGCCTACGTGCCCCTGGACCCGGATTACCCGGCTGAACGCGTGGCCTACATGCTCGAAGACAGCCGCGCCTTGGTGCTGCTCACCGAGCAGGCAGTGGCTGCGACCCTGCCGGTTATCGCCGGCACCCAGGTGGTGTTGCTCGATGATGTGCCCGCCATGCTAGCCCCGTGGCCGGTGACCGCGCCCACCAGCGGTGTGGTCCCGGAAAACCTGGCCTATGTGATCTACACCTCAGGTTCCACGGGTAAGCCCAAAGGCGTGGCGATTGCGCATTGCAACGTGCTGGCGCTGATCGATTGGTCGCAGCGCGTCTACAGCCAGCAAGACATGCAAGGCGTCCTGGCGTCGACGTCGGTGTGTTTCGACCTGTCGGTGTGGGAACTGTTCGTCACCCTGGCGCTCGGCGGTTCGCTGATCATCGCGCGCAATGCCCTGGAACTGCCGGACTTGCCAGCGCGTGACCAGGTGCGCCTGATCAACACCGTGCCGTCCGCCATTGCTGCTTTGCAGCGCACTGCGCAGATCCCGGCGGGTGTGCGCATCATCAACCTGGCCGGCGAACCGCTCAAGCAAACACTGGTGGACGCGCTGTATCAACAGCCGGGCATTGAGCATGTCTACGACCTCTACGGGCCTTCGGAAGACACCACTTACTCGACATACGCCCGCCGTACTGCGGGCGGTCGTGCCAGCATTGGTCGACCGATCACCCATACCGCCGGTTACGTGTTGGACGCGCAGCTACAGGCCGTGCCCCAGGGCGTGGCCGCTGAACTGTACCTGGCGGGCGCGGGGATTACCCGTGGCTACCTGGGGCGCGCGGCGCTCACGGCTGAGCGCTATGTGCCCAACCCGTTCGCCATCGATGGCGAGCGCCTGTACCGCACCGGCGACCTGGTGCGTTACCAGGATGGCGGCGTGCTCGAATACCAAGGGCGCATTGATCACCAGGTCAAAGTGCGCGGTTTCCGCATTGAACTGGGCGAAATCGAAGCGCGCTTGCTGCAGCAGGACGGGGTACGCGAACTGGCGGTACTCGCCCAGGACAGTCCTGGTGGCCAGCAGTTAGTGGCCTGGATCGTACCGTCCAACGCAGGCTTGCTGGAGGATGCCGCAGGCCAGGAAGGCCTGCGGGAGCTGCTCAAGGCAGCGCTCAAGCAGGTGTTGCCGGCCTATATGGTGCCCAATCACCTGTTGTTCCTCGCGCGTCTGCCCTTGACCCCCAATGGCAAACTCGACCGCAAGGCGCTGCCGGCCATCGACGCCAGCCAGCCGCAGCGCCAGCATGTAGAGCCGCGCAGCCCGGTAGAAAAGGCACTGGCGGCGATCTGGCAGGAGGTACTGGGCCTGGAGCGCGTGGGGCTTGACGATAACTTCTTCGAGTTGGGTGGCGACTCTATCGTCTCCATGCAGGTGGTCAGTCGTGCGCGCCAGGCCTCCATCGGCCTGAGCCCCAAGCATGTGTTTCAGCATCAGACCGTGCGCAGCCTGGCCCAAGTCGCCGACCAGCGCGTTGAGCCACAGGTCGACCAGGGCCTGGCCAGTGGTGCTGTGGTCCTCGGCCCGGTTCAGCAATGGTTTTTTGCCCAGGATATTGCCCAGCGCCATCACTGGAACCAGTCGCTGTTGCTGGTGCCTCGCGAGCCCGTGCTGGCTGCAACCCTGGAAGCGGCGCTGCAACAATTGGTGCAGCACCATGATGGCCTGCGCCTGCGCTACCAACTTGGCGCCGATGGCTGGCAGCAACAATATGCTGAACACAGCAACGCACCGCTGTTGTGGCAGCGCCAGGTAAACAGCGCCGACGCACTGCTGGATGTGTGCACCGAGGCCCAGCGCAGCCTGGATTTACAGCAAGGCCCGTTGCTGCGTGCGCTGTTGGTGGAGATGCCGGACGGGAGCCAGCGCCTGTTGCTGGCCATCCATCACCTGGTGGTGGATGGGGTGTCCTGGCGAGTGTTGCTCGAAGACCTGCAGCAGCTCTACACAGGGGCTGCGCTGGCGAGCAAAACCACTTCGTATCAGCAATGGAACGCGCGCTTGCAAGCGGCTGTACCTCGCTTCCTGCCGCAGTTGGAGCACTGGCAGGCGTCGCTCCACGGCGCATCGCACCGCGAACTGCCTTGCGACAACCCGCAAGGCGCCTTGCATCAGGCCCTGGAGCGCAAAGTCAGTTGCACCCTTGACGCCGACACCACGCGCCAGCTCCTGACCCAGGCCCCGGCGGCCTATCGCACCCAGGTCAACGACCTGCTGCTGACTGCGCTGGCCCGAGTGGTGTGCCGCTGGAGCGGGCAGGGCAGCACCTTGATTCAACTGGAAGGGCACGGCCGCGAGGACGTGTTCGACGGCGTGGACCTGACGCGCACTGTGGGCTGGTTCACCAGCCTGTTTCCGGTCAACCTGACGCCTGCCGAGCCCCTCTCGGCCTCGATCAAGGCCGTCAAGGAACAACTGCGAGCCGTGCCCGACAAAGGCGTGGGCTACGGCGTGCTGCGTTACCTCGCTGAGCCGGCGGTCGCCGCGACGTTGGCTGGCCTGGCGCAGCCGCGCATCACCTTTAACTATCTGGGGCAGTTCGACCGTCAGTTCGACGAGCAGGCGTTGTTCACGCCGTCTACCGAAGGCAACGGGCTGGCACAGGACCCCCAGGCGCCGTTGGCCAACTGGTTGACCGTGGAAGGCCAGGTCTACGGTGGGCAACTGTCGATGAGCTGGGGCTTTAGCAGCGAGATGTTCCAGGCCTCGACGATCCAACAGTTGGCCGACGATTACGCGGTCGAGCTCAAAGGCCTGATCGACCATTGCTGCGCCACCCCAGACGGGCAAGTCACGCCATCGGACTTCCCGCTGGCGCAGCTCACGCAGCAGCAGCTTGACCAGTTACCGCTGGCAGGGTCGGGCATCGACGATATCTACCCACTGTCGCCAATGCAGCAGGGCATGCTGTTCCACACCCTTTATGCCCAGGGCGACGACACCTATGTCAACCAACTGGCGGTCGATGTCGAAGGCTTGGACGTGCCGCGTTTTCACCAGGCCTGGCAAGCGACACTGGAGGCCCATGACATTTTGCGCAGCGGGTTTATCTGGCAGAACGGCAGCCAACAACCGCTGCAAGTGGTGCAGCGTGCGGTCCAACTGCCGCTGAGCGTGCTGGATTGGCGCGACCGTTCGCCTGCCGAGCAGGATGTCCAGGCGTTCGCTGCCCAGGACCGCCAGCAAGGCTTTGACCTGGCCCAGGCGCCGTTGATGCGCTTGACCCTGATCCGCCTGGATGAGCAGCGCTATCACCTGATTTATACCAACCATCACATCCTGATGGACGGTTGGAGCAACGCGCAGTTGCTGGCGCAAATGCTGGCCCGCTATGCCGGTGAGCCACCGGCCCAGGCGCCCGTGCGTTATCGCCAGTACATTGAATGGCTGCAACGCCAGGATGGCGCCTTGAGCCAGGCCTTCTGGATGGAGCGTCTTGGTCGCCTGGATGGCCCGACGCTGTTGGCCTCGGCCCTGCCGCGCCAGGGCGTGCCTGCCCAGGGCTATGCAGAAACCGATGTGCTGCTGCAGGCCTCATCTACCCGGCGCCTGACGGAATTTGCCCGTGAGCAGAAGGTCACGGTGAACACCCTCGTGCAGGCTGCCTGGTTGCTATTGTTGCAACGCTACACCGGCCAGCGCTGCGTCACCCTGGGCACCACGGTCTCGGGGCGTCCGGCAGAGTTGCCCGGTATCGAAGAACAGATCGGCCTGTTCATCAATACCTTGCCGCTGATCGCCGAGCCCCAGGTGCAGCAGTCGGTAGGCGAGTGGATTGCCCAGGTCCAGGCCTTGAACCTGGCGCTACGCGAGCATGAACACACGCCGCTGTACGACATTCAGCGTTGGGCAGGTTCGGCGGGCGAGGCGTTGTTCGACAGCATCCTGGTGTTCGAGAACTTCCCGGTCGCCCAGAGCCTGCAACGCGGGAGCGCAGGTGGACTGCGGTTCAGCGCCGCGCAGAACCACGAGCACACCAACTACCCACTGGCCCTTACCGTGTACAGCGGCGAGCGTCTGTCACTGAGCCTGGGCTATCAGCGCGAACGCTTCGGCGAGCAGGCCATCGACGGTTTGCTCGGCCATCTGAGTCATATGCTCGAGCAATTTGCCAACGATCCAGAGCAGGCGCTCGGTCAATTGCCGACGTTGCTGGCGGTCGAGCATCAGGCGATGGTGCATGACTGGAACCCGGCACATCAGGCCCTGAGCGATGCCTGCGTGCACCAGACATTCGAGGCCAGGGCCCAGTCGCACGGCGCGGCACCTGCACTGATCCTGGATGAGCAGCAGCTGTCTTATGCCGAGCTGAACCGACACGCCAACCAGTTGGCACACAAACTGCGCGAACTCGGCGTTGGCCCGGACGTGCTGGTGGGCGTGGCGGTGGGCCGGTCCCTGGACATGATCATTGGCCTGCTCGCGATTTTGAAGGCCGGTGGCGCCTACGTGCCGCTTGACCCTGAATACCCGAGCCAGCGCCTGGGCTGGATGATCGAGGACAGCGGTGTGCAACTGTTGCTGACGCAATCACCTTTGCAGGCGCAGTTGCCGATCCCCGCCGATGTCCACGTGCTGTGCCTGGATACCCGCGAGCAATGGCTAGTGGATTACCCCTCCAATGACCTGACGAACCTGGCCCAGCCGGCCCACCTCGCCTACGTGATGTTCACGTCCGGCTCCACCGGTCGCCCCAAAGGCGTGGGGATCAACCACGGCTCTGTGGCGCGGCACGTCGAGGTCATGCAGGCGCTGTTCAAGCTCACGCCTGAAGACCGCGTGCTGCAGTTCGGCACGTTCAACTTCGATGGTTTTGTCGAGCAACTCTATCCGGCGCTCTGCACCGGGGCCTGCGTGGTCCTGCGCGGCGGCGAGTTGTGGGACAGCGCGACGTTCTACCAGCAGGTCATGGCCCACGGCATCAGCGTGGCCGACGTGACGACCGCCTATTGGCACATGCTGGCCCGCGACTTCGCAGCCGTCGGGCCGCGCAGCTATGGGCGCCTGCGCCAGGTCCACGCCGGTGGCGAAGCGATGCCGCCGGAAGGCCTGCACGCCTGGCGCGAGGCCGGTCTTGGGCACATCGCGCTGTACAACACCTATGGCCCCACCGAGGCGACCGTCACCGCCACGGCCCTGGACTGCGCGGACTATGTGTCCGGTGCCGCGGCGCTGCCGTTGGTGATGCCGATCGGCAAGGTACTTGATGGGCGCTCGATCTACCTGGTGGATGATGCGCTTAACCCGGTCCCGGTTGGTGTCGTCGGTGAGCTGCTGATCGGCGGTGAATTGCTGGCACGCGGTTACTTCAACCGTCCGTCCCTGAGTGCGGATAAATTTATCCCCGACCCCTTCGGTCCCGGTCGTTTGTACCGTACCGGCGACTTGGCGCGTTATCGTGCGGATGGCGTGATCGAATACGTCGGACGTGCCGACCATCAAGTGAAAATCCGTGGGTTTCGCATCGAACTCGGCGAAATCGAAGCCCGTGTGCAGGAGTATCCGGGGGTTCGCGAAGCGTTGGTCATGACGCTGGAAGGGCCCGGCGGGTTGCAGATTGCCGCGTGGCTGGTGCCGCGCGAAGCGGCGCTGGTGCACGCCGAGGCCGAGGTGCAGTGCGCCTGGCGCGATGGCCTGCGGGCACACCTCAAGGCCTTGTTGCCCGACTACATGGTGCCGACTCACCTGATCCTGCTGGGCGGCCTGCCGCTGAGCCCCAACGGCAAGCTGGACCGCAAGGCGCTGCCGCTGCCAGACCTGAGCCAGGGGCGCACGTCGTACCTGGCGCCGATCACACCGTTGCAGCAGCAACTGGCGGGGATCTGGGAGCAGGTCTTGCAGGTGCCGCAGGTGGGCCTGGGGGATCAGTTCTTCGAGCTGGGCGGCCACTCACTACTGGCCACTCGCGTGGTGTCCTGTGCCCACGCCGAAGGGCTGGACGAATTGCGACTGCGGGACTTGTTCGAATGCCCGCAACTGGGGGCATTGGCTGAACGCCTGGAAGAGCGCCGCCTGCAGGGCGAGCCAAAACGCACATTGCCGGCCCTGACGGCCCAGCCCCGCGAGGGCGTGTTGCCGCTGTCACTGGCACAGCAGCGGCTCTGGCTGGTGGAGCGTATTTCCACCGGCAGCGCGGCCTATAACCTGCCGGCCGCATTGACGGTACGCGGTGATCTGGACCTGTATCGCTTGCAGCGCAGTTTTGTGCAGTTGATGGAACGTCACGAAATACTGCGCACCAGCTATCACGAAGATGAAGACGGCAACCCGCTGGTGCGGGTCGCGCAGCAGGTGGACTTGCCGATCCGCCTGCTGGATATCAGCGACCTGGCCGGCGACGCAAGGCAGCACGCGCAGCAGCAATGGCTGCTCGACTGTGCCGCCGAGCGCATCGACCTGGAACAGGTGCCGCTGTTGCGTGTGCATCTGATGCGCCAGGGGCCTGGCGAGCACCTGATCTTCTTCGCCATGCACCACATCATCTCCGACGGCTGGTCGATGGCCGTGCTCGTGCAGGAGCTGCTGGCGCTGTACGACGGTTCGGTGCAACTGCCAGCGTTGCCGGTGCAGTACCTCGACTACGGCTTCTGGCAGCAACGCTTGCTCAACGAAGGCTGGCTGGCGGCCGACACGGGCTACTGGCGCGACACTCTGCGCGGTGCGCCTGCGTGCTTGCCGCTGCCCCATGACTTCCCGCGACCGGCCCAGCCGAGCCATGACGGCGATGGCCTGGAGTTCCGCTTGCAGGCGCCGTTGTATCAATCGATCAAGACCCTGGCCCAGGAACTGAACTGCACACCTTACCTGCTGATGCTCGCGGCGTTCCAACTGATGTTGCACCGTACCTGCGAGACCTCGGACCTGGTGATCGGTACGGACATCGCCGGCCGTCAGCAACAGGCGCTGGAAGGCCTGATCGGGTTCTTCGTGAACGTCTTGCCGATGCGTTCGCGGTTGGTGCAGGAGCAGCCGTTCAGCGACTACGTGCAAGCAGTCAGCCGCGATGCGTTGCAGGCCTTCGAGCATCAGGAACTGCCACTGG
Source organism: Pseudomonas sp. S35 (assembly GCF_009866765.1). Classification (NCBI taxonomy): domain Bacteria; kingdom Pseudomonadati; phylum Pseudomonadota; class Gammaproteobacteria; order Pseudomonadales; family Pseudomonadaceae; genus Pseudomonas; species Pseudomonas sp. S35. Next base: position 2,760,253 of record NZ_CP019431.1, read on the forward strand.
ACCTGATCATCGATGCCTGCGCGGTCGAACGTATCAAGGGCATCAACCCGCTGATCCAGGTGTTGTTCGTCATGAATAACACGCCCAACGCGACCTTGCGGGTCGATGGTTTGGAACTGGAGCCCCTGCAAATAAAAGAGCGCCACTCGAAATTCGAGATGGGCCTGTTCGTTGAAGAACTAGGAAATAGCCTTGTTTGTCATTGGTCTTACGCCGTCGCTCTGTTCCGGCGCGAAAGCATCGAAAGGATGATGCGCAGCTGGATCGCGATTCTCGAGCAAGCGGTGCAGGACCGACACACACTCTCAGGAGAATTCGTCATGTCTGCTGCACAACAAGTGCCTGCCACGGAAAAGGTCGCAAGCAAGAAGTTCGACAAGCTCAACAAGTTCCTCAAGAAGGGGCCGGCTGCAGCAGCGGTCGGCGGGGCTCAGGTGCGTTTCTCGCCGTTGCGCCCGGACCAGGTTTTCCCGTTGCTGGCGCAGCCGGCGGACAGCGGCCTGGACGTCATCGAATGGGTGCGCAACAACCGCGCCCAGGTCGAAGAAAAGCTCGCCAGTCACGCCAGCATCCTGTTCCGCGGCTTTGCCCTGAACGGCATCGAGGAGTTCGAGCAGTTCGCCGAAGCGCTGCAGCCGGGGCTCTATGGTAACTACGGCGATCTGCCGAAGAAGGACGGTGGCAAGAATACCTACCGCTCCACGCCGTACCCGGAAAAGAAGATGATCCTGTTCCATAACGAGAGCTCCCACCAGGACCGCTGGCCGCGCAAGCAGATGTTCTACTGCGAGCTGCCGTCGCCCGTGGGCGGCGCGACGCCAATTGTCGATTGCCGTGAGATGTGCCGCCGGCTCCCTGCGGACCTGCTGCAGAAATTCGAAAGCAAAGGCCTGCTGTACGTGCGCACGTTCACCGACAAGCTTGATGTGTCGTGGCGGCATTTCTTCAAGACCGACAGCCGTGAAGAGGTCGAAGCGCGGTGCCGCGCGGCGGGTATCCAGTGGCAATGGCTGGACAATGATGAATTGCAGACCCGTACCCATTGCCCGGCGGTGATCAGTCACCCATTGACCGGCGCGCGTTCGTTCTTCAACCAGGTACAACTGCACCATATCCACTGCCTGGATGCCGACGTGCGCGACGACCTGATCGGCCTGTTCGGCATCGACAACATGCCTCGCCACGTTTACTACGGCGACGGTACGCCCATCGAGGATGAGGTCATGGAACTGGTAGGCCAACTGTACGAGGAGTGCGCGGTGCGCTTCGATTGGCAGCAGGGCGACGTGGTGTTGATGGACAACATGCTGGCCGCCCATGCACGCGACCCGTTCGAGGGGCCGCGCAAGATCGTGGTGGCGATGGGCGATATGTTTGACCGCGCCGATCTGAACGCGAGCGCGACATCTGCGCACCGCCAGGCGCTGGAAGAGGAGGTGGGCCAATGAGCGCTTCCCATGACCAGGCCCTGAGCCCGGAACAGCAGGTCGCCCTGGGCAGTGCCGCCGATGGCCGCCATCCTGCCTTGCTGTTGCTGATCGAGGTACGTGGCGAGCTGGACCTGGCGCGTTTGCAGCGCGCCGCCAACCAGGTGTTGGCGCAGCAGCCGATCCTGGCAACCCGCCTGATTCGCGTGCCGAGTTATCGCGGCGTGCGTCAGTCCCTTGCGCAACGTTCCGACTGGCCGCTGGTGGTCGAGTCGGCTGCGATGCAGGATCAAGCCGCCTTTGCCCATCACATGCGCCAACTCCAGCAACACGGGTTTGCCGAAGACGAGCAGGCATTGGCGGTGCTGCACCTGTGCCGCCTGGGCGATCAGCACCATGTGCTGGCACTGCGTATTTCGGCGCTGCTCAGCGACCGCAACGGGTTGCAGGTGTTCTATCGCGCGTTGCACCTGGCGTATACCGCGGATCAGCCCACTGCCGTCGATGAGGACGCTGCACAGTACGCGCAGTACGTCGAATGGCGTGGGGAAATGGCCCAGGACGAAGACGCCGCAAGCGGTCGCGATTACTGGCGGCAACTGGGCACCGGGATTGCCCCAGCCTTGGCCGGTCGACGTAACCGCGTGGCCGCTGCGCCTGCATGCAAGACCCTGGCGGTGGCCATTGACCTTGCGTTGCAACAAAGCCTTGGCGCCTACGCGCTGGCGGTGGCCCAGCCGCTGGGGCAGGTTCTGCAGGCGGCCTGGTGGGGATTGCTGGCGCGCATCAGCGGCCAGACCCGTATGCAGGTGGGCTGGCGTCATGACTGCCGGCTGGACTACGAGTTTTTTGCCGACTGCGTGGGCGTGTTTGAAAAAACCTTGCCGATGCTGATCGATGTGCCGTTGCAACAGCGCCTCGGGCAATGGTTGCCGGTACTGGACGCGCAGGCCCAGGCGCACTTGACCTGGCAGGAACACTGGCCGATTGAAGCGCCGCCCAGCGTCGCGCATCTGGCCTGTGGCGTTGCGCGTGAAGCCGCAGTACAGCCCTTGGAGGTCGTCGGGGGCCGATGGTCGGTGGTGGCGCTGGACGAGGTTGTCGCCCCCTTTGAACTCGAACTGCGCTGGGTCGAGGCGGATGCGCAGGTCCAGGCGTTGCAATTGCGCTTTGACCCGGCGCATTACGACGAGGCCGCCGCCGAGGCGCTGCTGGAGCAATACCAAACCCTGCTGTGCAGCTTGGTGGCAAACCCCGAAAAGGCGCTGGCAGACCTGTCACTGATCAGTCCACGGGAGCAGGCGCTTCAACAGCAGTGCATGGGTGCACCGTTGTTGCTGGAGGGACCGAACCTGGCCACACGTATTGCCGAATGGGCCCGTCGCACGCCTGAGGCACCGGCCTTGAGTTTTGCCGGGACTCAATTGACTCACCGGCAGTTGGACGAGCGTGTGGAGCGACTGGCCCGGCATTTGCGCACCCAGGGTGTGCAGCCGACGGACGTGGTCGCCGTGGTGTTGCCACGCTCGCTGGAACTGGTAGTCGCGCTGCTCGCCGTGTGGCGCGCCGGTGCGGCATGGGTGCCGATCGACCCGCAATGGCCGGCGAACCGCCGGGCGCTGGTGATAGAACAGGCCGCAGCCGTGCGGGTGCTCAGCGATGCGGATCACGTTTGCGGCGAGTCGGCGCTGGTGCGCGTCGACCAGGTGCCGCCGATTGATCCTGCCACCTCATTCGATTGGCAGCCGGCAGCGCTGGACCATCCGGCTTACGTACTGTTTACCTCCGGCAGCACCGGTACGTCCAAAGGCGTGGTGGTCGAACATCGGCAACTGCTCAACTACGTGCAGGCGTCCACGGCTGCACTTGGGCTGGCTGCATGCACCTCGTTTGCCATGACTTCCACGGTGGCGGCAGACCTGGGGCACACGACCGTGTTCGGCGCACTGTACCTGGGCGCAGCGCTGCACATTGGCGCTGATGAACAGATGCAGGACGCGGCGCGCTTCAGTGATTTCCTGCGTACTCATGGGGTCGACTGCCTGAAAATAGTGCCGTCGCACCTCAGTGCCTTGCTTGATCAGGACAGCACTTACCTGCCAGGCACGCTGGTGTTGGGGGGCGAAGCCGTGGCGCCAGGCCTGGTTGAATTGATCTTCAAGGTTGCGCCGCAATGCCGGCTGTTCAACCACTACGGGCCGACAGAAACCACGGTCGGCGTGTTGTATCAGCCGCTGTCCCGCGACAGTGACTTGAGCGCCGGCGTACCGTTGGGCCGAGTGTTCGACGGCTGCGCGGTCTACCTGTTCGATGAGCACCTGCGCGAGGTGCCTGTGGGCGCCGTTGGCGAGTTGTACATCGGTGGCCAGCAGGTCGCCCGAGGCTATCTGCATGAGCAGGGGCGCGAAGCCTTTATCGAGCACCCGCGCCATCCTGGCGAGCGCCTGTATCGCACTGGCGACCTGGGACGTTACCTGCCTCAGGGCGGCTTGCAGTTGATGGGGCGGCGTGATCATCAGGTGAAAGTGCGGGGTTTCCGTATCGAGCTGACCGAGATCGAGCAGGCCTTGCTGGCGCTGCCAAGCGTCGCCCAGGCCGTGGTCGTGCCCTGGCGCGCCGGTGCCAGCGAGGAGGGCGATGTGCAGTTGGTCGCGTATATCGAGGCGCAGGGCACACCGGCGCAAGGTTGGCTCGATGAACTGCGCGAATCGCTGGCAGCGAGCCTTCCGGCAGCAATGGTGCCCACCCATTGTTTCGCCCTGGAGCATCTGCCTCGCTTGGCCAACGGCAAGCTGGATCGCCAGGGGTTGCCGGCGCCCGAGTCACTGCTGACGGCGCAGGTGTACGTAGCGCCCAGCACCGCGCTGCAAACCCTGCTGGCGGAGGGCATGGCGCAGTTGCTGGGGATTGAACGGCTGAGCGTCGAGCAGAACTTCTTTGCCATCGGTGGCCATTCGTTGCTGGTGATCAAGCTGGTATCGGCGCTGCGCAAGCAGTTGCAATTGGATGTGCACCCCGGCGTGGTGTTCGACCACCCGAGCGTCGCTGAACTCGCCGCCGCACTGACTCGCGACGAGGCCGCTCCCGGTGCTCTGGAGCGTACCGCCCAGGTGCGTCTGAAGCTCAACAGCCTGTCACCGGAGCAACGTGAAGCGCTGCTCGCCAAATCCCGGGCCAGCGCTACCGCGTGAGTTCGCAGCCTGCGCGCCCTCAAGGGCGCGCAGGTTTTTTTTTGACGACTTCCTCAATGTGAAAAAAACTTTCCGGTTTTGTGATGATGATTCGTCTCATTTCTGACTTCAAACAAGTAGCATTCTCATTCGTAACGCTTGCTACCGAATATTCACTCTAATAGGGCATATAAATGTCTGCTGAACGACACAACAAAACCGCACTGCAGCGGTCTTTGGATTCAATCATGGGGCGTTCTACCTTCACCGCGGCAGTTCTCGGTCTGTCCCTGGGCCTCTGCGGCTCCCTGGCTGCGGCAGAGCTGAACATCGCCGCCCAGTCCCTGGAAGGGGCATTGCGTGAGTTGGGCCAGCAATCCGGTCGGCAGATCCTGTATTCGCCTGAATTGGTCCAGGGCAAGCGTGCGGTTGCGCTGCGCGGCGACCTGGATGTGTCCTCGGCGTTGCAGCAGTTGCTGCGGGGGACGGGGATTTCCTATCGTATTGAAGACAATACGGTATTGCTCAGTGGGCCGCCGGAAGACGGTGCGCTTCAACTCGATGCCGTGAAAATTGGCGGTTTGGCAATGGGCCAGACCACAGAAAACACGGGCTCCTACACCACCGGTGCTGCCACCACTGCAACCAAGTTGCCACTGAGCCTGCGTGAAACGCCTCAGTCGGTCACCGTGATTACCCGCCAGCAAATGACGGACCAAGGCCTGGGTACTATTTCCGAGGTGCTGCAGCAAACGCCAGGCGTGGCAGTGATGCACGATGACACCGAGCGCTTCAACTTCTACTCCCGTGGTTTTGCACTCAATAACTTCCAGTATGACGGCGTGCCCACCTCAGACTTCACCACCAACACCAACGGCCTGGGCGTGCGGGACATGGCGATCTACGACCGGGTTGAGGTCGTTCGCGGTGCCACCGGTTTGATGAGTGGCGTCGGCAGCCCCGCAGGTGTGGTCAACTTGGTACGCAAGCGTCCTACCAAAGAGTTCCAGGGCTACATCTCCGGCAGCGGCGGCACTTGGGATCGTTATCGTACCGAGATGGACTTGTCCGGGCCCCTGACTGACAACGGCGCGTTGCGCGGTCGCGTGGTAGCGGCGTACGACGACTCCAACTCGTTCATCGATTACTACTCTTCGAAAAAGAACGTGTTCTACGCCATCGGCGAGGCGGATATCAGCGATAACACCATGATTTATGGTGGTATCGACTATCAGAAGATCAATTCCAACGGTTCCAGCTTTGGCCAGTTGCCGCTGTTCTACTCCGACGGCACTCGCACCGACTTTTCCCGTTCGAAAAGCCCGGCTGCCAAATGGGCTTACGCCGACAGTGAAAGCACCAAGTACTTTGGTGGTGTCGAGCATCATTTCGACAATGACTGGATGCTGCGTGTCGAAGCCAGCCACTGGAAAGGCGATACCGAACAACTGCAGGGCAACATTATCGGCTGGGGACCTTACCCAGATCGAACGACGCGCCAGGCGCAATTGTTCCGCAGCCATAAGACCTACATCATCAACACCGACTCGGTGGATGCCTATGCTACCGGGCCGTTTTCCCTGTTCGGTCGCTCCCACGACCTGATCCTGGGCCTGAACGTCAGCGATCGTCGCTCGGACTACTACTCGGAAAACGCTGACTTGACCTCCGCGCGCCTGAGCGTGGACTTCGACAGCTGGGGCAATAATCCACCCAAGCCAACGTCATACGCCACCTGGACTACTCAGGATTACCACATCAAGGAAGTCGGCGCTTTTGCCGCGGTGCGCCTCAAGCCTACCGACGATCTGTCCGTCATCCTGGGTAGCCGTGTCGTCAACTACAAACGCGAAGGCGAACTGGGCTACAACTCAGACCCAGCGAACCCAGACCATGACGACGCGAAGAAAACCGGCAAGGTCATCCCTTATGCCGGCGTGGTCTACGACCTGACCGAGCAGCATTCCGTGTATGTCAGCTACACCGATATTTTCGAGCCGCAAAGCAACATCGACATGAGTGGCAAAGTGTTGGAGCCGATGGCAGGCAAAAACTACGAGGCTGGTCTGAAGTCTGAGTTCTACGGTGGTGCACTGAACACCAGCATCGCCGTGTTCAAGACCAAGCAGGACAACTACGCACAGTACGTTGGCAGCACGGACGACGGGCTTGACGCTTATGAAGGCGTGACCAACACCACCAAGGGCTTCGAGTTGCAGGCTTCCGGCGAAGTGTTGCCGGGCTGGCAGGTGTTGGCGGGCTTTACCTATTCCCAGCCGCGGGATGAACAGCACCAGCGTATCGATGCGCAACGCCCGGAGCGCCAGTTCAAGTTGGCCAGCACCTATAAGCTCGACGGTGCGCTCAAAGACCTGACCGTGGGCGGCAACCTCAATTGGCAGGGCAAGACGTACTACGTCGACGGGTCCCTGGAAGCGGAGGCCAAGGAAGGCAGTTACGCCGTGGTGGGCCTGCTGGCGCGCTACGACATCGACAAGCACCTGAGTGCCTCACTCAACTTCAACAACATCTTTGATCGTCAGTACTACTCGGGCTACGGCCTCTACAACAGCTATTACAGCGGCGATCCGCGCAACGTGATGGTAGGGCTCAAGTACCAGTTCTAATCCTGGTGCATGACCCAGATACCCCCAGGCCGCAAGGCCTGGGGGTATTTTTTTGCGTGGATGAAAGGGGCGGTGGCGAGTTGCAGCAAGTCGCGGCGACACCGTAATTGATGTCGCCGCAGGGTGTGAAACTCAGCGAGCGCCGAGCAACGATTGGCTCAGGGATTGAACCAGCAGAGGCTCGGTAACGATCGCTTCATGATCGCATGCCAAGGTCATCGACAGTGCCAGGCACTTCTCGCCAAATGCCGCTTTGAGCTGTTCTTCCAGCAGGTTGACCAGCGCCGGGGACTTGTCTTGTCCCGCCCACCAGCAGTGCAGGGGCACATTCAACGGGCGATAACGAAAGTCCTGTGCGAGCACGTCCAGCTTCTGGCTCACGACTTCGCCCAACGCCAGTTCACGCTCACCCAGCAACAGGCTCGCCAGGTGTTCCGGGCTGTCCTTTAACTGTATTTTGGCCCAGTCGATGAAGCGCGCTTGCTTCTCAAGCGCCGGCAGTTGCTGATAGTGCGCCTCAGCCGTCTGGGCCTGTGCCGGGAACAACCGCTTGAACAATTCCAGTGCATTGCGCGTAGGCGCCGCAGACGCGCCGCTCTGTGCCTGCACGGTCTTCCAGAAGACCTCGACCGAGGCGGGTGGCGGTGTGTCGATCAAGCCCAGGAATGCCACCGTCTCACCCGCAGCTTCCAGGCGATGGGCAACTTCCATGGCCAGGTTGCCGCCCAGGGACCAGCCGGCGAGGGAGTAGGGCCCGTGGGGTTGGACGTTGCGGATATTGGCCACATACAACTCAATCATGTCGGCCCAACTGATATCGTGCCAGGCGCCGTCGATGAAGGCTTTACAGAGCACGCCGTAGACCGGCGCCTGCTCGCGCAGCGCCACTGCCAAGGGTTGGTAGCTGTGGACCATGCCGAAGATCGGATGGAAACAGAACAAGGGCGCTTGCGGGCCTTGATGCTGGTTGAGGCGCACGGTCAGTTGGGCTGACGGCGTCTGCAGGTTCTGGCACAGCGTCTCAAGGTTCGGGTATCCCATGAAGTCGTGCAGGCTGAGTCGGGTGCCGTAGGTCTGGTTGATCAGGCTGACGGCTTGCAACACCAGCAACGAATGGCCACCTAGTTCAAAGAAATTGTCGTGCAAGCCCACTGCGTCAACGTTGAGTACGGTTTGCCAGATACGCGCCATTTGCTGTTCCAGCGCGGTACGTGGCGCAGCGGTAGGGGCCGTCGACAGGACGTCTTGCGGCGGTGGCAAGGCCTTGCGGTCGAGTTTGCCATTGGGGGTCAGCGGCAATCGGTCCAGGATCACCCAATGCCCAGGTGCCATATACGCGGGCAGTTGATCCTTGAGGTGGCTGCGCAGCGCCGCGAGCAAGGCGCGTTGCCCCATTGCCTGTGCGGCGACGGTTGCCACGACATAGCCCACCAACTGTTTGCCGGTTGGACCGTCGGTGGCGATGACCACCGCCTCGCGTACGCCTTCACAGCCTTGCAGGCAGGTTTCCACTTCGCCCAGCTCGATCCTGAAGCCACGGATCTTCACTTGATGGTCAATGCGGCCCACATACTCCACGTTGCCTTCGGCGTTGTAGCGCGCCAGATCACCGGTGCGGTAGAGGCGCTCGCCACCGACCACGAACGGGTTGGGCACGAAGCGCTCGGCGCTCAGGGCAGGTCGTTGGTGATACGCCCGCGCCTGGCCGACGGCACCGCCAATGTAGAGTTCCCCTACCGTACCCCTGGGGGCGGCGCAGAACGCGTTGTCCATCACATACAGGCTTCGACCTGGCAAGGCGCGACCGATGGGAATGCCGTGCTCGGACAAGGTGTCTGGGTCCAGGTTCGAGCATTCCAGGGTGCTTGACACCACTGTCGCTTCCGTAGGGCCATAGGTATTGAGCAGACGCACCGAGCCGAGGCCGGCGGCTTGCCAATGACGCAGGCCTTCGACCGACATGGCTTCGCCGCCGACGTGGATCTGGCGCAACTGGCCATAGGTGCGTGGGCCGGCCGCGGCGCAATCCATGGCAAACAGGTGCCAATACGCCGACGGCAGGTCGGCAATGCTGATGCCGTGGTGCAAGATCTGTTCGTAGAAGGTCGTGGTGTCCCACACGCTTGGGCCGCGCAGTATCACGCGGGCACCCCGGCATAGAGGAGGGTAGAACTGTTCGATGAAACCATCAAAGCTGAAGGTTGCGAACTGCAGGACTCGATCGTCGGCACACAATTGCGAGTAGTCGCCGGCAATGCCACAGAACTCGGTCAGCGCGCCGTGGGTGATGGCCACGCCCTTGGGTTGGCCGGTGGAACCTGAGGTGTAGATGACATACGCGAGGTTTTGCGCAGTTACCTGATGCGGCAGGTTTTCAACGTCAAAGTCCGCCAGTCCATCGGTCAGGTTCAGGGTGTGTATCGAGGCAGGCACCGGCAGGTGTGCCAGTAACGAATCTTCAATCAGCAGCAGCTTCAGGCCGCTGTCCGCGAGCATGTAGCTGAGCCGGTCCTGTGGGTAGGTTGGGTCCAGAGGCACGTAGCCGGCTCCAGACTTGAGGATAGCCAACAGGCCCACGGCCATGTCCAGTGAACGCTCCACCGCCAGGCCCACCAATTGGTCTGGCCCGGCGCCGCATGCGCGCAGCTTGCCAGCGAGCTGGTTGGCCCACGCGTTGAGGGCGCCATAGGTCAGTTGTTGGTCGTCAAGGACGATGGCCACTGCGTCGGGGTTTTTTGCGGCTTGAGCCTCGATCAGTTGGTGGGCGCACTGCTGGGCAGTGGCGTCGATTACGCCGCCCTCTGCATGGCTGATCAAGCCGCGCTGTCGTTCATCGCTTAACACCTGCAGTTGTCCCAGCGCGTGGTCCGGATGCGCCTGCATGCGCTGCAACAACGTGTCCAAGTGCTCGGCCATGTGCTGGACAGTCGTTGGGGCGAAATCGGCGAGGGCATACTCGAAGCTCAATGACAGTGTGTCGCCCAGAGAGACTGCAATGGTCAGTGGGTAGTTGGTGTGCTCGAAATCCTTGACCTCGCCAAACACCAGTTCACCTGGGGCGGCTTGCTGTAACGCTTCGGCCACGGGGAAGTTCTCGAACACCAGAATGTTATCGAACAACGCCTGCGCGCCCAGGGGCGACATGTGCTGGATCTCATGCAGTGGCGTGTGTTCGTGCTCGCGCAGGTTCAGGTTCTGCGCCTGGATCTGCGCCAGCCAGTGGCTCACGCTCTGGTTCGGCTGCGGTGTGGCAACGATAGGCAAGGTATTGATAAACAGCCCCAGCTGGCTTTCGACGCCCGGCAGGTCTGCCGGGCGCCCGGCCACGGTCGCGCCGAACGCTACGGTATCCTGGCCGCTGTAGCGGGCCAGCAAGAGCAACCACGCTGCCTGCACCACGCTGTTGAGTGTGACTTTGTGGTCCCGGGCGAACGCCTCCAGGGCCTGGGTTCTGTCGATGCCAAGCGTGTGCAGATGTACCCCGTGGCCCTGTGCAACAGCACCCTTCTGGTGCCGGCCGCCAAAGGCGTTGGCCACTCGGGTGGGCTCAGTCAGGTGCTGCAATTGCTCGGACCAGAACGCCTGGCTGGCTGCGCGATCCTGGCGTTGCAGCCAACTGATGTAGTCCTTGAAACGTCCGGTTAGTGGCGCAAGGGGCTGGTGTGCGTAGGCTTGCAGTACTTCGCCCATCAACTGCGAATTACTCCAGCCGTCCATCAGGATGTGATGGCTGGTATAGATCAAGTGGTAGGCGCGTTCATCCAGGCGCACGAGGGTCACGCGCAGCAGCGGCGCCTGTTGCAGGTCGAAGCCTTGCTCGCGATCTGCCTGGGCCAAGTCCTCCAGTGCGCTTTGAGTCAGCGCCTGGTTGCGCCAGTCCAACTCACGGACCGGTAAGGTCAGGTGCTTGTGGACACACTGCAGCGGTTGAACCAGCCCGTCCTCCCAGAGGAACCCACTGCGCAAAATGTCGTGGCGTTCGATTACGGTTTGCCAGGCGCGAATGAAACCCGGCGCGTCCAGTCCGTCAATGTCCACGGCCAGTTGGTTGACGTAGGTATCACCACGGTCCTCATACACTGAATGGAACAACATGCCTTGCTGCATGGGCGACAGTGGGTACAGGTCGTCCAGCTGGCGTGCGTCCACGGCCAAGGCGTCCAATTGTCCCTGGGAGATGTTCGCCAGGGGAAAATCCGAAGGCGTGACTGCGCCCGCCTGGGGGCTCAGGCAATGGTTGATCAGGGCGTGCAGTTCGTCACGGTAATCGTCGGCCAGTTGCTGGATGCACGATGCATCGAACATGTCGCGGCTGAACGTCCAGTTCAACTGCAATTGACCGCCGTAGACCTGGCCATTGATGCTCAGCCAGTTATCCAGTGGTGCACTCGGGTCCTGGTTGTCACCGCTGTCTTCGGGGGCAGGGCTGAACAAGGCGTGTTCGTCGAAGCTTTGGTCGAACTGGCCCAGGTAATTGAAGGTAATGCGCGCCGTGGGCAGGGCGCGCAGGGTTTGTTGGGTCTGCGGGTCACCGAGAAAGCGCAGCGCACCGTAGCCAATACCTTTGTCCGGCAGGTTGCGCAGCTGCTCCTTGATCGCCTTGATGGAGTCGGACAGTTGCACGCCTGGGGTAAGCTTTACCGGGAATACGCTGGTGAACCACCCCACTGTGCGGGTCAGGTCCAGTGCGTCGAACAGGTCCTCTCGGCCATGGCCTTCCAACTGGATCAAAGCCGAAGGGGCTTTGGTCCAGCGGCAGATGACACGCGCCAATGCGGTCATCAGCAGGTCGTTGACCTGGGTGCGATAAGCCGCCGGCGCTTCTTGCAACAACTGCCGGGTCAGCTGTGGATCAAGCTGAGTACTGACGAATTGGCCCTGGTTACCGGCCAGGCTGGCGTTACGCCGGGCGCCCGGAAGCGCGTCACTGGCATCCTGCAACTGGGTTTGCCAATAGTGCAGCTGCTCCTGCAACGCCGTACCGCGGGCATACGTTTGCAAATGCTCGGCCCAGGCCTTGAAGGCACTGGTTTTGTCCGGCAGCTTGGGTGCGTGCCCCTGCAACAAAGCGCTGTAGCAGGTTTGCAGGTCCTCTAGGAGGATGCGCCAGGACACGCCATCAACCACGAGGTGATGAACCGTGAGCAACAGGCGCTGGCTGCCGTCTTCCACGTTCACCAACAGCGCCCGCAGCAGCGGGCCCTCTTCCAGGTTCAGGCTACGCTGCGCCTCGTTGCAAGCGTCGAGCAATGCTTGACTGTCGGTGGCCTGTCGTTGCCAGAGCAACGGTTGTCCGGCCGTAGTGATCGGGCGGTGACCTGCTTGCCATTGGCCGCTTTGCGCAGTGAAGCCCAGGCGCAGTGCGTCGTGATGGCGCAGCAGATGCTCCAGCGCCTGGCTCAATGCGTCGGCATCGACCGGTTGGGACGGTATCAGCAGGATCGATTGATTCCAGTGCTGGCGTTCAGGTACCGCCTCGGCAAAAAACACATGCTGTACCGGCGTTAACGGTGAGGCCCCTTGAACCGGACCTTGATCCAGTACGCGAGTGTCGATGGCCTGGGCGACGCCGGCCAGGCCGAGAATGGTCTGATGCTGGAACACATCCTTGGGTGTCAGGCGAATGCCCGCCTGGCGGGCCCGGCTGACCACCTGGATCGATACGATGGAGTCACCGCCCAGCTCGAAGAAGTTATCGGTGAGGCCAACCTGCTCGACCTTGAGCACGTCTTGCCAGATGTTCGCCAAACGTTGCTGGGTATCAGTTTGCGGTGCCACATAGGTGTGCTGGGTGACGCTCAAGTCCGGGGCGGGCAGGGCCTTGCGATCCAGTTTGCCGTTGGGCGTCAGCGGCAGGCTGTCCAGCAGAACCAGATGCTTGGGTAGCATGTAGTCCGGCAGGCACGCCTTGAGGTGGTCCTTGATCTCGGTACGCAGCAGTTCCTGGTCTTTGGCATTGGCGTGGCTGCGGCTTGGGTCCAGCGGCAGGATGTAACCCACCAGTTGCCGGCCGGTGGGGCCATCCATTGCCAGTACCACTGCTTCACCGACGGCGGGATGGTCTTGCAGGCGCGCTTCGATTTCGCCGAGCTCGATACGGTAGCCGCGGATTTTCACTTGATGGTCGACGCGTCCCAAGTATTCGGTGACGCCGTCGGCACGCAAACGCACCAGGTCACCGGAACGGTAGAGGCGCCCACCGTGGCTGAACGGGTCTGCTACAAAGCGTTCGGCTGTGATATCCGGGCGCTGGTAGTAACCACGGGCGAGCCCTTCGCCGCCCAGGTACAGTTCGCCAGCGCTGCCCAACGGTACAGGGTTGAGGTCGCTGTCCAGCACATAGGCTGTGCGAGTGCCGACAATTTTGCCGATGGGCGCGTAGGCCGCCTGGCAGCTCTCATCGCGACCGGCTTTCCAGATCAGCGGGGTCACCACGGTTTCGGTGGGGCCGTAGCCGTTGATGATGAAATGGGGGCGCAGCACGCGCTTGACCAGCTCAAAGCTCGCATTGGGCACCGCGTCACCGCCAAAGCAATAGATGCGCACCGGTGGCGGTTCGGGGAACTGTTCTGCGTATTCCGCCAGCTGTTGCAGGTACACCGGCGGAAAGGCGACGACACTGACTTGATGCTCGTGCAGCGCGGCGTAAGTCTGCTCCACCGACCACAAGCTGTTGTCGCGGATCAGTAAGCGGCCGCCGTGAGTCAGGGTGGTCAGCCAGCGTTCATGGGCACCATCGAAGGCGAACGACATGAAGTGCAGCTCACAGTCCTGGGCGGTCATGCCATATAACTGGCCGATCGCCTGGCAGTGCATGGTCAACGGGCCGTGAGCGACACACACCGCTTTCGGCCGGCCAGTGGAGCCGGAGGTGTAGATCATATAGGCCAGGTGCTCGGGCTCGACCCGGCAAGGCAAGTTGTCGTCGCCGTACGCCTCCAGCCAGTCACTGTCCTGGTCAAGTATCAGGCTGCTGACGCCGTCGGGAATCGGCAGCACGTCGAGCAGGTGATGTTGGGTCAGCAGCAGTTGGATGGCGCTGTCTTCGATCATGAAGGCCAGGCGGTCGCGAGGGTATTGCGGGTCCATCGGCACGTAGGCGCCGCCGGCCTTGAGAATCGCCAGCAGGCCGATGACCATGTCCATCGAGCGTTCAAGGGCGATGCCCACCAGGACTTCTGGCTTGACGCCCAATTCCACCAGTTTGTGTGCCAGACGGTTAGCCCGGCGATTGAGTTCGGCGTAGCTCATTGACTGCGTGCCGAACAGCAGTGCTACAGCATCTGGCGTGTGTCGAGCCTGCGCTTCAAGGGTCTGCTGGACAAAGTCGCCGTGGCCACCGGTGTAATGGCTGCGGTTGAAGTCATGGAGCAGGGTTTGCAGCTCCCCGGGGCTGAGCAACGGTGACTCGCCGATCGCTTGGGCCGGGTTGCGGCACACCGCGTGCAGCAAGTTGAGCCAGTGGCCGCTGATACGCTCCACGGTGGCGGCATCGAACAGGGCAGTGGCATAACTCAGGGTGGCGCTCAAGCCCTGGGGTTGTTCCAGGGTATTGAGGGTCAGTTCGTACTGGGCGGTCTGGCGCTTCCAGGTCAGGTTCTTGACCTTCAAACCGTCAATCGCCGGTGCTACGCCGGCCTCTTCGTATTGGTGGTTGAGCATCACCTGGAACAGCGGGCTGTGGCTCAAGCTGCGCTCCGGTTGCAGCGCCTCCACCAACTGCTCGAACGGCAAGTCCTGATGGGCCTGGGCGCCAAGCGCGCAGGCCTTGACCTGTGCCAGCAACTCCTTGAACGGCATCTGGCTGTGTAGCTGTGCCTGGAGTACCTGAGTGTTGACGAAGAACCCGATCAACCGTTCGGCTTCGGCCCGGGTGCGGTTTGCCACGGGGACCCCGACGCGAATCTGTGGCTGGCCGCTGTAGCGATACAGCAAGGCTTGGAACGAGGCCAGCAGCACCATGAACAGCGTGCAGTTTTCCCGTATGGCCAGTTGCTTGAGCTGGTGGGCCAAGGCTGCATCGATGGGGATTTCATGATCGGCACCGGCTTGGTTTTGCACCGCCGAACGCGGCCGGTCGGCCGGTAGTTGCAACACCGGCTGTTCGCCGCCCAGTTGCGTCTGCCAGTAAGCGAGTTGGCGCTCCTGCTCGCCGGCCTCCATCCACTGGCGCTGCCAGGCGGCGTAGTCGGCATACTGTACGGACAGCGCCGGCAAAGTCGCCTCCACACCACGCAACTGCGCCTGATAAAGGGCAATCAGCTCCTCGATCATGATCGGCACCGACCAGCCGTCCGAGACGATATGGTGCATGGCGACCACCAGCACGTGGTCATCCTCGGCCAGTTTCAACAGGCTGACACGCAGCAGTGGCCCGTGCTCCAGGTCGAAAGGCTGGCTGGCCAGGCGTTCGACGAACCCGTCGATCTGCACCCGCTGCTCGGCAGGCGGCAGACCTTCGGCGTTCTCAACATGCAGGCTGAATGGGCCGGCTGGATGGATCACCTGCACTGCCTGATCCTGGGCCTGGGTGAACGTAGTGCGCAGGCTTTCATGTCGGCTGATCAGCGCCTGGAAGCTGTGGCGCAACGCTTCGATATCCAACGGACCCTGCAATTGCAGGGCGGCCGGAATATTGAACGCGGTGTTGTCGGGGTCCAACTGCCAGAAGAACCACAGGCGCTGCTGTGCGTAAGACAATACCGCCGGCTCCTCGCTGTGCCGCTTGAAGATCGGGGCCACGTTGTACAGGTTGATGCCCTGGCGCTTGAGCAATGTCGCCAGCGCCTTGCGCTCTTTGGACGACAGCGAACCGACGGACGCTAGTAACTCTTGCACGCGAAAATTCCTTATTGGGAAATCAAATCTTCAATATCGTCACTGGACAGGCTCTTGAGCAGCGCCAGGGTCCTGGCGAGTTCGTCCTGCAGGGGGTTGGCTGCGGTTTGCAGGCCCTGAACCTTTTCGGCCAGCTCAAGCAAATGCTCGGCACCAAACAGATCGCGGATCGGTAGCTCCACGCCTAACTGCTCACGTACCCGGACCACCACTTGCGTAGCCAGCAGGGAGTGGCCACCCAGTTCGAAGAAATTGTCGTGCAGGCCGACCCGCTCGACTTTCAACACCTCTTGCCAGATGTGCGCGAGGCGGGTTTGCAGTTCTGTAGCCGGAGCCACGTAGTCGCTATGGGCCAGTGCCGGGTCGGGAGCGGGCAGGGCCTTGCGGTCGAGCTTGCCGTTGGGGGTCAGTGGCAATTGGGCCAGCAGCACCCAGAACGTCGGTTGCATGTAGTCCGGCAGGCTGGCTTTGAGCTGCGCCCTTACGTCTGCCAGGCGCGCTTTCTGGGTGTCCAGGTCGGCGCTGGCCAGCGTTGGGTCGCAAGGGACCAGATAGGCTGCCAGTTGCTTGCCGTTGGCGCTGTCCAGTGTCACCACCAATCCCTCGCGGACCTCGGCGCATTGCAGCAGGCGGGCCTCGATCTCGCCGAGCTCAATGCGAAAACCACGGATCTTGACCTGATGGTCGGCGCGCCCGATGTACTCGATCACGCCATCTGCGCGGTAGTGCACCAGGTCGCCCGTGCGGTACAACCGCCCGCCCGGCTGCTGGCCGAAAGCATCCACCACGAAGCGCTCGGCGGTCAGTGCTGGGCGATCGTGATAGGCACGCGCCAGCAATGGGCCGCCGATGTACAGTTCGCCGACCACCCCGGCCGGGACCGGCTCCAGGTTGTCATCCAGCACATACATGCTGCGGCCACCCAAAGGGGTGCCAATCGGCATCAGCGTTGGCAGCGACCGGACGCCTGAGACGTACTCGGCGCAGTCCAGGAAGCTGGCGGTCACAGTGGTTTCAGTCGGACCGTATGTATTGAGCAGGCGCACATGATTGAGCCCGGCTTGGGCCCACAGTTTCACACCTTCTGGCGGCATGGCCTCGCCAGTGGCACTGACCTGGCGTAGCTGGCCGTAGTCGCGGGGACCTTTGCGGGCGAATTCCTGGGCGATCAGGAACCAGTAGGCGGTGCTCAGGTCTGCCACGGTCATGCCATTGTCGATGACTTCGCGGTAGAAGCTTTCGCTGTCCCAGACCTCATTGCCGCGAATGATAACGCCCGCACCGACGCACAAGGCTGGAAACAGCTGTTCGATAAAGCCATCGAAATTGAGTGAAGAAAACAGCAGCACCCGATCCTGTGCGCTCAATTGGAAGTAGCCGATGGCGACATCGGTATGACCGGTGAGCGCCTCATGGCTGATGTCCACGCCCTTGGGCATGCCGGTGGAACCGGAGGTGTAGATGACGTAGGCCAGGTTCAGCGGGTCGACATGGGTGGCCGGGGCTTCGGTGGCGTAGGCACTGAGGTCGCCAGCGTCCAGGCTGAGGTGGATCACCTTGATGTGGCCAGGGATACTCAGGCGCGCGCCGATGGCCGCCTGGGTGAGCAGCAGGCCGACGCCGCTGTCCTGCATCATGTGGGTCAGGCGGTCTTGCGGATACTCCGGGTCCAGTGGCACATAGGCACCGCCGGCCTTGAGAATCGCCAGCAAGCCGACAACCATCTCAATCGAGCGCTCAAAGGCTACGCCAACGCGTATATCCGGCCCAGCCCCTTCGGCGATCAGCCGGTGAGCCAGGCGATTGGCCTGTTGTTCAAGCTGGCGATAGCTCAGACGCTCATTGCCCAGCAGCAGCGCCACGGCATCAGGGGTCAGGGCCGCTTGCGCCGCGATGCGCTGATGCACGGGCAGCTTGCTGATATGCAGTGCCGGCGGGTTCCAGTCCACCAGGATCTGCTGACGCTCCAGAGGGTGGAGCAATGCCAGATCGGCCAGTGCCTGTTCCGGTTGTTGGCTGATGGCTTGAATCAGGTTCTGCCAATGCTGCGCCATGCGTTGCACGGTGGCGGCGTCGAAGAGTTCGGCATTGTATTCAATGCTGGCGTAGAAGCCCGTGGGGCTGCTGCCGGCATCGATCGACAGGTCGAACTTGGCCTGCGGCAAGTCACTGTCGATGAACTCCAGCACCAGGTCACCCAACTGGAGCAACGTCGCGGTGTTGTCCTCGACCCGCCAGTTGAACAGCGTCTGGAAGATAGGTGCGTGTTCGGCACTGCGCTCGAAGGACAGGTTATCCAGCAGCAGCTCGAAGGGGATGTCGGCATGCTGCAAGGCGGCCTGCGATTCTTTGCGCAAACGACGCAGCAATTCGACCGCGCTCATGCGTGAGTCGAGGCGCGTACGGTAGACCTGGGTACTGACAAAACACCCAACCAGCGCCTGCGTCTCTTCCAGATGGCGTGTCGCGTTGGGGACGCCGACGCAGAAGTCTTGCTGGCCGCTGTAGCGGCTGAGCAGGATCTGCCAGGCCGCCAGGAACACGATGAACGGCGTGATGCCTTCGCGTGCGCAAAGGCTGTCGACCTGCTGCTTCAGCGCTTGGGGCAGTTGGATATGACAGTGCGCGGCGGGCTGGCCGGTCGTCTTCAGGCGAGGTTGGTCGGTGGGCAGTTCGAGCACCGGAAAGTCATCTCCCAGGTAGCTCTGCCAGTAGGCGATGCCGCTTTCCAGCCCTTGGCCACTGGCCTGATTGTCCCGCTGCCACTGAGCGTAATCGGCGTACTGCACCGCCAGTGCGGGCAGCTGTTGGTGTGGGCGGGCGCCGGTGCTGATGCGATAGGCCTCACACAGGTCCTGGACCAGGATCGCGTTGGACCACGCATCGGAAACAATATGGTGCAGTGTGATCAGCAGTGCGTGTTCCTGATCGGCCAACTGCAACAGTTGCGCGCGAAGCAACGGCCCTCGGGACAGGTCGAAGGGCTCAGTGTTCTGGGCCTGGACCTGACGGTCGAGCATGGCTTTGCGCTCGGCGGCCGGGTAGGTGCGCAGGTCTTGGCGATCCAGGCAGAACCGTGCCTGGTGATCGACTTCCTGGAAGGGCTGGCCATTGATCTCAACAAATCGGCTGCGCAGGATCTGATGGCGTTCGATCACGTGTGCCAGGGCGCTTTCCAATGCCTGGGCGTGCAACTGGCCCTTGAGCAGAAACGCCCGAGGCAGATTGTAGGCGCTGCTGCTGGGGTCGTATTGCTGCTCGATCCACAAGCGTTGTTGTGCGTACGACAACGGCGCCGGGAGCGCCGAGTCGCGTGGGCGGATTCGTGGCACGGTGGCCTCGTCGCCCAGTAGCAGGGCCAGCAGTTCGTCGTCTTGAATATCGTGAGTGGCAGTCATTGCATGTCTCGGGCGTTGAGTCAGGGCCGATGGGCCGGTGGTGTGTCGGGGTCAGGCCAGGCTGTTGGCCTGGATCACCTTGCCCAACTCCAGGCGTACCAACTGGTCGGCGACATCGAAGTAACGGTCGTCATGACTGATGACGATGATGGTCTTGCCCAGGCGCTTGAGGTCTGGCAGCAACTCGGTATAGAAAATACGGCGGAATGTCGGGTCCTGGTCGGCCGCCCATTCGTCGAACACCAGCACCGGACGCTCTTCCAGCCAGGCATTGAGCAACGCCAGGCGCTTGCGTTGGCCGGTCGACAGGTCTGTGGTGGTAAAGGCGCCGTCGCGCACACTGACCTTGTGAGCAATCTCCAGGCGCTCCAGGTACTGGTCGACGTCTGCTGGCAGTTGTTTGCCGTGCTCGCCCTGCACCAACTCGTCGAACAGGTAATAGTCAGAGAAGATGGTGGTGAACAGCTGGCGATAGTCATCACGGCTGTGGGCATCGACGGCCTTGCCGTTGAGCATGATGTGCCCTTCCTGTGGCGTGTAGAGGCCCAGTAGCAGTTTGATCATGGTGGTCTTGCCGCAGCCGTTTTCACCGACAATGAACAGGATTTCGCCTTGTTCGATATTCAGGTTCAACGGGCCCAGCTTGAAGGGTTCGAAACCTTCTACAGCCGGGAATGCGTAGCTGACGTTACGCAGCTCCAGGCTTTGTATGCTCTGTTTGGTATGGGGCTGGTCGCTGATCAGCAGATGCGGCTCCGGTGACGAGAACTGCTCCGACAGTTCGGCGATGCGACGGAAGGCGATCTGGGCGCGGCTGACGATCGGAAGCGTGCCGATCAGGTGTTCCAGTGGCCCTTTCATGTACAGCAGCACCAGCACGAAGCCGCTCATGATTTTCTGGTCGACGCTTGGCCAGAACGATTGCAAGGCCAGCGCCAGGCCAATCACTACGAAGAACAGCATCGAACCCAGCGTCTTGGCGATCACGAAAATGTTGATCGATCGAATATGGGTATCACGGATCTTGTTCGCCGTGCCTTCGATGCGGTGGCTGAACATGCGGAAGCGGCGCGGGCGATGAATACGCAGTTCCTTGGCGCCAGCATTCAGGGCGCTGTAATGCTTCTGCAATTCATCCTCGGCTTCGCGTGCAGCGAAGAAGCCCTTGATGCCCATTTGCCGCGCAAGGTACTGCACGGCGCTGCCGATGATGATCGCGATGGTGGTCAGCAAAAACATCTGCCACGACAGCATGGCCAGGTAACCCAGGCAGCCTAGGGTCACAGTGAACGAGATCGCCAGTGGCGCGAAGTCGAAGGCGAAATCACTGATGGTGTTGACGTCATGGGTCAATACCGGAATCAGTCGATGGGCCCGGTAGCGTTCGATCTGTTCAACCGGTGCACACAGCACCTTGGCGCCGAGATCTTTACGCAAGCGTGCAATCACGTGCTGGCCGACATAGTTGGTACCAATGTCGGACACGATCGAACTGACCAGGCCCAGTACACAAAACCCGGCGAAGGCCATGACCATGCTGGAGTTGAGTCCGCCTTCTGTGTGCAGGGTGGTATTGATCGTGGCCAGCAGCGCGGTCACGCACAAGCCGCCCAGGATGCCGAGGGCTATTGAGATACTCAGCGTGACCCAATAAGGCTTGAGCAGACTGAGCACTTCTCGAAAGGCGCTGCGTGGTTTGGCAGTCATGTAAAACGTTCCTCGGCGTTTGGGGTTTTGCGGTGGGTCCGTGGTATCGAACCTTTATGGAACGAAGCGGCAGGTCCTGAATTTAGCGGCGAGTGTGCGATGCGCGACTCGTGCAGTGGTGCGAAGGGAGTGGGTGGGGCGGGAGGGAGGAGGTGGAGCAGGCCATCGACGACGGGGCCGTCGATGGCGGGGCGGGGTCAGAGGTCGCGGACTACGCGAAAGCCGAGCCAATCGCCGCGGGTTTCGACCCAAATCGTGTTGCGATTGCCGGAGCGCGAGAACACTGGCGCTTCGCCCCAGTCGTTGCCGCGGATCTGACGGGCCTTGCAGTCGCCGTCGGCGATCCAGGCGCTGCCATCGGCAGGCGCGCCGACATAGTTCTTGTGCTCGCAGTCGGCGACGAACTCGTAGACGTTGCCGTGCATGTCGTACATCCCGAAGGCGTTGGGCGGGTAGCTGCCGGCGGGCGAGCTGAAGCTGTAGCCGTCAGTCGGGCCGTAGGTGTTGGCGTGTTTGGCGATGCTGTATTGGGTGCCTTCATCGAACGGGAATGGGAAAGGACCGGCGGAGCCCGCACGGGCGGCGTATTCGCGTTGGGCCTCACTGACCAGGTGGTATTTCTGGCCGGTCTTTTTCGACAGCCACGCGACGTACTTCTCGGCATCGTCAACGCTCATGCACACCGCCGGTTGCCGCGGTCCCTGGGCGTAGCGCGGCTTGCTGGCGATGCACTCGCGGCCGGGGCGTTCGTCGCCGTTGGCGATCTTCACGCCGCTCTGGCGCAGGTAGCTGTCCCATTCACCGGCCGTCACATGGAAGCGGCTCATGGCGAAAGGCTTGGCAAAGGTCACTGGGTGCATCGGGCCTTCGTCGGGCTCGCGACCGACTTCATCGTCCGGCGTACCCATGGTGAAGGTGCCGGCGGGCAGCACGACCATTTCCGGGCAATCCTTGCAGTCCTTGAAGACCTTGCCTGGCTGGGATTCGGCGGCGTGGGCCAGGCCTGGCAGCAATGCGCCGCACAGGAGGGTCAGGAGCAGGGCTGTCAGTAGTTTCAGGTGAGTGACAGTGTTCATGCAGGTCTCTCGATCAAAGGAAAAAAGTGCGTCAGACCTGTTGGTTGAGCAAGGTCATGAAGCGTTGGATTTCGTCGCTGTTGTTGAGCAGGCCAGGCGCGGTGCGGATGACCGGGCCAGCATCGCGGTCGACCGCGTCGATCACCACGCGGTGTTTCATCATGGCTGCGGCGAACCGGTCGCAGTCCTGGCCCTTGATCCGGAAGAAGGTGAACCCCGCCGAGAGCTCGGGGCTTTGCGGGGTTACGAGCTCAACCTTTGGGTGCGCCAGCAGGTGCTGTTTGAGCTCGCTGTTGAGCTGATGAATGCGCGCCTGGACCGACGCCTTGCCCAACTGCAGGTGCAGTTTGAAGGCTTCATCCAGCGCCCAGCGATGCTCAAACGCGTGATAGCCGCCCGGCGTCATGGTGGTGGCGAAGTCGGTATCTTCGGAGAAGGTCGGCACCATAGGCGTCACGTCGTTGTTCTGCGCCGAACGGGCGCAGATGATGCCGGTGCCGCGCGGGCCGAACATCCACTTGTGGGTGCCGGCGATGAAGAAGTCGCAGTGCATGTCCGGGAAATCGAGATTTTCCACGCCGAAGCCGTGTACGCCATCCACGACATAAAGGATGCGGTCCTTGTCGTCGCGATTGCGGTTGTGCTCGTCCACCAGCTTGCCGATCTCGCCGATGGGCAGCTTGACGCCGCTGCCGGACTGCACCCAGGTCATGCCCAGCACGCGGGTGTTGGGGCGGATACTGCGTTGGATATTGCTCAGCACTTCGTCGACGGACACCCGGTTGGCGGTGTCGAACAGCGCGATCTTGCGGACTTGGGTGGCTTGCTTGCGCACGCGAAAGTCCAGGCTGTAGTTGGTGGCGTAGTGCTCGTGGGTGGTGGTCAGTATTTCCTGGTCCGGGCGCACATGGATGCCGCCATAAATCATCGCCAGCCCTTCGGAGGTGCTGCCGGTCAGGGCGATCTGCGGGGGCGTAGCCTTCAGGTAGTGGCCGGCCCATTCGCGCACCTGGCCTTCGCGCTTCCAGGTTTCCTGCAGGTCCCAGTCCATGGCCAGCCCAGGGTTGCGGTCGATCTGTGCGCGGTAGCGCTCGATGGCGTCGCGAACCGGTTTGGGGTGTGAGGCCACCAGGAAGTTGGAGAAGTGCAGGTAATCCGGGTCCTGGTTGAACAGTTGCTTGAGTCCCGTCCATGGGTCTTGCGTGGTGGCTGCCTGTGCGTGAGGCAGGATGGCAGCGCCAAGCGGCAGGCTGGCGGCAAATACCCCGGCCTGCTTGAGAAACGTACGGCGGTCGGTCATGGACTGGCTTCTAGGTGGTTAGCGGTTGGCCAATGGTTTGGCGGCTTTTTGTACCTGGTCCCACACCCGCAGGAAGTTGCCTCCCCACAGCTTGGCGATATCGGCTTCGGAGTAGCCGCGCTGGATCAGCTCGGCGGTGACGTTGCGGATTTCGCCGACGTTGTTCCAGCCGTCGATGCCGCCGCCGTCGTTGAAGTCCGAAGACAGGCCAACGTGATCGATACCGATCTTGCGTACGGTGTAGTCGATGGCATCCCCCAGGTCCTTGAGGGTTGCCTTGGGTTCTTTATCCAGGATGCCGTACAGCTCACCGGCGTACTCGCCGAACTTATGCTCGGGCCAGGCCGCGATGATTGCATCGCCGGGCATCAGCGCCATGGCCAGGTTGGGCAGCGGCGGCAGGTCGAAGCGCGCGCGCAGGGCGTTGAGCTTGTCCTGGGTCGGCTGGCTCAATGGGCGCAGGTAGGCGGAGAAGGCCACGATCTGCACTACGCCGCCGCTGTGCTTGATCAACTGCAACTCCTTGTCGCTGAGGTTGCGCGGAATATCCACCGATGCCCGCGGTGCCGAGTGAGAGGCCACCATCGGCGTACGGCTCAGCTGTGCTACCTGCTCCAGGGCCTTGGTCGACATCTGCGACACATCGATGATCACACCCAGGTCGTTGAGGCGATGAACTGCTTGCTTGCCAATGTCCGACAGGCCGTCCAGGGCATCTGCGCTGTCATTGAAAAATGGCAGTGGGCGCGACGAGTCCGACCAGGCGTTGTTGCCGATATAGCTGAAGCCGAACATGCGCATGCCGCGCGCGGCCCAGAGGTCCAGTTGGTTCAGGTCGTTGCCCAAGGGGTAGGCGTTGAGCATGCTCATGAAGATCGCAAACTTGCCCTCGCCATGCAGGCGCCGCAAGTCATCCGGGGTGTAGGCGATGGCGACCTGGTTGGGGAAGTCGCGCACCATAGCGCTGATGATTTTGTAGCGCACTTCCTGTTCCTGGCGTGCCGCCTCGACAAACCCTTCGGTAGGCTTGTGTGGCGCATTGGGGCCGTTCCAGATCTCCGGCCAGCCAAAGATGGTCAGGGCGGCACCGGACAAGCGGCCGCGACTGGCCTTGACCAAGTCGAACTGCTCGCTGCCGTCCTTGTCCGCTTCTTTTCCGGCGGTGCCGAAATCCACCGGCACGGTGATGTGACTGTCGAACGACAGCAGGCGGTCCTGCATTTCGTTGGCCTGCTTGATCACCTCCAGCGAGTAGCCGGCATTGCCTCTGAACCAGTGATCCCAGACCAGCCAACCAGCGCCGACGGCCAGCGCCAGCGGCAGGCCGATATACAGCGCCTTTTTCGAACGTGATTTTGTCATTGCCATCTCAGTCAGTTGAGGCCTTTGCTATCTGGGAAGAACGAGCGATGAACCGGGAAATTTAGGCGGGCGAGACGGCGGCGGTAAATTTCCCCTGCCAGCAAACGTTCTAGCTCTGATCAAGCCGTTTCCTAAGGTAGACAATGACCATCTCTCGACGTGGGTTCATCGCAGGCCTCGCGCTCACTGGCGCCGCTGTGCCGGCAGCGTTCTATGCCCATCGCGAGTTGACGCGTGAAGAATTTCCGATCACACCTGGCGAAGCCACGGTAGATTTGGCCGACACCGCTGGCCAGCATTTGGCGAACACCTTGCGCGGAGTCTGGAGCCTGCGCCTGGAAGGCCATGACGCTGGCCTCAAGGGGCTGGCGCTGCAGGGCTTGGAACTGCTGCTCGACATCGCACCTCGTGGCCGAGGCCTGCGCGGCTACCTGGACACCGCCGCCAACCTGCGTGCCGAAGGCGAACCGCGCTACCGCGTATTGGGTGATGTGCTGACGGGCGAGGGCGCCTTGCTCTATTGGCGCCTGATCGACCGCGACTCGGCCGATGGCCGGCCCGCCTATGAGTTCAAGATGACCCTCGACGAAGTCTGGGCCGACTTCGGCAACGCCGGCAGCGGCACACTCAGCGGACAGATCCTTGACCTGGATCGTCCCCTGGCGATGACCGAACGCGACAGCCGCTTTATCGCCCACAAACAGCTGTTCCCCGAAGCCCGCCAGCGCATCGGCCATAATCCGACCCTGCTCGCCTGGCTGATCGCCCCCGAGCACCGCCTGTTCCACCAACTGTGGCACGCCACCCGCGACCAATGGCACAAGCTCTCCGAAGAAAAACGCGACGCCCTGCGCGGCATCGGCTGGCAACCCGGCCCACGAGGCCAGGAGCGCGATGCCCGCGGCAAACGCAAAGACCGCAACGGCTCGGGTATCGACTTCTTCTTCATGCACCGGCACATGCTCGGCGCCGCGCGCGCCATGCAGGACTTGCCCTCGTGGCCCGCCTTCCCCGAACCGCAACCGGCGCTGGAGCGTGACCGCCTGGGCTTTGTGCGCTACTTCGACAACCACGACGGCTTCGCCCTGCCGCCCACCTGGTCGGCCCCGGACGACAGCGAATACACCCAGTGGGTCAGCGACATCAAATCGGAGGAGACCTACCACAGCAACTTCCAGGTCTGGGAGTCCCAATACCGCGACCCGCGTTACCTGGCCAAATTCACCCTTGGGCAACTGGGCTCGCAAATGGAACTGGGCCTGCACGACTGGCTGCACATGCGCTGGGCCTCGGTGCCCCGCGACCCCTCCAACGGCGCGCCAGTGCCCTTTGCCCGAGACCCTGCAGACTTTGCCGCACGCTGGTATGCCGCCGAAAACGACTTCCTCGGCGACCCATTCTCCTCCCACGTAAACCCGGTGTTCTGGCACTTCCACGGCTGGATCGATGACCGCATCGAAGACTGGTTCCGCGCCCACGAGCGCTTCAATCCAGGTGAAGTCAGCCGGCTGGAAGTCAACGGTGTCGCGTGGTTTGCGCCAGGACGTTGGGTGGAAGTCGGCGATCCCTGGCTCGGCCCGGACACCCATGGCTGCAGCACCGCACCGGGGTTGCAGATGGGCAAGTCGATGGAGATGGACCCGGAGACCATGAAGCTCGCGTTGCGCATTACGTTTGGCGCGGATGAAGATGTTCTCAACGGGTTGTTCAAGCGTGTGCCTAGGCGTCCTTGGTATGCGCGGCATTTGAGGGTGAGGGCGCGGGACGCGTAAACGGCACACCCGCAAACTTCAATTTTTACGATATGAGCCTGCGGTGGCGGGCAGTAATCTGAACCGTCTGCGCTTATGCCTCGGTGCTTGTTCGACGGCACTGAAGCGTTTTCTTGTGATTGAACGGTATAAGTGCGCCTCCTTGATCGCCTCTTACGTTATAAGCGCAATGCCTATGGATGTAAGAGAGTGGCCGCTGCTTTGTTGTTTTTATAAAAATCCTACATTGATTGCCTACAAATAGTTTGAAGCTCTGACGGAGTGTTCTTATGTAGGTAATTAAACATTAAATATTGATAGGAATAGGGGGCATCTGGGTGGTTTGTGGGATGTTTCCGCAAAGCGTTACAGAAAGCTCTTGCCCGTGGTTTGGGGGGTGGCAAATACAAAGGGCGATACTTCATCCTAAGTGCGAAGAGATTTCCAGTCGCCGTGTAGTGCGCTGGTTTCTTCAGTAAGGAATCCATTTTTTTGTGTGTGGGTTTCGGTCTTTCTTCTTTCTCAATGGCTACGCGTGCTGTTGAAAAGGTGACTTACGGATGGAGTTATGACTTTAAGCAGCTTTCAAAATGAAGTGCCCAAAGCCAGGATCAATATCAAACTTGACCTGCATACCGGCGGTGCGCAGAAAAAGATTGAACTGCCACTCAAACTGATGGTGATGGGTGACTACAGCAACGGCAAGGAGCAGCGTCCGCTGTCCGAACGGGGCAAGGTCAATATCAATAAAAACAACGTTGACAGCGTCCTGGCGGACTTCTCGCCCAGCCTGAGGCTCGCCGTTCCCGATACCTTGAGCGACGAGGCATCTGATGCCTCGGTCGAGCTGAACTTTCAATGCATGAAGGACTTTGAACCCGAGCAAGTCGCGCGGCAGATCCCGCAACTGCGGGCCTTGTTGGCTATGCGCAACCTGTTGCGCGATCTCAAATCGAATCTGCTGGATAACGTGACCTTCCGTCACGAGTTAGAACGAATTCTTAAAGATGATGCGCTTAGTGATGAACTACGGGCGGAGTTGGCTGCCTTGGCGCCTATGGAAGATCGTTGATTTAACTCGAATTTTTTAAAGGAAGGTTTCGTTATGGCTATAGAAAGTTCCAGCGAGCAATCGCGCAGTGCCACTGTATTAACTGAGCCGTGCGCAGGCATTTACGGCGCGCTGTTTAACAAGATTAATCTGAACCCGATAGTAACGCTGGGTGGTATAGACGTTTTTCAGAATGCTGAGGCGTTGTCTGAAGTGTCAGCCGATGAGCGGGTAACCGCAGCGGTGAGTGTGTTTTTAAAGTTGCTTAAGCAATCACCGCAGAAAGTCGAGCGCTTGGATAAGGTTCTGCTGGACGAACACATCGCCTCCCTGGACATGCAGATCAGCCGTCAGCTTGACGCGGTCATGCACCATCCGGATTTCCAGCGTGTCGAGTCGACCTGGCGTGGCGTGAAGTCGCTGATTGATCAGACGGATTTCCGTCAAAACGTGCGCATCGAACTGTTGGATATCAGCAAGGATCACCTCGTGCAGGACTTCGAGGATGCGCCGGAAATCGCCCAGAGTGGCTTGTACCTGCACACCTACACCCAGGAGTACGACACTCCCGGCGGCGAGCCGATTGCAGCAGCTATCTCCAACTACGAGTTCAACCGAAGCCCTCAGGATATCGCCCTGCTGCGTAATATCTCGAAAGTGTCGGCGGCCGCGCATATGCCGTTTGTGGGCGCTGTCGGCCCCGCCTTCTTCGGCAAGGAGACTATGGAGGAGGTTGCCGCGATCAAGGACATCGGCAACTACTTTGACCGTGCTGAATACATCAAGTGGAAGGCGTTCCGCGACAGTGACGATGCGCGTTACATCGGCCTGACCATGCCACGCGTCCTTGGGCGTTTGCCCTATGGGCCCGACACCATTCCAGTGCGCAATTTCAATTACATCGAAAGCGTCAAGGGGCCGGATCACGGTAAATACCTGTGGACCAATGCCTCATTTGCCTTTGCGGCCAACATGGTCAAGAGCTTCATCGCCAATGGCTGGTGCGTGCAGATTCGTGGGCCGCAATCGGGCGGTGCGGTAACGGAACTGCCGATCCATCTGTACGACTTGGGCACCGGTAATCAGGTCAAGATTCCTTCCGAAGTCATGATCCCCGAAACCCGTGAGTTTGAATTTGCCAATCTCGGTTTCATCCCACTCTCGTACTACAAGAATCGCGACTACGCGTGTTTCTTTTCGGCCAATTCCGCGCAGAAACCGGCGCTGTACGACACGGCCGACGCCACCGCCAACAGTCGAATCAATGCACGCTTGCCTTACATCTTCCTGCTCTCACGGATTGCCCATTATCTGAAGCTGATCCAGCGCGAAAACATCGGCACCACCAAGGACCGACGTCTGCTGGAGCTTGAGCTGAACAAATGGATTGGCGGGCTGGTCACCGAGATGACAGACCCCGGCGATGACTTGCAGGCCTCGCACCCACTGCGCGATGCCAAGGTGACGGTCGAAGACATTGAGGACAATCCGGGCTTCTTCCGCGTCAAGTTGTACGCCGTGCCGCACTTCCAGGTCGAGGGCATGGACGTGAACCTGTCGTTGGTTTCGCAGATGCCCAAGGCCAAGGCCTGATTCAATCGTAGGGAAACGATGCCATGAAGATCGATCGCCCGTTATGGGCCGCCGGCGCATTGCTGTCGCCGCAGCAATTTCAGCAGCAGACACGCTATGAGGCTTGGGCCAATAACCAGCTTGCACTACTGACCTGGATACACCCCTGGGGTGTGCAGGTTGCGGAGTTTGACTTGGATGCCTTAGGACTGGGCAAGCTCAAGGCCACTCGATTGCAGGTGCGAATGCCCGACGGCACATGGGTCGACAGCGAATGCCTGGATCGGCTGCCTTCTGCGTTGGAACTGGCGGCCCTGCTGACCGATGAGTTTCAAGAAGTGACTGTGCTATTGGCGTTGCCATTAGAGCAAGCCAACGGCAGCAACTGCGTGTTTGAAGGCGGTAGAGTCGATCGGCCAACCCGTTATCATCAGGATTGGCGCCAGGTACAGGATATCTACGCAGACGAGGCGCAGTCGATTGGCGTGCTGGAACACGCGCTGAGTCTGCGCTTGCACAGTGACGACAACGCGGACTACGTAACGTGTCCGGTCGCACGTCTGGTGCGAGACGGGAAAGGCGCCTGGAGCCTCGACCCCGGTTACGTGCCGCCATTGCTCAGCTTCGCCGCGCATCCTGGGTTGTTGAATCAACTGGACAACCTGTTGACGCAATTGGCTGCCAAGCGCCAACGACTCATGGGGATGCGACGGGAAAGCAATCAGCGCATGGCCGACTTTGCCGTTGCCGATGTCTCGCTGTTCTGGCTGCTTAATGCCTTGAACACTTATGAGCCCGTACTGGCGGATCTGCGCGCGTTTCCGGCGCGGCATCCCGAGCATGTCTATCAAGCGCTGATCAAGCTGGCGGGCGGGCTGCTGACGTTTTCACTGGAACACGATGTCGATGAGATTCCGGCTTATCGACACGCGCACCTGGATGCCGTATTCCCGCCCTTGATGCACAGCATTTCCCTTCTGCTGGAGGCCAGTCTGCCGTCGCGGGTCATTGCCTTGCTACTGCAGGAGCGTGGGGCCAATCGCTGGCAAGTCACGTTGAATGACCCTCGCTTGCGTGAACGGGATGCTGCCGACTTTTATCTGTCAGTGCGTTGCCGGCTGCCGGCGGCGCAGTTGCAGGATCAGTTCCCGCGCTTATGCAAGATCGGCACACCCGACGCTGTCAACTACCTGGTCAATGCTGCGCTCGATGGGGTGCCGTTGCAGTCGCTCAGCCATGTGCCGGCGGCGATTCCATTGCGCCTGGAAAATCAATATTTCGCCCTTGATCTCGGCCATCCCAGCGGGCAAGCGATGCTGGACGAAGGCGTTTGCGCGTTCTACGTCCCCAGCACATTGGCCGACGTCAAGCTTGAACTGTTCGCGGTGCTGCGCTCATGAAAGTGACGTCTTTCGAAGAGCGGAATTCGGCAGCGGTGGATATCGATGCGCTGTTGCAGGACACCTATCTGTTGGTGGTTGAGTTGCGCCAGGGAGCCTCGGTGCAGAATAGCCGCGAGCTGGCGCAGCTTTGCACAGCGCAAGTGGAGCAGGTGTGCCAACAGCTCAAGCTGGCGGGTCTTGGTCAACGTAGCATCGATCACATCAGCCACGCGCAATGTGCGTTGCTCGATGAGACTGTGCTGACCTTCGCCAGCGATGAGGCGCGGGCGTCCTGGGCCAGCGAACCGTTGCAGGCCAAGTTTTTCAACCGTCACCAGGCGGGTGAGTTTCTGTATGAAGACCTACGCGAAGTATTGCGTGGAGCGGCGCCTGATCAGCATGTGCTGACTGCATTTCAGCGGGTATTGATGCTGGGTTTTCGCGGGCGCTACCGTGACCTGGAGGATCCTGAACGTGAGCAGTTACAGGTCGCCCTTGACGCGCGGGTAACGCCACTCAAGGTCAGGCATACCCTTGTTACGCAAGCGCCCAGTGGATGTGTGCTTGCGGGCCTGTCCTGGCTGCGCTCGCCGCTGATCCAGATCCTGTCGATGGGCTTGTTGCTTGCGGCTACAGGGTGGGGGTTGGACCACCTGTTGAACGACGCGATGGCTTCGCTCATGCCTGGTCAGGGGTGAGGGCACGATGACCTCCAACCTGTATCGAATCCTTTACCTGTGGGCGGGCTTATTGGCCTTCGCTTTACTGGTCGTCATTCCGCTTGCGCTGTGGGCGCGTGCACTCGGGGTGTTGATCGCGGTGTGTTGTGTCGCCTGGGCGTGGGTGTCGCAGAACCGCCGGGCCGAGCGCCCGCCTGGGTCGTTCAGGTTGGCCGATAACATGGCATTGCCTGCGACGTCGTTTCGTTACCCAGTGGTACTGGTCTGCGGAGACTGCCTGGACAATCTGTTCGGTGAGATCCCGGCCGAGCAACTGGCCCTGCGGGTTACGGCCTTGGGTTGCTATGTGCGTGTACCGAACGTGGAGCAACTGCCAGCCGTCACCGACGGGCTGTTGGCGCTGCGTCCGGGGTGGGCCGGGCAACTGGGCGTGATGTTTATCGTCAGTCCAGGCGTTCACAGTGACGGCGCAGTCCTCGCCGGCAAGGTGCGCGGTTTCAGCCATCAGCTTGCCCAGGCTCGCAAGCGTGGCATTGCGCTGCCGCTGTTGCTGGCGAGCTACCTGCAAACCTTGCAGGGTGAGGAACCATGGTTCTGTTGGGACAACGGCCACGCCGAAGTCCGTGTCCGTAACGCCGGTGCATGTGTCGGTTTGGATGAATGGCAGCGGCAGCGCGCCGATATGTCCGTACAGGCTGCACGGATGCATGCGAGCGTACAGCTGAACAGCGCTGTGGCCTGGTTGAATGAAGCGGTGCTGCCCTACCTCGTTATTCGCAACTCGCGCAATTGCTTGGCAACGACGTGTGCGATCAAGCTGATGGCGTCACTGCCCCAGGCGGTCCCAGGAGGCCTGTGGCAGCAATGGTTGCGCAGCAGGGTGGCGCTTGCGGGTAACCGGCAGGTCACGGCGGATGTGCTGTTGCCATTTCCCGATCCAGTGCTCAACTTGCTTGCACTGCGTCCGCTACGCACCCCACTGCAACGCGCTAGCGTGGTTGCGCTGTGGTTGTTCACCGGCGCAGTCGTCATCGCTCTGGCCAGTTCGGCTTGGCAGAACACTCTGTTGGCGCGCCAGATCAGTGATGACCTGCGGCGCTATTCGGCTATCCCCCAGCCGACCCAACGTCATCAACGTGAGTTTCTTTGGCGTGAAAATGCGGTGAGCGTGCTCCGCCAGCACGCCCAGCGCCTGGACGCTTACTACCGACACGGCGTGCCCCTGGCATTTGGCTTGGGCCTGTATCGCGGCGAGCAGTTGCGCGCACCGCTCCAGGCCGTGCTGGCTGCTCACAGTGAGCCGCCACCGGCTGGAAAACCCGAGCGGAGCGCCAGTGCAGTACGGCTGGACAGCCTGTCGTTGTTCGCTCCCGGCAGTGCCCAGCTCAAACCGGGCTCGACCCACGTCCTGATCAAAGCGCTGGTCGATATCAAGGCTCAGCCAGGTTGGCTGATCGTTATCGCGGGGCACACCGATGCCACCGGCGATTCCGAAAAAAACCTTCGGCTTTCCCACGCCCGCGCCGCCGCCGTGCATGCCTGGATGCAGCACATGGGGGGCATCCCCGCCAGTTGCTTTGCAGTGCAGGGTTTCGGCGCCACTCATCCGATAGCGAGTAATGACACCGAGGCGGGGCGTGCCGCCAATCGCCGCGTCGATATCCGCCTGGTACCAGAGGCGGGGGCCTGCGAGCTCGCCACTCCTGGTCCGGGCAGACAACCCCCTGTCGCATCCCGCGACGTTTAATTTTCCGAGAAAAGGAGCTTCACATGGCAATTCCCGTTTACCTCTGGCTGCAAGACGATGGTGGTGCCGAAATCAAAGGCTCGGTGAATGTCGATAAGCGTGTGGGCAGTATCGAGGTGGTCGCCCAGGACCACAGCCTGTACATCCCCACCGACAACAACACCGGGAAGCTGACCGGCGCGCGGGTTCACACCCCCTTTTTGTTCACCAAGGAGATCGATGCGTCCAGCCCCTACTTCTACAAGGCCGTGACCACCGGGCAAACCCTCAAGAGCGCCGAGTTCAAGTGGTACCGCATCGACGACGCCGGGCAGGAAGTCGAGTACTTCATCACCAAGCTGGAGAACGTCAAGGTGGTGAAAGTCGCGCCGAAAATGCACGACGTCAAAGACCCGAGCAAAGAGAAACACAACCACTTGGAACAGATTGAGTTGCGCTACGAGAAGGTCACCTGGACCTACAAGGACGGCAACATCATCCACTCCGATTCCTGGAACGAACGCCAAAGCGCTTGATACGCATGGAGCGGCAGGCGGGGTATCGCCTGCCGGCTCCCGGTGTGCTGGGTTGAGCGTCCGTTCGTGGACGTGCAGCCAATCCCATCGATGCCAGACGCCATTTATTGATGACTCTTCGAATAAGGATGCAACCGTATGGCCCCCAACTCCACCCGCTTGCTTCGCCGTCTCAATCCCTACTGTGCACAGGCATTGAGTGCAGCGGCTTCGTTGTGCCAGAACCGTGCACATGCGCAGATCACCGTTGAGCATTGGCTGCTCAAGCTGCTGGGCCAGGGGGACGGTGACCTGACGGTGATAGCCCGTCGCTACGAGTGGAATCTGGAGGCGCTGTGGTATGGGTTGCTCGAACATATTGATCAGCTGCCGCGCAGTGTGCAGAGCAAACCGCAGTTGTCGGAGCCGCTGCAGCAACTGATCAGAAATGCCTGGGTGCTCGCCTCGCTGGACGACACCAACGACAGCCTGCGCTCAGTACATCTTCTGGGGGCGTTGATGGAAACACCTGGCCTGTTGGCGTGTGAGGCCGCATGGCCTTTGCTCAGCCTCAGCCAGGTCCAACTGCAGCGTCTCTCGGGACTGTTGGATCACACGTCCGAGGAATGTCCAAAACTGCAAGTGCCTGCCCCATCGGGCAGTGCCGCTGACCCCTCCGGCGAGCTCGCCATACTCCCGCCCTGTGTCAGCCCAAATGATACGTTGCAAACAGTGCTGGACCGATTCACCCACAACCTCACTGCCCAGGCGGCGCGAGGGAAGATCGACCCGGTATTTGGCCGCGACGACGAAATTCGCCAGGTCATCGACATCCTCAGTCGTCGGCGCAAGAACAATCCCATTCTGGTGGGCGAGCCTGGCGTCGGCAAAACTGCACTGGTTGAAGGCCTGGCCTTGAGCATTGCCCAGGGCAGGGTGCCGGACAGCCTCAAGTCGGTCAGTGTGCGCACCCTTGACCTGGGCCTGTTGCAAGCCGGGGCAGGGGTAAAGGGCGAGTTCGAACAACGCCTGAAAAACGTGATCGATGCCGTACAGCAATCCGAAAGACCGGTGCTGTTGTTTATCGATGAGGCCCATACCCTGATCGGCGCTGGCAACCAGGCAGGTGGCGCCGACGCCGCCAACCTGCTCAAGCCGGCCCTGGCCCGTGGCGAATTGCGCACCATCGCCGCGACCACCTGGAGCGAATACAAACAGTATTTCGAGCGCGACGCCGCGCTGGAACGGCGCTTCCAAAGGGTCAAGGTCGATGAGCCGGATGACACGAATGCTTGCCTGATGCTACGAGGCCTCAAGGCGCGCTACGCCAACCATCATGGTGTGCATATCCAGGATGCGGCGGTGCAGGCAGCTGTCAGTCTGTCGCGACGCTACCTGACCGGCCGGCAACTGCCCGACAAAGCGGTCGACCTGCTGGACACCGCCAGCGCCCGCGTACGCATGAGCCTGGACTGCGAACCGCCGGCGTTGGCCCACCTGAGCGCCCGGCAAGTGGCCCTGGAACTGGAGGGGCAAGCGCTGGAACAGGATCAGCGACTGGGCGGCCAGGAGGCAGATGAACGCCTGGCGGTGATTGCCGCACAACACGCCGACCTGCAACGCCAGTACTTCGATCTGGAGCAGCAATACCGACAGGAACTCGACCTCACCCAACAACTGATAGATGCGCGCCAGGCGCAGCCACCGCAGCACGAGACCTGCGCGCACCTGCAACGGCAATTGAGCGAGATCCAGGGCAACCAGCCGCTGCTGTCGCTGGATGTGGACGCACGCAGCGTGGCGCACGTGATCGCCGACTGGACCGGCGTGCCGCTGGGTAGTCTGCTCAAGGACGAACAGGCCAACCTGCTGATGTTGGAACAGCGACTCGCAGAACGTGTGATCGGGCAAGCTTCGGCACTGGGCGTCATGGCACAGCGCCTGCGAGCGGCCAAAACCGGGCTCACCGATGACAAGGCGCCGCTGGGTGTGTTCCTGCTGGTCGGCACCAGCGGCGTAGGCAAGACCGAAACGGCCCTAGCCTTGGCCGACAGCCTGTTCGGAGGCGAAAAATCGCTGATCACCCTCAACTTTTCCGAGTACCAGGAAGCCCACACCGTCAGCCAGCTCAAAGGCTCGCCACCGGGCTACGTCGGTTATGGTCAAGGCGGGGTCTTAACCGAAGCGGTAAGGCAACGACCCTACAGCGTCGTGCTGCTCGACGAAGTGGAAAAGGCTCATCGCGACGTACTCAACCTGTTTTATCAGGTCTTTGATCGCGGCTTCATGCGTGATGGTGAAGGCCGCGAGATCGACTTTCGCAACACCGTTATTCTCATGACCTCCAACCTCGGCAGCGACCTGTTGCACAGCTGTGTGCAGGCGCAACCCGACGCACCGGACAGCATGCTGCACGAACGCCTGCGGCCGATCCTGAGCGACCACTTCCAACCTGCGCTGCTGGCGCGCTTCCAGACCCTCATCTATCGCCCGCTGCAAGCTGATGCACTCAAGCGCATCGTGGCCATCAAGCTGGCCCAGGTCGCCAAACGCCTGCAACGCCATTACGGCCTGGATTGCCAGATCGATGACGCCCTGAATGACGCGCTGGTTGCCGCCTGCCTGCTGCCTGATTCGGGCGCACGCAACATCGACAGCCTGCTCAACGAGCAGATCCTGCCGGTACTCAGCCAGCAACTGTTGGAGCGTCGAGCAGCCCAGCAATGCACCCAGGGGGTGCGCTTCGGTTATAGCGCCGAAGACGGTATCAGCCTGCACTTCGACGACCTTCACGACACGGTTCAGTCCGTCGCCTCGCAGGTGTGAACATGCTGACTTTCTTCGACCACAGCCGCCACACCCTGAGCGTTCGCAACGTCAACGCCCACCTAGACGTCCTGGCCTTCAACAGCCAGGAACGGCTAAGCGAACCCTTCGCCTACCACATCGAATTCACCAGCACCGAGCGCGACCTCGCCGCCGAAACCCTGCTCGGCCGGAACGCCTGCTTCAGCCTGCACGCCCCGGCACAAAAACTGCCCTTGCTGGGGATAACGCCGCCCCCCATAAAACCCCTGCGTACCCTGCGCGGCGTGGTCACCGGTTTCAAACGTCAGTGCGGCTCCAACGACCAGGCCAGTTATGCAATCACCTTGCAGCCCCGCCTGGCCCTGCTCGCACGCGGCCGCCAGTTCCGCATCTACCAGCACCAATCGGTGCCGCAGATCGTCGACAGCATCCTGCGTAGCCGCCACGACTTTGAAGGCCAGGACTTTCTGTTCAGCCTCAAACGCGACTACCCCAAGCGCGAACAGGTCATGCAATACGGCGAAAGCGACCTGGCGTTCATCACCCGCCTGCTGGCCGAGGTGGGCATCTGGTACCGCTTCAGCAGCGATGAACGCCTGGGCATCGATGTGGTTGAGTTCTGCGACGACCAACGCTTGTACCAGTTCAACGTCGAACTGCCCTACCGCCCGCAATCGGGCCTTAGCAGCACTGCCCAGGACGGCGTGTGGAACCTGCAATCGAACCACCAGGTGGTCGAGCAACAAGTGCATGTTCGCGCCTACCACCACCGCGAAGCCCACGCGCACCTGAGCGGCGAGATTGACCAGACCCGCGGCGCCAAAACCACCTACGGCGAGGCCTACCACTACGCCGAACCCTACACAGCGCTCGGCGACCGGCTGGATCAGGACGAAGACCTGCTCAGCGAAAGCGGCTACTTCTACGCACGCCTGCGCCACGAGCGCTACCTCAACGCTCAGACCCACCTCGGCGGCATCACCAGCAGCGCCACCCTGGCGCCAGGCCAGGTGCTCAAAGTCACCGGCGGCGCGCCCCAGGCCTTCAAGCCAGGGGCGGTCATTACCGGCCTGACCACCGTCGCCGCCCGTGACAGCAGCTTCATCGCCACCTTCGAGGCCATCCCTTATTCGCAAAGCGTGTGCTTTCGTCCAGAGCTCAAGAACAAACCCCTGATCGCCGGCACTATCCCCGCCCGCGTAACCAGCAACCAGGCCAACGACCCCTACGCCCATATCGACCTGGAAGGGCGCTATCGAGTGAACTTCCTGTTCGACCGCGACAGCTGGACGCTCGGCCAGGAAAGCCTCTGGCTGCGCCTGGCCCGGCCCTACGCCGGAGACACCCACGGCCTGCACCTGCCGCTGATCGCCGGCACCGAAGTGGCGGTGGCCTTCGAACAAGGCGACCCCGACCGCCCCTACATCGCCCACGCCCTGCACGACAGCCAGCACGTCGACCACGTGACCTTGCGCAACTACAAACGCAACGTCCTGCGCACCCCAACCAATAACAAACTGCGCCTGGACGACACACGGGGCCAGGAGCACATCAAGCTCAGTACCGAGCACAGTGGCAAGAGCCAGCTGAATCTTGGGCATTTGGTGGATGGCAAGAGGAAAAAGCGCGGGGAGGGGTTTGAGCTGCGCAGCGATGGTTGGGGCGCGATTCGGGGGGGCAAGGGGGTGTTTATCAGTGCTGATGAACAGGCGAAAGCCATGGGTGATGTACTGAGCATGGAGCCGGCCACTGCCCTCGTCCAAGGTGCGAAAGCACAGCTGGCCGAATGGCAGACAATTGCCCAGGCCCACCACAGCCGCCGCCCCAACACCGAGGGCCTGGACCAGTTTCAGGCCGATGCAAAAGATTTGCGCGCTCCGGCCATGCTGCTCAGCGCTCCCAACGGCATTGGCGCGGTGACGCCTGCGAGCCTGCTGCTCAAAAGCGGTGAAGCGCTCTACGTGCAAAGTGACGACGAGATCAACCTGGCCGCTGCCGAACGCCTGTCTATACACGCGAACCAGGCCATCTCGCTATTGGCCCAGCAAGAAGGCATGCGCCTGGTTTCCGGAAAGGGCCCCCTGGAAATCGAATCCCACGGCGACGTGATGAAGCTGATCGCCCAGCACGATATCACCCTGCAGACCGTGCAAGGTCACCTGCAATTGACGGCCAAGAATGGCATCACCCTGGGGTGTGGTGGGGGTTATATCCGCATCACAGCCAGTGGCGCCATCGATATCCATAGCCCCGGCCAGCTCAACCTCAAGGGACAGCACGTCTGGGAAAAACCGGCGAGCCAGCGTTTTCCGATGCCTGAATTACCGCGGTCGGTCTGCCAGGAGTGCCTTGAACGGGCGCGCAACAAGGCCGCCGGTTTACTGATGCGCGAAGATTGAGAGGGGGCATGAAGATGGCAACGCCAACAGAATGGCAAGAACAGATCGAGCGGGTAGGTGCCAGAGTCGGCATACAACACGTTGACGTATTGCTCGACCAAACCGCCTGGGACAACTGCGCTATCCCTGCGATGAAAATGCTGAGACCAGACGTTCCATGGTTCTCATTGTTCAGCGGCACGCCGGAAGAAAAACTCCTGGAGCAGGCGCCTTTGTTAATGCGCTTGGATCTTGCGCAGTGGAAACATAAAGCCTGGTTTGAAGAGCTGATAACCCGGTGCGCCACGGATGCTCGCTTGCTGGTGCTGATCTCACCGTTATCGTTTGATGCCCTGAGCCGTGCTCTACAAGTCCTCTTGCAAATCAAGTGGGGTGGTCAGGCGGGTCTGTTGCGTTATTACGACCCGCGCATCTTTCCGTTGTTAATGAACCGGATCCTCACGCATGAGCAACGTGCTGAATACTTAAGGCTCGCGAGCTATTGGGGCTGGCTGGACAGGGACGAGCAGCCGCATTGGCTGCAAGGTAACTGCCAGATGCACGAGGAGCATGTTCAAGTTGGCTCGGCCATGGACCTCAGTGATCAGCAATGCGATTTGATCGGTTGTATCAGTGATGCGCAGAACCTGCTGGTGGGTGGGAATTTTGATCACTTGGAAACAAGCCAGGAATCAAGTTTCGCCACTTTGTACGCGTTTATCGTGCAAGCAAATGAGGACAATTATTTTGGTGATTTAACTGAATACGTAAGGGGGAAATTGTGAGATTCAAATCCATACCATCGGATACACAGCGTATTCGGAATGCTGAATTCTTTACCAGGCAAGAGGTGGGTGTGCTTAAACGGTTGGCGTTGATCATATTGTTTGGCCTGCTAACCACTGTTGCTGGCTGCGGAACACTCATGGAACGAGGTGAGCAGTCTAAATCTTATGGGCAGTCGGGCTATTACTACCTCGGCGTTCAATATGACTGGCGGCTGCTTACATTGAAGGGGCGCGGTGGCTACGACTATACTCCCATGTTTTGTTATCTAGGTGTGGTGTGCCCTTTTGCTACGTTGCTCAGCATGCCGGCAGATTTTGTGGTCGATACCGTGATGTTGTATAGCGACCATCAAAACAAGCTTGCATGGGAGCGGGAACTCAATAGTTATTTTCGCGATAAGTATTGCCGCAACGAGGGTGGTCCGGATGAGGCTGAACTCAGAAGTCGGGATCTTGATGTGTCGTTCTGTTCGGGTGGAAGTAATTACGGGTTGTGAGGCGATGCAACGTACAAGGGCGATAAATTTTCTTGCGCAGCGGAGGTTTCAGGTTATGGGTTTATCAATAAGAAGGATGCTGTTGCGAAGTCTGTACGGGTTTTTGGGAGTGTCGTTACTCGGATGTTCCTCTGCCGATAATGAAATGGCGGGAGGGAATATACGGGCAGTTAACCACACGTTGGGCGCAATTAATTGGTTTTCTGTCAATGGCTATAGGGCACATGGTGGTGGGGGAAGTTCATGCTGCATTGTTATGCCGATTAAATGGCGGCCTGGGTTAAAAGCCCATATCGAGTGGGAGGTTGATCCGGATCCATTTGCTCCTTCGCCGCCTTTAGGGACAGACGAATTTAGATTGTTTATGCAGAAGCATCAAGCAAACTACCGTCGGCACAGTGCCGTAGTGGACATTCCAGAGTGGTCAGGTACTGAGTCTTGTGGTTTGAAAGTGCATTTTTT
Source organism: Pseudomonas sp. S35 (assembly GCF_009866765.1). Classification (NCBI taxonomy): domain Bacteria; kingdom Pseudomonadati; phylum Pseudomonadota; class Gammaproteobacteria; order Pseudomonadales; family Pseudomonadaceae; genus Pseudomonas; species Pseudomonas sp. S35. The sequence continues at coordinate 2,800,768 of NZ_CP019431.1, forward strand.
GGTTTGTAATCAGATCAAAGTCACAACTTCTTGTTGGGGGTATGGTTCGCCCAATAATCCAATCAAAGAACCTAAGCAAATGAAGGAGCCGGCCGTATGTAAAAATTAAGATTCAATTCGATTGTAAGAAGTGGTTTTTCTGGTTGGCGGTGGTGCCTAAGGAGTGTAGATGATGAAGGTTTGTGTTGTTTTGTAGAGAGCATGAAAAGAATTTTTTGCTAGAGGGCTTTTTCATGGCGTTTGCGTTGGATTTAGAGGGTGGCAGATTAGTAAGGCTAATGATTATGAAGGTTATAAGACTGGGTGTGTACGCCTTTTTTGGACTGGCGTTGTTTGGATGTTCTTCTGCCGATAATGAAATGGCGGGAGGGAATATACGGGCAGTTAACCACACGTTGGGCGCAATTAATTGGTTTTCGGTCAATGGCTATAGGGCGCATGGTGGTGGTGGAAGTTCATGCTGCATTGTTATGCCGATTAAATGGCGGCCTGGGTTAAAAGCCTATGTCGAGTGGGAGGTTGATCCGGATCCTTTTGCATATTCAAAATGGCCCCCGTTAGGAACGGATGGTTATCGAGCCGCTCAAGCTAAACACAAAGATAATTATCGACGCAATAAAGTTGTAGTTGATATTCCTGAGTGGTCGGGTACTGAGTCTTGTGGTTTAAAAGTGCATTTTTTGGTTTGTAATCAGATTAAAGTCACAACTTCTTGTTGGGGTTATGGTTCACCGAAAAACCCAATTAAAGAACCTAAGCAAATGAAGGAGCCCTCTATATGTCCACAATAAAAAAAGAGCCCAATAGTAGTGTTTGGGTTCCTCCTGGTTTTCCATTGGGTGGCCGTTTTCCGACGAGAATGCTGGTCGTGTCTGATAACTACGAGAAGCAAACTCGTGAGGAAAATTTTTTTCGTCAAGGTGTTAATGCAAGAGGTCAAAGGCGACATTCTGAATGCTGTCATAGCTTGCATATTAGTCTTTTTTTTGATGGTACTAATAATAATGATGAAAACGATACCAAGAAAAATCATCCGAGCAATATCGCCAAGCTCTATCACGCATCAATTCAAGATGATGAGGCCATGATGTCAGGTTATTTTTCTTATTACATGCCAGGTGTCGGCACCCCTTTTCCCGAAATTGGCGAGTTGGACTACAGCGAAAGCGGGCTTCAATATGCCACAGGTGGTGAAGATCGCATCAATTGGGCATTGGTGCAGGTAGCCAGCGCACTGTCATTTGCACTTAACAATAAAAAAGAAATAGATAACGCCGTTGCCAAAACCATGGTCGACGCCATGAGCACTTGGAAGGCTCCGCTGATGAGTGCGCTGGGGCGGGGTAATCGCCGACGGACGATAAACAGTTTTTTAGCCACGTTGCAGGGCAAAACGGAATTGGCCAAGCCTCGCGTGCTGGGCGTCAAACTGTTTGTGTACGGCTTCTCACGGGGAGCAGCCGAAGCCCGTACCTTTGTGACCTGGTTGAGCCAGTTGTTCGACACCCCGCCTGGAGCAACGCAGCCCGATCAAAGCCTGATCGGTTTGCCCGTCAGCGTCGAGTTTCTCGGCGTACTGGACACCGTGGCCTCGGTGGGCATTGCCCATGCGGCACCTTTTTTTGCCGGGCATATGGATTGGGCTGATGACAGCCAGTTGCTGCCGGATGCGCAGCGTTTTCCGAAGTTGGTCAAGTGTTGTCGGCATTTTGTCGCGGGCTTTGAACAGCGCTCGTGTTTCCCGTTGGACTCTATCCGTAACGAGGACGGTAGCTACCCGGAAAATACTTATGAAGTGGTCTACCCAGGCGTACATTCTGACGTGGGCGGCGGATACCCGAAGAATGATCAGGGTAAAGCCCGTGGCGGTACCCAACAGTTGGTTTCTCAGATTGTCCTACATGATTTGTATGCCGCTGCTTTTGCGGTGGGTGCGCCGTTGCAGGTACCTGAGGCCGTATTGCCGAAGACGCTGCTTACTCAGCGGCTATGGCGCGTTATGTCTGAGGCGACTAATACGGAATTTGATATCAGCCCTCTCATAATCGAACGCTTCAACGCCTGGCGAAACAAAACCCTCCCAAGCATCGCTGCCGAAAAATCAACCAACACCCCCCCGTGGGAGTACACCCCGCAACGTCTCAACACCACTGTAGAAGAAACCCTGGCCGATCAACTGGGTTGGATCACGGGCTGGCGCATTGGTCGTTATGTCAATGACGAGCAAGATGACAACGACAGTTTCAAGCGCCAGCCATTCTTCACCCAGGCCAACGAGGCGACGCCTTACCGGCAAAATGAGGACCGCAAGCAATATGAAAAAAACAAGGTAAACGCTGCGAAAGCACGCGTGACTAACCCTCAGTTCCCCGGCCCACCGATCTATGAACCCCAGATCGATCAGACCCAGCTCAGCCAGGCTGCGGCTGAGTTCAAGTCTGATTACCTGGGCAGGAAACGTGAGCAAACCAGCCTGGCCGGTACCGTCACCGATGTGTGGCTGCGCGATGCGGTCTATCTGCTCAATGAGGATGATGAAACCAAGGATCACGCGGCCCTCAGCGCGGAGGGCAAGCGCCGCAGTGAGCAGCTGTTCCGTGACAGCCAAGGCACGCCCAGTGCTGATCCCGATATGGCCTTGCTGGTGGCGTTGTTCGATGATCAGGTACACGACTCACGTGCATGGTTCATGTACGACACACTGAAAACCCGGGAGATGTGGGCGGGTTACTTCTTTTATCGCATGACCTATTTCGGCAACGACAACAGTCGGGATCTCTCGCCAGTGGTGGTGGCCGGCCGGGTGCTGGGTGTGGCGATGCTGGCCGGAGCGACGGTATACGGCATCAAGCGAAAAGGCGTGGCGGGTGGGCTGGGTGGGTTGGCTGTCGGTATCGGCGGGGCGACCATCGGTTATCAGGTCATCGACAAGGCACGCGGCGTGGTGCTGCCGTTCTTGCCGGGCGCCGAGCAACTCCTGCAACCGACCGCCCATGTGGGTCAGGTGGCGGCCGAGCTCAAACGCCAGATTGCACAGGATGATTACCTGCAACGCATCGAGCAGACCAGCGCCATGTTGCGCAAGGCCGGCAGTTTGTTCGAGCTCGATGGCGGGGTGGTCTGATGCTGCCTCTCATACGCGTGGGTGACGCGCTGCAGCCCTTTGGCGGCGAAGTCCTGGAGGGGCATTACGAAGCCTTCGGTAAACCGGTGGCCTGCGTGGATGATCAAGCCCGCTGCAATCTGCATGGCATGACGCGCATCGCCGAAGGCGCTTCAGGTTCCACCATGGACGGCAGACCGGTGGCGCTGCACGGTCATCGTTGTGCCTGTGGTTGCGAGTTAGTCAGCAGCCTAGCGGCCAGCTTGATGACGGTTGCGCCATGAACCGTCCTCCTGAATATCCGGATTTTATCGAGCCGAGCGAGCCGCGCTGGCGCCGCTGGTGGCTGGGGTTCGGGCTGCTGTTTGGGTTGCAATCGGCGGTCCTGTTGATCCTGTGGCCCAACGAGCAGCGGAACCTGGAACGTTGGCTTTGGAGCGCGGTGCTGCCGCTGGGTTGGGCACTGTTGTTGGCGCTGCGCGTACTGGTGCGGCAGATCGAACTGTTCAACCGCAAGGTGTACTTGCGCACACGGCAAGCGGCTGCCGAGGTGTGGTGGCGGCGACGTTGCCTGGGGTTGCCGGTGCAGGATGTGGTGTTGCTGGGGCCGGCAGGCGACGTGCAAACGCATTACCTGAGCATGATGAAAGACGTCCCGCTGGCTATCCCTTGCTCGATACCCGGTACCACGCAGCCCCTGCTGCGCTGCCCCTTGTCGTTGAGCGTGATCACCGAACGTGAGACGGCGCTGGCGCGGCATCTCGCGCGTTTAACCTTGGCGCTTCCGGACCGGTCCGAATGTTGGCCGCAGCTTCGGGCGATTGCCTGGGTAGGGGATGAGAGCAGCCATGCCGCGTTCGTGGAGACGTTGGCCCGTGCGGAAGTGGCATTGCCTGAGGCGCGTTTGCCCTTGCACAACCTGGCCGACCTGGATGACCTGATCGATACCTTCTACCGCGATTTTCGTGGCGAGGACGACTGGCTGTTGTGCGCCGGTGTGGTGTCGGTGGCGCACGCCGAAGAGGGAGATCTACCAGGGGAGGCGGGTTTTGCCTGGCGGGTAAGTTGGCAGGGGCGGCAGTTGTTGCATCGCGGTGAATACCTGGCAAGCGAGTCGCCCGCCGAGGTGTGCGCGCAGGTGCAGCGTTATGCGGCGTTGGATGCACCGCCGACTCATTGCCTGGCCTTGGATAGCACCAGCCAGCAAGGATTTTTGGCTGGCGGCTGGTCGGCGGTCGAGCATCAGTTGGCTGGGCAATGGGGCGTGCTGGCGGATTTGACGCCGTTTATCGGGATGTCCCTGGCATTGCTGCAAGCCGGGGAGGCTGGTCAGCCATGTGGTTGGCTGAGCCAGGATGGAACCAAGCGATTAGCGATGGGAGTGGCGATGCCTTATGGCAAACGTTAAGGACGTTGGAAAAGGCTCTTTGGTACGCGTGGGATTGGGCTATGTGCTGATCATGACGCTGCTGGTGCTGCTGGGAGCCCTGCTGTATGGCCTGTGCAGCGATTACTTGGGCTGGCCGAAGGTTTCGATCAAGCAGTTGGCGCTGTTGAGCCTGGGGGTGTGGTTCGCACTCTGCTGGTTGTGTCCGGTCATTCTGCTGGCGTGGGACCGTTTGGCGGTTCGCCAGGCACTGCGGATGGTAAGCCTGGCCGTTGAAGTGCCGACCCAGCCATTGGGCCCGGAATCGAAATCGCCAGATGCGCCAGATGCGCCAGAGGTGGGCAAGCTGCGTACCCATTTGCGCCATCGCAACGGCCTCTTCTGGCGCCCCAAAACCCGCCTATTGCTGGTCATCGGCGAACCCACAAAAATCGAAGCCGTCGCCCCAACCCTGACCAAGCGCTTCTGGCTGGAAGGCCAACGCACCGTTCTGCTCTGGGGCGGCAGTGCCCAGGCGGCGTTGGATCAATCATTCCCCGAGCGCTGGGAGGGTCTGAGCCGCGGGCGTGCGCTGGACGGGGTGGTCTGGGCGCTGGACAAAACCCAGGCCGCCGACGATGCGGCGATGGGCGCGGGTGTGCGTCAGTTGCAACGCCTGGCCAAACGCCTTGGCTGGCAATTGCCGTTGTACCTGTGGCAGGTCTGCGACAGCCAATGGCTTCAGGCCGGGCGCAAGACGCAGCCGGTCGGCTGCCATTTGCCTGCTCGCTTTACGCCGGCGATGCTGGAAAATGCGCTGGCGCGTCTAGTTGCGCCGTTGCGCCGCGAGGGCCTGGCGCAGATGAGCGAGGTCATGAACCATGACTTCCTGCTGCGCTTGTCGCGGGATATGCAGGGCGAGGGCATTGGCCGTTGGCGTCACACCCTGACGCCCCTGGCCGGCGAGTTGGCCGCGGGTGTGCCGTTGCGTGGGGTGTGGTTCAGTCTGCCGGTGTTGCCGATCAACAACATGCCCGAACATTTCTGGCCGGTGGATGCCGCCTGGCAGGGTGTTCTCGATGACAAGCCCCTCAACCACCGTCGATTCGGCTGGAGCGCGCCGCGAATCGGGTATGCGCTGGCCCTCGGCGTGGCCATGCTGTGGAGCGCAGGGCTGCTGTTGTCTTTTATCAGCAACCGCGCGCAGATCCAGCAGGTGCAAGCCTCAATTGAGGCCTTGCAGCACGCTTGCGATGCTGATGAACAGCTCTTGGCCCTTAACGAACTGGTCCGCGAATTGGCGCGTTTGGATGATCGCGTTCAACACGGTGCGCCGTGGTATCAGCGTTTCGGTCTGAATCAAAACCCCGCGCTGCTGGCAACGCTGTGGCCACGCTACGTCGAGGCCAACAACCGCCTGATCCGCGACCCGGCCGCCGCCGCTCTTCGTCAGCAGCTCAACGGGCTGGTCAAGCTAGCCCCGGACAACCCCGAACGTGCCGTGCGCGCCCGTGAGGCCTACGACCCGCTCAAGGCCTACCTGATGATGGCGCGTCCGGACAAAACTGATGCCGATCTGTTGGTCAAAACCCTGGGCAACGTTGAGTCCTCCCGCCCAGGTGTTAAGCCAGGTGTTTGGCATACCCAGTCGCCCACGCTTTGGCGATTCTACGCCGAGCACCTGGCCGCCAACCCAGCCTGGCGCATCGAGCCTGACACGCGGCTGGTCGCGCATGCGCGGCAGATCCTGCTGGGCCAACTGGGCCAGCGCAATGCCGAGGCCAACCTGTACCAACAGTTGCTCAATGACACCACCACTCACTATCCGGCCCTGGACCTGCACCAACTGGTCGGCGACACCGATGCCTTCGCGCTGTTCTCCACCGATGCCAGCGTGCCTGGCGTCTTTTCCCGGCAGGCCTGGGAGGGCCAGGTGCGCAGAGCGATCGATGACATCGCCGACGCCCGCCGTGAGGAAATCGACTGGGTCCTCAGCGATCAACCCGCCGACATCGACACCCGATTGAGCCCCGACCAGCTTCGCAAAAGGCTAACCGAGCGCTACTTCCAGGACTACGCCAGCGCTTGGCTGGACCTGCTCAACAGTCTGCGCTGGCAGCCGGCCGCGAGCCTTGACGAGTCCATCGACCAGTTGACGCTGATGAGCGATGTGCGCCAATCGCCGCTGATTGCGCTGATCAATACCGTGGCCTATCAAGCGCAGGCTGGCACTCGCACCGAGGCCTTGGCTGACTCCCTGGTGGCATCCGCACACAAGCTGATCGGCCAGGACAAGGTTGCGGTGCACGAAATCAAGGGCCCGCTGGTGGCGACCTTCGGCCCGTTGTTGGCACTGCTGGATAAGAACAACACGGACGGCCTGAGCCTCCAGGCATTCCTCACCCAAGTGACGCGAGTGCGCTTAAAACTCCAGCAAGTCAGCACCGCACCCGATCCGCTGGAGATGACCCAGGCCCTGGCGCAAACCGTGTTTCAAGGCCGCCGTGTTGAGCTGACCGACACCCAAGCCTACGGCAGCCTGCTGGCCGCCAGCCTGGGCGCGCAGTGGAGCGGGGCGGCGCAGACGCTGTTCGTGCAGCCGCTGGAACAGGCCTGGCAGCGGGTCTTGCAACCGTCCGCCGCCGGCCTGAACAGCCAGTGGCAGCGCTCCATCGTCAAACCGTGGAACGCGGCCTTCGCCAGCCGCTACCCGTTTGCAGCCACGGCCAGCGACGCCTCGTTGCCGATGCTGGGGCAGATGATCCGCGCGGACTCCGGGCGCATCGAGCAGTTTCTGCAACGGCAACTGAGCGGTGTATTGCGCAAGGAGGGCAGCCAGTGGGTCGCCGATCCACACCACAGCCAGGGCCTGCGTTTCAACCCGCAATTTCTCGGCGCCATCAACCAGCTCAGCAACCTTGCCGATGTGCTCTACACCGACGGCGGCATGGGCCTGAGTTTCGAGCTGCAAGGCAAAGCCGTGCGTGATGTGGTGCAGACCACGTTCATCCTCAACGGCGACCGGCATCAGTATTTCAACCAGAAGGAAAGCTGGCAGCGTTTTCAATGGCCGGGCCACAGCGACTATCCCGGCGTAAGCCTGAGCTGGACCAGTGTGCATGCCGGTGAGCGATTGTTCGGCGATTACCCCGGTACCTGGGGCCTGATCCGCTGGCTGGAAAACGCCCACGTCGCGCCGCTGGACGACGCTGACAGCCGCTATCGCCTGCTGCTCAAGGCGCCCGATGGCGTAAGCCTGACGTGGCACCTGCGCACCGAGTTGGAAGCAGGGCCGCTGGCGTTGCTCAAGTTAAGAGGCTTCAAATTGCCTGCGCAGATATTTCTCAGCGAGCCCGACAGCCAGGCAGCCTACGCACAAAACGGGAGTTTCCCATGAGCCTGCGCACCTTGATCACCCGCTGCCTGGGCACCCGCGATGCACTCTGCGTTGCCCACGAACATGCCGGCCACTGGCAACCCTGGTTGCAACCGATCAGCGCCGAGTTTCCCGTCGGCAAAGACCCTGGTTATGACGATGACTTCCAACGCATGCGCGAGGAAGTCAGCAAGCTCTCCGGTGCCGATGCCGGGCAGGTTGCCCAACTGGCGCAAAAGCTACTGCATCACAGCTGCAAAGACCTGCGCGTTGCCACTTACTACCTGTGGGCGCGCTTGCACAAGGAGGGCGAAGTCGGGTTGGCCGATGGCCTCAGCCTGTTGGCGGCGTTGATTGAGCGCTTTGCCGACGCGGTGTTGCCGACCCGCCCTCAAAGCCGCAAGATGGCCCTGGAATGGCTGGCCAGCAGCAAGGTGCTGGACACACTGCTGCTGTACCCGGAGGTGGTCAAGGCCGAAGCCGAGCGCACCGCTGCGGCGCTTGCCTGGCTTGAGCATGGCTTGCATACGTGGCCTCAGGCGCAGCGGCCGAACCTGGAACCGATGTATAGCGCCTTGTCCGCGCGGCTGGCACAGTCCGGCGGGACGGAGGCACTGGTGCCGCAGAACACCGCCAGCCACGTGTCATCCGTGCAAGCCAATGCCTCGCCCGGCATGCCGATCAAATCCGGTCGCGACCTGCTGGACAGCGGTCGGGCTCTGGCTGGCTACCTGCGTGAGCAACCCTTGGGATGGCTGGCAGCTCACCGTCTGATGAAGAGCCTGCGCTGGGACACGGTACATCAGCCGCCGCCTCAAGAGGCGAACAACCACACGCGCCTGACACCGCCGAGAGGGGACTATCGGGCACAGCTCAAGCGTTTGTACTTGCAACAGAATTGGGCCGAGTTGATCGATCAGGTCGAGCGGATTTACGCCGAAGGAGTGAACCATTTCTGGCTGGATCTGCAGTGGTACCTGTATCAGGCCTTGAGCAAGCAAGCTGCGCCCCAGGATCGCTGGGCCGATATCACCAAGCATGACTTGGGCATGTTCCTCGAACGCCTGCCGGGGCTTGAGGTGTTGTGTTGGAGCGACGGCAGCCCCTTCGCCGACGAAACCACCCGCGAATGGATTGCCCAGCACGTCAGCGGCAACCAACCCCAGCAGTGGCTGCCCGTCACGTCGGTGGCTGCTGCGGCAGGCGACGGCGACGTTCTGTCGCTCGAAGGCGAGGCCATCGCCCAAGCTGACAGTGACGGCGTGGATCAGGCGCTCGCCTGGCTGGCTGCGCGCCCTGGTATCCACACCGGTCGCCAGCGCTGGCTGCTACGCCTGCTGATGGCGCGGGTCGCCGAACAGTATGGCAAGAGCGACTTGGCCATCCACCTACTCGGGGAGCTGGACGCCACCGCGCAACGCCAGGCCCTGGCCGAATGGGAGCCCGAGCTGAATTTCGAGGTCAAGGCGCGCCTGCTCAAGCTCTTGCGCGTGAAAGCCCAGCGCAACGACGCCGACAAACCCAGCTTGGCGCGGCGCATGGAAACCTTGCTGGCGGCACTGGTGGCCATCGACCCGGTACGCGCCGCAGTGCTCTGCGGCTAACCCTCATACACCAGGAGTTTTTCTGTGAGCATGGACAATCTGACGCTGCACTACTTCGACGCCGAAATGCGCTACTTGCGCGAGGCCGGCAAGGAGTTCGCGCAGGCATTCCCGGATCGGGCCGCGCAGCTTAACCTCGACAAACCGGGCGCGCAGGACCCGTATGTGGAGCGGCTGTTCGAAGGCTTCGCGTTCCTGATGGGGCGCTTGCGCGAGAAACTCGACGATGACCTGCCGGAGCTGACCGAAGGGTTGGTGAGCCTGCTATGGCCGCATTACCTGCGCACCATTCCATCGCTGTCGGTGGTCGAGTTGGTGCCGGAACTGGCACTGATGAAAAGCAGCGAGTTGATCGCCCAGGGTTTCGAAGTGCTGTCGCAACCCATCGGGCCACAACGCACCCGTTGCCGTTACACCACCACCCAGGACTTGACCCTGCGACCACTGGCACTCGTCTCGGTCGGGCGGGGTTTTGAGCCGGACGGTCGCTCGGTGTTGCGCCTGCGTTTTGCCTGCGGGGCGTTGACCGACTGGAGCCAGATCGACCTCAGCCGGCTGCCTCTGTACCTGAACGCCGATGCGCCCCTGGCCAGTGCGTTGCATCAGGCACTGACCCTCAACACCCAGGCGTTGTATGTACGCTGGGCCGGCCACACCGAGCGCCAGCCCTTCACCGGTTACTTTACGCCCAAGGGTTTTGCTGAAGAGGACCGGCTGTGGCCCAAGGGCGACAGCGCCTTCAGCGGCTATCAGCTATTGCTGGAGTATTTCAGCTTCCGCGAAAAATTCATGTTCGTAACCCTGTGTGGGTTGGAGCAGTTGCAGCTTGCCCCCGACACCGAGTGGTTCGAACTTGAGGTGGTGTTGCGTGAACCCTGGCCTACGACTTTCGACCTAACCCGCGAGCATATCCGCCTGCACGCCGTGCCGGTGATCAACCTGTTCCCGCTGGAGGCCGACCCGCTGACCCTGGCGCCGCTGCAAGCCGAGTACCTGCTGCGCCCCATGCGCTTGCAGGATGGCCATATGGAGATCTATTCAGTGGACCGCGTGACCGCATCGAGAAACGGCGAGCGCCAGGACTACGTGCCGTTCACCAGCTTTCGCCACAAGGGCGGCCTGCTGCGCGATGAGGCGCCTGAGCGCTATTTCCACACGCGTCTGAAGCGCGCGGCGAATGGCCTGCACGACACCTGGTTGGTCCTGGGGGGCGAAGGCTTCGACAAAGACCGAGTGCTTGAGCAGGAAACCCTGTCGTTGCGCCTGACTGGTACTCACGGCCAGTTACCGCGCAAGGCGCTGCAAAGCACGATGCTCGATACCGCGGTGCAGTCCACTCAAGCCGCTGTGCGCGTGCGCAACCTGTGTGCGCCGACCTTGCCCTGCTACCCGCCGAATCGTGACCGATTTCACTGGCGGGTGCTTAGCCACCTGGGCTCGAACTTCCTGCCGATGCTGAGCAATGCCGAGGTGCTCAGGGGGACGCTTGCGCTCTATGACTGGACTGACAGCGAGCTGAACCGTCGTCGCCTGGCCGCGATTGTCGAGGTCAGCCATCACCTGGTCCAGCGTTTCGAAAAAGGCTTTTTGCTGCGCGGGGTCGATATCGAAATCACCCTGGATGCCCATGGCTTTTCAGGGGAGGGCGACATCAGCCTGTTCGGCGAAATGCTCAACCGTTTCTTTGCCCTGTATGCCGACATTCATGTGTACACCCAGCTCACGCTGATTCTGCAACCTACTGGAAAGTGCCTGCGATGGAACGAGAACCACAGTCAGCGTATACCCGGTTGAAAGCCGTTGGTTTGCTGGACGCCCTGCAGCCGAAAGTGACCGAGGCCAATCTGTACCGGTTTTGCCAGTTGTTGGAGCAGGCGTTACCGGGGCATCCGCCGTTGGGCAGCACTGCGCACCCCGCCGACGACGCCGTGCGCTTTCGGCCTGATCCGGGCATGGGGTTTGCGGCCAGCGAGTTGAAGGCGATCGAAACCGATGAGGTTCGCCCGGAGCACCCGGCGACGGTACGCACCCGCTTGCTCGGTTTGTATGGGGTCGACTCGCCGATGCCGACGGTGTTTCTGGATGACATTGCGCAGCGTCGCGAAGGGCACGCAGCGCTGCAAGCGTTCCTGGATATGTTCAATCATCGGCTGTTCACCCAGCACTACCGGATCTGGCGCAAATACTCCTACCCGGCAACATTCGAAGCCGGGGGCACCGATGCGACGTCGCAATGCTTGTTGGGCCTGATCGGCCTGGGCATTCCCGGCACTGCGCGGCAGATCGCTACGCCGGTCTCGCGTTTCCTGGCCTTGCTCAGTGTGATGCGCCTGCCCACGCGCAATGCCGAGGGCATCATTGCATTGGTCAAGTTGCTGGCCCCCGAGACCCTGGCGCAGGTGACTGCGCATTGGCCGCAGCGCATTGCATTGGCGCACCCGGCCAGCCTTTCCCGGCACCGTCCGGTGAGCTTGTCCCAGGGCATGCCGCTGGGCAGCGTCGGCCAGGACGCCAACAGCCAATTACGCCTGCTGCTCTATACCGCTGACCCCCTGCAAGCCCGTGGCTGGCTGCCCGATGGCGATTTTTACTGCGATTTGCAGGTGCTGCTACGTGTCTACCTGGGATGGCGGTGCACGGTGAAATTGCAGCTGTCGCTGCCGGTGCAGAGCCTGCCTGCAGCGGTATTGGGGCAAGCGCAGATCCGGCTCGGCATGACCGGTGTCCTTGGTTGGGGCGGTGATGCCTGGCCGGCGCCAACCGACGACAACCTCACGATCAACCTCGGCCACTACCAGGGCCTTTCGATTAACCCCCGCAACAGGGAGACGCAGCATGTCGCGTACCGTTTTTAAGTTATTGATGCTGGCGGTCACTGCGCTGGCGCTCACGGGTTGTGGTTTGGCCCAGACCGTTTCGGATGGCACGGCATCCACTGCCAGGGCTATCTTCTACAAGCAGATCAAAACCCTGCACCTGGATTTCAGCGCGCGCGCAGCGCTGAACACCCAGCCCAGCGACATGGGGGCGTTGTCGGTGCCGACCTTGATACGGGTTTACCAACTGCGCGACAACAAGGCGGTGGAACTGGCCACCTACGACGGGTTACTGGGTAATGACGATCAACTGCTGGCGAGCGCATTGTTGGACAAACGCTCGGTAGTGCTGAGGCCGGAGGAGGGGGCGCAACTGAACGTGCCGATGCACGAAGATGCACAGTTCGTCACCGTGGTGGCTTTGTTCCGCAACCCCGATACCCGGCTCAACACGTGGCGCCTGACGTTGGCGCGCGACGACCTGGAGCCGGATCGGGCGCGGGTGATCGAGCTGGGAGATAGCCGCCTGACGCTACGGCCCTTGGTGAAGGACTGAGCCATGACCGAGCACAACCCTTCGCTCTACGAAATGCTGCTGCAAAACTTCGAGGGAGAGCTAGAACTGCATCGCGTCAGCGAGGAGGACCAGCACACCCTGTCCGTGCTGGACAACGTGCAACGCATCCTTAACAGCCGCGCGGGTGCGCTCAGCCATCTGCCGGATTACGGGCTGCCGGACATGGGCCTGATCCTGCAAGGGTTGCCCGCCACCGCCCATGGATTGATCAGCACCATGACCGCCACTTTGCTCAGGTACGAACCGCGTCTGGCGGCGGTGGTGATCGAACTGCTGCCCCAGACGCTGCCGGGGCATCTGGAATATGCCCTGGACATGCAATTGAAAGAGGGGCCGCGCGTGAACTTCGGCACCACCCTGGGTCCCGAGGGCAAAGTGTTGGTGCGTCACTTGAAGCGCCAGCAGTACCTGTCCAGGCCTTGAGCGATAACGCAAGGGAAATGCGATGACGACAGTGTTTGAGATGCGTATTCAAGTCGGTGGTGACCCGCGCAGTTTCAGCGAATTTACGGCCTTGCGCGATGAGTTGGCCAAGCTCAGCCATCCTGCCTGCCCGGATGTGGACTGGGTGAAGGTCGAACAGTGGTGCTTGAGGCTGTTCGAGCAGAACGGCGCAGACCTGCAGACCGCGTGCTGTTACGCCCTGGCGTGCGCCCAGCGCCAGGGCGTGGAGGGGATGGCCCAGGGCATTGCGCTTATTGAGGCGTTGGTCGGCGAGTGGTCAAGGGTATGGCCGCCAATGGCGTCCTCCCGGCTCGATTTGTTGGGGTGGCTGTTCGATCAACTGCACGTGCTGCTGCGGCGCACGACAATCACGACCTACAGTGCGCCTGCCTTGGCTCACCTACACACCGGGCTGGGCCGGCTGCAGCCTAGCGGGTTGCCGCTCCATCCGTTGCGGGGGCTCCAGGCGTTGCGTCAACAGGTCGGCCTGCGCTTGGAACAGCTCGGTTCTTCCAGCCAAACGCTGCCGCCGAGGCAGATGGTTACGGCATTGATGGCGCCTGTCGTGATCCTGCCGCCGCCTGAAGCGCCACCGCGGCGGCATCCCATAGTGCCCTGGCTGTTGGCCTCGGGGCTTCTCGCTGCCTTGTTTGCCGGGTTCGCTTGGCGCGCGTGGCTGATGGTTCCTGAGCCTCAAACCGTGCTGCCCGAACCGGTGCGACTGGACAGCCTGTCGCTGTTCGATACGGGCAGCGCAACGCTAAAACCGGACTCCACCAAGGTGTTGGTCAAGGCCTTGGTCGGCATCAAAGCCCAGCCGGGCTGGCTGATCGTGATTGCCGGGCATACCGACGCAACCGGCCCTGTCGAGCAGAACCTGGCGCTGTCACACGCCCGTGCGTCTGCTGTACGTGACTGGATGCAACGCATGGGGAGCATTGCCGACAGTTGCTTTGCCGTGCAGGGCTTCGCGGCCAGTCAGCCAATCGCCAGCAATGGCACAGAGGAGGGGCGCGCCGCCAACCGTCGTGTCGATATTCATCTAGTGCCGCAGGTGGGGGCCTGCGAAGAGGTCACGTCGACGCTGGAATAAAGTGAACCAACCCTCCATCCCCCTTGTCCCCGCTTCCCATGTCACCCCCCACCCGCCAAATCCCTTAATTTTCCAACCCTACCGCAAGCCTCTCCAGGCCCCCGGCTGTGCCCGCTTTTTTTAACGCGAGGCGCCCAGCGCATCCGATGCAAACGGCAGTTGAAAACGGACTTTCGTCTCCACCGTGACTTACCAGGCAGGTTACCCCCATGCAGTTCAGCGAATTATTGGCAGCGATTTCCACCCACGCGATCCGTCTGCAACGGGAAGACGGCGACCTGATCATCCTTGGCGACGATGAGGCGTTGGATGACGGGCTGTGGGATCAGTTGATCGCCCACAAACCCCAACTGCTGGCGCTGGTGGCGGAGCATGGCGGGGATTGGCTGAGCCCGGCCTACCGTATTACGCCGGACATGTTGCCCTTGGTCAATCTCGAGCAACCGGCCATCGACCGTATCGTCGCGGCCATCCCCGGTGGCGCGGCGAATGTGCAGGATATCTACCCGTTGGCGCCGTTGCAGGAGGGCATGCTGTATCACCACCTCTCGGCCGGGCAGGGCGATCCTTACGTGCTGCATGCGCAGTTTGTGTTCGACAGCCGCACACGCCTGCATGCCTTTGCCGAGGCGCTGCAATGGGTGATCGACCGTCACGATATTTTGCGCTCGTCCATGATCTGGGAGCGTTTGGACGAGCCGCTGCAAGTGGTGTGGCGCAAGGCAACCCTGGCCTGCGAGGAGGCGCATTTCAGCGGTGGCGATGCCCTGGCTCAACTGATCGAATGCTACGACGCCCGCACCTACCGCATGGACCTGGGCCAGGCGCCGTTGCTGCGCCTGGTGTTTGCCGACGATCTCGCCAATCAGCGTGTCGTGGCCATGCTGCTGTTCCACCACACCATCCTCGACCACACCGCGCTGGATGTGGTGCGCCATGAAATCCAGCTGTACCTGGCCGGGCAGCAAGCGCAGGCTGCTGAGCCGGTAGCGTTTCGCAGCTACATCGCCCAAGTGCGGCATGGCGTCAGCGAGCAGGCCCATGAAGCGTTTTTCCGCGAGATGCTGGCGGATATCGATGAGCCGACCCTGCCGTTTGGCTTGCAGGACGTGCAGGGCGATGGCCAGGGGATTGAGGAGGTGCGTACCCCGGTCGACAGCGATCTGGGCCATCGCCTGCGCAGCCTGGCGCGGCCATTGGGTGTCAGCGTGGCGAGCATGATGCACCTGGCGTTGGCGCGGGTATTGGGCGCAGTGTCCGGCCGTGAGGCGGTGGTGTTCGGCACGGTGATGCTCGGTCGCATGGGCGCGGGCGAGGGCGGTGAGCGCGCGCTGGGGATGTTCATCAACACCTTGGCGCTGCGTGTGGATGTGGGCGGGCAGGGCGTGCGCGCCGGGGTCAAGGCCACCCATGAGCGGCTTACCACGTTGCTCAATCATGAGCATGCCTCACTGGCGCTGGCCCAGCGGTGCAGTGGTGTGGCCGCGCCGACGCCGCTGTTCAGCGCGATGCTCAACTATCGCCACAGCGCCGCTACCGACATGGCCGAGGTGATCGAGGTCGCCGAAGGCATCCAGGTGCTAGGCGCCGAGGAGCGCACCAACTACCCGCTGACGGTGAATGTGGATGACTTGGGTGAAGGCTTCGCCCTGACAGTGATGGTGGACGCCTCCATTGGCGCAGCGCGTGTGGCGAGTTACCTGCACACAGCGCTCCATAGCCTGGCCGATGCCCTTGAGCACCGACCGCAGATGCCGCTGAGCGGCCTGAATATCCTGCCTGAGACCGAGCGTCACCACCTGCTGCACAGCCTCAACAATACCCCTCGCACCTACGCCGACACCGCGCTGATCCACCAGCAGGTCGAAGCCCACGCCGCTGCCCACCCTGAAGCCATCGCCCTGCGTTTCGAGCAGCAACGCCTCAGCTATCGCCAACTCAACGAACGCGCCAACCAGGTCGCCCATCGCCTGCTGGCCCAGGGCGTGCGCCCCGACGACCGCGTGGCGATCTGCGTGGAGCGTGGCCCGGAGATGATCATCGGGCTGCTGGGCATCCTCAAGGCCGGCGCGGGTTATGTGCCGATCGACCCGGCGTATCCGCTGGAACGCATCGCCTACACCCTGCAAGACAGCCAACCGCTGGCGGTGCTGGTGCAGGCCAACACCCGCCACCTGGTCGGCGAACTGGCGCAGATTGACCTCAATGGCCTGCGCGGCGAGTCCTTGGTCAACCCGCGTGTCGCGGTCAGCCCGCAACACCTGGCCTATGTGATCTACACCTCCGGCTCCACCGGCCAGCCCAAGGGCGTGATGATCGAACACCGCCAGGTCGCCCGCTTGTTCACCGCCACCGAGCATTGGTTTGGCTTCAACGGCAACGATGTGTGGGCGCTGTTCCATTCCTTCGCGTTCGACTTCTCTGTGTGGGAAATCTGGGGCGCCTTGATGCACGGCGGCCAGTTGCTGATCGTGCCGCAACTGGTCAGCCGCTCGCCGGACGAGTGCTACACGCTGCTGTGCGAAGCCGGCGTGAGCATTTTGAACCAGACGCCCAGCGCGTTCCGCCAGTTGATTGCGGCCCAGGGCAACAGCCCCCAGGCGCATTCCCTGCGCCAGGTGATTTTCGGCGGCGAAGCCCTGGAGCCGGGCATGCTCAAGCCGTGGTACGCCCGTGCGATCAATGCCGGCACGCAACTGGTGAACATGTACGGCATCACCGAAACCACCGTGCACGTGACCTATCGCGCACTGCACGCGGCGGATGCGCACTTGGTGGGCGTGAGCCCGATTGGCGTGCGCATCCCCGACCTGCAACTGTATGTGCTGGACGCGTACCGCGAGCCGGTGCCACTGGGTGTGGTCGGCGAGTTGTACGTCGGCGGCGCCGGCGTGGCGCGGGGGTATCTGAACCGTGCCGAATTGACCGCCGAGCGCTTCCTGATCGACCCGACCACCGGCCAGCGCTTGTATAAGACCGGCGACCTCGGCCGCCTGTTGGCCGATGGCAGCGTGGAATACCTGGGGCGCAACGACGACCAGGTAAAAATCCGTGGTTTTCGCATCGAACTGGGCGAAATCCAGGCGCGCCTCGCCACTGCCCACGGTGTGCGCGACGCGGTGGTCATCGCCCGCGAAGACGCGCCGGGTGACCAGCGCTTGGTGGCTTATGTGATCGCCGAGGGCCACATCAGCGTCGCGGCGCTGCGCGATCACTTGCGCTTGAGCTTGGCCGAGCACATGGTGCCCAGCGCCTTCGTGTTGCTGGACGCCTTCGCGCTGACCGCCAACGGCAAACTCGACCGCAAGGCCTTGCCCGTGCCGGATGCCGACGCGTTGGCGCGGCGTGGCTACGAGGCGCCACACGGCCCCGTCGAAACAGCGATTGCGACGATCTGGCAAGACCTGCTCAAACTCGACCGCGTTGGCCGCGACGACAACTTCTTTGAACTGGGCGGCCATTCCCTGTTGGCGGTCAAGCTGATCGAACGCATGCGCCAGGTCGACCTCAGCGCCGATGTGCGCGTGTTGTTCGGCCAACCCACCCTGGCCGCACTTGCCGCCGCAGTGGGCGGGCAACGGCAAGTACAGGTGCCGGTCAACCGGATCCACGCAGGCAGCGCCGTCATCACCCCGGACATGCTGGCGCTGGTCGATCTCGATCAGGCCGCCATCGACCATATCCTGCAACAGGTGCCCGGTGGCATCGGCAATGTGCAGGACATCTACGGCCTCGCGCCGTTGCAGGCCGGCATTCTGTATCACCACCTGGCAACCACCGACGGCGACCCCTACGTGTTGCAGGTGCAGTTGGGCTTCGACGATCAAGCGGCAGTGGATGCGTTTATCCAGGCGCTGCACAGCGTGATCGAACGCAATGACATCCTGCGCACCGCGATCCTCTGGGAAGGCCTGGACGAACCGGTGCAAGTGGTCTGCCGCCAGGCGCCGTTGGCCGTTGAACGGCTCGAAACCCAACACGTGGACGCCCTGGCTCACCTGCAACAACGCTTCGACCCACGCCACCACCGCCTCGATCTGTCCCGCGCCTCCTTGATGCGCCTGGCCTACGCCGAAGCGCCAGGCGGCTTCGTCGGCATCCTGCTGCTGCACCATATCCTGCTCGACCACACTGCCTTGCAGGTGTTGGTGCAAGAGATGAGCGCCAGCCTGTCCGGGCGCAGCGCGCAACTGCCCGACGCGGTGCAGTACCGCAACTACGTGGCCCAGGCGCGCCTTGGGGTCAGCCAGGCGCAGCATGAAGCGTTCTTTACTGAGATGCTGGGCGATATCGACGAGCCGACCCTGGCCTTCGGCTTGCAGGACGTGCATGGCGACGGCAGCGGCATTGTCGACGCCCATCTGCCGTTGGACGCGGCACTGAGCCAGGGCCTGCGCGAACAGGCCCGGCAATTGGGCGTGAGCACCGCGAGCCTGGTGCACCTGGCCTGGGCACAGGTGCTGGGGCAAGTCTGCGGCCAACCGGACGTGGTGTTCGGCACCGTGCTGCTCGGCCGCATGCAGGGTGGCGAGGGCGCCGACCGGGCGCTGGGTATGTTTATCAACACCTTGCCGCTGCGGGTCAGCGTCGGCGCCGTTGGTGTACAAGCCGCCGTGCGTGCCACCCATGCACGCCTGGCGCAGTTGCTCGGGCATGAGCACGCGCCGTTGTCTCTGGCCCAGCGTTGCAGCGGGGTGCCGGGTTCGTTGCCGTTGTTCGCCACGCTGCTCAACTATCGCCACAGCGCGCCGGACGAAGCGCCGGGTGACAGTCCGTTTGCCGCCTCCGGCATCCAGATCCTGAGTTCCGAAGAGCGCAGCAACTACCCGCTGGTGCTCAACGTCGACGACCTGGGCACAGGTTTCGCGCTGACCGTACAAGGCGTGGCCACCCTGGACGTGCAACGCGTCGGCGATTACATGCTCACCGCTTTGCGCCATCTGGTGACTGCGTTGCAACAGGCACCGACCACGCCCGTGCACGGCGTGTCGATTGTGCCGCCGGCCGAGCGCAACCAATTGCTGGTGGCGTTCAACGCCACCGCCCGCGATTACCCATCGCACCTGACCGTGCACCAGTTATTCGAGGCCCAGGCCCTGGCGCGTCCCGACGCCGTGGCGGCCGTGCACGGCCAACTGTCCTTGAGCTATCGCGATCTCAATCGCCGCGCCAACCGCCTGGCCCATCACCTGATCAACCAGGGCGTGCAACCGGGGGAAAGCGTGGCGATTGCGTTGCCGCGCTGCCTCGACCTGCTGATCTGCCAACTGGCGATCCTCAAGTGCGGCGCCGTGTATGTGCCGCTGGACGTCAACGCGCCACTGGAGCGCCAGGCGTTTATCGTGCAGGACAGCGGTGCGCGGCGCGTGCTCAACACCCTGGCCGACCTCAACCTGGACGCACTGTCGCCGCGCAACCCCGAAGTCGTCCTTTCCTCCGAAAGCGTGGCGTACATCCTCTACACCTCCGGCTCCACGGGCGCGCCCAAGGGTGTGCAAGTGCCGCACCGGGCAATCTCGCGCCTGGTGCTCAACAACGGCTATGCCGCGTTCACCCCGCAGGACCGCGTAGCCTTCGCCTCCAACCCGGCGTTCGATGCCAGCACCCTCGATGTGTGGGCGCCGTTGCTCAATGGTGGCTGCGTGGTGGTGGTCGAGCATGCGGTGCTGCTGTCCCAGGCCGCGTTTGCCGCACTGTTGCAGGAGCAATCCGTCAGCGTGCTTTGGATGACCGCCGGGCTGTTCCACCAGTACGCCGAAGCGCTGCTGCCGGTATTCGCGCAGTTGCGTTACCTGATCGTCGGCGGCGATGTGCTCGACCCGCAGGTGATCGGCCGCGTGCTCCAGCACGGCAAGCCCCAGCACCTGCTCAACGGCTACGGGCCGACGGAAGCCACGACCTTTTCCACCACCTATGAAATCACCCAGGTGGGCGAGGGCAGCATTCCGATAGGCCGGCCAATGGCAAATGCCCAGGCCTACGTGCTGGATGCGCGCCAGCAACTGTTGCCCTTGGGTGCGATCGGCGAGCTGTACATCGGTGGTGCGGGCGTGGCCAAGGGGTACTTGAACCAGCCGCAACTGACTGCCGAAAAATTTATCCCGAACCCGTTTGGCGAGGGCGTGCTGTACCGCACAGGCGACCTGGCGAGCTGGCAGCCCGACGGCACCTTGCTGTACCAGGGGCGCAACGACCTGCAAGTGAAGATTCGCGGCTTTCGCATCGAGCCGGGTGAAATCGAAGCCTGCCTGACGACCTTCGCCGGTGTGAACGACGCCGTGGTGCGGGTGCGTGAGGACGAACCCGGCGACAAGCGCCTGGTGGCCTACTACACCGCTGGCGCGCCGCTGCCGATTGAGGCGTTGCGCGCCCATCTGCAAGGCCAGTTGCCGGACTACATGGTGCCATCGGCGTATGTCTGGCTGGAGCTGCTGCCGCTGACCGCCAACGGCAAGCTGGACCGCAAAGGCCTACCGGTGCCGGATGCAAGCGCGCTGCTCAGCCGTGGTTATGCAGCGCCGGAAGGCGCAGTGGAGCGCCAGCTGGCGCAGATCTGGCAGGACCTGCTCAAGCTCGACCGCGTGGGCCGGCATGACCATTTCTTTGAGTTGGGCGGGCACTCTTTGCTGGCGGTCAGCCTGATCGAACGCATGCGCCAGGCGGGCTTGAGCGCGGATGTGCGGGTGCTGTTCAGCCAGCCAAGCCTGGCCGCGCTGGCCGCGGCGGTGGGCAGTGGGCGGGAGGTGGTGGTGCCGGCCAATGGTATTGCCGCGGGCTGCACCCACATCACGCCAGCGATGCTGACCCTGGTGCAACTCGACCAGGGCGCCATCGACCGCATCATTGCCAACGTCCCCGGTGGTGCGGCGAATGTGCAGGATATCTACCCGCTGGCGCCGTTGCAGGAAGGCATCCTGTACCACCACCTCAGCGCCGAGCAGGGCGACCCGTACCTGCTGCAATCGCGCATGGCCTTCGACAGCCTTGAGCGGTTGCACGGTTTTATGGGCGCGCTGCAACAGGTCGCGGCCCGCCACGACATCCTGCGCACCGGCGTGGTCTGGGAAGGCCTGGACAGCCCGGTGCAGGTGGTCTGGCGCGAGGCGCAGTTGGTGGTGCAGGCGGTCAACCTTGATCCCGCCGACGGCGACATCCTCGAACAACTGCACGCCCGCTTTGATGCGCGGCATTACCGTCTGGACATCACCCAGGCGCCGCTTTTGCGCATGGTCTACGCCCTGGACCCAGTGAATGAACGTGTGGCGGCGATCCTGCTGTTTCACCACCTGGCGCTGGATCACACCGCGATGGATGTGGTGGGCCAGGAGATGGGTGCGTTCCTGTTCAACCGGTCTCAGGACTTGCCCGAGGCTGCGCCGTTTCGCAACTACGTGGCCCAGGCACGCCTGGGTGTGAGCGAGGCGGAACATGAGCAGTTCTTTCGCGAGATGCTCGCCGAGGTGGATGAGCCCACCTTACCCTTCGGCGTGCAGGACGTGCAGGGCGACGGCCGTGATATCCAGGAGGCCGAACACCACCTGGAGGCGGCATTGGCCCGGCGCGTGCGTGAGCAGGCGCGTCGATTCGGCGTGAGCGCGGCGAGCCTGATGCACCTGGCCTGGGCCCAGGTGCTGGGCCGCGTATCCGGGCGTGACGAGGTGGTGTTCGGCACCGTACTGATGGGCCGTATGCAGGCTGGCGATGGCGCGGACCGCGCGCTGGGGATGTTCATCAACACCTTGCCGCTGCGGGTGGACACCGCCGCCAGCGCGGTCGCCGCCGTCAAGGCCACCCATGCACGCTTGAGCGCCTTGCTCGGCCATGAACACGCGTCCCTGGCCCTGGCCCAGCGTTGCAGCGGCGTGCCGGCGGCAACGCCGCTGTTCAGCGCGTTGCTCAACTACCGTCACAGCGACCCCGACGCAATGGCCCGCGACGGCCAGGGGATCTGGGAGGGCGTGCACCTGCTGGGCGGTGAAGAACGCAGCAACTACCCGCTGACCCTGAGCGTCGACGACCTGGGTGACGGCTTCGGCCTGAACGTGCTGGCCTTGCCCCGCATCGGCGCCCAGCGCCTGTGTGCGTACATGGCGAATGCCATCGAGCGCTTGGTCGATAGCCTGGAAGACCCCGCGCATAGCCCGCTCAATCAGCTGGATATTCTCCCCGCCAGCGAACGCGAAACCTTGCTGCGCGAGTTCAACGCCACGGCGGCGGATTTCCCGACCGGCCACACGGTGCATGGCGCCTTTGAAGTCCAGGCCGACCGCCAACCCCACGCCATCGCCGTGGTGCAGGACGGCGAGTCGCTGACGTATCAGCAGCTCAACCAGCGCGCCAACCAACTCGCCCATCAGCTGCTTGCACAGGGTGTGCAGCCGGACGACCGCGTCGCCCTGTGCTGCCGGCGTGGCCCGCAGATGCTGGTGGGGTTACTGGGGATTCTCAAGGCCGGCGCCGGCTACGTACCGATTGACCCGGCCTATCCCGCCGAGCGCATTGCCTACCTGTTGCAGGACAGCGCCCCGGTGGCGGTGCTGGCCGAAGCGAGCACCCGCGACCTGCTGGGCGGCGTCGCCAGCATCGACGTGCATGCAACCTGGCACCACCCTGTCAGCAATCCGCAGCGCGCCGCCTTGACCCCGGCCCACCTGGCCTATGTGATCTACACCTCCGGCTCCACCGGCCAGCCCAAAGGCGTGATGGTGGAACACCGCAGCGTGGAAAACCTGGTGCACTGGCACTGCGAAGCCTTCGGCCTGAGCGCCGTGAGCCACACCAGCAGCGTCGCCGGGTTTGGCTTTGATGCGATGGCCTGGGAGGTCTGGCCGGCGCTGTGCGTGGGCGCCACCCTGCACCTGCCGCCGGCCGACGTAGGCAATGAACACATCGACGCGCTGCTCGCCTGGTGGCTGGCGCAGCCCCTGGACGTGAGCTTCCTGCCCACACCGGTGGCTGAATACGCGTTCAGCCAGGACCTGCATCACCCCACCTTGCGCATCCTGCTGATCGGCGGCGATCGCCTGCGCCAGTTCACCCAGGAGCGGCGCTTTGCGGTGATCAACAACTACGGCCCTACCGAGGCCACGGTGGTCGCCACCTCGGGCCGCGTGCGTGCCGGGCAGGCGCTGCATATCGGTCGACCTATCGCCAATGCCAGCGTCTATGTGCTCGACGCGCAGTTGCGACCGGTGCCGGTGGGGGTTGCCGGTGAACTGTATGTGGGCGGCAGCGGCGTGGCGCGGGGTTACCTGAATCGTGCGGATTTGACTGCCGAACGCTTCCTGCAAGACCCGTTCAAGGCAGGGCGCATGTACCGCACCGGCGACCGAGTGCGCTGGTTGCCCGATGGCAATATCGAGTACCTGGGGCGCAACGATGACCAAGTGAAAATCCGTGGCGTGCGCGTCGAACTGGGCGAAATCGAAAGCCGCCTGGCGGCACTGCCAGGCGTTGGCGAAGCCGTGGTGCTGGTGCGCGACGGCCGCCTGATCGCGTGGTTCACCGCGCAACAGCCGCTGCTGATCGAAAGCCTGCGCGAGCAACTGCAAGCGCACTTGCCGCAGGCCCTGGTTCCGGTGGCCTACGTGAAACTCGACGCGCTGCCCCTGACCGCCAATGGCAAACTCGACCGTCGTGCCTTGCCGGCACCGGATCAGGCCGCGTTGCTGAACCGTGACTACGAAGCACCGCAGGGCGAGGTGGAAACCACCCTGGCCGGGATCTGGGCCGAGGTGCTACAGGTCGAGCAGGTGGGGCGCCACGATCATTTCTTCGAGCTGGGCGGCCATTCGTTACTGGCGGTCAGCCTGATCGAACGTATGCGCCAGGTTGGCCTCAGTGCCGATGTGCGCGTGCTGTTCAGCCAGCCGACCCTGGCCGCGCTGGCGGCGGCGGTGGGCAGTGGGCGTGAAGTGCAGGTGCCCGTCAACCGCATCCCGGTCGACTGCCAGCGCCTGATCCCGGAGCTGTTGGCGCTGGTGCAACTCGACCAATCCACCCTTGACCGAGTGGTCGCCCAGGTGCCCGGCGGCGCGGCCAATGTGCAGGACATCTACCCATTGGCGCCGTTGCAGGAAGGCATTCTCTACCACTACCTCACGGCCGAGCAGGGTGATCCGTACCTGCTGCAATCGCACCTGGCGTTCGACAGCATCGAGCGCCTGCAGGCCTTTGCCCAGGCGCTGCAACAGGTGATCGACCGCCACGACATCCTGCGCACCGGCGTGGTGTGGCAAGGGCTTGTGCAACCGCTGCAAGTGGTGTGGCGCAAGGCTCGGTTGCCCCTTGAACAGCTGCACCTTGAAGGCGATGTACTGGCCGGCCTGCATGCTCGTTTTGATGCGCGGCGCTACCGCCTGGACATCAGTCAGGCGCCGTTGATTCGCCTGGCCTATGCCGAAGATCCGGCCAACCAGCGCGTGGTCGTGGTGCTGCTCTATCACCATATCGCCCTGGACCACACCGCCTTCGACGTGGTGCTGCGGGAAATGCAGGGTTACCTGCTGGGGCACCCGGCGCCGAGCGCTGCACCGATGCCGTACCGCAATTACGTGGCCCAGGCGCGCCTGGGGGTCAGTGAGCAGGAGCACGAAACGTTCTTTCGCGCCATGCTCGGCGATGTCGACGAGCCGACCCTGCCATTCGGCCTGCACGACGTGCGCGGCGACGGCAACGCCATCGAGGAGCACTGCCTGCACCTTGGCAGCGACCTCAACCGCCGCCTGCGTGCCCAGGCGCGTTTGCTTGGGGTGAGCAGCGCCAGTTTGTTCCACCTGGCCTGGGGCCAAGTCCTGGCGGCGACGTCCGGGCGCCACAGCGTGGTGTTCGGCACCGTGCTGGTGGGCCGCCTGCAAGGCGGCGAAGGGGCCGACCGTGCGCTGGGCGTGTTTATCAATACCTTGCCCTTGCGCCTGGATATCGACGATCAGGGCGCCCGCGCGGCGGTGCGTGCCACTCACACCCGGCTCACTGCGTTGCTCGGCCATGAACACGCCTCCCTGGCCCTGGCCCAGCGTTGCAGCGGTGTGGCCGCCCCCGCGCCGTTGTTCAGTTCAATGCTCAACTATCGCCATCGCGGCGCCGCCACCCGTTCCGAGGCCGCGCAACAGGCTTGGGAGGGTATGCAGACCCTAGTCAACGACGGACGCACCAACTACCCGCTGACCCTGAACGTGGATGACCTGGGGGATGGCTATGTGGTGACGGCGTTGGCCCAGGTGGATGCGCAACGGGTCTGCGGGTACATGCAAGTGGCCCTGGCCGGCCTGGTCGAAACCCTGGAGCAGGCACCGGACCAGGCGCTCAATCGCCTGCCGATCCTGGGGGCCGAGGAGCGGCACAAACTATTGGTAGCGTTCAACGCCACCGAGGTGAACTACGACCTCGACCAGACCCTGCACGGGATGTTCGAGGCGCAAGTCCAGCGCACGCCACACGCCATTGCGGTGCAGGCCGGCGAGCAACACCTCACCTACCAACACCTCAATGAGCGGGCCAACCGCCTGGCCCATCATCTGCGCGAACTGGGCGTGCAGCCGGATGCACGGGTGGGGATTTGCCTGGAGCGTGGCCTGGACATGGTCATCGGCCTGTTCGCGATCCTCAAGGCCGGTGGCGGTTATGTGCCGCTGGACCCGGCGTACCCGCTGGAGCGTATCGCCTACATGCTGCACGACAGCGCGCCCGTGGTGGTGCTGGCCGAGGACGCTACCGTGGCCTTGCTGGGGGACGTGCCGCTGCTCAATCTGGACCCGTCCACCTGGCAGCATCAGCCCGCGAGCAACCCCGAGGTCCCTGGCCTGACTGCCCGGCACCAGGCCTACGTGATCTACACCTCCGGCTCCACCGGCCAGCCCAAAGGCGTGATCAACGAGCACGCCGGTGTGGTCAACCGGTTGTTGTGGATGCAGGACGCCTATGGCCTCAAGGCCCATGACGCGGTGTTGCAGAAAACCCCGTTCAGCTTCGACGTGTCGGTGTGGGAGTTCTTCTGGCCGCTGTTCACCGGCGCACGCCTGGTCATGGCGCGTCCCGGTGGGCATAAAGACCCGGCGTACCTGTGCGAGGTGATCGAAGCCGAACAGATCACCACGCTGCACTTTGTGCCGTCGATGCTCGATGTGTTCCTGGCCCATGGCGACGTGACCCAGGCGGCTGGGCTGGCGCGCGTGATGTGCAGCGGCGAAGCGCTGCCGGGCAGCCTGGTGCGGCGCTTCAAAACGCAGTTGCCGGGGATCGGCCTGTACAACCTGTACGGCCCCACCGAAGCCGCGGTGGACGTGACCGCCTGGAACTGCGCACGCCCCGACGTGCCGGACAACACCCCCATCGGCAAGCCCATCGCCAATACGCGCATGTATGTGCTGGATGCCCAGTTGCAGCCGGTGCCACTGGGCGTGGTCGGCGAATTGTTCATCGGCGGCGTGCAGGTGGCGCGGGGTTACCTGAATCGCCCTGAGCTGACCGCCGAGCGTTTCCTTGATGACCCGTTCATCCAGGGGCGGATGTACCGCACCGGCGACCTTGGGCGTTACCTGCCCGACGGCAATATCGAATACCTGGGCCGCAATGATGACCAAGTGAAGATCCGCGGCCTGCGCATCGAACTGGGGGAAATCCAGGCGCGACTGCTTGAGCATCCCCAGGTCAGCGAAGCGGCGGTGGTCGCCCGTGAAGATCGCCTCGTCGCCTACTACACCGGTACGCACACCGAGATCGAGGCACTGCGCGCCCACCTGCTGCAACACCTGCCGGACTTCATGGTGCCCGCGCTGTTCGTGCACCTCGACGCGCTGCCCCTGAGCCCCAACGGCAAACTCGAGCGCAAGGCCCTGCCGGTGCCCGGCCTGCAAGCGCTGAATGTGCGTGAGTACGAAGCGCCCGAAGGCGACACCGAAATCCTGCTGGCCAGCCTGTGGGCCGAGTTGCTCAACGTAGAGCGGGTCGGCCGCCAGGATAATTTCTTTGAATTGGGCGGGCATTCTTTGCTTGCCGTGAGCTTGATCGGGCGCTTGCGCCAGGAAGGCATGGAAGCCGATGTGCGGGCGCTGTTCGAACAGCCGACCCTGGCCGGCTACGCCGCAATGACCGAACGAATGGAGATCGTCCTGTGAGCCTCTTTGAGCTGCTGGCAACCCTGAAAACCAAAGACATCCAACTGGCGCTCAAGGGCGAGCAGTTGTCGGTGCAAGGCAACAAGCAAGCCTTGAGCGACCCGGCGATCCTCGCCGCCTTGCGCGAGCACAAACCGGGGCTGATCGCGCTGATCAAGGCCGGCGAGTATTCGGCGACCAAGGCCGGTGAAGTCGACGTGCCGGCCAATGGCATCGCGGCCGGCGCCGAACACATCACCCCGGCCATGCTGACCCTGTCCAGCCTCAGCCAGGACGACATCGACCACATCGTCGCCACGGTCGACGGCGGCGTGGCGAATATCCAGGACATCTACCCGCTGGCGCCGTTGCAGGAAGGCATCCTGTTCCACCATGTCAGCGCCGAGCAGGGCGACCCGTACGTGATGCAATCGCAGTTCGCGTTCGACAGCCTGGCGCGCTTCGAGGCATTCGCCCAGGCACTGCAAGCGGTGATGGACCGCCATGACATCCTGCGTACCGGCGTGGTCTGGGAAGGCCTGCAACAGCCGTCGCAAGTGGTGTGGCGCACGGCGCGCCTGCCGGTGCAGGCCCTGCAACTGGACCCGGCCAATGGTGAGATCGCCGCCCAACTGCAGGCCTTGTTCGATGCCCGGCACTATCGCCTCGACGTGACCCAGGCGCCGCTGCTGCGCCTGGTGCGTGCCGACGACCCGGTGAATGGGCGTATCGTCGCCACCTTGCTGTTTCACCATATGGCCTTGGACCATAGCGCCCTGGAAGTGGTGTGCCATGAAATGCAGGCGTGCCTGCTGGGGCAGGGCGCGGCGTTGGGCCAGGCGGTGCCGTTTCGCAACTATGTGGCCCAGGCGCGGCTGGGCATCAGCGAGCAGGAACACGAGGGCTTCTTCCGCCAGATGCTCGGCGATATCAGCGAGCCGACCTTGCCATTTGGCTTGCAGGATGTGCAGGGCGATGCGCGCGGTATTGCCGAGCTGAGCCTGCCGCTCGCGCCCACGCTGAGCCGCCGTTTACGCACCCAGGCGCGACAGTTGGGGGTGAGCGCGGCGAGCCTGTTTCACCTGGGCTGGGCACAGGTGCTGGGCGTATTGGCCGGCAAGCAACAGGTGGTGTTCGGCACCGTGCTGATGGGCCGCATGCAAGGCAGCCATGACACTGACCGCGCCTTGGGCATCTTCATCAACACCTTGCCGTTTCGCGTGGACGTAGACGGCCGGGACGTGCGCGCCGGGGTCAAGGCGACTCACGCGCGGCTGACCACTCTGCTGCGTCATGAGCATGCACCGTTGGCCCTGGCTCAGCGTTGCAGCGGGGTGGTCGCGCCGACGCCGTTGTTCAGTGCGCTGCTCAACTATCGCCACAGCGCGCCCGCCGCCAGTGCCGAAGCCGTGTCGGCGTGGCAGGGCATCGCCGCCCTCAGTGCTGAAGAACGCACCAACTACCCGTTGACCTTGAGCGTGGATGACCTGGGCGAAGACTTCGGCCTGAGCCTGCTGGCCAGCACCCAGGTGGACCCGCAGCGCGTCTGCGCCTACCTGCAAACCGCCCTGGAAAACCTGGTGACGGCCCTGGAGCAAGCGCCGGGCACCGCGCTCAACCACGTGCCAGTGGTGCCCGCCGTCGAGCAGCGATTGTTGCTGGAACAGTTCAACGCCACCCAGGTTGATTTTCCCCAGGGCACCACCCTGCACGGGCGCATCGAAGCCCAGGCCGCCCTCACACCCCATGCCATCGCGGCGGTGCAGCTTGAGCACTCACTGACCTACGCCGAACTCAACGGGCAAGCCAACCTGCTGGCCCATCACCTGCTGGCGCTGGGCGTCAAACCCGACGACCGCGTGGCCATCGTCGCCCGCCGTGGCCTGGACACCCTGGCCGGGTTGTTGGCGATCCTCAAAGCCGGCGCCTGCTACGTGCCGGTAGACCCATCCCACCCGGCCGAGCGCCTGGCCTACCTGCTCAGCGACAGCGCCCCGGTGGCGGTGCTGACCCAGCACGCGTTGCTTGAGCGCCTGCCGGAGTTGGACGTGCCGGTGATCAACCTGGACCGCTACACCTGGCAGCACCATGCGGCGAACAATCCCACGGTGGCCGTGACCCCGGCACACCTTGCCTATGTGATCTACACCTCCGGCTCCACCGGTTTGCCCAAAGGCGTGATGGTCGAACACCACACCGTGGCCAACCTGGTGGACTGGCATTGCCGCGCCTTCGACCTGTGCGCCGGGCGCCACACCGCCAGCGTTGCTGGGTTTGGCTTTGACGCTATGGCCTGGGAAGTGTGGCCGGCGCTGTGTGCCGGCGCGACCCTGCACCTGCCACCGGCCCATGACGGCCCCGAAGACATCGACGCGCTGCTGGCCTGGTGGTGCGCGCAGCCGTTGGACGTGTGCTTCCTGCCCACGCCCGTGGCCGAGTACGCCTTCAGCCAGCACATCGAACACCCGACCCTGCGCACTTTGCTGATCGGCGGCGACCGCCTGCGGCAGTTCGGGCGGGCGCAGCGTTTTGAGCTGATCAACAACTATGGGCCGACCGAAGCCACGGTGGTCGCCACGTCCGGCAAGGTCGAGGCCGGGCAGGCGTTGCATATCGGCAAGCCCATCGCCAATGCCACGGTGTATCTGTTGGACGAGCAACTACGCGTGGTGCCGCTGGGCGTGGCGGGCGAGATGTATGTGGGCGGCAAGGGCGTGGCGCGTGGCTACCTGAACCGTCCAGAGCTGAGCGCCGAACGCTTTCTCGACGACCCGTTCAATGCCGGGCGCATGTACCGCACCGGCGACCTGGCGCGCTGGTTGCCCGATGGCAATATCGAGTACCTGGGGCGTAACGACGATCAGGTGAAGATCCGTGGCGTACGCATCGAGCTGGGTGAAATCGAAACCCAGCTCAACCACCTGCCAAGCGTTCAGGAGGCGGTAGTGCTGGTGCGCGAAGAGCGCCTGGTGGCGTACTACACCGAGAACCCGCAACTGGATGCGTTGGCAGTCGGCGATATCCGCGCCCATCTGGTGGCGCACCTGCCGGACTACATGGTGCCGGTCGCCTTCATGAAGCTCGACGCGCTGCCTTTGACCACCAACGGCAAACTCGACCGCAAGGCCTTGCCGGTGCCGGACATGGCCGCCGTGTTTACCCGCGAATACGCGGCGCCCGAGGGCGAGATCGAAAGCAGCCTGGCGCAGATCTGGGCCGATGTGTTGCAGGTCGAACGCGTTGGGCGTCACGACCATTTTTTTGAACTGGGCGGGCACTCGCTGCTGGCCATGCGCATGGTGTCCCAGGTGCGGCAGCGCCTGGGCGTGGAGCTGCTGCTCGGCGACCTGTTTGCCAACGCCGAACTGGCCGCCGTCGCCGACGTGCTGGCCCAGGCCGGTCGCAGCACCTTGCCGGCGATCGTGGCGGCCAACCGCGATGAGCCGGTGCCGTTGTCATTTGCCCAGCAGCGCCTGTGGTTCCTGGCGTTGATGGAAGGCGCCAACACGGCCTACAACATTCCCATTGGCTTGCGCTTGCGTGGGCACTTGCATGTGCAGGCCTTGCAACGGGCGCTGGCGCGGATTGTGGCGCGGCATGAAACCCTGCGCAGTCGCTTCGCCCAGCACGGTGACGATGCCCATGTGCTGATCGTCGCCGCCGACGACGTGCTGCCACTGCAAGTGCAGGACCTGCGCCGCCACCCGCAACCGCAGCAGGCGCTGGATGCGTTGATCCACGGCGAAGCCTCGGCGCCGTTCGACTTGGAGCGCGGCCCGCTGCTGCGTGGGCGCCTAGTGGTGATGGCCGACGAGCACCATGTGCTGTTGCTGACCCTGCACCACATCGTCTCCGACGGCTGGTCGATGGGCGTGCTGACCCGCGAGCTGATGGCGCTGTACCAGGCGTTCAGCCACGGCCAGCCCGACCCGTTGCCGCCGCTGGCGATCCAGTACGGCGACTTCGCCGTGTGGCAGCGCTTGTGGCTCAGCGGCGAAGTGCTACAGCGCCAAAGCAGCTATTGGCAGCAGGCCCTGGCCGGTGCGCCGGCGTTGCTCAGTTTGCCCACCGACCGCCCGCGCCCGGCGCAGCAGGACTACGCCGGCAGCAGCGTGGACATCCGCCTCGACGAGCGCCTTACCGCCGGGCTCAAAGCGTTGAGCCAGCGTCACGGCAGCACGTTGTACATGACCGTACTGACCGCCTGGGCCTCGTTGCTGGCGCGGCTGTCGGGGCAGGCGGATGTGGTGATCGGCTCGCCGGTGGCCAACCGTACGCGCAGTGAGGTGGAAGGGCTGATCGGCCTGTTCGTCAACACCCTGGCGGTGCGCATCGATACCTCGGGCGCGCTGAGCACCGAAGCGTTGCTGGCGCGGGTCAAGGCGCTGACCTTGGCGGCGCAGGCCCATCAGGACTTGCCCTTTGAACAAGTGGTGGAACTCACCCGCCCAGTGCGCAGCCTGGCCCACAGCCCGTTGTTCCAGACGCTGCTGAGCTGGCAGGACAGCAGCGCGCCGACCCTGGCCCTGGGCGACCTGGCCCTGGAAGGGATTGTGGAGAACAGCCACTTTGCCAAGTTCGACCTGTCGCTGAACCTGGGCGAAGTGCAGGGCACGCTTGTCGGCGCGCTGGAGTATGCGGTGGCGTTGTTCGACGAGGCCACCGTGCAGCGTTACGTCGGCTACTTCACCCGCGTGTTGCAGGCCATGGTCGATAACGACCAGGCGGTGCTGGAGCATGCGCCGCTGCTGGACGAGCGCGAGCGCCAGCACCTGTTGTACGACTTCAATGCGACCCAGGTGGATTACAACCTCGACCAGACCTTGCACGGGATGTTCGAGGCCCAGGTGGCACGCACGCCCCACGCGATTGCGCTCAAGGCCGGCGAGCAGCAACTGACTTACGCTGACCTGAACACGCAGGCCAACCAACTGGCCCATCACTTGCTGGAACTGGGCGTACAGGCCGATGCGCGAGTGGCGATCTGCGTGGAGCGAGGCCTGGACATGGTCATCGGCCTGTACGCGATCCTCAAGGCCGGCGCGGCCTATGTGCCGCTGGACCCGGCGTACCCGCTGGAGCGCATCGCCTACATGCTGGAGGACAGCGCGCCTGCCGTCGTGCTGGTCCAGGGCGCCACCCGTGCGCTGGTGGGCGCGGTGCCGGTGGTCGATCTGGACCAACCAAGTTGGCACCAGCAACCTGTGGCTAACCCTGCGGTGCAGGGGGTGAGTGCCTACGTGATCTACACCTCCGGCTCCACCGGGCAGCCCAAGGGCGTGATCAACGACCATGACGGTGTGGTCAACCGCCTGTTGTGGATGCAGGACGAATATGGGCTCACGGCCCAGGACCGGGTCTTGCAGAAAACCCCGTTCAGCTTCGATGTGTCGGTCTGGGAGTTCTTCTGGCCGCTGTTCACCGGAGCCTGCCTGGTGATGGCGCGTCCCGGCGGGCATAAAGACCCGGCGTACCTGTGCGAGGTGATTGAAGCCGAACACATCACCACGCTGCACTTTGTGCCGTCGATGCTCGACGTGTTCCTGGCCCATGGCGACGTGAGCCAGGCGGCGGGGCTGGTGCGCGTGATATGCAGCGGCGAAGCCCTGCCGGGCAGCCTGGTGCGGCGCTTCAAGCAGCAGTTGCCGGGCAGTGAACTGCATAACCTGTATGGCCCGACCGAAGCGGCGGTCGATGTGACCGCGTGGAACTGCACCGGCGCGGTGACGCCGGACAACACGCCGATCGGCAAACCCATCGCCAATACGCGCATGTACCTGCTGGACGCGCAGTTGCAGCCGGTGCCGCTGGGCGTGGTCGGCGAGCTGTTTATTGGCGGTGTGCAGGTGGCGCGGGGTTACTTGAACCGTGCGCAACTGACCGCCGAACGCTTTCTTCAAGACCCCTTTACCAGCGGCCGCCTGTACCGCACCGGCGACGTCGGCCGCTACTTGCCCGATGGAAACATTGAGTACCTGGGGCGCAACGACGACCAGGTGAAAATCCGTGGCCTGCGCATCGAATTGGGCGAGATCCAGGCGCGCCTGACCGAGTGCCCAGCGGTCAGCGAGGCCGCCGTGATCGCCCGCGAACACCGTCTGGTGGCTTACTACACCGGAGCCTTCAGCGACATTGACGTGCTGCGCAGTCATTTGCTGCAGCACCTGCCTGAGTTCATGGTGCCGGCCATCTTCGTCCACCTCGACGCGTTGCCCCTGGGCCCTAACGGCAAGCTCGACCGCAAGGCGCTGCCCGCGCCGGGCCTGGATTCGGTGGCGGTACGCGAATACGAGGCGCCCGAGGGCGATACGGAAATCGCCCTGGCCAGCCTGTGGGCCGAGTTGCTCAAGGTGGAGCGCGTGGGGCGTCACGACAACTTCTTCGAACTGGGCGGGCATTCGTTGCTGGCGGTGAGCCTGATGGGGCGTATGCGCCGCCTGGGGTTGTCGGCGGATGTGAAAGTGCTGTTCGGTCAGCCGACCCTGTCGGCCTTGGCGGCGGCGTTGGGCGGTGGCCGCGAAGTGGCGGTGCCGGCCAATGGCATTGTTGACGGTTGCAGCGTGATCACGCCGGACATGCTGCCCCTGATCGCGCTGGGGCAAGCCGCCATCGACCGTATCGTCGCCGGCATCCCCGGTGGTGCGGCAAATGTGCAGGACATCTACCCGCTGGCGCCGTTGCAGGCCGGCATGCTCTATCACCATCGCGCCGAGCAGGGCGCGGACGCCTATGTGCTGCGGGCGCAGTTTGCCTTTGATTCCATCACGCGCCTGGACGCCTTCGCCCTGGCCTTGCAGGCGGTGATCCAGCGCCACGACATCCTGCGCTCGTCGTTCCACTGGGACGGCCTGGAAGAACCGGTGCAAGTGGTATGGCGCGACGCTTCGCTGCGGGTGGAAAGCGGGCCGTTGCCACACCGCCTCGACCTGTCCCAGGCGCCGTTGATGCGCCTGGTGTGCAGTGAAGAAACCCCGCGTGTGGTGGCGACCTTGCTGTTCCATCACCTGGTCATGGACCACATCGCCCTGGAGATCCTGCAACACGAGATGCAGGCGTTTCTGCTCGGCACTCAACACCGTCTGGGGATGCCTGTGCCGTATCGCAACTACGTGGCGCAGACGTGCTTGGGCGGGGACGATCACGCAGGTTTTTTCCGCGACATGCTCGGCCAGATCGACGAGCCCACTGAAGTGGCCAACCTGGGTCTTGATGAACAGGTCTGCCTGACGATTGATCCCGGATTGAGCCAGCGCCTGCGTACCCAGGCGCGCCAGTCGGGTGTCAGCGCCGCCAGCCTGATGCACTTGGGATGGGCCCAAGTGCTGGGCAAGGTGTCCGGCCGTGAACAGGTGGTGTTCGGCACCGTGATGCTCGGCCGCTTGCAAGGCGGTGAAGGTGCCGAACGGGCCATGGGCGTGTTTATCAACACCTTGCCGTTGCGGGTCGACCTGGGCGAGCACTCGGCCCGTAACGCCGCACGCGCCACCCATGCGCGCCTGAGCCAACTGCTCAGCCATGAACACGCGCCGCTGGCATTGGCCCAGCGTTGCAGCGGTGTGCCGGTGGCCACGCCGCTGTTCAGCGTGCTGTTCAACTATCGGCACAGCGCGCCGCAGGCCGGTGGCGTCGCCGAGGCATGGCAGGGAATTGCACTGCTCAAGGCCGAGGAGCACAGCAACTACGGCCTGTCGATGAGCGTGGATGACCTGGGCGATGGCTTCACCTTGAAAGCCTCGGGGCAGGGCGCCCGACGCCTGTGTGATTACTTGAATGTGGCCCTTGGGCAACTGGTGCAGGCGCTGGAACAGGGCAGCGACATCGCCATCAGCCGCTTGCCGATCCTGCCCGCCGCCGAACAGCACATGTTGCAGATCGGGTTCAACGCCAGCAGCCGTGACTTCCCCCGTGAACACACGGTGCAGCGCCTGTTCGAAGCCCAGGCCCAGGCGCGTCCCGACGCACTGGCCGTGGTGCATGGCGAGCAGCGCGTGAGCTACGGCGAGCTGAATGCCCGCGCCAATTGCCTGGCCCATTACCTGTTGGGCCTGGGCGTGAATCCTGGCGATAACGTGGCGATCCTGCTGCCGCGTTCTGTCGAACTGCTGATCGGTCAACTGGCAGTGTTGAAGTGCGCGGCCGCCTATGTGCCGCTGGACATCAACGCACCCACTGAGCGTCAGGCGTTCATGGTGCAGGACAGCGCTGCTCGCTGGTTGTTGACCCGCAGCGATGCGGTGATCGACTACGCGGTGCAACGCCTGGACCTGGACACCCTGGCCCTCGATCCACAGCCGAGCCATAACCCGGATCTGTCGCAAGCCTCGGACAGCGTGGCGTACATCATGTACACCTCCGGCTCCACCGGTATACCCAAGGGCGTGCTGGTGCCCCATCGCGGCATCACGCGGTTGGTGCTCAACAACGGCTACGCCGACTTCAATGCCAGCGACCGCGTGGCGTTCGCCTCCAACCCGGCGTTCGACGCCAGCACTATGGACGTATGGGGCCCGTTGCTCAACGGTGGGCAGGTGCAGGTCGTCGATCACGCCACCTTGCTCGACCCTG
Organism: Pseudomonas sp. S35; assembly: GCF_009866765.1. Taxonomy (NCBI): domain Bacteria; kingdom Pseudomonadati; phylum Pseudomonadota; class Gammaproteobacteria; order Pseudomonadales; family Pseudomonadaceae; genus Pseudomonas; species Pseudomonas sp. S35. The sequence continues at coordinate 2,836,806 of NZ_CP019431.1, forward strand.
CGGCATTCGGCGCGGCGTTGCGTGGTGCGACGGTGCTGTTCGTTACCACGGCGCTGTTCAACCAGTACGTGCAGCTGATTCCTGACGCGCTGGCCAGTTTGCGTATCTTGCTGTGCGGCGGCGAGCGTGCCGACCCTGCGGCGTTTCGCAGCCTGTTGGCCCAGGCGCCGACGTTGCGCCTGGTGCATTGCTACGGTCCGACGGAAACCACCACCTACGCCACCACCCATGAAGTACGTGCGATGGCCGACGACGCCGACAGCGTGCCAGTGGGGCGGCCTATCTCCAACACCCAGGTGCATGTGCTGGATGCGTACTTGCAACCCGTGCCCCAGGGCGTGACGGGCGAAATCTGCATCGGTGGTGACGGCGTGGCCCTGGGTTATTTGAATCGCCCGGACCTCACCGCCGAAAAGTTTGTGCAAGACCCGTTCAACCCAGGTGCCCTGATGTACCGCACCGGCGACCTCGGCCGCTGGACGGTGGATGGCCTGCTCGAATGCATCGGGCGCAATGACGACCAAGTGAAGATCCGTGGTTTCCGTATCGAGTTGGGAGAGATCGAAGCGCGCCTGATGACCTGCGTGGGGATTCAGGATGCGGTGGTGTTGGCGCGTGAAGATGCGCCGGGGGACAAGCGCTTGGTGGCGTATTTCACCTGGGCCGCCGAACCCGTCGGGATCGACCGCGTACGTGCCCATCTGCACGGGCAATTGCCGGACTACATGCTGCCATCGGCCTATGTGCCGCTGGACCGCTTGCCGCTCACGGCCAACGGCAAGGTCGACCGCAAAGCCTTGCCGGTGCCGGCCCTGGACGCGCTGGTCAGTCGTGTTTTCGAAGCACCGACCGACGCGCTGGAGCAGACGTTGGCGCACCTGTGGGCCGAGGTGCTGAAGCTGGAACAGGTTGGCCGACATGACAGTTTCTTTGAACTGGGCGGGCATTCGCTGTTGGCGATTCGCCTGGTCAACCTGATGGCCGGGGCGGGGCTGGCGGTAAGCCTGGCCGAGCTGTTCCAGCACGCCAGCGTGGCCGCCGTGGCCGCGATGCTGCGCCAGCGTGGGGATGAACCGGTGGGCGACAGCGCAGTGATCACCGTGCGCAGCAGCGGCTCGCAAGCGCCGCTGTTTCTGGTGCATGAGTTCAGCGGCATGGACGTGTACTTCCCGGCGCTGGGCCAGCATCTGCCGGGTGATTACCCGATCTATGGCCTCCCGGGTGTGGCACTCGGTGAGTCGCACCTTGACACCCTGGAAGGGCTGGCTGCGCGGATGGTCGGCCTGATTCGCGGCCTGCAGCCCCATGGCCCGTATCGCCTCGCGGGGTGGTCATTTGGCGGTGTGCTGGCCTATGAAGTGGCGATGCAGTTGCTGGGGCAGGATGAGCCGGTGGCGTTCCTCGGCTTGATCGACAGCTACGTGCCGCGCCTGACCGACCAGGGCAGGGCGCGTTGGAGCGGGCCGGATGCGCTCAAGCGGCATTTGCTGTTGCAGTGCCGCGCCTATTGGAACGCACAGGGAGGCGTGGATGAGCTGGCGAGGATTGAACAGTTGGAGGCGCAGATTGGACAGCTGGACGTTGCAGGTCTGCTGCAACGCTGTCGCGATCAAGGTCTGCTATACGCGCAAATGGCGGCGGCTACGGATGCGGACCTCTTGAGTTTCATCGAGCGGGAAGTCGGGCATGGGCATGCGCTGGCACATTACAGCCTGTTCCCGTTGCCGACTGCGGTGCATCTGTTCAGCGCCCGGGAACGGCCGACCGAGTTGTCGCGGCGCAGTGTGTCGCTGGGTTGGGATGAGGCCCTGGCGCCTGGGCAACTGCGCCAGGTGGAGGTGCCGGGGGATCACCAGAGCATGATGCAGGCGCCGCATATCCGTGCATTGGGTGCGGCGATGACAGAGGCATTGGCGGTGTGTTCAGCGGTGTCGCAGGCGACGCACCAGCCGTTGTTGCGCATCCAGAGCGGCCAGAGCGGGTATGCGCCGGTGTTCTGCGTACCGGGGGCGGGCGACAGCGTCACCGGGTTTGTGGGCTTGAGCGCAGCGCTGGGGCGCGACTGGCCGCTGTTCGGCCTGCAACCGCGAGGGCTGGATGGCGAAGCGGTGCCCCACAGCCAGGTTGAAGCGGCGGCGCGGTGTTATCTGGCCGCGCTGGAGCAGGAGTTTCCAACCGGGCCGGTGCATTTGGTCGGGCATTCGTTTGGCGGTTGGGTCGCGCTGGAGATGGCGCTGCGGTTGCAGGCGGCTGGGCGGGAAGTGGCGTCGTTGACGGTGATCGACAGTCAAGCGCCGGGCGGCGCGGGGCAGCCGTATACGACGACGGCGGCGTTGTTGAGGTTGATCGAGGCAATGCAGTTGGCGGCGGGTAAGTCCCTGGGCATCGACCGCGACGCTTTCGCCGCAAGCGATGAAGTGGCGCAACGCCAAGGCTTGCATACCGGGATGGTTGGGGCCGGGTTATTGCCGTTCCGTGCCAGTGCGGACGCGATGGCGGGGCCGGCGCGCACTTACGCGGTCGCACTGCGTACGGTGTATCGCCCGGCACAACGCTATCGCGGGGTGGTGCGGTTGGTGTTGGCCGAGGATCCGGCGCTGGATGCGGCAGGCAATCAGCGCGAGCAAGGGGGCATGGTGGAGGGCTGGAAGCGCCAGGGCAGTGGGTTGCAGGTTTGGTATGGCTGGGGGAATCATTTCACGTTGCTCAAGGCGCCGAATGTTCAGGGGTTGGCTGCGTGGTGGTTGGAAGGCGTTGCGGTGGAGGTGGTGTCGTGATGGGAAGGCTTGTTGTGTAGATAGCCATGCTCATCGGGGGCAAGTCGAAACGTCGCACCGCCCCTCCCACATTTTGATCTCCATACATCATATGGTCACCTATGCAAAACTCTAAACTCCGCAAAATCGGCCTATTCAGCGTACTGGCCGTGGCCATCAGCCTGATCATCTACACGGTGCAGGCCCCGGCCGACGCGCCGCTGTACCTCACCGCCAGCGCCGAACGCGGTGATATCGAAAACGCCGTGTTAGCCACCGGCCTGCTCGAAGGCATCAAGCAGGTCGACGTCGGCGCCCAGGTCTCAGGGCAGTTGAAGTCGCTCAAGGTCAAGGTCGGCGACAAGGTCAAGAAGGGCCAGTGGCTGGCCGAGATCGACCCGTTGATCCTGCAAAACACCCTGCGCAAGGCCCAGGTGGACGAAGAAAACCTCCAGGCCCAGCGTCGCGCCACGGCGGCGCAGCTCAAGCAGGCCAAGTCGGTGTATGAGCGCTACAAGGGCTTGCAGGATGACGAATCGGTATCGCGCCAGGATTTCGAAGACGCCGAGTCGACCTTCCAGGTACAGCAAGCCAATCTGTTGGCCCTGGATGCGCAGATCAAAAGCGCGCATATCCAGATCGACACTGCCAAGATCAACCTGGATTACACCCGCATCAATGCACCCATCGACGGCGATGTGGTCGGCATCGTCACCCAGGAAGGCCAGACCGTGATCGCCAGCCAACTGGCGCCGGTACTGCTCAAGCTGGCGGACCTGGACACGATGACAGTCAAGGCCCAAGTGTCGGAGGCGGATGTGATTCATATCAGCCCCGGCCAGCAGGTGTATTTCACCATCCTCGGCGAGGCCGACAAACGCTATTACGCCAAGCTGCGCGGCACCGAGCCGGCGCCGCAGAACTTCCTCGAAACCCAGACCGCCGGCACGCCCAAGCAGAATACGGCGGTGTTCTACAACGCGCTGTTCGATGTGCCCAACCCCGACCATCGCCTGCGCATCGCCATGACCGCCCAGGTGCGCATCGTGCTGGACACTGCCGAGGCCGCGTTGATGGTGCCGGTGGCAGCGCTCGGGGCGCGCAACAAGGATGGCCGTTACGCGCTGCGGGTGCTGGATGCCAAGGGCAAGGCGGTGCCGCGTGAGGTGAAGACCGGTATCAACAACAACGTCAAGGTGCAGATCCTCGAGGGGCTGGCCGAGGGCGATAAGGTGGTGATCGGCGATGCGTCGCCCGCTGTGGCGGGGAATTGACCGATGACCCAGCCACTGTTGGAGCTCAAGGGCATCACCCGCAGTTTCATGGCCGGCGAGCGCGAGTTCATTGCGCTCAAGGGCATCGATTTGACGATTCATGCCGGGGAAATGCTCGCGATTATCGGCGCTTCCGGTTCGGGCAAATCCACCCTGATGAATATCCTCGGCGGCCTGGATTACGCCACCGCCGGCAGTTACACGATCAATGGCATCGAAACCCGTTCATTGGGTGATGAACAACTGGCGGAGCTGCGCCGCGACTACTTCGGGTTCATCTTCCAGCGCTACCACTTGCTGGCGCACCTCAGCGCCTTGCACAACGTGGAGATGCCGGCGATCTATGCCGGCACGCCGCAAACTGCGCGGCACAGTCGCGCGCGGGAGTTGCTTGAGCGCCTGGGCCTGGCCAGCCACACCACGCATCGGCCCAGCCAGCTCTCCGGCGGCCAGCAGCAGCGGGTGAGCATCGCCCGCGCCTTGATGAACGGCGGTGAAGTGATCCTGGCGGACGAACCCACCGGCGCCCTCGACACCCACAGCGGCAAGGAGGTCATGCGCATCCTCGCCGAGCTGCATGCGGCGGGGCACACGGTGATCATTGTCACCCACGACCCCAAGGTGGCGGCCAACGCCCAGCGCATCGTCGAGGTCTGCGACGGCGAGATCATCAGTGACAAGGCCAACGACTGTGTTGGCCTGGACGCGACCAGCGAAGTGCCCATCGAGCCCAGGCGCGCCGGTGCACGGCGCCTGGTGGCGAGCCTGGGGTTGTTCAAGGAAGCGTTCAATATGGCCTGGGTTGCGCTGGTGTCCCATCGCATGCGCACCTTGCTGACCATGCTTGGCATTGTCATCGGCATCACCTCGGTGGTGTCGATTTCGGCCATCGGCGAGGGCGCCAAGCGTTATGTGCTCAAGGACATCCAGGCGATTGGCAGCAACACCATCGACATCTTTTCCGGCACCAGTTTCGGCGACAGCCGCGCCTCGGCCATCGAAACCCTGATGCCGTCGGATGTGGAGGCGTTGAACCAACTGTACTACGTGGACAGCGCCACACCGGTGGTGGGCCGCAACCTGCTGTTGCGCTTTGGCAATATCGACGTGGATGCCCAGGTCAATGGCGTCAGCGACCGCTACTTCAAGGTCAAGGGTTTGAAGCTCGAGGCCGGTATTGCCTTCAGCGAAAGCGATGCACGGCGCCAGGCCCAGGTGGTGGTGATCGACCACAATGCCCGGCACCGCTTGTTCGGGCCTAACGTCGACCCGTTGGGCCAGGTGATCCTGGTGGGCAACCTGCCGTGCACGGTGATCGGCGTGACGGCCGACAATAAAAACATGTTCGCCGCGAGCAAGGCACTCAACGTGTGGGTGCCTTACGAAACGGCGGCGGGGCGCCTGCTGGGCCAGCGTCATCTGGACAGCATCACCGTGCGCATCAAGGACGGCCAGCCGAGCAAAGTGGTGGAAGACAACGTCAACAAGCTCATGCTGCAACGCCACGGCACCAAGGATTTCTTCACCAATAACCTCGACAGCATCATGCAGACGGTGCAAAAGACCAGCCGCTCCCTGGCGTTGTTGTTGTCGTTGATCGCGGTGATTTCATTGCTGGTGGGAGGGATTGGTGTGATGAATATCATGCTGGTGTCGGTCACCGAGCGTACCCGCGAGATCGGTATTCGCATGGCGGTGGGCGCGCGGCAGTCGGATATCCGTCAGCAGTTCCTGGTTGAGGCGGTGATGGTGTGCCTGATCGGCGGGATGATTGGCATCTCGCTGTCGTTTGCCATCGGCTATCTGTTTTCGTTGTTTGTGAAGGAGTGGGAGATGGTGTTTTCGCTGGGCTCGATCATCACGGCGTTTGCCTGTTCGACCATGATCGGCATTGTGTTTGGCTTTGTGCCGGCACGAAATGCGGCGCGGCTGGACCCGATCGAGGCACTGGCCAGGGACTGATTTCTGTTGGCCGGTGACGATCACGTGTGGGAGGGGGCTTGCCCCCTCCCACCGGTTTAGCTGGCGATGTCGTCCGTGGAATACATCCACCGCAACAACGAATGCCGTCCGCTGATCCCCAGTTTGATCGATGCGCGCTTGAGGTAGCTTTCAATCGTGTTGACCTTCAACGCCAACTGCTCGGCCAACTCCGGCGCGGTACGCCCGGCCAGCAGGCCCACGCACACTTCCAACTCGCGGTTGGACAAGGTCAACCCCGATTGCACCAGGCGTTCTTCAATCCGCCGGCGCAGGGTTTCTAAGCCTTGGTTTTCCGGCATCTCCAGATCAGTGTCCTGGCGGCAGGGCTGGATCGCGGCGATGTGTTTTTCCACCATCGGCAGCAACAGCGTGGAAAAGTCCTGCAACATGCTGCGTTCCTGGGGCGAAAAGCTGTCGGACTGGTGCGAGCGGTACACCGACAGCACGTAGCGCACATCATCCTTGCGGCGCGTCAGGTGCAGTTGTGCGGCGGGTTGCGCTTCGCCCAGGGCCGCCACCGAATCGGTGTAGACCGGGCTGATCTTGCGGCGGGTGTGGCCTTCGGGGTTGACGTGCAATTGGGTGATATGGGTGGCGTCCACTGCCAGTTGGGTGAGGATCAGGTCATGCAGCATGCGTGGGAAATGGCGACTGCCGGTGCTGGCGATGACCTTGCCTATATGTGGGAACAGGTGTGAGTTCATCAGTTCGTCCATGAGTGTCGAGTGCAGGGACGTATGCTAGTACAGCCTGGGCACGCCAGGGGGATCCAATGCGGAAAAATCCAGATTAAAAACGCATAACAGTAGTCGGACCCGTCCGACTACCGTTTGTGGGAAAGGATAACGCCGAGCCTAAGCTTTATCTCAGCGGATGGGCGGCCATCACCGCCTGGCGCGGCAAGGCGCGGGTGCATTTGGCCAGGGCTTGGTGCACGTCCGCCAGCAGGTCGGCAACGTCCTCAAGCCCGACCGATAAACGCACCAAACCTTCGCTGATGCCGTGGTGGGCCCTTTCTTCCGGGGTGTAGGTGGAGTGGGTCATGCTCGCAGGGTGCTGGGCCAGTGACTCGGCATCCCCCAGGCTGACGGCGCGGGTAAACAGTTTGAGGGCGTTCATGAAGCGCCGACCGTTGTCGAGCCCGCCCTTGAGTTCGAAGGCAATCATGCCACCGGCCTGGCTCATCTGCCGTGCGGCCAGTTCATATTGTGGGAAAGAACGCAGCCCCGGATATGTCACCCAGGCCACGGCCGGATGTGCCTGCAAGGCTTCAGCCACGGCCTGGGCGTTGCTGCAATGGCGGTCCATGCGCAGGGCCAGGGTCTTGAGGCCGCGCATCAACAGCGCGGCATCCTGGGGCGACATCACCGCGCCGGTCAGGTCCTTGAGGCCTTGCAGGCGAATGCGCTGGGCCAGGGCCTGGTTGCTGACGGCAACGCCGGCGGTGATATCGCCGTGGCCGCTGAGGTATTTGGTGGCCGAGTGCACCACCACATCGGCACCCAGTTCCAGGGGGCGTTGCAGGTAGGGCGTGCAGTACGTGTTGTCGACCACCACGGTCACATTCGGCTGTTGATGGGCAAGGGCGGCCACGGCGGCGATATCCACCAGTTGCAGGGTGGGGTTGGCCGGGGTTTCGCAGTAGATCATGCGGGTGGCGGGGCTGAGCGCTGCTTGCAGGGCGGCAAGGTCGGTGAGGTCGACGTGGCGCACCTTGATGCCGAACTCGCCGATGCCATGATGCAGCAGGGCGAAGGTGCAGCCGTAGAGCGTCTGGCTGACGATCACTTCGTCGCCTGGGCGCAGCAGGGTCCAGAACGTCGCGGCAATCGCGCCCATGCCGGAACTGAATGCCACCGCCGCCTCGCCGTTCTCCAAGGTGGCCATGCGTGACTCCAGCAGCGCCAGGGTCGGGTTGGAAATGCGTGTATAGAAGTAGCCGTTGGCGTCACCGGCAAAACAGGCAGCGCCGTATTCCGCGGTCGGGAAGGCAAACGTGGCCGACAGATAGATCGGCGGTACAAGCGCGCCGTGGTGGTCCTTGGGGTCATAGCCGTGGTGGATGGCGCGGGTGGAAAAGCCGAATGCATTGTGTTTATTGTTCATGTCGGGGCGCTCCTTATTTCCTACAATGCTATGCTCATAACCGCGATTGAAACGTCCAAATTTTGCCGATAAATCCCGTGTGTTGGGATGAAAAAACTCTAAAAACAATGAACAGAGGCAAACCATGCCCGTCACTCTCGACCGTACCGACAAAGCGTTATTGAACGCCCTGCAAGGCAATGCCCGTTTAACCGTGGCCGAATTGGCCGACCGCGTAGCCCTGACCACTTCGCCCTGCTGGCGACGGGTGCGCAACCTGGAGGAGAGCGGGGTGATCAGCGGCTACCAGGCGATCCTCTCGCCCAAGGCACTGGGGTATGGGGTGACGGCGTTTGTCAGCATCATGATGCAGAGCCATACCCAGGAAATCGCCCGGGCATTTGAGCAGCGTTTGTTGGCGATTCCGCAAATCGTGGCGTGCCATAACGTGTCTGGGCGCTATGACTTTTTGCTCGAAGTGGTGGCCAAAGACCTTGAATCGTTTGGGGAGTTTGCACGAGAGGTGTTGCAGGCGCTGCCTTGCGTCAAAGAGATTTATTCGAGCTTTTCGTATAAGTCGGTGAGGCCGTTGCGGGTGATTCCATTGCCTGGATGATGCGGTCTGCCCAGCCTGTAGGCGAGGTCGCCGACTGGTGGCTATTGTCAGAAATTTCCCACAGGAGTACAAATGTACTCCATGACGACTCTCACTCCCCGCCGCACTGCCATCCTGACCTTCATCCGCGAGCGTATCGCGCAGCATGGTCAGTCCCCCAGCCTCGCCGAGATCGCCGAGGCATTTGGCTTTGCCTCGCGCAGCGTCGCGCGTAAACACGTGGTGGCGCTGACCGAGGCCGGCTACATCGAGGTTAACTCCAACCAGGCCCGTGGCATTCGCCTGCTCAACCAAGCCGCACGCCCGCAATGGCTGGATGTGCCGGTACTCGGCCGTGTCGCCGCAGGCCTGCCCATCGGTGCCGACGCCGAAATCCACAGCCGCCTGCAACTGGACCCGGCCACCTTCGCGAAAACCCCGGACTACCTGCTGCGGGTACAGGGCGATTCGATGATCGAAGACGGCATCCTCGACGGCGACCTGGTGGGCGTGCGCCGCAGTGCCGAGGCCTTGAACGGGCAGATCGTGGTGGCGCGCCTGGACGGTGAAGTCACCATCAAACGCTTTGAGCACAATGGCGACAGCGTGCGCCTGCTGCCGCGTAACCCTGCGTATCAACCCATTGTGGTGGGCCCCGACCAGGACCTGGCCATCGAAGGGGTGTTTTGCGGCTTGGTGAGGCAAGGCTGATGGGCGCCGTCGTTGCCCTGGACGCGCTGTTCAATGGCGGGCGCGTGTGGAAAGGCCGGCCCGTCGCGCCGCCGGCCAGTGTGCATCCCACCGGGCTGGCAGCGCTGGATGCGGTGCTGCCCAGCGGTGGCTGGCCGGAGTCGGCCTTGAGTGAAATCCTGATGGCCAGGGAAGGGATCGGTGAGCTGCAACTGGTGCTGCCGACCTTGGCGCGCTTGTCGGCATTGGGGGAGCGCATTGTGCTGGTCGCGCCGCCTTATACGCCGTACCCCCATGCGTGGCAGAACGCCGGGGTGGATGTGCGCCAGTTGTCGGTGATTCACGCCGAGGCACGCGATGCGTTGTGGGCGGTGGAGCAGTGCCTGCGTTCTGGCAGTTGCGGTGCCGTATTGTGCTGGCCGCGCCAGGCCGATGACCGGGCGCTGCGGCGCTTGCAAGTGGCGGCGGAAACCGGCCAGACCCTGGCGTTTGCCTGGCGTGCCTTGAGCGAGGCGGTCAACTCATCGCCCGCAGCCCTGCGCCTGGCGGTCGAGGCCAAGCCCGCGCAAGTGCGGGTGCTCAAGTGTCGCGGCGGCTTGGCTCACCCCGCGCCGATTGCGCTGGCCGGGTCCTGAGGTTGGCATGCGCTGGGTGTGTATTGTCTTCCCGCAATTGGCGCTGGACGGGGTGCAGCGTGTGCACCCCGAGCCCGACCAACCCCTCGTGTTGCTGGCCGGCACGCCGCAGCGGCGCGTGCTGCAAACCGTCAACGACGCCGCGCGCGCCTTGGGTCTGCGCCCAGGCCTTTCGCTGACGGCGGCCCATGCCCTGGCCAAGACCTTTGCCAGCGCCGAATACGACCCCGCCGAGATCGAGCGCGGGCAGCAGTTTCTGGCGGCCTGGGCCTATAAGTTCAGTTCCCAGGTGAGCCTGTATTACCCGCGCACCTTGCTGTTTGAAATCGAGTCGAGCCTCGGGCTGTTCGGGCCTTGGCCGCAGTTTGAAGCGCGCTTGCGCAAGGAATTGGCCGAGCTGGGCTTTCGCCACCGGATCGTCGCCGCGCCCAACCCGGCGGCGGCGCGGGTGCTGGCCAATCTCTACGATGGCCTGGCCGTAGAGGATCACACCTTGATGCAGGCCTTGGCCGCGCTGCCCATCGACCGCGCCGGCCTTGAGCCTCAGGCGGCTATCGCGTTATCCCGCATGGGCCTGCGCACCTTGGCCCAGGTGCAGGCATTGCCCCGGCACACCTTGGCGCGGCGCTTTGATGCCAGCCTGCTCAAGCACCTGGATACGTTGGTCGGGCAGCGCCCACTGGCCCTGGGGTTTTACCAGCCGCCAGACCAGTTCGATGTGCGTATCGAACTGAATTTCGACGTGCAATCGCACCAGGCGCTGCTGTTTCCGCTACGGCGTTTGACCGGTGATTTAGCTGCCTTCCTGTGTGGCCGTGACAGTGGCGTGCAGCGTTTTGACCTGCACCTGGAACATGCGCAGTTGCCCGACAGTGTGATCAAGGTTGGCCTGCTCAGCTCCGAGCGCGAGCCGGCGATGCTGTTCGAACTCGCCCGTGGGCGCCTGGAGCAGGTGCAAGTCACCGCGCCGGTGCGCGGCTTTCGCCTGGTGGCCCAGGACCTGCCGGTGTTTGTGCCGCAGCGCCAGGACCTGTTCGACGACCGCCCGCAACAAACCCTGCCCTGGGAGCAACTGCGCGAACGCCTGCGCGCACGCCTGGGGGATGAGGCGGTGCAGGGCCTGCGCTTTCATGCCGATCACCGCCCCGAGTGCGCCTGGCAAGCCACGGCCGACAGTCGCGTGTGCCCGAGTTTGAACAAGGTGCAACGCCCCGGCTGGCTGCTCAGCGAACCCACCTTGCTGGCCGAGCAGGGCGTGCAGATCCTCATGGGCCCGGAACGCATTGAGTCTGGCTGGTGGGACGGCGCCGATGTCCGCCGCGATTATTACTTGATCCAGACTCGCGCCGGCCAGCAAGGCTGGGCATACCGTAGCGTGGGGCAGGGCGATGGCTTGTGGCTGCAAGGCTGGTTTGCATGAACTACGCCGAGCTGCATTGCCTGTCCAATTTCAGTTTCCAGCGCGGCGCGTCCAGTGCGCTGGAGTTGTTCGAACGGGCCAAGCGCCAGGGCTACAGCGCGCTGGCGATCACCGATGAATGCACCTTGTCCGGGATCGTGCGTGCCTGGCAGGCGGCGAAGGCGGTGGAACTGGCGCTGATTATCGGCAGCGAAGTGCGCATCGAAAACGGCCCGAAACTGGTGCTGCTGGTGCAAGACCTCAGCGGTTACCAGCACCTGTGTCGGCTGATTACCCTGGCCCGACGGCGTGCCGAAAAAGGCCATTACCGCCTGCTGCACGAAGACTTCGATCAGCCTCTCAGTGGTCTGCTGGCGCTATGGGTCGCCGACGACAGTGACACCCAGGCCTCGATCCAATGGCTGCATCGCACCTTCGCCGAACGCCTGTGGCTGGCGGTGCAACTGCATTGCGGCCAGGACGATGGGCGTCATCTGCAGCAGCGTCTGCAGTTGGCGGCCAGCCTGAATATCCCGGCAGTGGCCTGCGGCGATGTGCATATGCACGCGCGCGGCCGCCGCGCCCTGCAAGACACCATGACTGCCATCCGCCATCACGTACCGGTGGCCGAAGCCGGTACGCGCCTGCATCCCAACGGCGAGCGGCACCTGCGCAGCCTTGATGCCTTGAGTGCGCTGTACCCCCAAGCCTTGCTTGACGAAACCCTGAGCATTGCGCGCCGCTGCACCTTCGATCTCGGCCAATTGCGTTATCACTACCCACGCGAGCTGGTGCCTGAGGGGCATGACGCCGGTTCCTGGCTGCGCGCCGTCACCGAAGAAGGCATTGCCCAGCGTTGGCCCGAAGGTATCGACGCCCAGACCTTGCGGCAGATCAATCACGAGCTGGCATTGATCAGCAAACTGGGTTACGAAAGCTACTTCCTCACCGTGCATGACATCGTGCGTTTCGCCCGCAGCCGTTCGATCCTGTGCCAGGGCCGTGGTTCGGCGGCCAACTCGGCGGTGTGTTTTGCCTTGGGCATCACCGAGATCAACCCGAGCCTGACGAATATGCTGTTCGAGCGCTTCCTGTCAGAGGAGCGCAACGAGCCGCCGGATATCGACGTGGACTTCGAGCACGAACGCCGCGAAGAAGTGCTGCAATACGTGTTCCAGCGCTACGGTCGCACCCGTGCGGCGCTGACGGCGGTGGTCAGCAGTTACCACGCGGCTGGCGCAGTCCGTGACGTGGCCAAGGCCCTCGGGTTGCCGCCGGACCAGATCAACGCCCTGGCCGACTGCTGTGGGCGCTGGAGTGATGATGCGCCGCCGCTGGAACGTCTGCGCGAAGGCGGCTTCGACCCGGACAGCCCACTCCTGCGCCGTGTGCTCACGCTCACCCAGCAACTGATCGGCTTTCCCCGGCACCTGTCCCAGCACCCCGGCGGTTTCGTGATTTCAGAATACCCGCTGGACACCCTGGTGCCGGTGGAAAACGCGGCGATGGCCGAGCGCACCATCATCCAGTGGGACAAGGATGATCTGGATGCCGTGGGCCTGCTCAAGGTCGATATCCTCGCCTTGGGCATGCTCAGCGCGATTCGTCGCTGCTTTGACCTGCTGCGTCGCCATCGCAACCTTGACCTGGCCCTGGCGACGATCCCGAAGGAAGACCCGGCCACCTACGCGATGATCAGCAAGGCCGACACCATCGGCGTGTTCCAGATCGAGTCGCGGGCGCAGATGTCGATGTTGCCCCGGCTCAAGCCACAGACTTTTTATGACCTGGTGATTGAGGTGGCGATCGTGCGCCCCGGGCCGATCCAGGGCGGCATGGTGCATCCGTATCTACGGCGTCGGAACAAAGAGGAAGAGGAAACCTACCCCTCGCAACAGTTGAAAGCCGTACTGAAGCGCACCTTGGGCATCCCGCTGTTCCAGGAACAAGTGATGCAGATCGCTATGGTCGCTGCCGACTACAGCCCTGGCGAGGCCGACCAGTTGCGCCGTTCCATGGCCGCCTGGAAACGTCACGGCGGCCTGGAGCCCCATCAGGAACGCCTGCGCACCGGCATGCTCAAGAATGGCTACACCGAGGCCTTTGCCGCGCAGATTTTCGAGCAGATCAAGGGCTTTGGCAGCTATGGCTTCCCGGAGTCCCATGCGGCCAGCTTTGCCTTGCTGACCTACGCCAGTTGCTGGCTTAAATGCCACGAACCGGCGGCGTTCGCCTGTGCGTTGATCAACAGCTGGCCTATGGGTTTCTACAGCCCGGACCAGATCCTGCAGGACGCGCGGCGCCATCGTTTGCAGATACGCCCGGTGGATGTGCGGGCCAGCGACTGGGATTGCAGCCTGGAGCCTATCGATGGCCAGCAACCGGCGATCCGCATGGGCCTGCGCATGATTGCCGGGTTTCGTGAAGAGGATGGACGGCGCATTGAAGCTGCGCGCCAACGCCGGCAATTCAGCGATATTGCCGACCTGGACGAACGTGCGGGGCTGGATGCCCGCGCCCAGGCCTTGTTGGCCGATGCAGGCGCCTTGCGCACCCTGGCCGGTAACCGGCACCAGGCGCGCTGGGACGTGGCCGGGGTGCACAAACAACTGGGGCTGTTTGCCGGCTTGCCCAGCCCCGACGAAGCCGTGGTGGCGTTGCCCAAACCCACGGTCGGCGAGGACCTGCAGGCCGATTACGCCACAATCGGCACCACCCTTGGCCCGCATCCGCTGGCGTTGTTGCGCGATGAGTTGCGCAAGCGGCGCTGTCGCAGTTCCCGCGAGCTGATGGCGGTGGAGCATGGGCGCAATGTGAGTGTCGCGGGGTTGGTCACGGGGCGCCAGCGTCCGGGCACGGCCAGCGGCGTGACCTTTGTCACCCTGGAAGACGAATTCGGCAACCTCAATGTGGTGGTCTGGCGCGACTTGGCCGAACGTCAGCGCCAGGCGTTGGTGGGCTCGCGCCTGCTCAAGGTGGACGGGCGCTGGGAGGCGGTGGGCGAAGTACGGCACCTGATCGCGGGGCGGCTCACCGACCTCTCGCCGTTGCTGGATGGCATGCAGGTGCGCAGCCGGGATTTTCACTGAGGCCCACCCAAATTTATACCAGATGAAACCATCCGCGCCGTGTAAGCTCAAAAAATGGCGACTGTCCTCTCTATTTGCACTGAGCCGAACGATGCAATTTCTATCCAACCCCCATGGCTGTGACGGTTGGGCCGGTGAAATGGCCCAGCGTATTCGCGCATTCGATTGGTCGACCACTGACCTCGGTCCCATTGATCAGTGGTCCACCAGCCTGGCCTGTACCGTGCAGATGCTGCTGGCATCACCGGTGCCGATGGTGATGCTGTGGGGGCGTGCCGGCTACATGATCTACAACGACAGTTACTCGGTGTTTGCCGGTGGCCGCCATCCTTACCTATTGGGCACGCCTGTGGAGCTGGGCTGGCCGGAAGTGGCAGATTTCAACCGGCATGTGGTGGACACCTGCCTGGCCGGCGGCACCTTGTCGTTCAACAACAAAGACCTGGTGTTGCTGCGCAACGGCCGGCCGGAAACCGTGTGGCTGGACCTCTATTACAGCCCCGTCGCTGGCGACAACCAGCAACCGGCCGGGGTGCTGGCGATTGTGGTGGAGACCACCGAACTGGTGAAGTCCGAGCAGGTGCGCCAGGAACTGACGCACAATCTCGAACAGCGCGTAGCTGCCGAAGTACAGGCGCGCTCAGCCGCCGAAGACCAGTTGCGCCAGTCGCAGAAGCTGGAAGCCATCGGCGGCCTGACCGGTGGCGTGGCCCACGACTTCAATAACCTGCTGCAAGTGATCGCCGGCAACCTGCATTTGCTGGCTCGTCATGAGCCGGACAACCCCCAGGTGCAGCGCCGTGTCAGCGCGGCCATTGCGGCGGTGGAGCGAGGGGCCAAGCTGTCGGCGCAACTGCTGGCCTTTGCCCGGCGTCAGCCGTTGTCGCCGGCGGTGTACAACCCGCAACGCATCTATGCCGGCCTTGGCGAGCTGCTGCAGCGTGCGCTGGGTGAAACCATTCATATCGACGTGCAGTTGCCCCAGGATTCCTGGCACATCAACGTCGACCGCAACCAATTGGAAAATGCCCTGCTCAACCTGGCGATCAATGCCCGCGATGCCATGAAAGGCGAAGGGGTGATCTGCATCAGCGGTGAAAACATCATCCTCAACCCCGGCGATTGCATCGGCAAAAGCATCAGCCCCGGCGAATATGTGCGCCTGGCGGTGACCGATACCGGCGTGGGCATGCCGCCGGCGATCCAGGCCAAGGTGTTCGAACCGTTCTTTACCACCAAGCGCGACGGCCACGGCACCGGCCTGGGCTTGAGCATGGTGTTCGGTTTTGTGCGTCAAAGCGGCGGGCATGTCGACGTCAGCAGCAAAGAGGGCCAGGGCACTGTGGTGCAGTTGTACTTCCCGCGCAGCCTGGGCGAGGAATGCCTTGAGGCGTCCCCCGAGCCCGTCGCCTCCTTGGGCGGCCAGGAAACCATCCTGGTGGTCGAAGACAATGAAGGCGTGCGCCTGACCGTGGTGGATGTGCTCGAACAGTCAGGCTATACGGTAATCACCGCCGAAGATGGCGACCAGGCCATGTTGAAACTCAACGCCGGCCTGCAACCCGAGCTGATTTTTACCGACGTGGTCATGCCCGGCCGGTTTAAAAGCACTGACCTGGCGGCCTGGGCTCGCGCACAAACCCCTCCGGTGCCGGTGCTGTTCACCTCCGGCCACACCCGCGACATCCTCTCCAGCAACCACCTGCTGAGCCCCGACATTCATCTGCTGAGCAAGCCCTACAGCCCCGAAGCCCTGACGCTACGGGTGCGCAGTGTGCTCACCGCACGATAAGGTTGACCATGACTTCACAGCGCAACATCCCTGCGATCACTGCCCAGCGCCCAGGTTTTGTCCGGGTGCGCGGCGCCCGCGAGCACAACTTGCAAAACGTCGACGTGGATATCCCTCGGGATGCCCTGGTGGTGTTTACCGGTGTGTCGGGTTCGGGCAAGTCGTCACTGGCGTTTTCCACGGTGTATGCCGAGGCCCAGCGGCGTTATTTCGAGTCGGTGGCACCGTATGCGCGCCGCTTGATCGATCAGGTGGGTGTGCCGGATGTGGACAGCATCGAAGGCCTGCCGCCCGCCGTGGCCCTGCAACAGCAGCGCGGCACGCCGAGTGCGCGGTCGTCGGTGGGCAGCGTCACCACCTTGTCGAGCCTGATTCGCATGCTTTACTCACGCGCCGGTAGCTACCCGGCGGGGCAGGCAATGTTGTATGCCGAGGACTTTTCACCGAACCTGCCCCAGGGCGCGTGCCCCCAGTGTCATGGCCTGGGGCGCGTGTATGAAGTGACCGAGGCGCTGATGGTGCCCGACCCCTCGCTGACCATTCGCCAGCGCGCAGTGGCGTCTTGGCCGTTGGCGTGGCAAGGCCAGAACCTGCGCGACATCCTCGTGACCCTGGGCTATGACGTGGACATCCCGTGGCGCGATCTGCCCAAAAAGCAGCGCGACTGGATCCTCTTTACCGAAGAAACCCCCACCGTCCCGGTGTATGCCGGTTTCACCCCTGAACAAACCCGCGAAGCGTTGAAACGCAAGCTGGAGCCGAGTTACCAGGGCACCTTCAGCGGCGCGCGGCGCTATATCTTGCACACCTTCAGCCACACCCAAAGTGCTCTGATGAAAAAGCGCGTCGCGCAGTTCATGCAGGGCAGTGCCTGCCCGTTGTGCGACGGTAAACGACTGACCCAGGCGGCGTTGTCGGTGAAGTTTGCCGGGGTCGACATCGGCGAGTTGTCCCAGCTGTCGTTGACACAATTGGCCGCGCTGCTGCGGCCGGTGGCAGCGGGTCAGGACAGGATGAAACTGTCCGTGGAAAAACGCCTGGCGGCGCAGCGCATCGCCCAGGATTTGTTGGAGCGAGTCAGTACCTTGACCGAGCTGGGGTTGGGTTATCTGTCCCTGGAACGCAGCACGCCGACCTTGTCCTCCGGGGAGTTGCAACGTTTGCGCCTGGCCACCCAATTGGGTTCGCAACTGTTTGGGGTGATCTATGTGCTGGATGAGCCGTCGGCGGGTTTGCACCCGGCGGATGGCGAGGCGCTGTTCACCGCGCTGGAGCGCTTGAAGGCAGCGGGCAATTCGTTATTTGTGGTGGAACATGACCTGCAAACCATGCGCCGCGCCGATTGGTTGATCGATGTAGGCCCGGCCGCCGGTGAGCATGGTGGGCAAGTGCTGTACAGCGGGCCGCCTGCAGGGTTGGCTGACGTACAGGCGTCGCAGACCCGCGAGTATTTGTTTGCCGAGCAGCGCCCCTCGAACCCGCCGCGCCGCGAGCCCAGCGGCTGGTTGAAGCTGGAAGGCGTAACACGCAATAACCTCAACGATCTGAACGTGGATTTCCCCTTGGGGTGCTTCACCGCCGTGACCGGTATTTCCGGCTCGGGCAAGTCCAGCCTGGTCAGCCAGGCACTGTTGGAATTGGTGGGCAGCGGCCTCGGGCGCGTGGTGGAAAACGACGAAGAACCAAACCTGGAAGATGACGCGCCGTACACCAGCGGTGGGCGCATCAGCGCGGGGCTGGAGCACATCCGCCGGCTGGTGCAGGTGGACCAGAAACCCATCGGCCGCACCCCGCGCTCCAACCTGGCAACCTATACCGGGCTATTTGACAACGTACGCAAACTGTTCGCCGCCACGCCCGCGGCGCAGAAGCGCCAGTACGATGCGGGCCAGTTCTCCTTCAACGTCGCCAAAGGCCGTTGCACGAACTGCGAGGGCGAGGGCTTTGTCAGCGTCGAGTTGCTGTTTATGCCGAGCGTGTATGCACCATGTCCGACCTGTCATGGCGCACGTTACAACCCCGAAACGCTGGCCATCCAATGGCAGGGCTTGAGCATCGCGCAGGTACTGGGGTTGACCGTCGAACAGGCCGTCGAGGTCTTTGCCGAGCAGCCAGCAGTGTTGCGCTCGTTGCAGGTGCTGCGGGATATCGGACTGGGTTACTTGCGGCTGGGCCAGCCGGCGACTGAACTGTCCGGTGGTGAGGCGCAGCGCATCAAGTTGGCCACCGAGCTGCAACGCAACGCTCGTGGCGCAACCTTGTATGTGCTGGATGAACCGACCACAGGCTTGCACCCAAAGGACGTGGATCGCCTGCTCAGCCAGCTCAATCACTTGGTGGATGCGGGGCACACGGTGGTGGTGGTGGTCGAGCATGAAATGCGCGTGGTAGCCCAGAGTGACTGGGTGATCGATATCGGGCCTGGGGCAGGGGATTTGGGCGGGCAGGTGGTGGCCAGTGGTACGCCGCAGAAAGTTGCCAAGAGCAAGAAAAGCCGGACCGCGCCATTCCTCGCCCGAGAGCTGATTTAACAGCCCAAGAGGTCCAAATGTGGGAGGGGGCTTGCTCCCTCCCACAGGGATCAGTGTCCAGTCAGTTGGATTTGTTGCTTGGCCTGTTTCACAACATTCTCCACAGTAAACCCAAACTTCTCCTGCAATTTGGCCAGCGGCGCGGAAGCCCCGAAGCTGTTCATCACCACTTTGGCGCCAGTCTGCCCCACATAACGGTCCCACCCTAACGGGCCCGCCTGTTCCACCACTACCCGCGCTTTCACCGCAGGCGGCAACACACTGTCGCGATAGGCCTGGTCCTGTTCTTCGAACAATTCCCAACTTGGCATCGACACGACCTGTACGGCAATGCCTTCACCCTTGAGCTTTTCATAGGCCGCCACCGTCAGGCTGACTTCGCTGCCGGTGCCGATCAGGATCACCTTGGGCTCATCCGCCCCTGCCAACACATAAGCCCCCCTGGCCGCCCCGGATGCCGTCGCATAACGCGTGCGGTCCAAGGTCGGCAGCGGCTGGCGTGACAGCACCACACAGCTTGGTCGGGAAGTTTGCGCCAGGGCAACTTTCCACAGTTCCAGGGTTTCATTGGCATCGCCCGGCCGCAGGGTCAGCAGCCCCGGCGTGGCGCGCAATTGCGTCAGGTGCTCGATAGGCTGGTGCGTCGGCCCATCTTCGCCCACGCCGATGGAGTCGTGGGTAAACACGAACACCACCGGCAACTCCATGATCGCTGCCAGGCGGATCGGCGGTTTCATATAGTCGCTGAACACCAGGAAGGTCGAGGTGTACGGCCGCAGGTATGACAGCGCCATGCCATTGGCGATGGCGCCCATGGCGTGTTCGCGAATACCGAAATGCAGGTTGCGCCCACTGTAGTCGTCGGCACTGAAGCGCCCCGCGCCGTCGA
The DNA here is from genome assembly GCF_009866765.1 of Pseudomonas sp. S35. Classification (NCBI taxonomy): domain Bacteria; kingdom Pseudomonadati; phylum Pseudomonadota; class Gammaproteobacteria; order Pseudomonadales; family Pseudomonadaceae; genus Pseudomonas; species Pseudomonas sp. S35. Next base: position 2,856,524 of record NZ_CP019431.1, read on the forward strand.
AGGTGAGGTTGGTCTTGGTCGACGGCGACAAGTCCGCCGAGCCGCCAAGCAGCCAGGGGATCTGCTGGGCGAAGGCATTCAGCACCTCGCCACCCGCCGCGCGGCTGGCGACGCCCTTGGCATCGGCGGCAAAGCTCGGCAGCTCAGCCTGCCAGTGCTCGGGCATCTCCCCGGCGCGCATCCGCCGCAGTTCATCGGCCAGTTGTGGATCGAGGCGAGACACGGTCTGGTTCCATTGTTGGAGCAACGGTTCGGCGCGTGCGTGTAGTGCATCGCGTAACGGCGTGCGCGCTTCATCGGGCACCAGGAAGCTAGAATCCTGCGGCCAGCCATACGCGGCCTTGGTCAGGCGGATTTCCTCGTCACCCAATGGCTCGCCATGGGCGGCGGCGGTGTTGTGCTTGTGGGGCGAGCCGTAGCCGATCACGCTGTCGACCACGATCAGGGTCGGCGCGCCGGTAGTCGCCTGGAAGGTTTCCAGGGCCGCGCTCAGGGCCTGCAAGTCATTGGCATCGGTGACGTGCAAGGTGTGCCAGCCATAGGCCTGGAACCGCTTGATCAAGTCCTCGCTGAACGCCAGCTCAGTGTGGCCTTCGATGCTGATGGTGTTGTTGTCGTAGATCCAGCACAGGTTATCCAGTTTCAAATGCCCGGCCATCGACGCCGCTTCGCTGCTGATGCCTTCCATCATGTCGCCGTCGCCGCACAGGGTGTAGACGTCATAGTCGAACACCACCTGGTCGTCGCGGTTGAAACGCTCAGCCAGCCAACGCTCGGCCATCGCCATGCCCACGCTGTTGGCGCAGCCCTGGCCGAGGGGCCCGGTGGTGGTTTCTACACCTGTGGTCATGCGGTATTCCGGGTGCCCTGGGGTCTTGGAGTCGGCCTGGCGGAACTGCTTGATATCATCCAGGCTGATTGCCGGCTGCCCGGTGCGCTGGCCGTGGGCATCAATCTCCACCACCCCGGCCAAGTGCAGCAGCGAGTACAACAGCATCGACGCATGCCCCACCGACAACACAAACCGGTCACGGTTGGGCCAGTCGGGGTGCTCGGGGTGATAGCGCAAAAACCGGCTCCACAGCGTGTACCCCACTGGCGCCAGGCCCATGGGCGTGCCTGGGTGGCCGGAATTGGCCTTCTGCACGGCATCCATCGCCAGGGTGCGCAGGGTGTTGATGCATAGGGTGTCGACAGTGGTGGCAGCAATAGTCATGAACCCGGTCTCCCTCAAGTGACGATCTAGTGTGGAGGGCACGGCGCCGCGAAGGTTTGATCCCATTGCCTTTGCCGCGACGAACGGGGCTGTATTGACCGTAAACATGACAAGAACCGCTGCAATGGGCTAGCTTCAAAGGCGTAGGCCATTGATCAACTTGCGGAGGTACGCCATGCCAGTGAAACACGACCTGTATCAGGATTTGGGGTTGAGCAAGGAAGTCGTTCACGAACGCAGGGCGAGCGATAAACGCTTGGACTCGCTGCTCACGCAATACGACGCTGCCGACGGGGAGGTGCTACAGGCGGAATCACGCAAGGCCGACGACATGGAGGTGGAGGTGTTGAAGAAGAAACGCCTGTTGCTAAAAGACGAAATCGCGGGGCGATTGGACGCCTGAAGCGCGGTGAGTTTTATTCAGATTTGACTGGGGGACATCATGGGAACCAATCCTTATGATGCGCCCCGTCCACCCGGCTCTGGGGACTTATCGCAGCGCAAGGATTGCGTTGGTGAGCCGGGTGGGCACTGTCTTTCAGGCCAGCAGTGCCGCAGTGCACGCATCCATCGATCGCTGCTGCGTCTCGCCATATAGCTTCAATTCGTCAATGGTCGTGCGTCCCAGGGCCTTCTCGAACTCCGCCTGGTTTGAATTGGCTGCGTAGTGACTCTGCGCCGCATCGCCCAGGTTCGACTGGAAAATCCCCGCCGCACTCACCGGTAGAAAATCCTCATACACCAACGGCTCCACGTCCACGTGGCCAGCGGCGATCAGCGCTTCCAATGTGCGTGGCTGATCGGCGCGGCCACGTGCCGCCAGGCCTGTTTGCGTAGTGAAGTAGCGAAAGTACGCCAGGCCTTGCTCACGCATCTGCCCGTGGTGGTCGGGGAAGGCCTGGAAGTGCTGTTCCATTAATTGCGTATAGCGCGCGGCATTACCCTCGTTGGGGAACGCGCCCAGCTCGTCGCGGGCGGCATTCAGCAGTTGGTCGTACAGTGCGCGGCCTTTGGGCGTGAGCGCGACGCCACGTTGTTCGATCTCGCCAAAGCGGGCGCTGTGGCTGCCTCGGGCGTCGGTGAAGGCGATGGCTTCGTCAAGGGCCTTGAAGCTGGTTTGGCGCAGCAGGATCGGGCACTGGCGGCGCGGTGGGCCTTCGATCACAGCCTTGGGGGTGATGCCTTTGCCTGGCATGGAGGCTTGCACTTGGTCGATGTCCAGGGTGCGTGGGGTCAGGTGGTTGATGTGTGGGCCTTTGAAGGCCACCACGTCGGCGATCAGGCGGTGCTGGTCACTGAGTTGCTGGTACTGCGCGCCAGTGACGGTGGCGGTGTGGTGCCAGCGGAAGGTTTCCAGGGCCTGACGGATAAATTCAGCGGCATCCTCGGCGTTGAGGCCACCGTTTGTTTGCGCTTGTTCGATCAGCGCCAGGGCGCCGGGGGTGAAGATCGAACGTTTGGCCAAGGCGGTTTCGGCGAAGGCGCGCAGTTCGAGGTTCTCGATCAATTCCAGGCGCAGCAGCGAGGTGAACACCCGAAAGGGGCTGGTCTGCAACGCCTGTTCATGCACGGCGCGAAACGCGGTGGAATGCACCGGCACGCCCGCTGGGGTGAGGTCGTAGTAGCCCACCGGCTGCATGCCCATCACCGCAAACAGACGGCTGATGGTGGCCAGTTCCGCTGCCGTGCCGAGACGGATGGCGCCGTGACGCTCCATGTCCAGGCGCTGGATTTCGCCGGTGCGTTGCAGCTGTTGCGCCAAACCCGGCTCGTTGTCGAGCACGCGCTTGTTGGTGTCGGCCACCAGTTCCATCAGCGCGCCGTACAGCGGAACTTCATCGCGGTACATATCGGACATGGCCTTGGAAAAACCCTTGCGGATCTCGTCTGGACTCACATGTGCGGTACTGGGCATAGAAAAATTCCTGATGACGGTGGAGAGGGTGATGGCCTTTTACTGGATTTTGTTGGGCTCAAGCTGCGCTTGCAAACGAAGAATCCTCTGGACTTCATTCTGCAAATGAATGAATGGCATGTCCTTCTAAGTCTTCATGTGCAAGCGAACGTCGAGGGGTTCTACACTGCACCTCACTGTGTAGGTGATGGAGGAACCCATGACGGCCACGCCCGTGACCCAAACGATTGAAGGCCAACGCCTGGCCACCGAAGACGCCGAGCGCTGGCGCGAGTGGGGGCCCTACCTCAGCGAACGCCAATGGGGCACGGTGCGCGAAGACTACAGCGCTGACGGCGATGCCTGGCGCTACTTCCCACACGAACACGCCCGTAGCCGTGCCTACCGTTGGGGCGAGGATGGCCTGGCCGGTTTCAGCGACAAGGCGCAACGCTGGTGCCTGGGCCTTGCACTGTGGAACGAGCGCGATGCCATTCTCAAGGAGCGTCTGTTTGGCCTGAACAATGCCGAGGGCAACCACGGCGAAGATGTCAAGGAGCTGTACTTTTTCGTCGATGGCGTACCGAGCCATGCCTACATGCGCATGCTCTACAAATACCCCCATGCCGCCTTTCCCTATGCCGACCTGATCACCGAGAACGCGCGTCGCGGGCTGGGTGATGCCGAGTATGAAATCCTCGACACCGGGGTGTTTGAAGACAACCGCTATTGCGATGTCAGCGTCGAATACGCCAAGCATCAGCCTGACGACATCTTCATGCGTGTCAGCGTGCATAACCGCTCGGAGCAGCCGACCCGTTTGCACGTGTTGCCCCAGCTGTGGGCACGCAATGACTGGAGCTGGACCTTTGATGCGCCCAAGCCGCAGGTGTGGCTGGACGGCGAGCGGGTGCTCGCCCGTCATCCTGAATTGCCAGATCGGCATCTGAGCGCCTGGGGCCAGGATGGCGTGGAGTGGTTGTTCTGCGAGAACGACAGCAATGTCGTCAAGCTGGACGGGCAAGTGGCCTGCGGGCCGTTCAAGGATGGCATCAACGATTTTGTGGTGAGCGGCAGGCAATCGGCGATTCGCCGGGACACTGGCACCAAGGTCGCGGCGCGTTTCATCCTTGAACTGGCGGGGCAGGAAAGTAGAACGGTGTACCTGCGTTTCGCTCCCGTGGATGCGCCTGCGGTCAACGCTCGCAAGTTGTTCGAACAACGCCGCCAGGAAGCCGATGACTTTTACGCGAGCCTGCAACACGCCATCGCCGATGCCGATGCGCGCAACGTGCAGCGCCAGGCCCTGGCCGGTTTGCTGTGGTCCAAGCAGCTCTACTATTTCGACGTGAACCAATGGCTTGACGGCGACCCGGCCCAACCCGCGCCACCGCCAGAACGCCTGCATCTGCGCAATACCCATTGGCGGCACCTGTCCAACTTCGACATCCTCTCGATGCCCGATACCTGGGAATACCCGTGGTACGCCTCGTGGGACCAGGGCTTCCAGGCGGTGGCCATGGCGCTGATTGATCCGGGGTACGCCAAGCAACAGTTGTTGCTGCTGGTGAAGGACCGCTTCATGCACCCCAACGGCCAACTACCGGCGTATGAATGGCGCTTCGACGATGCCAACCCGCCGGTGCATGCCTGGGCCAGTTGGCGGGTGTATCAGCAGGACAAGGCGCTTACGGGCGTAGGCGACATGGATTTTCTGGAGCGCATTTTCCACAAACTGCTGCTGAATTTTTCCTGGTGGGTCAACCGCAAGGACGCCGAGGGCCGCAACCTGTTCCAGGGCGGTTTCCTCGGGCTGGACAACATCGCCTTGTTCGACCGTTCGGCGGCATTGCCGCCGGGGTATCAGTTGGATCAGGCCGATGGCACTGCCTGGGTGGCCGCGTATGCCCTGGACTTGATGCGCATCGCCCTGGAGCTGGCCAAGCGCAATGGGGTGTACGTGGATATCGCGGTGAAGTTTTTCGAACACTTCCTGTATATCGCTGGCGCGATCAACCGCGTCGACGACAGCGCCGAAGGCCTGTGGGATGAGCAGGACCAGTTCTTCTACGACGTGCTGCACCGCCCCGACGGCCAGAGCGAGCCGGTGCGCCTGCGCTCGATGGTTGGGCTGATGCCACTGTTCGCCGTGCTGGTGTTGGAGCAGCACGAGCATGAAGGTCTACAGGGGTTGCGCGAGCGGTTGCTGGGCTTTATGAAACACCGACCGGATCTGGCTAAGTTGGTCTCGCGCTGGAACGAGCCGGGGCAGGGCAATCGCCTGTTGCTGGCGTTGTTGCGGGGCGAGCGCACCAAGGATCTACTGCGGCGCATGCTGGAGGACAGTGAGTTTCTGTCGGCGTTTGGCGTACGCTCCTTGTCCAAGACTTTCGCTGAGCAGCCGCTGGCGCTGAAGATGAATGGCGATTGCCTGAGTGCGCGTTACCAGCCTGGCGAGTCCGATTCACGCTTGTATGGCGGCAACTCGAATTGGCGGGGGCCCGTGTGGATGCCGGTCAACTACATGCTGATTGAATCGCTGCGTGAGTTTCATCGGTATTACGCGGATAACTTCTCGGTGGAGTACCCGACGGGAAGTGGTTATCTGTCATCCCTGGAGGAAGTGGCTGACAGTCTCAGTCAGCGGCTGACGGGCTTGTTTCTAAGGGATGAACATGGCTGTCGACCATCGATGGCCGGGTATACGCAACTGGAAGCTGACCCACTGAGCCGTGACCTGGTGCTGTTCCATGAGTATTTCCATGGCGAAACCGGGCGCGGGTTGGGCGCATCACACCAGACAGGGTGGAGTGCATTAGTGGCCTTGTTGCTGCAGCCCAGAAACTAAATACCACCGCGAACCCAATGTGGAAGGGAGCAAGCCCCCTTCCACAGTGAAGAATCAAGCTGGGAACAGTTCGCTCAGTTTCATCGCCAGCATCATGTCGCCTTCGGTGCGCAGCTTGCCGCCCATGAAGGCCTGCATGCCGTCGGTCGAACCGTCGACGATGCCTTCCAGGGTTTCGCTGTCCATGACCAGGGTCACTTGGGCGTCAGGGTTTTCGCCTTCTTGCAGTTCGCAGGTCTTGTCTTTGACGATCAGGGAAAAATTCTTGGTGTCGTCGATACGGAAGCCAAACACCAGGTCCAAGCCTTCGGCTGCGGCTGGGTGGAACTTGGCTTTCATTGCTTCTACAGCTTTGGCTACGTCAGTCATGGTTTCGATCCTTTAGGGTAGAGTCCAGTGACCTTGGGGTCACGGTTGGCCGCACTTCATCGGAAGGTGATGAGTTGCGGCGCCTTCAACAGTTGCAGGTGGGCATGACTGTTGAAGGAAGCCAGTGCCACCTCGCGACCACGGAATTTAAGCTGGTTGAGCGAGGTGTTAACAATTTGCCAGTTCAATTCGAAGGCCTGGGCGGCAGGCATCCGGGTAATCAGGTGGAGCAGGGCGGTAATGGTGCCGCCGGAGGTAAACACTGCGATTTTCTGTGTGTTGTCCGCCGCTTCAAGAATACGTTGCAAGCCACCCTGGACACGCTCGACGAACCCCAGCCAGCTTTCCAGCCCTGGCGGGTCGTAGGTGCCAGCCAGCCAACGCTCGATGATCAAGGCGAAGATGCGCTGGAATTCGCTGCGGTTTTGCGCGGCATTACGCAGGATGTCCAGGGCGTCGGGTTCGCGGGTGAGCAGGTCGGGAAGCAGGGCGCGGATGATCGCGTCAGCGTCGAATTCGTTGAAGGCGCTGTCGGTTTCCAGCATGGGGACCGACAGGCCCAGGGCGCTGTATTGTTCGAAGGCAGCGGTGGCGGTGTGCTGCTGGCGGCGCAGGTCGCCGGCCACGCAGCGGTCGAACACCAGGCCCATGTCCGCCAGGTGGCGGCCGAGCACTTGCGCCTGCTCCACGCCAACGGGAGACAGCACGTCATAGTCGTCTGCACCGAAGGAGGCTTGGCCATGTCGAATCAAATAGATGCTGCCCACGTCCGTATTCCCGGTACGTTGAAAGTCTGGCGAGGTTATGAGGATGCCAGGGAGCTGTCAATGAAAAAACATACGCTTGTTTTAAAAGCTCGTTGGAGGGCTTGCGTGCGGGTGTTTTGATCACTGGCCCGAATGCAGTGCCGCCGGTATGCTGGGGCAATCCGCGCCTGGCGCACTGCTCTTGAAAATGCACTTGTAAGGAGTCACATGGATTTTTTGGCCGAATATGCCAGCTTTCTGGCGAAGACCGTCACCCTGGTGGTCGCTATTCTGGTGGTACTGATCAGCTTCGCGGCATTGCGCAGTAAAGGTCGTCGCAAATCTGCCGGCCAATTGCAGGTCAGCAAGCTCAATGATTTCTACAAGGGCTTGCGTGAACGCCTGGAGTCGACGTTGCTCGACAAGGACCAGCTCAAGGCCTTGCGCAAGTCTGAAAGCAAAACCGAAAAGAAGAACAGCAAGAAGAAGCCCGAGGCCAAGCCGCGGGTGTTCGTGCTGGATTTCGACGGTGACATCAAGGCTTCGGCCACCGAGAGCCTGCGCCATGAAATCACGGCGTTGTTGAGCCTGGCCACACCCAAGGACGAAGTGGTTCTGCGCCTGGAAAGCGGCGGCGGAATGGTGCACAGCTATGGCTTGGCGTCCTCGCAATTGGCACGCATTCGCCAGGCCGGCGTGCCCTTGACCGTGTGCATCGACAAGGTCGCCGCCAGCGGCGGCTACATGATGGCGTGCATCGGCGAGAAGATCATTAGCGCGCCGTTCGCGATCCTCGGCTCCATCGGCGTGGTGGCGCAGTTGCCCAACGTCAACCGCTTGCTGAAAAAACACGACATCGACTTTGAAGTGCTGACGGCCGGTGAGTACAAACGGACTCTCACCGTGTTTGGCGAAAACACCGAGAAGGGCCGCGAGAAATTCCAGGAAGACCTGGACATTACCCATCAACTGTTTAAGAACTTCGTTTCCCGGTATCGCCCGCAGCTGGCGATTGACGAGGTGGCGACTGGAGAGGTGTGGCTAGGTGTTGCCGCCCTCGACAAGCAACTGGTCGACGAGCTGCAAACCAGCGACGAGTACCTGGCCACCAAGGCCAAGACTGCCGAGGTGTTCCATCTGCACTATGCCGAGCGCAAAAGCCTGCAAGAGCGCGTCGGCCTTGCGGCCAGTGGGTCGGTGGATCGTGTGTTTTTGACTTGGTGGAGCCGGTTGACTCAGCAACGGTTCTGGTGAGTGGCCAGTCAGTTAAGACGTAAAAAACCACCCGTGGCGAGGACGCTTGCTCGCCACGGGCAGCCCTATCGAGCCGGTGTTGTGGGTTATGGTTCCAGCACCACCTTGAGCGATTTGTCCCCCCGCTCCATCACTGCAAACGCCTCCTTGAAGTCCGCCAGGGCAAACTTATGGGTCACCACGTCGCGCATGTCGATCTTGCGGTTGCCGATGAAGTCGATGGCGCGCGGGTACATGTAGGGCCCCAGGTGTGAGCCGAGTACGTCCAGTTCCTTGCGGTCGCCGATGATCGACCAGTCCACCGTGGCCTCGTCGTTGAATACGCTGAATTCAACGAAGCGCCCCAGCTTGCGCAGCATTGCCAGGCCCTGGTTCACGGCCTTGTGGTGGCCGGTCGCTTCGATGTAGATGTCACAGCCATAGCCTTCGGTGATCTCGCGAATCTTGGCCAGCACGTCCACTTCGGCTGGGTTCCACACCTCGTCGGCGCCCATGCGCAGGGCAAGGGCCGTGCGTTCGGGTTTCATGTCCAGCACGATCAGTTTCTTCGGGTTGCGCATGCGGACTGCACCGATAATCCCCAGGCCCAGAGTGCCTGCACCGGCGACCACCACCACGTCATCGAAATCCACATTGGCTCGTTCGGCGGCATGCAGCGAGCAGGCCAGCGGCTCGATCAGGATCGCTTCGTCCGGGGCAATGGAGTCCGGCACCTGATGGATGATGCCTTCCTTGGTGAAGATCATGTACTGGGCCATGGCACCCTGCACATTGTTTTGGAAGCCATACAGGTCATGTTTCTGGCACATCCAATACTGGCCGTGGTTGCAGAAGCGGCAGCCCCAGCAAGGCACGATCTGTTCGGAGATGACTCGATCGCCGATTTTCACACCGCGTTTTTCGGCGCCAGGGCCCAGGGCGACCACGCGGCACACAAACTCATGGCCTGGGATCATCGGTGGTTTAACGTAGCGCGGTTGCTCGGCATCGCCCCAGAACGAAGGCGCGCCGCGGTAGGTCTTGATATCGCCCATGCAGATACCGCACAGCTCGACCTTGGTCAGAATCTCCTCGGGACCGGGCGTCGGTACGTCGACGGTCTCCAGGCGATAGTCTTCGGGGCCGTGACAGACCACGGCCTGCATGGTTTTCGGGATGATTACAGACAGTTGCTCAGGCGAGCGCTCAGGAACGGTGGACATGACTGACCTCACGGCAAAGATGAACGTATCGCTCCCGCGTGGGAGCGATTCAACCACTGGCTATTTGGCGCCGCTGACTTGCTGGTACAGCGCGTCGGCATTGGCGTTGGTCACGGGTACCCACGGCAGGATGTAGTTCTTGGCAGTGCCATCGGCCCATTTCAGGTCCTTGGCGTAGCGCTCCCAGATCACGGATTTTGGCGTGTAGTCCTTGCCGGCCAGTGCGCGCAAGGCTACGTCAAGGGCGCCTTGGGATTGGGCCTGAGCGTCCTGAAGGAAGGTGGTGACTTCGTCTTTTTTTGCCGCCTGGATTGCATCCGGCATACCGTCGATGGAAGTGACCGGCACATCCTTTGAGGTCAGGCCGTGGGATTTCAATGCCTGTACGGCGCCGAGGGCCATATCGTCGTTCTGGGCGATCACGCCGTTGATGCCTTTGGGATGGGCGTTGAGCCAGTCCTCGGTCAGCGTCATGGCCTGGGCGCGATCCCAGTTGGCGGTCTTTTTCTCGATGATCTTGATGTCCGGGTGTTTGCCCAGCACTTCCAGCTCGCCCTTTTCCCGGTCGATCTGCGCCGACTGGCCAATCGGCCCCTGGATGATCACCACGTTGCCCTTGCCGTTGAGCTTGTCGACCATGGCCTGGGCCTGAAGGCGGCCGCCTTCCACGTCATCGTTGCCCACGTACGGCACCGACGCATCGGCGACCTTGGTGTTCGAGGCGATCACCACCACGTCATTGCTCATGGCTTGTTTTACGGTGCCAACGCCGGCTTTGGTGTCGATCGGCACGAACAGAATGGCGTCGTAATGCTGGGTCACCATGTTTTCGATCTGGTTGTTCTGGGTCAGTGCGTCGTAGTTGCCGTCGAACACGGTCAGTTGCACCGTACCGTCTTTTACGGCTGGGTGTTCCTTGAGCTCACGCACCCAGTTCTGCATGAACTGGCCCTTGAGGCCGTACACCGCAGCGCCGACCTTGTAGGTCTTGCCATCGGCTGCCAGGGCGATACTGCTGGCGAGGAGGGAAAGGGCCGCGGCGGCGGCGAAGGTTGTACTCAGTTTCATGATGAGAACCCCGTTTATTGTTGTGGTCGTGATCTGTCATGTCGCTATGTGTTCATATGTTTAGCAAATGAAAATCTGATCAGTCAAATACTTTCCTCCAAAAGCCTAAAAAAGCATGATTTATTGAGTTTTCTAGGTTTTGTGAGGTTTTTGTCGGTTTGTTGTTCGATATTATTTTCATGTGATGAACATATGATCGTGATCGGTTACAAATTTTGTAATAGTTTTGCGCTTAAGGAAAACCGTGCTTGGACTGTAGGATCCAAGTCCGTTTTTCATTACAGGACTTGCATGAACACCCTCTCGGAGCCTCCCAGTCGTCTTTCCCCAAGACATTTGCTGCCGCTGTTCCCGCTGAAATCCCCCTTGTTCCGACTGCCAGTCTTGTCCCGGTCCACTGACCGCGCTTCGCTGTGCCCGGCATTCTGAAATCAATCAAGAGACTTTATTAAATGGAATGGTTAGCGGATCCAACGGCCTGGCTCGGCCTGTTGACCTTGATTGTGCTGGAGTTGGTACTGGGTATCGACAACCTGGTGTTTATCGCGATCCTGGCGGACAAGCTGCCGCCGGAGCAGCGTGACCGGGCGCGTTTGATCGGTTTATCCCTGGCGTTGCTGATGCGCCTTGGCCTGCTGGCGAGTATTTCGTGGCTGGTCACGCTTACCCAGCCGCTGTTCGAGGTGTTCGACAAGAGCTTCTCCGGTCGCGACCTGATTATGCTGTTTGGTGGTGTGTTCCTGTTGTTCAAGGCCACCATGGAATTGCACGAGCGCCTGGAAGGCCACGTGGCTCAACGCACGGGCAACGTGGCGTACGCGATGTTCTGGCCGATCGTGGCGCAGATCGTGGTGCTTGATGCGGTGTTCTCCCTGGATGCGGTGATCACCGCCGTGGGCATGGTAGATGAGCTGGCAGTGATGATGATCGCGGTGATCATTTCCATCGGCCTGATGATTGTGGCGAGCAAGCCGTTGACGCGCTTCGTCAACGCCCACCCGACCGTGATCATGTTGTGTCTGGGCTTCTTGATGATGATCGGTTTTGCCCTGACCGCCGAAGGCCTGGGCTTCCATATTCCGAAGGGATACCTGTACGCGGCCATTGGTTTCTCGATCCTGATCGAGGTGTTCAACCAGATCGCCCGTGCCCGTCGCAAGAAATCGGCGCAGGGCGTGTTGCCGGTGCGTGAGCGTACGGCCCATGCGGTGATGCGCTTGCTTGGCGGTCGCAGCCTGGCGGTGGAAGAAGTGGGCGAAGAGGTGGCCGACCTGCTGGGTGAGCCGGATACTGCCCAAGGCCCGTTGTTCGACCGACGCGAGCGGGTGATGATCAGCGGCGTGCTGCAATTGGCCGAGCGGCCGATCCGCAGCCTGATGACGCCGCGGGCCAAGGTCGACTTTATCGACCTGGCAGACGATCCCGAGACGATTCGCCTGAAACTGATGCATTCGTCCTATTCGCGTCTGCCGTTAATCCGCAACGGCGCGGTGGATGAGCCGTTGGGCTTCGTGCACAAGAAGGAGTTGCTCAAGGAGTACCTGGCCGGCAACGAGCCGAACCTGGAGCACCTGGCGCGCCGGGCGATCAACCTGCTGGAGAGCTTCTCGATCCTTAACGCCTTGGAGCAGATGCGTCAGGAATCGACCCACATCGCCTTTGTGATCAACGAGTTCGGTGACTTCATGGGCGTATTGAGCATGACCGACATTCTCGAATCCATCGCCGGTGAATTGCCGGATGCCAGTGAAATCGAAGGGCCGGATATTGTCGAAGACGCTGATGGTTTTCGCGCCAATGGCGCCTTGAACCTCACCCAGGTTCGTCAGCGCACGGGTTTCAAGGCTGTCGCGACCGAGGATTATCAAACCCTGGCGGGGTTGGTGATGAGCCTGCTCGACCGCTTGCCGGTGGTGGGCGATAGCCTGGAGCATGAGGGCTGGCGCCTGACGGTGGCAGCGGTGGAGGAGCGGCGGGTGACGCAGGTGGTTCTGCGCCCGTGCGGTCGGCATAGTGCTTGAATTTGGCTTCGATTAACTGCGCCTGTTCGTCCTCTGGGCCGAACCCTTGGAGCTTCTCCATCAGTGTGCCGTTGAGATAGATCAGCAGTGTCGGGGTGCTGGTGACTTCCGCGTGCCTCGGTGTCTGCGCACAATCGAGCACCAGACTCACCACTGACTGGTGCTCGTTGGCGATCCCCTGGAATAAAGGCCCGGATACCTCGCAGGCCGGGCAATGTTTTGACACAAACAGCATGAACACCGGTTGCGGTGTGCGCAGTGCACGGTTGAAGTCGTCGGCATTGGCAATGGTTGCAGTGACAATCCCCATGATGGTCTCCGTTTGGGCGGCGCTGGTTTCTGCCAACGCTAAGCTCAGGGATTTGTGCTGTCTACTGTCAACTCTTACAGGTCTGCGTCCCGCTCCAGGCGCTCCCGGGCCTTGCGTGCCTGGCTCGCGCACTTGCGGTATTCCTCATTGTCACTGGACGCCTTGGCGCGTCGATAGCCGTGGTGATTCTGGTTGGTGTAGTTGATGTCGAAGGCTTCTTTGAGCTTGCGCAGTTCTTCTTTGCATTCGCGTCGGTCGTTGCTGGCCGACGCGCTGCCAGCTGCCAGAAGGGCGAGCACAATTAAGGTGAGACGGAGCTTCATCAGAGCGCGATCCTTGTCAGCGGGGGTGTGCCAAAGGCTAGTCCAGCCCAGGGATTTTTCCACGGTCTGGGTGTGCGCAGTAACGGGGCGGGGCGCACTTCAATAGCGCTGTCACCGCTGCGTGAGGCCTTGGGTAGCAGTCTGACTGCGGGTGCTGGCGCAATGCCTCATCTCAATAACTGATTTATCTATCTGATTTTGAAAGATTTTATCGGCGTCATATGTTTGCGCTGAGGCGTATGGCACACTTTCTGCTGTCTATTCCGTTGTTACATACCAAGTTCCGGTATAGCGGAATACACAATCCCTGGAGTGCTTGTCATGCATCACCGACCTTCCGTGTTCAAAGCGTGTGTTTTTCTCTTCTCCGCATCGGCTTCCCTCGCAGGCATCGTGCAGGCGGCGGACAGCAAGCTCGATAACGTGCTCAAGCGTGGGCACCTGATCGTGGGTACAGGCAGTACCAATGCGCCGTGGCACTTCCAGGGAGCGGATGGCAAGTTGCAGGGTTTTGATATCGACATCGGCCGCATCGTGGCCAAAGGGTTGTTCAATGACCCGACCAAGGTCGAGTTTGTGGTGCAGTCCTCTGACGCGCGCATTCCCAACCTGCTGACGGACAAAGTCGACATGAGCTGCCAGTTCATCACCGTCACCGCCAGCCGTGCGCAGCAGGTGGCGTTCACCCTGCCTTACTACCGCGAAGGTGTGGGCCTGCTGCTGCCGAACAACAGCAAGTACAAAGAGATTGAAGACCTGCAGGCCGCCGGCGATGGCGTCACCGTGGCCGTGCTGCAGAACGTCTACGCCGAGGAGCTGGTGCATCAGGCCCTGCCCAAGGCCAAGGTCGATCAGTACGACAGCGTTGACCTGATGTACCAGGCCGTGAACTCCGGTCGCGCCGATGCCGCCGCCACTGACCAGTCCTCGGTCAAGTACCTGATGGTGCAGAACCCCGGTCGCTACCGCAGCCCGGCTTACGCCTGGAGCCCGCAAACCTACGCGTGCGCGGTCAAGCGGGGCGACCAGGACTGGTTGAACTTCGTCAACACCGCCTTGCACGAAGCCATGACCGGTGTGGAGTTCCCGACCTACAAGGCCTCGTTCAAGCAATGGTTCGGCGTGGACCTGCCAGAGCCGGCGATTGGTTTCCCTGTCGAATTCAAGTGATCCGGAATAACCGGGGCGCCCGCCGAGGCGCCCCAATCAGGTACTGATGACCATGAACTATCAGTTGAATTTTGCCGCCGTGTGGCGCGATTTCGACACCTTGCTGGCGGGGCTCGGTCTGGGCCTGCAACTGGCACTGCTGTCGATCGCCATCGGCTGCGTGATCGGCCTGCTGATGGCGTTTGCCATGCTGTCCAAGCACCGTACGTTGCGACTCTTCGCCTCGGTGTACGTGACGGTGATCCGCAATACGCCGATCCTGGTGCTGATCCTGTTGATCTACTTCGCCTTGCCCAGCCTGGGCATCCGGCTGGACAAGATCCCCTCGTTCATCATCACGTTGTCGTTGTACGCCGGTGCCTACCTGACCGAAGTGTTCCGCGCCGGGCTGTTGAACATTCCCAAGGGCCTGCGTGAAGCCGGGCTCGCGATTGGCCTTGGCGAGTGGCGTATCCGTGCGTATATCACCGTGCCGGTGATGCTGCGCAATGTGCTGCCCGCGCTGTCGAACAACTTTATCTCGCTGTTCAAGGACACCTCGCTGGCCGCTGCAATTGCGGTGCCCGAGTTGACCTACTACGCCCGCAAGATCAACGTCGAAAGCTACCGGGTGATTGAAACCTGGCTGGTCACGACCGCGCTCTACGTGGCTGCCTGTTACCTCATTGCCATGCTGCTCCGTTATCTGGAACAGCGTCTGGCGATCCGTCGTTAAGGAGGGTTTCCATGTACGAATCCCCCAGTTGGTTGCATGAGTTATGGATCGCCCGGGACACCTTGTGGGCGGGGTTTCAGACCAGCATCTATTGCTCGGCGCTGGCGATTGTCTTCGGCACTCTGATCGGCATCTTTGCCGGGCTGGTGCTGACCTACGGCAAGTTCTGGATGCGGGCGCCGTTTCGCCTGTATGTGGATTTGATCCGCGGTACGCCGGTGTTTGTGCTGGTGCTCGCGTGTTTCTACATGCTGCCTGCCCTCGGTTGGCAGATCACTGCGTTCCAGGCCGGCGCCGTCGGGCTTACCTTGTTCTGCGGCTCCCACGTATCGGAAATCGTGCGCGGGGCACTGCAAGCCATTCCCCGTGGACAGCTGGAAGCGGGCAAGGCGATTGGCCTGACGTTCTACCAGTCGCTGGCCTACGTGCTCTTGCCCCAGGCATTGCGGCAGATCCTGCCGACCTGGGTCAATTCCTCCACGGAAATCGTCAAGGCCTCGACCTTGTTGTCGGTGATCGGCGTGGCCGAGTTGCTGCTCAGCACCCAGCAAGTCATCGCACGGACCTTCATGACGCTGGAGTTCTACCTGTTCGCAGGCTTTATGTTCTTTGTCATCAACTACGCCATCGAGTTATTCGGGCGCTACATTGAAAAGCGGGTGGCCTTGCCATGAACCAACCTCAAACAACCGAGCCGCTGCTGAACATTCGCGGCCTGCGTAAACACTATGGCGAGGTGGAAGTGCTCAAGGGCGTCGACTTGTCCATGCAGCGCGGCAATGTGGTGACGCTGATTGGCTCCAGCGGCTCGGGCAAGACCACGCTGCTGCGTTGCGTCAACCTGCTGGAGGAGTTCCAGGGCGGCCAGATCACCCTGGACGGCGAGTCCATCGGTTACAGCGATGTCGGCGGCAAGCGTGTGCGTCACCCTGAGCGTGTCATCGCCCAGCACCGGGCGATGACCGGCATGGCGTTCCAGCAGTTCAACCTGTTCCCTCATTTGAGTGCGTTGCAGAACGTCACCCTGGGCTTATTGAAAGTTAAGAAAATGCCTAAGGACGAGGCGGTGGCACTCGCGGAAAAATGGCTGGACCGCGTAGGACTTCTGGAGCGTCGCAATCACTTTCCCGGCCAGTTGTCCGGCGGCCAGCAACAGCGTGTGGCGATTGCCCGTGCGATTGCGATGAACCCCAGCCTGATGCTGTTCGACGAAGTCACCTCGGCCCTCGACCCGGAGTTGGTGGGCGAAGTGCTCAACGTGATCAAGGGCCTGGCGGAGGAGGGCATGACCATGTTGCTGGTCACCCACGAAATGCGCTTTGCCTACGAAGTCTCGGACAAGATCGTATTCATGAACCAGGGCCGCATAGAAGAGCAGGGCTCGTCGAAAGATATTTTCGAGCGCCCGCAGTCGCCGCGCCTGGCGGAATTTTTGAAAAATATTCGTTTTTAATCAGGAGCATATGTTTATGAGCATTACTCGTTACGGCGCCGGCAGCACCGCCGGTGGCGGCCAGCCACGTCCTTTCGCCCGAGCGGTGGAAGCGGACGGCTGGCTCTACGTCTCGGGCCAGGTGCCAGCAGTGGACGGTGAAATCATCACCGGCGGCATCATCGAGCAGACCCGGCAGACCATGCGCAACGTGGTGGCGATCCTCGAAGAAGCCGGCTACGAACTCAAGGACGTAGTGCGCGTGGGCGTGTGGCTGGAAGACCCGCGGGATTTCTGGAGTTTCAACAAGGTGTTCGGTGAGTATTTCACCCCGGAACACGCCCCGGCGCGGGCGTGTGTGCAGGCCAACATGATGGTTGATTGCAAGGTGGAGATTGATTGCGTGGCCTACAAGAAAAAGGGCTAAATTGCCCCCTCTTAAGCTTGCGCAAATCCAATGTGGGAGGGGGCTGCCCCCGATGGCGGTGAGTCAGTCACAAATGCATGTGCTGACACTCCCTCCTCGGGGGCAAGCCCCCTCCCACAGGAGAATTGTGTCGTACCCAACAACTTCGACCGGACCGAAATTGCCATGACCGAAGACACCATCAAGCGCCGCGCCAAAGGCCTGGACCGTGCATTCGACATCCTTGATTTTCTCAAGGAAGTCGGCCAGCCCCTGCGCCCGAATGATATCGCCAGCGGCATCGGCAGCCCCAAATCCACGGTCTACGAATTGGTCGCCTCCCTGCTGGAGCGCCGTATCCTGGAGACCGTGGGCAAGGACGGTCACGTCTATCTGGGCCGTCAGCTGTACTTTCTCGGGCAGGCGCATCTGCGTCATTTCGACCTGACCCGCGAGGCCGATCACGCCTTGCAGGAGATCGTCAGCCAGACCCACGAAACCGCGCAGATGTGCCTGCTCAACGGGCGCAAATACACGGTGGCGCTCATGCGTGAAGGCGAGCGGCATTTCCGGATTTCTTCGGACATCGGCGAAAACGCGCCGATCCCCTGGACCGCCTCCGGGCGCTTGTTGCTGGGGCACTTGAGCGACCAGCAGATTGTCGACCTGATCGACCACGACGACTTCATCCTGCCAGACGGCCAGCGCCTGTCGCTCGAGACATTCCTGGCGCAAATCCGTCAGGCCACCCTCGATGGGTTCTTTTCCTTCGACAGCGTGGCCGACACCTTTACCCACTGCTTTGCCGCCCCGGTGCGGGACGCGCAAGGCATCAGCATTGCGACCCTGTGCATCGTCGCCCCAAGGGCCGATGCCATTAAAAACTACAACGACTATCGCCGGGTGTTGATCGACAGCGCCAACCACCTGGCCCGTCGCATCAACGAATAGGAGTTTTCCATGTCTGCCATCAACGCCGTTGAAAAAGGCGCCGCCGCCGTCGGTGCCCACCTGGTCCGTGACGTCAGCCTGCCGGCCTTGGTACTGCATCGCGACGCCCTGGAACACAACATCCGTTGGATGCAGGACTTCGTCAGTCGCAGCGGCGCCGAGCTTGCGCCCCACGGCAAGACCAGCATGATGCCGGCACTGTTTCAGCGCCAGATCGCCCAAGGCGCCTGGGGCATTACCCTGGCGAACGCCGTGCAAACCCGCGCCGCCTATGCCGGTGGTGTGCGCCGTGTGTTGATGGCCAACCAGTTGGTGGGCGCGCCGAACATGGCGTTGATCGCCGACCTGCTGGCCGACCCGGACTTCGACTTCCACTGTATGGTCGACCACCCGGACAACGTCGCCGACCTGGGACTGTTCTTCGCGGCCCGTGGCCTGCGCCTGAACGTGATGATCGAATACGGTGTGGTCGGCGGCCGCTGCGGTTGCCGTAGCGAACAGCAAGTGCGCGACCTGGCCAAGGCCATCAAGGCCCAACCGGCGCTGGCCCTCACCGGTATCGAGGGTTATGAAGGCGTGATCCACGGCGAGCACGCCATCAGCGGCATCCGCGACTTCGCTGCCAGCCTGGTGCGCCTGGCGGTGGACCTGCAAAACAGCGGCGGTTTCGACTTGGCCAAGCCAATCGTCACTGCGTCGGGCTCCGCCTGGTATGACCTGATCGCCGAGTCCTTCGAGCAACAGAACGCCGCCGGTCGTTTCCTCAGCGTGCTGCGCCCCGGCAGTTATGTGGCCCACGACCACGGCATCTACAAAGAGGCGCAGTGCTGCGTGCTCGACCGTCGCAGTGACTTGAACGAAGGCCTACGTCCGGCGCTGGAAGTCTGGGCCCATGTGCAGTCGTTGGCTGAGCCAGGGTTTGCAGTCATTGCCTTGGGTAAACGTGACGTGGCCTACGACGCCGGTTTGCCGGTGCCGCTCAAGCGCTACAAGGCCGGTATCGTGCCGGCCGACGGCGATGATGTAAGCGCCTGCAAGGTCACCGCAGTGATGGACCAGCATGCCTTCATGGTCGTGGCGCCAGGGGTTGAACTGCGCATCGGTGACATCATTTCCTTTGGTACATCCCACCCGTGCCTGACCTTTGACAAGTGGCAGGTGGGTTGCCTGGTGGATGAGCAATTGCAGGTGGTCGAGTCCCTGCACACTTGCTTCTAGACCGCGTCGCTCCTATCGGGGGCAAGTCGATTCGTCGCACCGAGACAGCAGCCATGACCACCCAAACCCGCATCGCCCTCATCGGCGAATGCATGATCGAACTGCAACACCGCGCCGATGGCAGCCTGAAACAGAGCTTCGGCGGCGACACCCTGAACACAGCGGTATACCTGCGCCGTGAACTGGGGCCGATCGGCAGCGTCGATTACGTCACTGCCCTGGGCGATGACAGCTTCAGCGACGCCATGTGCCAACAATGGACCGACGAAGGTCTGGGGCTGGACTTGGTCCAGCGTCTGCCGGGGCGATTGCCGGGCTTGTATTGCATCCAGACCGACACCCACGGCGAGCGCAAATTCCTCTATTGGCGCAACGAAGCCGCGGTGCGCGACTGCTTCACTACGCCTGCGGCCGAGCCGATCCTGGCGGCGTTGCCGAGTTATGACGTGGTGTACTTCAGCGGCATTACCCTGGCGGTACTGGGCGAGGTCGGACGTGCGCGTTTACTGCAGGTGCTGGTCGAAGCCCGCCGCCGTGGTGCCAAGGTGGTGTTCGATAACAACTACCGACCGCGCTTGTGGGCCAGTGTCGAGGCGGCGCGTGCGGCTTATCACAAGGTGCTGGCCGAAGTGGATATCGCCTTGCTGACCGAGGATGACGAGCGTGCGTTGTTTGGCTATGCCGACAGCGAGCAGGTGTTTACGGCGTACCCGGCGATTGAGGAAGTGGTGCTCAAGCGCGGGGCGGATGCGTGTTTGATCCGCTGCAACGGCGAGCGCTTTGTCGTGCCGGCGTTGACGGTCGAGAAGGTGGTGGATACGACGGCGGCGGGTGATTCGTTCAGTGCAGCGTATCTGGCCAGTCGGCTCAAGGGTGATTCGCCAGAGGAGGCAGCGTTGGCCGGGCATCGGTTGGCGAGCCGGGTGATTCAGGTGGCAGGGGCGCTGATTCCCAGAGAGTAATTGAATGGCCGCCTGCGGCGGATCGGGGGCAAGCCCCCTCCCACATGCGGGCAGCTGTGGGAGTGTGGGCGACGATTCGACTTGCCCTTGATAGCGGTCTAAAGGCAGCCACTCAGTCCCGGTAAAACACCTGCACCAAGTGATACCCAAACTTGCTCTTGATCGGCCCGTGAACCACCTTCACCGGCTTCTTGAAGATCACTGCATCAATCGCCCCGACCATCTGCCCTGGCCGTACTTCACCCAGATCACCGCCGCGCTTGCCGGACGGGCAGGTCGAGTACTTCTTGGCCAGCACATCAAAGGCTTCGCCCTTGGCGATGCGCTGTTTGAGCTGTTCGGCTTCTTCGCTGGTTTTCACCAGGATATGACGGGCTTGGGCTTTCATTGGTCTCTACCAGGTGTACGACGGCGCGCGATTATGCCTGAACTCATTTGACCACGCTGATCATGCTGCGGATTTTAGTCGCCAGCAGGTCGATGGAGAACGGCTTGGCCACCATGTCCATGCCGTCCTCCAGGAAACCCTGGCGCTCGGCGGCTTTCTCGGCGTAACCGGTCATGAACAGCACCCGCAGCCCTGGGCGGTGCTGGCGGGCGATTTCCGCCAGTTGCCGGCCGTTCATGCCGGGCAGGCCAACGTCGGTCACCAGCAGGTCCACACGCAGGTCCGACTCCAGCAGGGGCAATGCGGTGCGTGAGTCCGCTGCCTGATGCGCGGTGTAACCCAACTCATCCAGCACATTCACCACCAGCATGCGCACCGCCGGGTCGTCCTCGACCACCACCACGGCTTCACCGGCCAGGGCCACCGGCGCTTCGCCGAGGCTGGCGGGCTGGTTGCTTTCCAGTGCGGTGCCGTGCAGGCGCGGCAGGTACAGGCGCACGCAGGTGCCTTGGCCGGGTTCGCTGTGGATCGTGACGTGCCCGCCGGACTGTTGGGCAAACCCGTAGATCATCGACAAGCCCAGGCCGGTGCCTTGGCCGATGGGCTTGGTGGTAAAGAATGGGTCGAACGCCTTGGCGAGAATCTTCGGCGCCATGCCGGTGCCGTTGTCACATACGCCGAGCATCACATAGTCGCCGGCCTTGACCGGTTCGAGGGTGATGATGTCGGTGCCGTCCAGGTAACTGTTGGCGGTTTCGATCAGCAGTTCGCCACCGTCTGGCATGGCATCGCGGGCGTTGATCACCAGGTTGAGCAGAGCGTTTTCCAGTTGGCTGGCATCGGTGTTGACCGGCCAGATATCGTGGCCCAGTTGTACCTTGAGCGTGATATGGGCGCCTTTGGTGCGCTGGAACAGATCTTCCAGGGACGCCACCAGCTGGTTGGGGTCGGTGGGGCGTCGGTCCAGCGATTGGCGGCGCGAGAACGCCAGCAGGCGGTGGGTGAGGGCGGCAGCGCGATGGGCCGATGACACGGCGGCATCGGTAAAACGCCCGATCTCATCGCTGCGCCCGGCGGCGATATAGCGTTGCATCAGGTCCAGGCTGCCGATAATCCCGGTGAGCATGTTGTTGAAATCATGGGCGATGCCGCCGGTGAGCTGGCCCACCGCTTCCATTTTCTGCGCATGGCGCAACGCATCTTCGGCGCGCTCGCGTTCATACATCTCGTTTTGCAGGCGCTGGTTGGCCTCCGCCAGCGCCTGGGTGCGCTGGGCCACGCGCTCTTCGAGGTTTTCGTTGAGGTGGCGCAGGGCTTCTTCGGTGAGTTTGCGTTCAGTTTCATCGATCACGAAGATGTAGAAACCGTTCACCGAGCCGTCATTGCTGAAGCGCGGCAGGTACTTCATCAGTGCATGACGCGGCCGTCCGTCGCGGTGGGGCGTGATGGTCAGGAAGCTGCAGGCCTTGCCCTTGAGTGCGGCAGTGATCTTGTCTTCGCGCCCGGCATACACTTCGTCGCCCAGCACTTCGCGGATGGTCTTGCCGTACAGCTCTTGGGGCGTCATGCCGTACCACTCAAGGTAGGCGCTGTTGTTCAGGCGAAAGCGCTGCTCGTGGTCGACATAGCCGATCAGTACCGGCATGGCGTTGATGATCAATTGCAATTCGGTCTGGCTTTGGCGCAGCGCCTGCTCGGTGTGCTTGCGCTCGGTCAGGTCCAGCGCGGCGCCGAGGAAACGTGCCGGGCGGCCGTGGTGATCCTTGTAGCAGCGGCCTCGGGCAAATACCCAGCGCACCTGTCCATCGGCCTGCTGGAGGCGGTATTCCTCGGCGTATTCGGTGCCGTGGGTGATGCAGTGCTTGATGCTGCGCGCCACCGTGCCACGGTCTTCAGGGTGCACTCCGTGGAGGTAGTCGCTGATGGGCAGCAGGCCGGCTTCGCTGGGAGCGACGCCGTGCAGGTAGGCGAAATGGGCATCGGCGATAAAGCGGTCTTCGCCGATATCCCAATCCCAGGTGCCTACGGCGTCGGTCGCCGCCAGGGCAAGCTGCAGGCGCTGCTCGGTATTGTGCTGGGCTTTGCGGCGTTCGTTGGTTTCGATGGCGGTGACGAGGATGCCCGCCACGCAGGCGCTTTCATCGCGGATCGGGCTGTAGGTCAGGTCCAGCCAGATTTCCGTATCACGGTTATTGCGTTGCAGGACGAAGCGCTGCTCGCTGAAGGTGCGCACCTGGCCGTTGAGTACGGCATCGTAGATCGGGCCGGTAAAGCTTTCCAGCTCTGGCCACGTCTGGTGCGCCGGTTGGCCCATCGCTTCGGGGTGCTTGTTGCCGGCCAGCAGGGCAAAACCGTCGTTGTAGAGTTGGGTGAGCTGGCTGCCCCACAGCAGGAGCATCGGCATCGGCGAATGGATAACGATATCGACCGCTGTACGCAGGCTTTGCGGCCAATCATTGGCCTCACCGAGGGGGCTTCGTGCCCAGTCCAGCCGCGCAATCAATGCGGCGGCGTCGCTACCGGTGGATGTTCCTTTCATATAAAGCCCTGAGCGTAACGCTTTGAAAAATGACAACACCCATTATCTCGTGAGTCGAGAATGGGTGACTACCCCCGAAAAATAGCATGCATTCGGGGTTTGTCTTCAAATGAGTGGCTCAGAGCTGAAACCTTTCATCTTTACGCCAGTTCCGGGCGGTCGCGGAACTGCTCCAGTGCCTGCGGGTTGGCCAGGGCGTCGGTGTTCTTGACCGGTTCGCCATGCACCACGTTGCGCACCGCCAATTCGACGATTTTGCCGCTGATGGTGCGGGGGATATCGGTGACAGCCAGGATCTTGGCCGGCACGTGGCGTGGCGTGGTGTTGGCACGGATTACCTGGCGGATTTGCTGTTCCAACGCCTCATCCAGCGTGATGTTGTCATCGAGGCGCACGAACAGCACCACCCGCACGTCGTCCTGCCAGCGTTGGCCGATGGCCAGGCTTTCCAGCACTTGCGGTACCTTTTCTACCTGGCGATAGATCTCTGCCGTGCCGATGCGCACGCCGCCGGGGTTGAGCACCGCGTCGGAGCGCCCGTGAATCAACAGGCTGCCGTTGGGGCGTTGCTCGGCGTAGTCGCCCTGGGCCCACACGCCGGGGAACTGGCTGAAATACGAGGCGCGCAGCTTCTTCTGGCCGGGGTCGTTCCACAACCCGATGGGCATGGCCGGGAAGTGCCGGGTGCACACCAGTTCGCCTTTTTCACCGACTAATGGCTGGCCCTGGTCGTCCCACACCTCGATGGCCATCGCCAGGCTCTTGCACTGCATGGCGCCGCGCCGTACCGGCAACACCGGGTTGCCGATCACAAAGCAGGACACGATATCGGTACCGCCGGACATGGAGGACAGGCACAGCTCGCCCTTGATCTCGCGGTACACATAGTCGTAGCTCTGGGGCGACAGCGGCGAACCGGTCGAGATCAGCCCTTTGAGGCTGCCCAGGTCATGGCTCAGGCGCGGTTGCAGGCCGGCCTTCTCCAGGGTGGCGAGGAACTTGGGGCTGGTGCCGAATACGCTGATCTTTTCGGCATCGATCAGGTCGATCAAACGCTCAGGGCCCGGATGAAAGGGCGAGCCGTCATACAGCACCGCCGTGGCGCCGATGGCCAGCACCGAGACCAGCCAGTTCCACATCATCCAGCCGCAGGTGGTGTAGTAGAACAGGCAGTCCTCGCGTGACAGGTCGGCATGCAGGCCGTGTTCCTTGAGGTGGGTGAGCAACACGCCGCCGGTGCCGTGGATGATGCATTTGGGCACGCCGGTGGTGCCGCTGGAATAAAGGATGTACAGCGGGTGGTCGAACGGCACTGCGACAAACTCGGGCTCGCCGCCGGGTTGGTAAACGTCCTGCCACAGTACGACGTTCGCCTGGGTGCGGTAGTTTTCGAGCCGCGCCTCGGGCCGCGCATAGGGCACCACAATCAACTGCTCCAGGGATGGCAGCCGTTCGAGGATTTCATTGAGCTTGGCGCTCTGGTCGATGGTTTTGCCGGCGTACTGGTAGCCGGCGCAGGCGATCAGCACCTTGGGCTCGATCTGGCCGAAACGGTCGATCACGCCCTGGGTGCCAAAATCCGGCGAGGAGCATGACCAGATTGCGCCCAAGCTGGTGGTGGCGAGCATGCCCACCAGGGTTTGCCAGGTGTTGGGCATGCACGCGGCGACGCGGTCGCCCTGGCTGACACCGGCTGCCCGCAGGCTTTTTTGCAGGCCTGCGACGTGTGCGGCCAGTTCGGCATAGGTCAGTTGTTCGCGTCGGCCGTCTTCGCTGATGGCAACCACCGCGCGATGGTCGTCACGGCGGCGCAGCAAGTGCTCGGCAAAGTTCAGGGTCGCCCCGGGAAACCACTGGGCGCTGGGCATCGCAGCGCCTTCGATCAGCGTGGTGGTGGGCGGGCTGCGAAATTGCACGTCGAAGAAGGCGACGATGGCCTGCCAGAAGTCCGGACGCTGGTCGATGCTCCATTGGTGCAGGGCGGGGTAGTCGCCCAGTTGCAAGGCGTGGCGTTCGTTGATGAAGCGGCGGAACTGGTCCATCCGCGTGTGGCGGATGCGTTCCGGGGAGGGTTGCCAGAGGATCTCGGACATCAGCAAGGTCTCTTGTTCAGGTCTTTCAAACAATCGCGTTCCAATGTGTTTGGGTTATTGGGCCAGCCAGCCGCCATCAATGTTCCACGCCGCACCACGCACCTGGGCACCGGCCTCGCTGCACAAGAACAGCACCAGCTCACCCAGCTGCGGCGGCGTCACGAACTCCAGCGACGGCTGCTTCTCGGCGAGCAGATCATGCTGCGCCTGTTGTGGGGCCACGCCTTTGGCCACGCGATCATCAATCTGCTTTTGCACCAACGGCGTCAGCACCCAACCTGGGCAAATCGCATTGCAGGTCACGTTGCTGGTGGCCGTCTCCAGCCCCACCACTTTGGTCAAGCCGATCACGCCGTGCTTGGCCGCCACATAGGCCGCCTTGCCCACCGAACCGACCTGGCCATGCACCGAGGCGATATTGACGATACGCCCCCAGCCCTTGGCCTTCATGCCAGGCAGGCTCAGGCGCGTGCTGTGGAACACCGAGGATAGGTTGATCGCAATGATCGAGTCCCAGCGTTCAGCCGGGAAGTCTTCCACTGCCGCCACGTGCTGGATCCCAGCGTTGTTGACCAGAATGTCCACGCCGCCGAACTCACGCTCGGCGTAGGCGATCATCTCGGCAATCTGCGCCGGGTCGCTGACGTCTGCCGGGTGATGGCCGACCTTGCCGCCAAACGCCTGGACCTGGGCGATCACCGCACTGGCGTCGCCGAAGCCGTTGAGGATCAGGTTCGCGCCGGCCTTGGCCAGGCTCAGGGCGATCCCCAGGCCGATGCCGCTGGTGGAGCCGGTGACCAGGGCGGTCTTGCCATTCAAAGTCGTCATGAAAACCTCACACAATGCCGGTGGCGTAGAAAGTACCGATCACCACGAACACCGCGAGGGTCTTGATGATCGTGATGCCGAAAATGTCCTTGTAGGCTTCGCGGTGGGTCAGCCCGGTGACCGCCAGCAGTGTGATCACCGCGCCGTTGTGGGGCAGAGTGTCCATGCCGCCGCTGGCCATCGCCGCGACCCGGTGCAGCACTTCAAGGGGGATATTGGCCGCATGGGCCGCCGAAATAAAGCTCTCGGACATGGCCGCCAGGGCGATGCTCATGCCGCCCGACGCGGAACCGGTGATGCCAGCCAGCAGGGTCACAGTAATTGCTTCATTGACCAGCGGGTTGGGGATGCCCTTGAGCCAGTCCGCCAGCACCAGAAAGCCTGGCAGCGAGGCGATCACCGCACCAAAGCCGTATTCCGAGGCGGTGTTCATCGCCGCCAGCAATGCGCCGCTGACCGCACTTTTACTGCCCTCGGCCAGTTTGCTCTTGATCGCCGAGAAGCCGAACACCAGCACCACGATGATCCCTACCAGCAACGCGGCCTGCACTGCCCAGATCGCGGTGAGCTTGGCGATTTCGGTGGTCACCGGCGTGCTCATGCCCGGCAGGCTGAGGCTGTGTGTCTTGCCGTACCACTGCGGGATCCAGTGGGTGAACAGCAGGTTCATCACGCCCACCAGGATCAGCGGCGACAGCGCGACCCACGGGTTGGGCAGGGTCAGGTTCTCGGCGGTTTCCGGCTCATTGCGCAACTCGGTGCCGTAGCCTTCGCCGGCGCGCTGGGCCTTGTTGCGTTGACGCGCCAGGTACAGCATGCCCGCGCAAAACACGAAGATTGTACCGATCAAACCCAGCCACGGCGCGGCCCACGCAGTGGTGTTGAAGAAGGTGCTGGGGATGATGTTCTGGATCTGCGGCGTGCCGGGCAGGGCGTCCATGGTGAACGAGAATGCGCCGAGGGCAATGGTCGCCGGGATCAAGCGCTTGGGGATATTGCTCTGGCGGAACATCTCTGCCGCGAACGGGTACACCGCAAACACCACCACGAACAGCGATACGCCACCGTAGGTGAGCAGGGCGCAGACCAGCACGATCACCAGCATCGCCTGGCGCGTGCCGAGCAAGCGAATCGCCGCCGCAACAATCGACCGCGAGAAGCCCGACAGCTCAATCAGCTTGCCGAACACCGCGCCGAGCAGGAACACCGGGAAATACAGTTTGATAAACCCGACCATCTTCTCCATGAACACCCCGGTAAAGGCAGGGGCGACGGCAGACGGATCGGTGAGCAAAACAGCGCCGAGGGCGGCAATGGGGGCAAACAGGATAACGCTATAGCCACGGTAGGCAGCCAGCATCAGCAGCGCGAGCGCTGCCAGGGCAATGATCACACTCATGGTGTGTCTCCATCGAATTGTTATTTTTGTGGGTGAAACTGTGGGGAAGGGCTATAGCGAGATACGTGCCAAATCTTTAAATCATTGAAAAATAAGGATATTTATCGAGATTACATGGTTTTTTTCAAATTCAGTCTCAATATAGAGACATGCCGAGATCAAATGTGGGACGGGGCTTGCCCCCGATAGCAGTGCCTCAGCCACTACATCTGCTAGCTGACACACTGCTATCGGGGGCAAGCCCCGTCCCACAGTAGAGTGTCTTGATAGTGAGAATCGTGTCTCTTTTTTGAGATCAGGCGATGCCCAGGGCAACCATTTTCTTGTACAACGTCGACCTGCCCAGCCCCAACCGCCGGGCTGCCTCCACCACATTCGCGTCACAGGCCTTGAGCGCCGCCCCGATAACCTGTCGATCGAACCGCTCCCGCGCCGCCGCGAACGTTTCACCTTCAACCGTCGCAACAGCGCCGCGCTCCACGGGGCTGAACGTGCCAATCGCCGCTCGAATCTCTTCGGCATTCAACACGAGGTCATCGCTCAACAACGCGGCTCGTTCCAGCACATTGCGCAACTCACGGATATTCCCCGGCCACGCATGCTGTGCCAGCAGTGCCAAGGCGTCGCGGTCCAGTTCATGCTGGCTGCGCAGCTCTTCAAGGATCGCCTCGCTCAATGCCGGAATATCCTCCAGCCGTTCACGCAGCGGCGGCACCTGGATCGGCAGCACATTCAGGCGGTAATACAGATCCGCACGAAACTCCCCGCGCTTGATCGCGGCTTCCAGGTCCATGGACGTGGCGGCAATCACCCGCACATCGCTGTGCAGCATTTCGTTGGAGCCTACGGGTTCGAATTCCTTTTCCTGCAACACCCGCAGCAATTTGCTTTGCAGCGGCAATGGCATATCGCCGATTTCATCGAGGAACAGGGTGCCGCCCTGGGCAATCTGAAATTTGCCCGGGCGCCCCTTGCGGTCAGCCCCGGTAAACGCGCCCGGTGCGGTGCCGAAGAATTCGGCTTCCAGCAGGTCATGGGGAATTGCCGCACTGTTGATGCTGACAAAGGCTTTGTGGGCGCGGTGCGAGGCGCCGTGGATGGCCTGGGCGAGCAACTCTTTGCCGGTGCCGGTTTCGCCCAGCAGTAACACTGGCGACTCGGCACTCGCGCTGCGCCGGGCGCGTCGCTTGACTTCGAGGCTGGCGGCGCTGGTGCCGATAAAGTGCGCGAAGTTGTATTTGCTCTGGCGCGCACGCAGCAGCGAGCGGGTGGAGGCCAGTTCCTGCTGCATGCTCAGGTAGCGCTCGATCAGTGGCGACAGGTTG
This sequence comes from Pseudomonas sp. S35, assembly GCF_009866765.1. Taxonomy (NCBI): domain Bacteria; kingdom Pseudomonadati; phylum Pseudomonadota; class Gammaproteobacteria; order Pseudomonadales; family Pseudomonadaceae; genus Pseudomonas; species Pseudomonas sp. S35. The sequence continues at coordinate 2,885,201 of NZ_CP019431.1, forward strand.
CGCAGTTCATCGAACAGTGCAAAACCAATCGCACCGATCACCGCGCCTGCGTCGTTGTGGATCGGCAGGCGCATCACCACCAACGGGCCTTTTGGGGTGTCCTGGATGTCCAGCAAGATCGGCTGGTCATTGCGCACCACCTGACGCAACAGGCTGTTGGAAATCACCTGTTCGCAGGGTTGGCCGATGGCTTCGTCAGCGCTCTTGAGGCCGAAACGTTTGGCGTAGCGCTCGTTCATCCACACGATATTGGCGTCGCGGTCGACAATCACTGTGCCTTCGCTGGACTGCTCGATGATCTCGAACAGTGACTGGATCGCCAGGCCGCGAACCTGTTGGTAGTCCTTCAGGCTGGTGCTCATGTCGAGAGTCCGCACGCCGCCGCCAGCAGCTCTTTGGTGTACGGATGTTGCGGCGATTCGAACACATCATGGCTCGCACCGCGCTCCACCACCTTACCGTCCTTGATCACGATCATGTCATGGGCCAGGGCGCGCACCACGGCCAGGTCGTGGCTGATAAACAGGTAGGTCAGGCCGTATTTGTCCTGCAGTTCACGTAGCAGCGCGACCACTTGTTTTTGCACCGTACGGTCCAGCGCCGAGGTGGGTTCGTCCAATAGCATCAGCGCGGGCTTGAGCACCAGGGCGCGGGCGATGGCGATGCGTTGGCGCTGGCCACCGGAAAACTCATGGGGGTAACGGTGCCGGCTGGCGGGGTCGAGGCCCACGTCCTTGAGTACCTGGATCACTTGCGCATCACGGTCGGCGAGGCTGCACGGCGCGTGGACTTCCAGGCCTTCGCTGATGATCTGCTGCACCGACATGCGTGGGCTGAGGCTGCCGTAAGGGTCCTGGAACACCACCTGCATCTGTTTGCGCCATGGGCGCATTTGCTGGTGGTTCAGCGGGTCGAGGGCTTCACCCTGGAAGCGGATGCTGCCGCTGGAATCCAGCAGGCGCAGGATCGCCTGGCCCAGGGTGGACTTGCCCGAGCCGGACTCGCCGACAATTCCCAAGGTCTTGCCGCGCTGCACGCTGAGGCTGATGCCGTCCACCGCACGCAGGTAGGTCTTGCGCCGGAACAGCCCGCCGCCGAGGGGGAACTGTACGCTCAGGTCGGTCACGTCCAGCACCGTCTCGCGTGGGTCGCTGCACAGCACATCGCCGGACGGTTCGGCGTCCAGCAACAGGCGGCTGTAAGGGTGTTGCGGCGCGGTGAACAAGGTCTCGCAGTCGGCCTGCTCGACGATCTCGCCGGCGCGCATCACACACACGCGCTGGGCGATGCTGCGCACCAGATTGAGGTCATGACTGATCAGCAGCAGCGACATGCCCAGGCGCTGCTGCAACGACTTGAGTAGCAGCAGGATCTTGCGCTGCACCGTCACGTCCAGCGCGGTGGTGGGTTCGTCGGCGATCAGCAGTTCCGGCTCGCAGGCCAGGGCCATGGCGATCATCACCCGTTGGCGTTGGCCGCCGGACAGTTGGTGCGGGTAGGCCTTGAGGCGCTCCTGGGGTTTCTGGATGCCCACCAGTTCTAGCAGTTCGAGGATGCGCGCCTGCGCCGCCTTGCCGCCCAGGCCCTTGTGCAGCAGCAGGGTTTCGCCGATCTGCTTTTCGATGCTGTGCAGCGGGTTGAGGGAGGTCATCGGCTCCTGGAAGATCATCGCGATGCGGTTGCCGCGCAGCTTCTGCAAGGTGGCCGCTGAAGCGCCGATCAGTTCCTGGCCGCGGTACCGGATGGAGCCGGTGGTTTCGGTGCCGGCCTCGGGCAGCAGTTGCAGGACCGAATGGGCCGTCACTGATTTGCCCGAGCCCGACTCACCCACCAGCGCCAGGCATTCACCGGGGCGCACGTCCAGGCAGAGCTTGTTCACCACCGTCTGGCCGCTGAAGGCGACGCTGAGGTCGCGGATTTCGATCAGGTTCATTACAGGCTCACTCATGAACGTGGGTCGAAGGCGTCACGCAACGCCTCGCCGATAAAGACCAGCAGCGACAGGATCAGCGCCAAGGTGAAAAACGCCGTCAGGCCCAGCCAGGGTGCTTGCAGGTTCTGTTTGCCCTGGGCGATCAGTTCGCCCAGCGAAGCGCTGCCCGCCGGCATGCCGAAACCGAGGAAATCCAGGGCGCTCAAGGTGGAAATCGCCCCGGTCAGAATAAACGGCAGGTAGCTCAAGGTGGCGGTCATCGCATTGGGCAGGATATGCCGGCGGATGATCTTGCCGTCGCCCAGGCCCAGCGCCCGTGCGGCCTTGACGTACTCCAGGTTGCGCCCGCGCAGGAACTCGGCGCGCACCACATCCACCAGGGCCAGCCAGGAAAACAGCGCCATGATGCCCAGCAACCACCAGAAGTTCGGCTCGACAAACCCCGAAAGAATGATCAGCAGGTACAGCACCGGCAAACCGGACCACACCTCAAGCACCCGCTGCCCAATCAAGTCCACCCAACCACCGTAGTAGCCCTGCAAGGCCCCGGCGGCGATGCCGATGGCCGCGCTGATGGCCGTCAGCGCCAAGGCAAACAGGATCGACACCCGCGCACCGAAGATCACCCGCGCCAGCACGTCGCGCGATTGGTCATCGGTGCCCAGCCAGTTCACCGCCGAGGGCGGGCTGGGGGCGGGGCGGGTCAGTTCGTAGTTGGGTGTGTCGTCGCTGAACGGGATCGGCGGGAACAACATCCAGCCGCTGTCCTGCTTGATCAGCTTCTGTACGTAGTCACTGCGATAGTCAGCCTGGAACGGCAGCTGGCCGCCCAATTGCTGCTCGGTGTAACGCTTGAACACCGGGAAATACAGCTCGTTCTTGAAACTGAGCACCAAGGGCTTGTCATTGGCGATCAGCTCGCCGCCCAGGGTCAGGATAAACAGGCCGATGAACAGCCACAGCGACCACCAGCCACGGCGGTTTTTCTTGAAACGCTCGAAACGCCGACGGGCCACGGGAGATAAATTGAGCATCAGGCGTTCCTCGCGGCGAAGTCGATACGCGGGTCCACCAGGGTGTAGCAGAGGTCGCCGATGAGTTTTATCAAGAGGCCGAACAGGGTGAAGATAAACAGCGAGCCGAACACCACCGGGTAGTCCCGTGAAACCGCCGCTTCGTAGCTCATGCGGCCCAGGCCGTCGAGGGAGAAGATCACCTCGATCAAGAGGGAACCGGCGAAGAACACGCTGATAAACGCCTGGGGAATCCCCGAGATCACCAGCAACATGGCGTTGCGGAACACATGGCCGTAGAGCACGCGTCGTTCGCTCAAGCCTTTGGCCCGCGCCGTCACCACGTACTGGCGGGTGATTTCATTGAGGAACGAGTTTTTGGTGAGGATGGTCAAGGTGGCGAACCCGCCGATCACCAGGGACGTCACCGGCAAAACGAGGTGCCAGAAGTAATCGGCAATCTTGCCGACGGTGCTCAGCTCTTCGAAGTTCTCCGAGACCAGGCCGCGCACGGGGAACCAGTTCAGCGAGGTGCCGCCGGCGAACACCACGATCAGGAACATCGCAAACAGAAACGCCGGCATGGCATAGCCGATCACGATGGCGGTGCTGCTCCACACGTCAAAGCTGCTGCCGTGGCGCACCGCCTTGCGAATCCCCAGGGGGATCGACACCAGGTAAGTGATGAGCGTGGCCCACAGACCCAGGGAGATGGTGACCGGCATCTTTTCCAGGATAAGGTCGATCACCGTCTTGCCGCGAAAGAAGCTGTTGCCAAAGTCCAGTTGCGCGTAGCTCTTGAGCATCAGCCACAAGCGTTCGGGTGCCGGTTTGTCGAAGCCGTATTGTTTTTCGATGTCCTTGATCAGCTTGGGGTCCAGCCCGCGGCTGGCACGTGAGCCACTGCTGATGCCTTCGCCGGAGGAGCCGCCGACACCGCCGCCGCCAATCCCTTGCAGGTGGGCGATGGCCTGTTCCACGGGGCCACCGGGGGCGGCTTGTACAATCACGAAATTCACCAGCAGGATGATCACCAGCGTCGGGATGATCAGCAGCAGGCGCCGTACGATATAGGCAAACATCAGCGTGCACCTGCGCGTTTTTTCAGTTCGGTGTTCATCTGCTCAGTGGTCAGTGGCGTGGGGCTGATTTCCCACCAGGTTTCCAGGGCTTCGTCGTTCTTGGCCTCGATGGCCGGGCGGCCGAAACGGTTCCACCACGCGGCGGATGTGCCGGGCGGGTAGTAATTGGGGATCCACAGGTAATTCCACTGCAGCACCCGGTCCAGGGCATGGGCGTAGGTGAGCATTTGCGCCTGGGTGTCGGCTTTGACCAGGCCCTTGATCAAGCTGTCCACCGCTGGGTCCTTGAGCACCATGTAGTTGTTGGCGCCCGAATCAAAAGCGGCGCTGGAACCGAAATAGTTGTACAGCTCCATGCCCGGCGACGTGGTGACGGGGAACCCGGTGACGATCATGTCGTAGTCCCGGGTCATCAAGCGGTTGACGTACTGGGAGGAGTCGATGCGGCGGATATTGAGGGTAATGCCGATCTGTGCCAGGTTGCGTTTGTACGGCAGCAACAGGCGCTCCAGACCGGCCTGGGCATTGAGGAAAGTGAACTCCAGCGGTTCGCCTTCGGCATTGACCAGCTTGTCGCCGTGGGGTTTCCAGCCAGCTTCTTCCAGCAGGACCAGGGCTTGGAGCTGTTTGTCGCGGATCATGCCGCTGCCGTCGGTGACCGGTGCCTTGAAGACCTGGGTAAACACCTCATCCGGGATCTGCCCGCGCAGCGGTTCGAGAATCGCCAGTTCTTGCTGGGTGGGCAGTTGGGTCGCGGCCAACGGGCTGTTGGAAAAGAAGCTCTGCTGACGGATGTACAGGTTGCGCATCATCTGCCGGTTGGCCCATTCGAAGTCCCACAGCATTGCCAGGGCCTGGCGCACACGGCGATCCTTGAATATCGGCTTCTGCACATTGAACACATAGCCTTGGGCCGGCTGCGGCATTTCCTTGGCCAGGTGCGCACGTTGCAGGCGGCCGTCGTCCAGGGCGGGGCCGTTGTAGCCAATGGAGTAGCCGGTGGCGGAAAACTCGCGATTGAAGTCGTAGGCGCCGCCACGCAGCACCTGGCGGGCGACTTCGGTATCGCCGAAGAACTCCAGGCTCAGGTGATCGAAGTTGTACAGGCCACGGCTGACGGGCAAGTCCTTGCCCCACCAGTCTGGGTCACGCGTAAAGGTGATGGTACTGCCGGAGTCGACCTTGCTGACCTTGTACGGACCGCTGCCCAGCGGGGCTTCGTAGCCACCGCCGTTGGCGAAGTCGCGGGTCTTCCACCAGTGCTCGGGGAACACCGGCAGGGTGGCGATATCCAGGGGCAGGGTGCGGTTTTCATTGCTGGAAAAGTCGAAGCGCACCTGGCGCTCGCCTTCCACTTCGACGTGCTGGACGTCGGCGAACAGCGTGCGAAAGCGCAGGCTGCCTTGGGTCATCAACAAGTCGAAGCTGTAGCGCACGTCTTCGGCGGTGATCGGTTTGCCATCGGCAAAACGTGCCTTGGGGTTCAGGTAGAAACGCAATGACAGGCCATCGTCGGCGCGCTCCATTTTTTCGGCGACCAGGCCGTAGACGGTATAGGGCTCGTCCAGGGAGCGCAGGGCGAGCGGCGCGTAGAGCCAGCCGTCGACCTGGGAAACACCGATGCCTTTGTCGATATAGGGCAATACATGGTCAAAACGCCCGATTTCAATGGCTGAGCGCCGCAGGCTGCCGCCCTTGGGCGCGCTGGGGTTGGCGTAGTCGAAATGGGTAAAGCCGGCGGGGTACTTGGCCGGTTCGCCGTACACCGTCAGTGACGGTTGCGGCGCCGCAATCACGGCGGTGCTGGCCAGCAGCAAGGCGAAGGTGGAACGAAATAGAGTCGAAAAGGCCAATCGCATTATCAGTCTTGAGCGCCGGAAGAACAGGAATAGGGATTTGTACGCTAACGGCATCAGCGTCGCCAGTCATCACATGCACAACGGCCCACCAAAAGGCGGGCCGTTGTTTAAGGCATCAGCGCGGACTGGATCAGTCCTGGCGGCTGGTGACTTCCAGCAGGTGGTAGCCAAACTGGGTTTTCACCGGGCCTTGCACGGTGTTGACCGGAGCGCTGAACACTACGCTGTCGAACTCTTTAACCATCTGGCCTGGACCGAACGAACCCAGGTCGCCGCCTTGACGGCTGGATGGGCAGCTGGAGTTGGCTTTGGCGATTTCTGCGAAATCGGCGCCGCCTTCGATTTGGGCCTTGAGTTCGTTGCACTTGTCTTCAGTGGAAACGAGGATGTGACGGGCGGTGGCTTTGGCCATGGGGAGTAACTCCTTGAGTAAAAAGGGTGAGCCTACCGGATTCAGGCGGTTATTTCCTGGCAAAGTTCCCGGTATTTGATCGGTTGGGCTCAGGGCAGCACGATATAGTCGTTGCGCTGCAGGATTGCCCGGTGTGGCGCTTGGACAAGGTGCAGAAAGCGCCCATCCACCAGGTCGATGGGCAGGCAGTCGTCGATGTCGAGCACGCCATCGGTGTGGGCCTGGGACCAGTGCCCCAGCATCTGCTGCTTGCCCTTGCTGGTCGCCTCCCGTTTGCTGCGCGCAACCACCAGCAGATAATGATGGGCCTCGCCGAAGCTATGGGCTTGGTAGCCGCCGAGGTTGATGAAGTACAGGCGATGCGCGTCGGCCTGGGGCGCCAGTTGGCTTAGCTCGACTTTCCAGCCGTCGACGCCATCCACTGCCATCCACGAGTCGATATGCACACCCTTGGGGCTGCCAAACCAGGCGTCGCGCAATTGCGGGTAAGTGGCTTGCAGCGTATCTGCTGCAACGAACACCACATCGTGGACTTCGATGTTCGCCCTGGGGTGCTTGCCCCCGAGCATCACGACAAACAGCATTGCGGGTCTTTCCTCGCGACTTGGCAAAGGGCAACCATACTGCGATTGAACCCTTTTGTCCGACCAATGCCACACTGTTTATCCGCGAACTCATCAGGAGGTTGTCATGCGTACCATTGATCTGGCGGGTGTTCCCGTCCCCGTCCCCGTCATCGGCCAGGGAACCTGGCGCATGGGCGAGGATGCAGCCCGGCGCCGTGCTGAAGTTGCTGCATTGCAGTTGGGGATCGATGAGGGCATGACCCTGATCGATACCGCTGAAATGTATGGCGAGGGTGGTGCTGAAGAAGTGGTCGGCGAGGCCATTCGTGGCAAACGTGAGCAGGTGGTCCTGGTGAGCAAGGTGTACCCGCACAATGCCAGCCACAACGGCATCCCCCGTGCTTGTGATGCGAGCCTGCGGCGTCTGGGCACTGACTATATCGATGTGTACCTGCTGCATTGGCGCGGCCAGTATCCCCTTGAAGAAACCGTCGAAGCATTCGAGCGCCTGCGCGAGGCGGGCAAGATCGGCCGTTGGGGCGTTTCCAATTTTGACGTGGCGGACCTGCAGGCGCTCGCATCCTCGGCCTGTGCGACCAACCAGGTGCTCTACAACATCGAAGAGCGCGGCATCGAATTCGACCTGTTGCCTTGGTGGCAACAACATCACTTGCCATTGATGGCGTACTGCCCGATTGCCCAGGGTGGGGAGTTGCTCTCCAGCCCGACACTCAAGCAGATCGCTCGCCGGCACGAGGTCACGCCTGCCCAGGTTTCCCTGGCCTGGGTTTTGCGCCAGGAAGGGGTGATCGCCATTCCCAAGGCGGTGACACCGGAGCACGTACGACTCAACGCGGCAGCCGCCAACCTGCAGTTGGATGAACACGACCTGGATGCCATCGACCGCGTATTCGGTGCGCCCAAACGTAAGCATCCTTTGGCAATGGTGTAGTTGTTTGGCAGACACTTTGCCGTCGGGCAAATATCAATAATAAAAAAGCCTGCCGGATAGGGGGCAGGCCAATAAGTGCAAGGGGCGCGACGCAATAAGTTTTGCGTTAAGGCGGCTGCGCGAATATTAGATTTTTTAATGAGATGTTATTTGCGCAGGCGTGCGCAATTAGTTGTTCGCAGCTATGGCGCTCACTGTGTTGGTGGTTTTTTTCGGTGCTGTTGATAGGGCGTTTTTGACCCGCGGTATTCTTCTCGGGCACATGAGTTGTGCTGACTGTAGGAAATTTCTTAAGTATTGTTTCGATGCTTGCTGAATGTTTAGCGGGTGGCTAAGGTTCGTGAACTTCGTATCAAGTCGGGCGAAGTTTGGTAGGGGGCGCGAGTCTTGGTTTGAATAGGCTTGGCCTATCGCTTGTACATTGAGCAATGTGGTGCGGACCCTCAAGGTTTATTCGGAATAACGTTGCGCTTATTACGTTGAGTTCGCATAACAAGCACTGTTCGATAACAGTGTTTCGGGCAGCGATATGCGCTGTTCAAGTGAATGTGAAGCGCTGAAATTCTAGTGAGCAAAGGTGCAATCCATTCAAGGGGCGGGCCAGCCGGATTCCTCACTGGCGGCTTGCACCAGACGCTGGACGACGAATTGCCAACGCTGTTCGCGAGGACGGTTATCTCCGGCTCGCGCAACTCCCTATCGAATGGCCGGCCCTGGCGCCAGTGACAACTCCCGCGGCCACCGACTCAGCGCTGCTTATTGCCCGCTTTATTTTCATGGGAGCTACCTGATGCCTGTTCGTCCATGGCAAGTCCTTGCGCTTGCACTGTGTTTTCTAAGCGGTTGTAACGGCAACTACGTTTTTGATGACGATGACTACCGTCCGCTGGGTGATCCCCATGCGATCCGTCGCAGCCTTTGAACGGGAGAGCCATGTCATGCAGCTAGTGTTCGAGGTGTGCGGTGCCTCAAGCGGTGAGCCCCACGCGCGCAAGGTGTTCGACGGAGCCGGTGGCGTGGTCGGGCGTGGGGCGGGTTGTGACTGGGTCATTCCCGACACCCGTCGCTTGCTCTCCAGTCATCACGGGTTGGTCAGCTACTGGGGCGGCCAGTATTTCCTCACCGACATCAGCAGCAACGGTATAGGCGTAGCCGGCAGCACGGAACATTTGTGCAAGGGGCAGGCGCGTTTGATCAGTGACGGTGACGTCTACCGACTGGGGGCCGTGGACATTCGTGCGAAGTTGATGGCGCAGAGCATCACTAAAGACCAGCAAGCGTATGTCTGCATCGACACGATTCCCGACGATGTGTTCCTGGACGGGGACCCTTTGCGCACCCTTGAGAGTACGCAATGGTGCGATGAATCATTCGAAGAACTGGAGGCGTTGACGCTCTTGGCAGAGGCACCCACCTCTAGGCTGTCTCGTGCAGCAGTAGACCGCGATTGCCTGACCATGCCGGGTTGGGCCGAGCGCGGTGGGCAGGTCGCAGCCACTCAACCCACTGTGGCTGCGGCGCCAGTCGCCGAAGCTTTCTGGTCGCAATTCGGCGATGCGCTGGGCGTCGCCGTGGACGTGCTCGATCCACCGGCTCGTGAGGCCCTGGCGATAAAGGTGGCGGGATTGTTCAGGCAAACCCTTGAAGGGTTGCAACAGAGCCTACGAACCCGTGATGAGCTGAACAGTGAATTGGGCCTTGGCTGGTCAACGCCGCCGCTCAATAGCCGCAACCCCCTGCACGACTGCGCCGATACCCACTCGGCCATGACCTCGCTGTTGGGTCTTGGCGAATTGGGCCCGTGGTCTGCACAGGTTGCGGTTGCCCAGGCATGTTGGGACATGCAAGTGCATCAACTGGCCTTGGTGGTGGCTTGCCGTGCCGCAATGCGTGGCGCGGTGGCAGCGTTTGCACCCGATCATCTGCTGTTGTGTTTCGAAGGCCAGGGCCGGCTGTCGCGGTTTGGTACCGACGGCTCCCACTGGCGGGCTTACCAGCGTCATTACCAACGCTTGGTCGACGAGCCGCTGTTGGGCGAGCGTCTGTTACGCAACGATTTTTCCAAGGCCTATGAGGAGCAGTTGCGCCTGGTTTCCACTCTGCATGCGACTAACCCGAGATGACATTCATGTATCGAGCCACCCTTGTATCAATACTGTGCGCACTGGGTCTGTTGGCCGGTTGCACCAGCTTGTCGCCGTTTTCAACCCTGACCAAGCTTGACCTGACGTTGACGGCAAGCGAAGCCGTCAACCCTGATCTGCACGGCCGCCCATCGCCCTTGGTCGTGCAACTGCTTGAACTACGCAACCCAGTGGCGTTTGAAAATGCTGACTTTTTCAGCCTGTATGGCCGTGCCGAGCAAGTGCTGGCGAAGGACTGGGTCAATGGCGAAGAACTGGATTTGCGCCCCGCTGAACAGGTGGTGCTCAAGCTGAGTGTCGAGCCGCAGAGCCGTTACGTTGGCGTGCTGGCGGCTTATCGAGATTTGCCCCATGTGCAATGGCGACTCGTACTGCCCTTGGCTGAGCAGCGCCTGACGCGGGTCGACCTGCTGCTCGACGAGTCGGGGGTTCGCGTTGTCGGCCCTCAAACCGCCAGCCAGGAGTACTGAGATGCAGCTCAATAACGTGCTTTCTACACCAGCGGCGAGTTCTGCGAACTCGAACTCATCTTCTGGGCCATCAGGAACTGAGCGCCATGACGATGGACAGTGAATACCCCCAAGACGAAAAAACCATTCTGCTTGACCGTGAGGGCTGCGCGCCTGCGCAGGGGCCGGTAACGGACTTTCCAGCGCCGCCGCGCTTCGAGCACCTGGAAAGTCGCATGATCTACAGCGCAGGCCTGCAGGGGGCGCAGAGCTTCAAGATGGGGCCTAATTCGCTTGTCGCTGCCGCATGGGCGCTCTTGTCGCAGGTTGCCCAACTCAGGAGCAGCTCTGGCCGCGAAAGCCTGCCCGCCCTCAATGACCGACTGTCGTCGGCAATCACTGCGTTTGAAGTGCGTGCCTTGCATCTGGGCGTAGAGACCGATGAGGTCATGTCAGCGCGTTATGTGCTGTGCAGCGTCATTGATGAGGCCGTGGTGACCACCGCATGGGGCAATCGCAGCGACTGGTCAAAGACAAGTTTGCTAAGCCGTTTTCACAACGAAACGTTTGGCGGCGAAAAGTTTTTCCAACTGCTGGAGCAGTTATGCCGCGACCCCGTGAAGCACTTGGACATGCTTGAGCTGATGTACCTGTGCTTGTCGATGGGGTTTGAAGGCAAGTACCGCGTCATGGCGCGCGGCGGGACGCAGTTGGAGCGGGTGCGAGATGGCTTGTATCGCCAGATCAGGCATGTGCGTGGTGAGCGCCTGCCGATAGCTGCACTCGCGGTTACAGAACGGGCGCCGGGCCCGCGGCTGCGCATTGTCTGCGCTACTTGGGCGGGCGTTTTTACACTCGTTTGCCTGGCGGCAATGTACTCAGGGTTTGCCTGGGTGCTGAACAATGAACGTATGACGGTGCTGCAACCCTTTCAACTGCTGGCGCCGGATCAGACGCGGACGCCCTTGTAACACAAGGAACAATGAATGAACGCATTCTTCAAGGGCGCGGGCAGGGTGCTGCGCAACAGTTGGGCCTGGAGCTTGTTGGGGGTGTTGTCCAGCGCGCTGCTGGTGTGGTTTTTCGGGCCTTTGCTGGCGGTGGACGACCATCGGTTCTGGCAAGACGCCACGGCGCGCCTGCTGACCATCAGCGGTCTGTTCTTGGTATGGGGACTGGCGATGGTGATGGTCGGTGCACGCCGTACTGCGAATCTCGACCGGCCCGAGCTCCAGGAGCGCTACCAACGCCAGGAGCTGTTTGACGACGAGCGCCGCCAGGTGCGGGGGCGCTTCAAGGACGCGCTGCACGCGCTGAAAACCACCCGCCGCTATGGCGAACGCGGTCAGCGTTGGCGCAACAACTTGCCTTGGTACCTGTTGATCGGCGCGCAGCACAGCGGCAAAACGCGTCTGCTGGGCGCCAGCGGTGCTCATCTTGCCCTCGCGGGTGGCAAGGCCATGCCCCAGGGTATGAGCCCGTGCTTTGATTGGTATCTGGCTGACGAAGCGGTAGTCGTCAAGAGCGCCGGGTGCTACCTCGCCCAGGCAGACCGTTCGGTGGAAGGTGTGGGATGGTCGACGTTTCTGGGGTTGCTCAAGACGAGGCACAGGGCGCACCCGCTCAATGGCGTGGTGGTGACGTTGGCGGTGCAAACCTTGCTTGGCAGCAACGAGCTCGACGTGGAACTGCAAGCACGTCATGTGCACAACCGTTTGCAGGACATCCAGCACAGGCTGCATGTGGACGTGCCGGTCTATCTGGTATTAACCCAGGCTGACCGGTTGCCAGGCTTCGCCGAGTTCTTTGATGCGCTTCAGGGCGACAGTGCCGAAGGTGTACTGGGCCAGCCTCTGGCAGTGGGCACCACGGGCACCGAGATCGTTCAGGTGCGCGAAGCGTTCGAGACCTTGCTGCAACGCCTGGCGGCAGAGTTGATTGCGCGCTTGCATCTGGAACGAGACCTCGAGCGTCGTGGCCAGATGCTTGATTTTCCCCAGCAGGCAGCACACATCGGCGAGCGTCTCTGCCTGTTTGTCGAATCCGCATTCCCCACGCAGCGCTTCCAGCATTCTGGAGGGTTGCGGGGCTTTTACCTGACGTGCGCAGAAGCCGCCGACCGACGCTCCTATTTCGTTCAGGGCTTATTCAATAAGGTGATTTTTGCCGAGGCTGACCTTGCAGTGTTACAGCCTCCTGAGCGACGGCGTATCCGTCGGCGCCAAGGGTTATTGGTGTTTGCCGTGGTGCTGGTTATCGGCGGGGCAGGGGCGCTCTGGACGCACAGCTATACCGCCAACCAGCAGCGGTTGACGCACCTGGCGCAGCTGATCGAACCGCAGCCGCTGGCTTCACCGGGTGTGGATGACACCCTGGCGCTATTGCCACTGCTGGACAGTCACCTGGCGGCGGCTCAGTTGTTCCCGCCCCAGGCTGACACTCCCTGGGTGGAGCGCGCCGGCTTGTACCAAGGGGAGGTCAGCCGGCCGCTGCTGACGCGCGCCTATGAAAACGCCCTGCACCAGCAGTTGCTGCCCTTGGTTGTCACGCTGCTCGAAGACACGGTGCGCGCCAGCCTCGGCGATCGCGATGTGCTGATAGAAGCCTTGCAGGCTTACTTGATGCTCAGCGTACGCGAGCGTCGTGATACCGCTTGGCTGGCGCAACACGTGGCGGCCCATTGGGCTGCACGTTATACCGGTGATGCCTCGGTGCAGGATCGGTTGAACAAACACCTTGCGCGGCTGCTTGCATTGCCTTTCGTGGCTCCCTCGGACGTTGAACTGGTTGCCCAGGCTCGCGAGGAATTACGTGGGGAATCGCTGGCGGGAGTGGTCTATCGGGTGTTGCGTGAGCAGGCACGGGACCTGGAACCCTATCGCTTGGCAGACGGGCATGGGTTTGCCACGCTCGAGCAGTCGATCCCCGGCTTCTACACCAAGCGGTATGTGCAGTATTTCGAAACACAGGGGCTACGGCAGATCAATTCCATTGCCCAGGATAATTGGGTGCTTGGAGACAGCAGTAACCTCAGCGCCATGGATTTGCGCCAATTGATGCTGGAGTTGGAGCAGCGTTATTTCACTGAATACGCCGAGGCCTGGAGTCATGCCATTGGCCAGGTTCGCGTGCAGGAAAATGACAGCCTAAGGCAGCATGCGCAAGGCCTGGCCCATCTGGCCTCAGCGCAGTCACCGTTAGTGAAACTGTTGCAACAGGTTCGGGAAAACACCCGCCTGCTGGCGACCAATAATCACCTGGAGGCCGTAAGCCAGAGGGGTGGTGAACTGGGGGCTACGGCGCCCAACACGTTGATCGGCCAGTTTCAGGGCCAGGCGGCGCCTGGCTCTGCACGACGTGCGTTGCAGCATCGCTTCGAACCCTTGCACCACTTGCTGGATGCAGAGCAGAACCCCGGCGCAGAACTGAAACAGGCGTTACGGCTGCTCGATGAATGGCATCTGCAACTGGCGGCCCTCAACCGCGAGGGCACGCCGGAGCAAGCGGCATTCAAAATGGTCAAGCAACGCATGGATGGGCAGCAATCGCTGTTGGGCAATGTGCGTGATGCCGCTGCGCGCCTGCCATTACCGGTCAAGAACTGGTTTGCCGGCCTCGCCGATGACGGCTGGCGCCTGCTACTGGATGACGCCTATCGGCATGTCAATCAGCGCTATCAAAGTGAGGTATACGGCGTTTACGCCAAGGCGATCCGGCAGCGGTATCCATTCGATGCGCATGCCAGCAGTGATGTTGCCTTGGGTGACTTCCAGGCGTTTTTCAAGCCGCAAGGGGGCATGGAGCGTTTTTATGAAAATTACCTGCGATCCTTTGTCAGTGTCGAGGGCGGTCGTTATCGCCTGCGGGGGCTGGATGGTCGTAGCCTGGCGCTGTCTCGCGCATTACTGGACCAATTGGATAAAGTCCAACTGATCCGTCAAGGGTTTTTCACTGAAGACCAGGGTGAGTGGGCGGTCCGCTTCACGCTGGCACCCTATAGCCTGGATCAGGCGGTCAACCGTGCGATTCTGCGCATTGGCGATAAACAACTTGAGTACCGCCATGGTCCGATCGTGCCCATGGCGGTCCAATGGCCAAGCGATGCAGGCGATGGTCGCACCAGCCTGGTGCTGGAGCGTGGCTCGGAGCGGGCGCTGGGGATTGAAAAAAACAGCGGGCCCTGGTCGCTGTTCCGATTCCTGGACCTGTTGCAAAGTGAACCCGCGAGTGGCCGCGATACGCACTTGCTCAAGGCTGATCTTGGCGGGCTGCGCGCTAACTTCCTGCTTACCAGCCAACGCAGTCCCGGCCCGTTTCAGACGGCGACGTGGCGGACTTTTCGCCTGCCGGAGCAGTTATGAAACAGACATCTGCCCCATGGCGCAGTGCAGGGCGAACGGTGCGGGGCAAGACGCGCTCGCGCAACGAGGATGCATTCCTCGACTCCCCCCAGCGTGGTTGCTGGGCGGTAGCCGACGGCATGGGTGGCCATCGCGCTGGGGACGTGGCCAGCCAGCGGGTTGTCAGCAGTCTGGCTGAATTACCGCAGGGTAGTTTTGATGAGCGGGTCGAGGCCACGCGGCGTTGCCTGCGTTGCCTCGATAGCCAGTTTGGGCAAGCGCTGCAACTGCCCACTGGCGCCATCATGGGCAGTACGGTGGTTACGCTGCTGCTGGAGGATCATCGTGCGGCCTGTATTTGGGTGGGGGACAGCCGTTGCTACCTCTGGCGAGGGCAGCGCCTGTACCAACTGTCGCGGGATCATTCCTTGCAGCAGCAATTGATGGATAAGCAGCAACTGAGCCTGGAGCAGGCCCAAGCCCATCCAGAGGCCAGGGCGTTGACGCGTGCCATTGGTGGTCGACAGCCATTAAGCCTGGAGGTGCTGGAATTGAGCACCCATCCTGGCGATGTATTTTTGTTGTGCAGCGATGGTTTGTACCAGGGGCTCAGCCATGGCGACCTGGGTCACGCCTTGAACATGGGCATGCCTGGGCAGGTGCTGGACCGGTTGTTCAATACGGTATTGCGAGGGCCGGCCCGGGATGACCTGACGGCAGTGGTGATTCAACCGTGAGCGCACACATAGGCCCGCCAAACCTGCTCGCAGGGCGATACCAGCTGGAACGGGTATTGGGCTGCGGTGGCATGGGAGTGGTATATCGCGCCCGCGATCTGCTGCACGAGGCATTTGGTGAACCCAGCGCGTGGGTGGCGCTGAAACTCTTGGGCGAAGTGTTCAGCGAATCTCCCGACGGCCATGTGTTGCTGTATAGCGAGTTCGCCATGACTCGCCGATTGCGGCATGACCACGTGGTCCGGGTATTTTCCTTCGAGGTCGACACTGCCCGCCACACGGCTTTTTTTACGATGGAATTGCTGCAAGGTTTGACCTTGGGCCAGATGCTCCTGGAGTGCCCGCAGGGTTTGCCTTGGCGGGAGCTGCAGCCCTTGGCTTTACAACTGTTGGATGCGCTGGCGTACGCCCACCGGCAAGGCGTGCTGCACGGCGATGTGAAGCCGGCGAACATCATGGTGGATGAGCAGGGTGTGCGTTTGTTCGATTTCGGTCTTGGTCATGGCCAGGTACAGACGGATGCGGGGCTACCGAGCTTGAATCGCAGTCGGTTGAAGGCGTGGACCCCTGCGTATGCGGCGCCGGAACTGATGACGGATGGGCGACCGTCGGCCAGGGCCGACTTGTATGGCGCAGCCTGTGTGCTCTATGAACTGGCCCAGGGGCAGCGGCCCGGCGAGCGTGAGCCCAATCGGCCATTGGCCAGGCCTCGTCAGTTGCCCAGGCATTGCTGGCCGGCATTACGCTCAGCGCTGGCTGTAGACCCTGAGCATCGCAACGTCACCGTTACGCAGTTGCACCAAGCATTCGGGAGTCGGCGGCGTTGCTGGTTTGTGTAGCCGCGGCGTCAACCTGCCAAATGATGCAGTTGGCAGTATTCGATCCAGCTTAGCCCCGCCATCTGAGCCACTTCCTTGTGGACTTCCAGGCGTTGGGTCTCATAGGCTTCGGCGGATTCTGCCGTCAGTTTGAGCGTCAATTCCCAGGCAAACACGCCTTGGCGCTCAGCTTCAGCCTCGAAGGCTTCATGCAGCCGTTCGGCGCGGTACTCTGCCAGGGTTTCGCCCTTGGCCCGGGCGGCCAACGGGTTCAGGCTGTTCAGGTCAGCGGCCACATCGGGGTGCTCGTTTAGGAATCGGTCCAGCGCAAGCTGGTGGGTATCGCCGGGTTGTGACAAAGGGGTGCTCCAAGTCGAATGTGATCAGGCGGTGTTACTGGGCCTTTGGCGAGCGGCATGGCGGCGGGCGCGTTTGCGTAACCGGCGCAGTATCCAGGCGCGTATCGGGTTGAGCAAAAACAATAACAGATAGGCGGCCAGAACCAAGGCGAGGTCCACCGAACTGTCACTGGTCGAGCCGGTGACATGCTCAATCGTGTCCTTGCCCAGCAGCAAGAGGGTCACGCCGCACACCCAAAGCAACAGGTTCAGGAGCCAGGGACGCATGTTCGTGGACAGCTTGTCTTGCATAGCGAGTGTCTCTCCTTGGTGCCTGCTACCTTCGCCAACAACATCCCTTGAGGCCTCGAACCTTGGTGTCGCCAGCCAAGTGCACACACAACACAGATAGTAGGTAGTGAAGCAGATTCTGGCATTTGCCCAGGCCAGAACATCCAATTATTGGGAAAGCCCAGGTCTTGCCCGCCAGCGCTGCGAAAAAACACCGACAGAGATGGCAAAAGGCTTTCGCTCCCGGTGCCAGGACGTGTAGCGTTAGCCTCGGTATTTTCGGCCCTGCCTTCCAGGGGCAGAAGGCGATGGGCAGAGGGACGGGTCATGGCGCAAACGCTGTTCAAACTTTTCCTCACGCAGCGTCTGGCCGCGTTGGCCCGTACCGAGTCGTTGCGCGCAATCCGCGAAGGGTTGCTATGGATCCTGCCGTGCCTGCTGGTGTCGGCGGGCTTTCTGATCCTGTCCGAATGCGCCAGGGCGCTGGGGTTCGACCCACAGCTCGTGGCCTTCCTGGCGGGGTTGCACAACCAGATCAGCTCAGTGATCCCGTTGTTAGTGGCGGCATCCATCGGTTACATGCTGGCGATTCAATACCGCCTGCCACATTTGCCCGTGGCATTCTTGTGCCTGGCCCACGTGGTGGTGGCGACCTTCATTCTGCGGGAATACCCCCGGGCCTCGGCCACCTTTGTCCTGTTTATCGCCATTGCCTCGCCGCTGCTGAATGTGCCGGCGATGGCCTGGTTGTACCGATACCGCTGGACCCGCCTGGTCAATGAGGATCTGGTCGGGCACAACCTGCGGGGTGCGATCAATATGGTGGTGCCGGGGGCGATCACCGCCCTGGCGCTGGTTGTGGTGCTGTCCTTGTTGTTGCAGATCCCTTATGTGGCACAACTGCAAGGCCCCCAAGTAGTTGGGGCCCTGGAGTCGCCCTATGGCAGCGGTTTGTTTGTGACCCTGATGAACTCGTTGCTGTGGTTCTTCGGGATCCACGGTGTGTACGCGATGCAGCCGCTGTTCGACGTGCTGGACCAGGCCGTGGTGCTCAACGCTACTGCGCTGGCGGCGGGTGAGCCGATAAAATATGCCTTGAACAGTGGTTTGCTGGGCAGTTTTGCCTTTATTGGTGGCTCGGGGGGCGCATTGTGCTTGTTGGTGGCAATCCTGTTGTTTTCCAAGAGCCAGTCCATGCGCCTGTTGGCGATGGCGAGCGTGCCGCTCTCGCTGTTCAACGTCAGTGAGGTGCTGCTGTTCGGCCTGCCGATTATCCTCAATCCACGCCTGTTCATTCCGTTTCTGGTGGTGCCCGCGATGAACGCGATGGTGGCGCTTAGCGTGGTGCAAATGGGTTGGGTATCCCCGGCGGTGGCCAGCGTACCGTTCACCGCACCGGTATTACTCAATGCCTACCTCAGTACGCACGGCGACTTGGCGGCCGTCGCGCTGCAAGTGCTGTTGTTGGGGTTGGGGACGCTGGTGTACGCCCCCTATGTGCGCGCGATTCATCGCCAGGCCGCCGAAGGTGGCACGGTGTACCTCAAATCCTTGGACATGACTTTCCGAGGCCTCGAAGAAAAAGGCCGGCTGCGGGAGCTGGACCCGGTGCTGGCGTCCCACACGTCCATGGCCCGCCAGGCCAATGAGCTGAGCCGTATCCAGCAGATCAGCGACTATGAGTTCTACCTCGAATTCCAGCCGCAAGTGTCGACCCGCACCGGGCTGTGTACCGGTTGCGAAGCCTTGATGCGCGCCCGTGACGCCCAGGGCAAGGTGCATTCACCGTGGGAATTCCTGCAATGGTTGGCGCACGCACGGTTGATGCCGGATGTGGATGTATGGGTGGCCTCACAGGCGGTTCGCCAGTATCAACGGTGGCAAAAGCTAGGCTTTGCCCTGCCG
The DNA here is from genome assembly GCF_009866765.1 of Pseudomonas sp. S35. Classification (NCBI taxonomy): domain Bacteria; kingdom Pseudomonadati; phylum Pseudomonadota; class Gammaproteobacteria; order Pseudomonadales; family Pseudomonadaceae; genus Pseudomonas; species Pseudomonas sp. S35. The sequence goes on from NZ_CP019431.1 coordinate 2,904,040, forward strand.
ATGACCATCAACATTTCCAGCGCCACCTTGACCGATGCGGCGTATGGCGAACGACTCGTGGAAATCCTGGCCCAGGCCCATGGGCAGGTGTCGGTCGAAATTACCGAAGATGCCCTGATCAATGATATTCCGGCCACGCGCCAGACCATCCAGAAACTGCAGGCGTTGGGGGCCAAGGTTTATATCGATGACTTTGGCACCGGGTTCTCGGCCTTGAGCTACCTGCACCAGTTTCCGGTGGACTTCATCAAGATCGACCGCAGCTTCGTCGTCGCCCAACACGATCCCAAAGGCGCTCAGGTGCTGACCGGTATGCTGCGTTTTTGCGAGGCGCTGAACCTGGGCGTGGTGGTGGAGGGCGTGGAGACCGCCGAGCAGTTGGCCTTTTTGAACACCGGCCCCGAGTTGATTATCCAGGGTTGGTATTTCAGCAAGGCGCTGCCGGGCGATCAATTGGAAGGTTTTGTGCGTGAGCGCGAGGCCCTGGCAGAGAGTTAATAGCCCCGCTGGGTCTGTTCGATTTCCGCCAGCAAACCCTCGATGCCGGCTAGGCGCGCGCGGTTGTCGTGGTCCCAGGGGTGAAAGCCGGGTTTGAAGTAGTGCAGCCAGGGGCGCAGCATGCGTGGGAAAACCCCTTTGGGCCCGTACAGAAACTTCAACATCCGCCAGAACCCTTTGAGATGCCCCCCCGACGTGCGGTCGGCAATCAGCAGGCGTACGTGAAAGTCCAGCACCACCAGCCAGAAGAACACCGTGGTCGTCAGCATCGTCCCGGTGCGTAGCAGGTAGCGTCCCGGCCCTGGCTTGATCACGGTGTTCCACACATCAAACGCCACCGCCTTGTGTTCCGTTTCTTCCAAGGCGTGCCAATACCACATCTGTTGGTAGCCCTTGAGTGAGTCGCCGAAGCGTGACGGATCGCTGAGCAGGATTTCGGCGAGCATCGCCGTGTAGTGCTCAAGGGCGATGGTGATTGCCAGGTTAAAGGCGGGCGGACAGTGTTTTTTCTGCAGGTCGAGGATGAATTTGAGGCGACGGTCCAGGGTGTGCGCCGGCAGCCCCGCCGCTTGCATCAGGTCGTTATAGGCCACGTGTTCGCGGCTGTGCATGGCCTCTTGGCCGATAAAGCCCTGAATCTCTTTCTTCAGCTCCGGGTCGTCGATGCGTTGGCGGTAGTGGCGCACGCTGTCCATGAAAAACAACTCGCCCTGGGGAAACAGCAGCGACAGTGCATTGAAAAAGTGCGTGATGAACGGGCCCTGTTCGTGCCAGTCCTTGATGCGCTCGGCGGGCAGGGCAAAACGGAGGTCGCGGCGGATAGGCAGCATAGTGCGTACTCCTGTTCAAAGACGGGGTTCGTCGTTGGTTTCAAAGACCGGTCGGCGTTGCTTGGGCGCCATGCGTTTGCTGGCCAGTACCACCAACGCTTGATAGGCGGACGGCAGGCAGCGGGCGAGCAGGTCGAGCAAGTACGCGTCGCGACCGATCAGCACGCGGCGCTTGTTTTTGCGCACGCCTTGCAGGATCACTTTGGCGGCCTGGTCGGCATCGGTGATGAAGAGTTTTTCGAAGTCGGCGCGGGCCTGCTGTTCGCTGTGGATCAGGAACCCGGTCATGTTCGCGTCGATGCGGCTGCTGCGGCAGATGTCGGTACGGATACCGCCGGGGTGAACGCAGGTGGCCGAGACGCCGCAGCGCTGCAGGTCCAGTTCCTGGCGCAGGGCTTCGGTAAAGCCGCGCACGGCGAACTTGGTGGCGTTGTAACCACTCATGCCCGGTTGCGCGAACAGGCCGAACACGCTTGAGGTGTTGATCACATGGCCATCACCGCTGGCTTTGAGGTACGGCAGGAACGCCTTGGTGCCGTGGACCACGCCCCAGAAGTTGATGCCGACAATCCATTCCAGGTCGGCATAGTCCACGCCTTCCACCGTGCTCGACAGCCCCACTCCGGCATTGTTGAACACCAGGTTGACCTGGCCGTGCTCGGCGGCGCAGCGCGCAGCCCAGGCTTGCATCGCCTGGCGATCGGACACATCCAGCTCCTGGAGGGTGATCAGCACTGGCGACAGCGTTGAGGTCTTGATCAAGGCCAGGGTTTGCTCCAGGCCCTGGGCGTTTTTATCCGCCAGTGCCAGGTGGCAACCTTCTCGCGCCAAGGCCAGGGCCAGGGCGCGGCCCATGCCGGAGGCTGCGCCGGTGATGGCCGCTACGCGACCGTTGAATGATTTCATGACAGGCTGCCTTCTGCGCAGGGGTGGGGGGCTGTTGCAGGCCGGGCGGGCGCGTTGAGTGGCAATAAATCGACCACATAATCCTTGAGCGCAAACTGGCGGGTGACTTGTTTGAAACGCCAGGTCGAGCCCGGCCACAGGGTGGTGTTTTTGCCGGTACGTGGGTCGAGGTACCAGCTCTGGCAACCGCCGGTGTTCCAGATAGTGCGCTTGAGCTGGTCCTGCAAGTGGCGGTTGAAGGCTTGCTCCACCGCTGGCTTGACTTCCACCGTGGCGATGCCCTGGCGCTGCATCTGCTTGAGCGCGTCGAGGATGTAGGTCACCTGCGCCTCGATCATCAGGATCATCGAGTTATGCCCCAGGCCGGTATTGGGCCCGACGATCAGGAACAGATTGGGATAGCCCGGCACCGTGGTGCCTTTGTAGGCATGGGCGCCGTCGCGCCAGGCGTCCATCAGGTCCACACCATTGCGCCCGATGATGCAGTCACGGGGCAGGGGATCGGTGGCCTGGAAGCCGGTGCCGAAAATCAGGCAATCGGCCGGGTGCTTGATGCCGTCGGCGGTGATCACGCCGTCGGCTTCGATGCGCAGCACGTGGTCGGTGACCACCTCGACATTGCTGCGCGACAGCGCCGGGTAGTAGTCATTTGAGATCAGCACCCGCTTGCAGCCGATGGTGTAGTCCGGCGTCAGGGTTTTGCGCAGGGACGGACGGGCCACCTGTTTGTGCAGATGGCGCAGGGCGATTTTCTGCACCACTTTCATCAGCCGTGGGTGCAGGGCAAAGCCCACCACGCGGCCTTCCAAGGCCCAGTAAAACGCGCCACGCACCAGCCGCTGGGTGAAGGGCAAGTGCTTGAACAGCCAGCGCTCGAACGACGAAATCGCCCGGTCAGGCTTGGGCATGATCCACGGCGGGGTGCGCTGGAACAGGTCCAGGTGCGCCACTTGCGGCGCGATCTTTGGCACGAATTGGATGGCACTGGCGCCGGTGCCGATCACCGCCACGCGCTTGCCTTTCAAGGAGTAGTCGTGGTCCCACTGCTGGGAGTGGAAGCGTTTGCCCTTGAACTGCTCCAACCCTGGAATATCCGGCAACGCTGGGCGCGACAGGCCGCCCATGCCCGATACCAGCACCCGTGCACTGACGTTGCGGCCATCGCTGAAGCGCAATTGCCAACGCTGCTGCTGTTCATCGAACACCGCGTGCTCAAGGCCGTGGTTGAAGCGCAGGTATGGCGCCAATTCGAAGCGCGCGGCGCAGCGCTCCAGGTAGGCGCGGATTTCCGCTTGCGGCGCGAACTGCCGCGTCCAGTCCGGGTTGGGCGCGAAGGAAAACGAATACACATGGGACTGCACATCGCAGGCGCAACCCGGGTAATGGTTGTCCCGCCAGGTGCCGCCTAGGGTGTCGGCCTGCTCGGCGATAAAAAAGTCGCTGAAGCCGGCCTCCTTGAGCTTGATGGCCATGCACAGGCCGGCAAAGCCTGAGCCGATGATGGCGATGTCGATGGATTCACTGTGGGCATTCATAGGCTGTCCTTGATGGGCATCGGATGTGCTCCTGTTTTTGTTTTGTCTTTTAGATAAAACACCATTGCAAAGGAAAATTGAATTAATTATTTTAAAAAAGATTTTAAATAATCTACCTGAAAATATCGCCTACGCTAGGACCTTGTTTGGTATGCGTCACTTGTCCGACGGACGAGCACGGTATGCATGAGGTTCCGGTCCAGGGTGTGGACGGTGGCTGAGGTCTTGATCAATTCCGGTCGGGTCGCCAGCAACAGGGATGCAGAGGACCGAGCTATGGCTGTGGAGTGGGTTGCCGCTGCGGCGGGCGCAAGTGCGGTGTTATGGGGCTTTAGCGCCTGGATGACACGGCGCATCGAAGCCGCTGTCCCCATCAACGGGCGCTTTGTGGAGGTCGATGGCGAGCGCTTTCATTATGTAGAAGAGGGCAAGGGCCCGCCGTTGGTGATGATTCACGGGCTGATGGGCAGCAGTCGCAACCTGACCTATGCCTTGTCCGGCCAGTTGCGTGAGCATTTTCGGGTGATCACCCTCGACCGTCCGGGATCGGGTTATTCCACGCGACACAAAGGTAGCGCTGCGGACCTGCCGGCCCAGGCGCGGCAAATCGCGGCGTTTATCAAGGTGTTGGGCCTGGATAAACCCCTGGTATTGGGGCATTCCCTGGGCGGTGCGATTGGCCTGGGCCTGGCGCTTGATCATCCCAAGGCCTTATCGGGCCTGGTGCTGGTGGCGCCGCTGACCCATCCCCAACCCACCTTGCCGCTGGTGTTCTGGTCGCTGGCGGTGCGTCCGGCCTGGCTGCGACGCTGGGTCGCCCAGACGCTCACGGTGCCGATGGGCCTGTTGACCCGACGCTCGGTGGTCAAGGGTGTGTTTGCACCGGACACCGCACCCGAAGATTTCGCCACCCGGGGCGGCGGGCTGCTGGGCATGCGCCCCGACAACTTTTATGCCGCCTCCAGCGAGATCGCGCTGGTTAACGACTTCCTACCGGACATGGTCAAGCGCTACCCGCAACTGACCCTGCCCATCGGCCTGATCTACGGCGCACAGGACAAGGTGCTGGACTTTCGCAAACACGGCCAGGCCCTCGCCGACAAAGTGCCAGGGCTCAAGCTGCAAGTGGTGGAAGGGCGCGGCCATATGCTGCCGATCACCGCCACGGCGCGGGTGGTCGAAGCTGTGCTGTACGTCGCCAAGCGTGCGCGCCCAACGGGGACGGCCACCGTCCTGCATCCGCCCTTTGCCTTGGCGAACAAATAAGCGTGGCCCTCATGGCGGGGTCAAACGTCGCAAATGCTTGCCCTAGAGACCTTACCAAACGGCTGAAAAAGAGACTGCCCGGTCACGTCAAAAAGGCCTCGAAAAAGTAGTTGACGACCTAACGATTCCGCGTTATTTATTTAAAAAAATATTTCAATGTTTGTTTTGAAATGATTTTTGAAATGCCTAAGAGCGAATAAAAATGAAAAAAACGTCTTTTATCGCATGGTTGATTTCCCGGAGCCTTCAACGCTCCCTGAACCTGTTTTCCACCTCCCTGCCAAGGAGGCTGCCATGAACCAGACCCTGGCAGCGCCAAGCGTATGGACCGACGGCAAGCGCCACCTGTGGTGGTTGGGCATCATGCCGCTGGCCACCCCTCTGTTGTCCGGTTCACTCGCCATTGCCACGGGCATCCAGCAACTGTGGTGGGTCGGCGTGTTGGTCATCTTTGGCCTCATCCCACTGATCGACGGCCTGCTCGGCGAAGACGTGAGCAACCCGCCCGAGTCCGCCGTCAGCCATTTGGAAACCCAACGCTACTACCGTTGGATCGTCTACACCGGTGTGCTGTTGGTGATCTCGTCGGTAATCATTACCGGCTGGCTGGCCGCCGGCGGGATCGAATGGATCATCCAGGGTGGCCTGCTGCACGCCACCGCCAACCTTGACCCGTCCAACTGGCTGGTGCACGCCGCCGGTTACATCACCGACCGTACGCAACTGCATGGCGCACCGAGCTGGTTTACCTACCTGGGCATGGCCATGTCGACGGGTGCCGCCACCGGTATTGCCATCAACACCGCTCATGAACTGGGGCACAAGCCCAACGCTCTGGAAGTGTTCCTGGCCAAAGTCACCCTGGCGCCGACCTTTTACGGGCACTTCTACACCGAACACAACCGCGGTCATCACGTGCGCGTTGCCACGCCCGAAGACCCGGCCAGCTCGCGCCTTGGCGAGAGCTTCTGGGCGTTCCTGCCGCGCTCGGTGTGGTTCAGCGCGCAGTCGGCGTGGAACCTGGAGCGTGAGCGCCTGCGCAAACTCGGCCTGCCGGCCTGGCACTGGAAGAACGGCGTGCTCAGTGCCTGGATGTACAGCGTGGTGCTGTGGGGCGCGATGATTGCCTGGCTGGGGGCGGCAGTGATTCCGTTCCTGATTGTCCAGGGCGTGTACGGGTTCTCGCTGCTGGAAGTAGTGAATTATGTCGAACACTACGGACTTAAACGCCAGAAGTTACCCAATGGTCGTTATGAACGCTGTTCGCCGCGCCACTCCTGGAACAGTAACCGGATTGTCACCAATATCTTTCTGTTCCAGTTGCAGCGGCATTCCGATCACCATGCCAACCCCACGCGCAGTTATCAGTCGTTGCGTCACTTTGATGAGTCGCCGCAACTGCCCTACGGTTACGCAAGCATGATTGTCTGGGCCTATGTGCCGTACTTGTGGCGCCGGCGCATGGATCATCGGGTACTTAATCATTACGCCGGGGATATCACCCTGACCAATCTTCAGCCCTCACAACGCTTGAAGTATCTGGAGAAGTACAGCAACAGCGCCACGCCGTTCTGACATGCAGTAACTGTAAGTTGTGTACTCGGGGCCTTACATGCCGCGCAGGACGTTATCGCCCCGAGGAAGTGGTTTGACCCGAACAACAATAATTAAAGGGAAGGACGTACACCATGCAAACACCTGCCAAGTTCACTACCCATATTCTATTGGCTGCGCTGGGCCTGATTGCCTACCACCAGGCCCAGGCCGCACGCATCGAACCAGCCGGCAGCGCCTTTACGGCCCAAGGCCCGATCAGCTTCTCCAAAGGTGCGCTGATCAGTGCCGATTGCACCATCAAGGTGGCCGGCAAGGTCGCGGCGGATGGCACTTCGGTGAATGTCGATAAAGTTGAATTCGACGGCGGCCTCAAGTGCAGCCGGGTCGAAGCCATCAACTTGCCGTGGGTATTGATCGCCAAGGACACCCGCAGCGGTTCCATGTCAAATATCAGCGTTGATGTTCACGCCTTCGGCCTGGGCGGCAAGTGCGGGCCTTCTACGGCGGATGGCACGTGGGACAACGCCACCGGCAAGTTGGAAGCCGCCAATGTACCGATTGGCGAAGACTGCAAGATCAAGACGGTGTCGATCAAGATGCCGCCGAACTTCAAAGTTGTTGAATAACGTGCAGCGGTAATTGAATTGAGATTTGGCTGGAAAGGGAAGTTCTGCAGTTTCACCGTGACCTCTCGTTCATGGCCATTACCCCCTGGCGAATGACTCGCCATTACATGTGAGGAAAAACAATGAAAAGCTTTAAAACTCTCGTGTCGTTGACTGCTCTGACTGTTTGCATGGGTGCGGCGTCCATGGCGAACGCTTTCAGCATCTCTCCGGTGAGTACCAGTTTCACCGCCCCCGGCACGATTTCGGTGAAGTCGCCATCCTCCTTCCAGGCAGCGGTTAACTGCGGCGCAACCTTTACCGGAAACGTCGATGCGACTGGCGTTGCAAAAATCACCAGCGTGTCGATTACCGGTGGTGGCCTCTGCGCGCTGCCTAAGATCACCGGTTTGCCTTGGACCCTGACCGCCACGGCAGCCGCCGCTGGCAACGTCACCAATGTGGGTTACACCATCGCCAGCACCTTCCTGTACCCAGCCTCCAATTGCGGCCCGTCCACCATCGCCGTGGGTTACAGCGGCGGTGTACTGACCGCCTCCAACCAGACCCTGGCCGGTAGCTGCACCGTGGTGAGCCTGAGCGTCACTCCGACCCCTGCACTGACCATCGTGCCTTGATCAGGGGCTGAGAACGCAGGGTTGATCACCCGTTGAAAACTGGCGCCTGTACCAGGCGCCAGTTCAGAAATTGCCAGGCCGCAAGACGAACCGGCCATGCCGGCTCAAAGAGAGAACAATAAGGAGTGCCGCATGAATAATAAGAAACAACATGTGCAGGTTTTGCTGGGGCTGGCGTTGATAGGCGGGGTGATGGTTGCCGTGCCTGTCCAGGCTGGCGGCTTTTCAACCCCCACCTTCGGCGCACCAGGATGGGGGCGCGCGTTTGCGGGCGGTTCACTGTTCAAGAACGACCCCAGTTCGGCCTTCAACAACCCGGCGGCGATGGCCTTTGTCGAGCACAACGTGGCGCAATTCACGGTCGACTACGCACGCATCAAAATCAAATACAAAGGCGAGGCCAATGATTACCTGGGCAACCCGACCTCCAATACGCCCATAGGGTCTGATGGTTTCCCGGACCTCTCTGCGACCACGGTGAACAACAATGATGGCGGCCAAGGGGGGTTCACAGCCTGGTTGCCGACGGGCTTCATGGTCATGCCGCTTGGGGATCGGTTCGCTTTCGGCTTGAGTCAAGTCGTGCCGCAAGGCATGCGTTCGACGTGGAACCAGGACTCCAAATTTCGCGATTTCGCCGTTGATACCAAGATCGAAACCGTGGGGTTGACCGGATCGCTGTCGTTTAAGGTGAATGATCAGTTCTCTGTCGGTGGCGGGGTGATCGTTCAGCACACCAAGGGTTTTGTCAGCCAGAACATCGATTTGTTGGCGGCAGCGGCGGTTTCCCAAGATCCGATCCTCGGTAATATCGACTTGCCATCAGGCGTGGGTGACGCATTGATACGGGTCAAGGTCGACAATATTTCCACCGGCTGGTTTACCGGTCTGACGTGGAAGCCCACCGATAAAGACACGCTGGGCATCAACTATCACGCCAAGATCAAGAACAAGCTGACGGGTAAGTACACCATTCGTGCGGACGCTTTCTCTAATAACTTGATGACGGGCACGAATCCGTTCACTGGCAGCGGGACATTGGTTGGATCCGCCTATCCGGGGCTGGAACTGTTTCCCGACGGCGCCCACGCCAGCGTACAACTGGATATTCCCGCCACTATCGGCTTGGACTGGGTACACCAGTTCAACGATCGATTCACTATGGGTGTGAGTGCGGTACAGACCAAGTGGTCGTCGTTCAAAAACCTGACGCTTGAGTCCAGGGGCTCAGAGATTGTCTCTATCCCCTACAAATATCGCGACGTCTGGATGCTCTCCATTGGCGGTGATTACCGCGTGACCGACGAGTTGACCTTGCGTGCCGGTGTGGCGCTTGACCAGACACCTACTCGCAACTCGACCCGTGACCCGCGGATTCCGGATGGCGATCGGACCTTCTTGTCGCTGGGTGCAGGTTACGAGGTAAAAGCCATCAAGGGCTTGAGTCTTGACGCCGCTTACTCCCACCAGTTCGTGGAGGAGGTCAAGCTGAAGACCCAGAACGTCGATCGCCTCGGGGGCGCGAGCCTCAATGGTAAAGCCGAGTCCTCTGGGGATGTGGTGAGCCTTTCGGCTACCTACGCTTTCTGAGGTTTCACGCGGGGTGATGGAAGAGGGCACCAAGCGCATCTTGCTGCCTTCGCCCAGCCGTTCATCCTCAACCCCGTGCAGGGTTTGTTTTAAATGTTGATTGATCAGGCTGACCCGTTCAGCCGCTGTTTTTTCGCCAATACATTAAATAAAAATTTCAAAACAAAATTTGAATATTGTTTTCCAAGTTTGTAGTGTGGCTTTACGCTTCAGCTCATCCATGCGCCGTCGCGTCGTCGCCGTACCCTGAATCGAGTAGAGGTATCCCCATGATTATCTGGTTATTGGTGGGTTTCGCAGCCGCGATTGCCCTGGCGTATCGACAAGCTGCCGCCACCCTGTGGTTAGGCGCGGGTTTGATTTGGCTGGCGCTGGGCTACGTGTTCAACGTGGTGGCAGGCTTGGGTGTCTGCGTCGCGGCGCTGCTGGTAGTAGCACCTGCGCTGCTGATGACAATCAAGCCCCTGCGCCGCACCTTGCTTACCAGCAAGGCCCTCGGCCTGTTTCGCACGATCATGCCGGCGATGTCCGACACCGAGCGTGCGGCCATCGAGTCTGGCACCGTGTGGTGGGACGCCGAGTTGTTCAGCGGTAAACCTGACTGGCAACGCCTGCTGCAAGCCGCACCGGCGAGCCTGAGCGCCGAGGAACAAGGCTTTCTCGACAACGAAGTGGAAACCCTCTGCGACATCGCCAACGACTGGGAAACCACCCAGGTCTGGCAGGACATGTCCCCCGAAGGCTGGCAGTACACCAAGGATGCCGGGTTCCTCGGCATGATCATTCCCAAGCAGTACGGCGGCAAAGGCTTCTCCCACTATGCGCACTCGCAAGTGGTGATGAAGCTGTCGACGCGCTGCTCGGCGGCGGCGATTTCGGTGATGGTGCCCAACTCTTTGGGCCCGGCCGAGCTGCTGCTGCATTACGGCACCGACGCCCAGCGCAATTACTACTTGCCACGCCTGGCGCGGGGTGAAGATATTCCGTGTTTTGCGTTGACCAGCCCGTATGCCGGCTCGGATGCAGGTGCGATTCCAGACCTGGGCATCGTCTGCAAGGGCATGCACGAGGGCGAAGAAGTGCTGGGTTTCAACGTGACCTGGGACAAGCGCTACATCACCCTCGGTCCCATCGCCACCGTGCTGGGCCTGGCGTTTCGTGCCGAAGACCCGGATGGCTTGCTGGGTGCGAAAGGTTCGCTGGGCATCACCTGTGCGCTGATCCCGACGTCCCATCCCGGCGTGAACAGCGGTCGTCGTCACTGGCCGCTCAACGCCGTGTTCCAGAACGGCCCGACCACCGGCAAGGATGTTTTCATCCCGCTTGAATGGGTGATCGGCGGCCGCGAGCAAGTCGGCAACGGCTGGCGCATGCTGATGGAATGCCTGGCCGCAGGCCGCGCGATTTCGTTGCCGTCGGCCAATGTCGGCCTGGGCAAGGTTGCGGTGCGTGGCACTACGGCGTATGCCGCGATGCGCAAGCAGTTCGGCCTGCCCATCGGCAAGTTCGAAGGGGTGCAGGCGCCGCTGGCGCGCATGGCCGGGCATTTGTATGCCTGCGATGCGGTGCGCAAGGTCTCGGTGGCGTCCCTGGATGCCGGTGAAAAACCCTCGGTGATCTCGGCCATTGCCAAATACCACGTCACGGAGCGTGCGCGGATCATCGTCAACGACGGCATGGACATCGTCGCCGGCAAGGGCATCTGCATGGGCCCCAATAACTTCCTGGCCCGCGCCTATCAGCAAAGCCCCATCGCCATCACGGTGGAGGGCGCGAACATCATGACCCGCTGCCTGATCATCTTTGGCCAGGGCCTGATCCGTTGCCACCCCTATGTGTTCCGCGAGATGGAAGCGGCGCGCAACCCGGACCGGCGCAAGGCCCTGGAAGACTTCGACAGTGCAATGTTCGGCCATGTGAGTTTCGTGCTGGCCAACACCGTAAGGGCAGCGGTGCATGCCCTGACCGGCGGCCGGCTGATTTCCGCCCCGGCCAAGACCGACCCGGCGCTCGCGTCCTACTACCGCCAGGCTAACCGGCTGTCGGTGGTGTTGGCGTTGATCTCGGACGTTTCCATGGGCGTGCTGGGCGGTGCCCTCAAGCGCAAGGAAAGTATCACCGGGCGCCTGGGCGATATTCTCTCGCAGCTGTACATCCTGTCCTGCGTGCTCAAGCGTTTCGAGGATGACGGCCGGCCCCAGGCCGACCTGCCGCTGGTGCACTGGTCAGCCCAGGATGCGCTGTTGCGGGCCCATGAAGCCCTCGCCGAAGTGCTCGAAAACTACCCCTCGAAAACCGCCGCCGTGGTGGTGCGGGGCCTGACGTTCCCATTCGGAATCCCGCTGCGCAAACCCTCGGATCGCCTGCTGGCCCAGGTGGCCGATGTGGTGCAGACCCCTGGCGAAACCCGCGACCGGTTGCTGGCCAATTCCTACATTCCACGTCCGGAGATCGACAAGCTGGCGTACGGAGAGTTGGGCTTGCGTCTGTTGCCGCAGGTGGAACTGGTCGAAGCGCGGCTCAAGCCTGCCATCAAGCAAGGCTTGCTCGATCCAATGCCCATCTCTGCCACGGCCTTCACCACCTGGCGCGTCAAGGCCAGGGCGCTGGACCTGATCAGCGACGACGAAGACGCCTTGCTTGCACGCTACGTGGAATACGCCGACCACGGCATTCAGGTGGACGACTTCCCCCAGGACTTCGGTTTGCTGGAGGCGTTGCAGCAGCGCAAACAGGCGCTGGAGCCGGCCCCCAAACGCCGCAGCAGCCAAGGCGAAAACGCCTCGGTCAACTAGAACAATCGCGGTCAGTGTGGGAGGGGGCTTGCCCCCTCCCACAAGGAGCGGGGTCACAGTTCAAGACAGTGTTGTGAGTGGATCTATCTATGAGTGACAGCTACCTATCGTTCGTCAATTCCCCTTGGGGCCGGCGCCTGGCGCAGGCGGTCGGTTTGCCGCAACCGCTGCCGTTGCAACGCTATCGCAGCGGTCAACCAGGCCTGGCCAACCCGGTGATTATCGCCGGGGCAGGGCGCCTGACCGCTCAGGTACAACGCCTCTTCAGCAGCACCGATACCGTCGCCGCGACCCCGGCGACGCTCAGGGCGCCCTCGACGGTCAAGGTGCAGGGCGCGGTGTTTGATGCCAGCGCTGTGGTCGACCTCAAACAGTTGGATGAGCTTTACGAGTTCTTCCACGCCAATGCCAAGCGCCTTGGCCAGCACGCTCGCGTGGTGGTACTGGGCACGGCGCCGGAGCATTGCCAGGACTTGCCCCAGGCCATCGCCCAACGCGCCCTTGAAGGTCTGGTGCGCTCGCTGGCCAAGGAACTGCGCCGGGCGATCACCGTGCAGTTGCTCTACGTGGCACCGGGCGCCGAACAGTCGTTGGACAGCAGCCTGCGTTTCTTCCTGTCACGCCGTTCGGCCTATGTGTCTGGGCAAGTGGTGCGCCTGGAACAGCCGGTGGACGGCCACAACGCGTTTGGCTGGGACACACCCTTCGCCGGCCGACGCGCCCTGGTCACCGGCGCGTCCCGTGGCATAGGTCTGGCCATCGCCCAGGTCCTGGCGCGTGATGGCGCCCATGTGGTGTGCGTGGATGTGCCCCAGGCCCAGGACGCGCTGCAACAGGCCGCCGCCAGCGTCGGCGGCTCCGCGTTGCCGTTGGACATCACCGCGCCGGATGCCGCCTCACTGTTGCTGGCCCATGTCGGCCAATACGGCGCCTTCGATGTGGTGGTGCACAACGCTGGCATCACCCGTGACAAGACCATCGCCAAGATGCCCGAAGCGGCGTGGCGCAGTGTACTGGCCGTCAACCTCGAAGCGCCGGTGCACCTGAGCAACGCACTGCTGGACAACCAGGGGCTTAACCCGGGCGGGCGCATCGTGTGCGTGTCATCGATTTGCGGCATTGCCGGCAACCTCGGGCAAAGCAACTACGCCACCTCCAAGGCCGGTGTGATCGGCCTGGTGCAAGGCCTGGCACCCCGTGCAGCGGCGCAGCAGGTGACGGTGAATGCGGTGGCGCCAGGGTTTATCGAGACCCAAATGACCGCAAAAATCCCGCTGTTGATTCGTGAAGCGGGGCGGCGCATGAACTCCATGAGCCAGGGCGGGCAACCTATGGACGTGGCCGAAACCATCGCCTGGCTGGCTCACCCGGCGTCGGGCGCGGTCAATGGCCAAGTGGTGCGTGTGTGCGGCCAAAGCCTGCTGGGAGCCTGAGCCATGGACTATGTGACCCAGATTGTCGACCCACCTCCATCGCGCACCCAATTGCTGCTGGACGGCGTGCGGGCCCTGCGCAAACCCAAGCTCGACGGCGCGCCGGCATTGCCCACGGCGCGGTTGGTACGTTCGGCGGTGCAGTTGTCTGCCGCCGGCATTGGCGCCTACGGCCGTGCCTGCGGGTTTCGCCGTGAGCAGGGCGTGCCGCTGTCCTATCCCCATGTGCTGGCGTTCCCGCTGCACTTGATGCTGCTGACCCGGCCGAGCTTCCCCTACCCGGCCAGCGGCATGGTGCACCTGGCCAATCGCATTCGTCAGCACCAGCGCCTGCACGAAGGCCACGCCTTGCGCCTGGAGGTGTATGCCGAGCGCTGGGTCGCCCATCCCAAGGGGCAGGCGCTGAGCATCGCCACCCGCGCCTACAGCGCCGGCACCCTGGCCTGGGAAAGCGACAGCCTGTACCTGCGTCGCGACGTCAAAGACCCGGTCGGCGAGCTTTGGGACGACGCGTTGCCGTTGCAGGAAGACGGTTTGCTGCGCAGCCAACGCTGGGTTTTGCCCGCCGATCTGGGCCGACGGTTTGCCAAGGTCTCGGGGGATTTCAACCCGATCCACACCTCAGTGATCGGCGCGAAACTCTTCGGCTTTCGCCGCGCCATCGCCCACGGCATGTGGACCTTGGGCCGTGCGCTGGCCGCCCAGCAACCGCCCGGTGGGTTGGACCAGGCCCAAGCCGATTGCGATTTCAAGTTGCCGATCTTCCTGCCCGGCCAGGTCGCCCTGTGGAACCACCCCGCGAGCGGCCCGCGCCGTGAGTTCGAAGTGCGCAATTTCGCCGGCGACCGGCCGCACATGCGCGGGCTATTTATCTGGAATGAGACCCTTCGATGAGTGACTACAGCTTCAACCCGGCCCCGACCCGCCGCGTGGCGATCATCGGCGGCAACCGCATTCCGTTCGCCCGCTCCAACACCGTGTATGCCCACGACAGCAATCAGGACCTGCTGGTGGCGGCGTTGCAAGGCCTGGTGGACCGCTACAACCTGCATGGCCAGCGCCTGGGCGAGTTCGCCGCGGGCGCGGTGATCAAGCACTCGCGGGACTTCAACCTGGCGCGTGAATCGCTGCTGTCCACCACCTTGTCCCCGGACACACCGGCCTACGATGTGCAACAAGCCTGCGGCACCGGCCTGGAAGCGGCCTTGCTGGTGGCGAATAAAATCGCCCTGGGCCAGATCGACGTGGGCATTGCCGGGGGCGCCGATACCACCTCCGATGCGCCCATCGGCATCAATGAATCCCTGCGCCACACCTTGCTCGCGGCCAACCGCGCCAAGGGCCTGGGCGACAAGCTCAAGACCCTCTTGAAGGTGCGGCCGTCGATGTTCTTCAAGCCGCTGCTACCGCGCAATGGCGAGCCGCGCACTGGGTTGTCGATGGGTGAACACTGCGAAGAAATGGCCAAGCGTTGGCAGATCAAGCGCCTGGCCCAGGATGAACTGACCCTCACCAGTCATCAGCGGCTGGACGCGGCATATAAACGTGGCTTCTTTGACGGCCTGATCAGCCCCCATCGCGGCCTGGCCCGGGACAACAACCTGCGGGCCGATGCCAGCCTGGAAAAACTCGCGGGCCTCGCCCCCGCCTATGACCGCCAGAACGGCACGCTCACGGCGGGCAATTCCACGCCCCTGACCGATGGCGCCTCGGTGGTGCTGCTGGCCAGTGAGGAATGGGCCGCTGCCAACGGCTGGCCGGTGCTGGCCTACCTGCGCACCGGTGAAACGGCCGCGGTGAATTTTGTCGACGGCACCGAAGGCCTGCTGATGGCGCCGGCCTATGCCGTGCCGCGCATGCTCAAGCGTGAAGGTTTGAGCTTTGCCGACTTCGATTTCTTCGAGATCCATGAAGCCTTTGCCGCCCAGGTGCTGTGCACCCTCAAGGCCTGGGAAGACGCCGACTACTGCCGCGAGCGCCTGGGTCTGGACGCGCCGCTGGGGCCCATCGACCGTACGAAAATGAACGTCAATGGCGGCTCCCTCGGCTGCGGCCATCCGTTCGCTGCCACCGGTGGCCGGCAACTGGCGGCGCTGGCCAAAATCATCCACGAAAACGGCGGCGGGCGCGGCCTGATTTCGATCTGCGCGGCGGGCGGGCTGGGCATTACCGCCATTGTCGAAAAGTAGCGCCAACCACAATAACAACAAGGAGACTGCCATGAACGCTATCAGCCTGGAACACACCGAACGGGTGTGGTTGAACGCCTACCTGCCCGGCGTCCCGGCAGACATCGATGCCGCCATCGAGGATTACCCTTCGTTGCGGGAAGTCTTCCTGGAGCACCTGGAGAAATTCCGCGAGCGCGTGGCCTATGTCAGCATCGGCACCGAAATGACCTACGCCGACTGGCAGGTCCAAGGCATTGCGTTTGCCGCATGGCTACAAGGCCAGGGTGTGCAGCCGGGCGACCGCGTGGCGCTGATGATGCCCAATTGCTTGCAGTACCCGATCTGCCTGCTGGGCACCATCCTGGCCGGTGCGGTGGTGGTCAACGTCAACCCGCTGTACACCGCCCATGAACTCAAGCACCTGCTCAAGGACAGTGGTGCCGAAACCGTGGTGATCTTCGAGAACTTTGCCCACACCCTGGAGAAAGTCGTGGCCGGCAGCAGCGTCAAGCGCGTGGTGATCGCGGCCATCGGTGATCTGCTCGGTACCTTCAAGGGCGCGGCGATGAATTTCATCCTGCGCCGCGTGCAAAAGCAGGTGCCGGCATTCACGTTGCCGGGTTCGGTGCGCTTTAACCAAGTATTGAAACAGGGGCGGGCGCTCAACCATTTCCCAGTGAGCATGGCTCTCGATGACTTGGCCTTCCTGCAATACACCGGCGGCACCACCGGCGATGCCAAGGGCGTGATGCTCAGCCACCGCAATATCATCGCCAACCTGCTGCAAGCCAAGGCCTGGGTCGGTGATCAACTGGATCAGGACAAACAAGAGACCAACGTCACCTTGCTGCCGCTGTACCACATCTTTTCCCTGACGGTGAATTGCCTGATGTTCATGTGCCTGGGCGGGCGCAACATCCTTATCGCCAACCCACGGGACGTCAAGCGGGTGCAGATGATCCTGCGCAAGGAGCGCTTCAACGGCATTGCCGGAGTCAACACGCTGTTTAACGGTTTGTTGGAAAACAAGGAGTTCTGCGCGCGGGACTTTTCCGACCTGCGCATGGTGATCGCCGGCGGCATGGCCACCCACACCGCCGTGGCCAAGCGCTGGAAGGAAGTCACCGGGCTGCCGATCATCGAAGGGTACGGCCTGACCGAATGTTCGCCGGTGGTGAGCATCAGCCCCATCGATATCGCCCGCATGCGCGAGATGGAATTCACCGGCAGCATCGGCGTGCCGTTGCCGTCGACCTGGGTGCGTTTTGTGCGTGAGGACGGAACACTGGCGGCTATCGGCGAGCAGGGCGAACTGCAAGTGCGCGGGCCCCAAGTGATGCAGGGCTACTGGAAACGCCCGGAGGCCACCGCCGAAGTGCTCGATGCCCAGGGCTGGTTGTCCACCGGCGATATCGGCGTGATGGACGAGCGCGGTTATATCCGTCTGGTGGACCGCAAGAAAGACATGATCCTGGTCTCGGGTTTCAACGTGTACCCCAATGAAATCGAAGACGTGGTCGCGCTGCACCCAGGGGTAGGGGAAGTCGCGGCCATTGGCGTGGAAGACGCGGTGACTGGTGAGAAGGTGAAGATCATCGTGGTGCGCAAGGACCCGAACCTGACTCAGGAGCAGATCCTTGCCCATTGCCGCGAGTACCTGACGGGGTACAAGGTGCCCAGGTATGTGGAATTTCGCACCACTGAATTGCCCAAGACCACCGTGGGCAAAGTACTGCGCCGGGCGCTGCGCTGATTTAAATGTGCACGTGATCCAAATGTGAGAGGGGGCTTGCCCCCGACAAGCCCGCTCACCACAGAGTTATGTGTCAGCCTTTAAGAGTTGTGTAGAGACCTATGCTCCGCTAGCGGTGCATCAGCTAAAAAATATGCTGGCTGATACTCCGCCATCGCGGGCAAGCTCCCTCCCTCATTTTCAAACCGTGCCCACTTTTACCCAGCGCTCCTCGACGGCCGCCACGCGAATCGCCGTCGCCAGCCGCTCAACTTCCCACGCGCCTTCAAAGTCAGTGCCATCCGCGCCCTGGCCCGCCACGGCCATGATCAACTCTTGCACTTCCAGGGTCTTCAACTCGTTGTAGCCCAACTGATGCCCCGCCGCCGGGCTGAACGCCGCATAGCCGGGCAGGGCGGGGCCGGCCAGCAGGCGTTGGAAACCGTCCTGGCCGACTCGGCACAGGCGCAGTTCGTTCAAGCGCTCCTGGTCGAACGCCAAGGTGCCTTTGGTCCCGCTGATCTCGAAACTCAAGTGGTTCTTGTAGCCATGCTTGAGCCAACTGCTGCTCACCGTGCCGCGCGCGCCGTTGGCGAAGCGCAACAGGGCATGTACCTGATCGTCCACGGCGATAGGTTTCAGCTCGCTGCTACCTTTGACCGCCGGGCGTTGGGCGTGGACGGTCTGGGTATCGGCGCACACGCTGACCACATCGCCGACCAAGTAGCGCGCCATCGACAGCAAGTGGCTGCCCAAGTCGGCGAGCGCGCCGCCGGCATGTTCCACTTCGCAGCGCCAGGACCACGGTGACGCCGGGTCGGCCATGAAGTCTTCGCTGAACTCGCCCTGGAAGCTGATGAGTTCACCCAACTCGCCATTGGCAATCAATTGTCGCGCCAAGGTGATCATCGGATTGTGCTGATAGTTGTAGCCCACTCGCGTGACCACTCCCGCGGCACTGGCGGCGCGGCGCATGGCGTCGGCCTGTTCCAGGCTGACCGCCAGGGGTTTTTCGCAATACACCGCTTTGCCGGCAGCAATCGCGGCCATGGCCATGGGGTAGTGCAAATGGTTGGGCGTGGTGATGGCGACGACATCGACCTTGGGGTCGTTGATCAGCGCTTGCCAGTCACCATGGGCCTGGGCAAACCCCCAGGCCGTGGCGCAGCGCTGGGCGCGTTCGGTGTCGGCATCGGCCAGTGCCGCCAGTTTAAGGGTGACTGGCAGTTCGAATACCGCCCGGGCATTGTTGAACGCCAAGGCATGGGCGCGGCCCATGAAGCCTGTGCCGATCAAGCCGATTCCGAGTTCACGCATAGCCGTGGTCCTTTGGATTATTGTTTTCAGGAAGTGTATTAATGGAATAAAAATTCCCATAATTCAATAGATGGAATAAAAATTCATTCCGCCTTCCGCAATCAGCCTGGCGAATACGGCTATATTCACCACGTGGCCAAAAGCCGCCAGTTAACAAAAGATAACGTACCGCCGATTGTCAGACGATTCCAAAGCCCGATAGGATGGCCGCTGCTTCCTTCAAGCGCTCTAGATTGCAGGTTTCAGAGCCCGGGAAGGCAAGACCTAACAATAATAAATGGGAGAAAGGTCTATGAGTGAGCCTGTCATGGGTTGGGTTGTTTGCCGCCCACGCGCCGCACGCAAGGTTGCGTTGCTGGCCACAGCGCTCTCGTTGCTGGCCGGGGCCGTGTTGGCGACACCGGTGCTGGCAGCCAGCGATACCCCCGCAACGCCAGCGTTTGCGATTGAATCCCCCAAGGCCGCTAAAGGCCTGATGATCGACGTGGTGCATGCCGGAAAACGCCTGGTGGCGGTCGGTGATCGCGGGCATATCCTCTATTCCGATGACCAGGGTGCTAGCTGGGTCCAAGCCAAAGTCCCCACCCGCCAATTGCTCACGGCGGTGTTTTTTGTCGACGACAAACAAGGCTGGGCGGTTGGCCACGATGCGCAAATTCTCGCCAGCAGCGACGGCGGCGCCACCTGGACCCAGCAATATCAAGACCTCAAGCGTGAAGCGCCATTGCTCGATGTGTGGTTCAACGACGCCAGCCACGGCCTGGCCGTCGGCGCCTACGGTGCGTTGGTCGAAACCACTGACGGCGGCAAAACCTGGGCCGACGTCAGCGACCGCCTCGACAACGAAGACCAGTTCCACCTCAACGCCATCGCCCACATCAAGGACGCTGGCCTGTTTATCGTGGGCGAGCAGGGCAGCATGTTCCGCTCCAGCGACGACGGCCAGACCTGGGAAAAACTCGAAGGCCCTTACGAGGGCTCGCTGTTCGGCGTAATCAGCACCGCCCAACCGCAGACCCTGTTGGCCTACGGCCTGCGCGGTAACCTGTACCGTTCCACGGATTTTGGCAGCACCTGGGAGCAGATCGAATTGAATGCCACCCGCGGCGCCCTGGAGTTTGGTTTGTCGGGCGCGACCGTGCTGGAGGACGGCTCAATCGTGGTGGTCGGCAACGGCGGCAGCGTGGTGGTCAGCCACGACGATGGCCAGACCTTCAGCGTGTTCAATCGCCCGGACCGTATTTCACTCTCGTCGGTCACGGCGGCGGGCAATGGCAACTTGATTCTGGCCGGGCAGGGTGGCGTTCGTGTATCGACGCCCACTGGTGCCGAGCTCGTAAAACAATAAGAAGGCGGGGACAGAATGAGCAGTCATCACAACGATAAAGCGACCTTTCTTGAGCGCCTGATTTTCAACAACCGCCCGGCAGTGATCGTGATTTGCCTGCTGGTGAGCGTGTTCCTGTTCTGGCAGGCGACGTTGATTCGCCCGTCCACCAGCTTTGAAAAGATGATCCCCCTCAAGCACCCCTTCATCGAAAAGATGATGGAACACCGCAACGACCTGGCGAACCTGGGCAACACCGTGCGCATCTCGGTGGAGGCCAAGGACGGTGACATCTTCACGAAGGAGTACATGGAGACCCTGCGCCAGATCAACGACGAGGTGTTCTACATCTCCGGCGTCGACCGCTCGGGCCTCAAGTCGCTATGGAGCCCCAGCGTACGCTGGACTGAAGTGACTGAAGAAGGCTTTGCCGGTGGCGAAGTGATCCCGCAAAGCTATAACGGCTCGGCGCAAAGCCTCGATCAACTGCGCAACAACGTGCTCAAGTCCGGCCAGGTCGGGCGTCTGGTGGCCAACGATTTCAAGTCGAGCATCGTCGATATCCCGCTGCTGGAGTCCTACCCGGACCCGCAGGACCAGGGCAAGTTGCTGGCGCTGGACTACCGCAAGTTCTCCCATGAACTCGAAGACAAGATCCGCGACAAGTTCGAAGCGCAGAACCCCAACGTCAAGATCCACATCGTCGGCTTTGCCAAGAAGGTCGGCGACCTGATCGACGGCCTGGTGATGGTGGTGCTGTTCTTCGGCATCGCGTTCGTCATCACCCTGATCCTGCTGCTGTGGTTCACCAACTGCCTGCGCAGCACCATCGCGGTGTTGAGCACCACGCTGGTGGCGGTGGTCTGGCAACTGGGGCTGATGCACTTCTTCGGCTTCGGGCTGGACCCGTATTCGATGCTGGTGCCGTTTTTGATCTTCGCCATCGGTATTTCCCACGGGGTGCAGAAGATCAACGGTATCGCCCTGCAATCCAGCGAGGCGGATAACGCGCTTACCGCCGCCCGGCGCACCTTCCGGCAACTGTTCCTGCCGGGGATGATCGCGATCCTGGCGGATGCGGTCGGGTTCATTACGCTGTTGATCATCGACATCGGCGTAATCCGTGAACTGGCGATCGGCGCCTCCATCGGCGTGGCTGTGATCGTGTTCACCAACCTGATCCTGCTGCCGGTGGCGATTTCCTATGTCGGCATCAGCAAACGTGCCATTGCCAAGAGCAAGAAAGACGCAAACCGCGAACATGCGTTCTGGCGCCTGCTGTCCAAATTTGCCAGCGCCAAAGTCGCGCCGGTCTCGGTTCTGCTGGCCCTGGTCGCCTTTGGCGGCGGCCTCTGGTACAGCCAGAACCTGAAAATCGGTGACTTGGACCAAGGTGCGCCGGAGCTGCGCCCGGACTCGCGTTACAACAAAGACAACAACTTCATCATCAGCAACTACTCCACCAGCTCCGACGTGCTGGTGGTGATGGTCAAGACCACGGCTGAAGGCTGCTCGCGCTATGAAGCCATGGCGCCCATCGACCAGTTGATGTGGAAGATGCAGAACACCGAGGGCGTACAGTCGGCGATCTCGCTGGTGACCGTGTCCAAGCAGATGATCAAGGGCATGAACGAGGGCAACCTGAAATGGGAAACCCTGTCGCGCAACCCGGATGTGCTGAACAACTCCATAGCTCGCGCTGACGGCCTGTATAACAACAATTGCTCCCTGGCACCGGTGCTGGTGTTCCTCAACGACCACAAGGCCGAAACCCTCGACCGCGCCGTGCATGCGGTGCAGGACTTCGCCAAGGAGAACAACAAGGACGGCCTGGAATTCATCCTCGCCGCCGGTAATGCCGGGATCGAAGCGGCCACCAACGAGGTGATCAAGGAGTCCGAGCTGACCATCCTGATCCTGGTGTACCTGTGCGTGGCGACCATGTGCATGATCACTTTCCGCTCCTGGGCCGCGACCCTGTGCATCGTGCTGCCGCTGGTGCTGACCTCGGTGCTGGGTAATGCGCTGATGGCGTTCATGGGTATCGGCGTCAAGGTCGCGACCTTGCCGGTGGTGGCCTTGGGCGTGGGGATCGGCGTGGACTACGGCATCTACATCTACAGCCGCCTGGAGAGCTTCCTGCGTGCGGGGTTGCCGTTGCAGGAAGCCTATTACCAGACGCTCAAGTCCACCGGCAAAGCGGTGCTGTTTACCGGCCTGTGCCTGGCCATCGGTGTGTGTACCTGGATTTTTTCGGCCATCAAGTTCCAGGCCGACATGGGCCTGATGCTGACCTTCATGCTGTTGTGGAACATGTTCGGTGCGCTATGGCTGTTGCCGGCGCTGGCGCGGTTCCTGATCAAGCCTGAGAAGCTGGCGGGGCAGAAGGGTAATTCGCTGTTCGCCCACTGAGCCTGCAGCCTGTGGCGAACGCGTAAGCGCCGCCGCCACAGGCTATTGCCGGTCTCACGACTCGAAGGACAGGAACCAGCGTTCAGCCAGCTGTTTGCCGATCAAGCCTCGATGCACATTGACGATGGCCTGGGGACTTTGCGCCTTGGCCAGCAGGCTGTAATAGCTCTCGCGGCGTTGCTCACGGGTTTTCAAATGGGCGGCCGTGTAATCGGCCTTGGGCGTATTCGCGCCGGGGTAGTGAAAGTGCGCGTACCACAGCGTAAAGCCTTTCGCGTCGTTGATCGCGTACTCCTGGATGAAGTCACGGCGTGGGCCACCCAACTGAATACGTTTGCCCAGCAACGCAACGTTCGCCTGTTGCTGGTCGATGAGGTATTCGAGGTTGGCATGGGTGGGCGGCAGTTGCAGGCACAGTTGCAAACGTAACGCCTGGCCTTGGCTGTTCAACCGCGAGTAGGCCTCGCGCAGTTGCACCACCAGCGCTTGGTCGGCGGCGCTCCTGCTAGCCTCGGGTTGGGCTTCGATGGCACGGTGCAGCTCTGTGGCCAAGATGTCATAGCGCACGGCTTCATACTGCAAAATTTCCTGCACTTCCTGCGGGTGCCTGGAGATTTTTCGATAGGCCTCCCCCCGGTTCAAGTGGTCCTGAAGCATGGCCAGGAGTTTGCGTGCCTGGCCCTTTACTACGCTCAGGCTACGGGTCGGCGCCAGCGGTTGTGGGGCCGGCGCCTGGACGAATTCAACCCATTCATCACCGCTTTGTGAATACATCCCCAGCAACTGGTCGCTGCCCTCGGCGCGGACTTCGACGATATCGACGTTGCCGATGGGCTTGAGTTCACCGATGAATATGCCTTTGCGGCGGGTCTTGATCACGCGCTTAGGCGCAGCGCCGTGGCTGCTCATGGGGCGTTTTGGCAAGCGCTTGGGCGCTTGTGCCGCCGGTTTGATTTCGCTGGCCAGGCGCTGGCTGGCGTCCTGGTAGAGCGCCTCGACCAGCGTGAACAGTTTGCTGCTGTAGGTGTGGTCGAGGACTTCGGCATCGAGGATGCCAAGGCCCTGCAAGGCGTCGAGGGCACTGCCATAGTGTTCCACCAGGCTCTCCAGTACATTCAGGCGGTCACTGCCCGGCAGTTCAAGGCTGTTGAGTTCGCTGTGGGTGCGTACATGCTCCTGCAAGGGATCGACGATGGTGTTCAAGGCATTGAACAGAGGATGTTCAACGTCTTTGACAATCAAACGCTTCAAGCAGCGAATGTGCAGGTCCTTGACTGCCAGGGCGCTGATTTCGTTCGACCGGTCGGCCGTCAATCCAGTCGCACTCTCGGCGCCGGCAGGGCTCAGCTCAAACAGCTGTTCCAGGGAGCGGTCCTTGAGCTCCAGCCAATGAATGCTGCGTTCATTGATCTCCAGCAGCCGCTGGAGAAACTGCCGGTAGCTCGCCGGCTCACCAAGCACCGCCAGGTGCAACGCCGGGCCTTCGCGGGTAAAGCGTTGATTGGCGCGATAGAGGGCTTGCCGGTCATTTTCTGCCACGACCACATGCTTGCGCGCATTTTTGACGGTATTTTCCAGGATGCGCTCGAGCGGTGTAAGCGGTAATGCGATGCCCAGTTCGCCCCGTTCCTTGGCGCTGTCTAGGATCTTCTGAAATTCCGCTGTCTGGCTGTGCAGCGCGCTGTCAAATTGTTTTCGGATCCGGGCCCGTTGGGTTTCTCCGATCGTCGGGTCCTTGTCGGCTTTGTCCATGGCCGCTTGAGCTTCATCGGCGGAGCTCTGCAGCGGCGCCTGGCCTTTGAGAAATTGCTCATACTCGGTTTGCAATTGGCTGATACGCATCGCTTTACGTTGGCGTTCGGCGGCAATGCGGCCCAGGGGCATGCCACCGCGCAGGCGCAGGCGGGTATCGATCGTCCACGTGCCGGGCGTCTGCGTCCTTAGGTAAGGGCCGCTGCGATCAGGGTCGGCGGGATCCACAATCACCACGCTGGCGTCGTGCCCCAGGCTGACTTGAAACAGCTCACCGTCAACCCGGGCATGCCAGGTGGTGCCGATCAAGTACAGTCCCTTGCGCGGACCGTTGAGCACCGGCTGCGGCAACGTGGCAGGTGGTGTGACCCTGAAGGTTTGCAAGCGCATGCGCTGGCTGTGGGTGAGGCGCTGGTGGGCCTGGGCAAAGCTGAAATCCAGGGCGGCGTGGTTGCCCTGCGGCAGCTCGCCGGGCAGGGCGACGGTGCCTTGGCGAATCTGGGCCGGCGCAGGCACCGGCCATTGTTCGGCGCTGCGCCGTGGCAGCGCGGTGGCGGAGGCGGGCGGTGTGACCGCCAACGGCAGCGGGCGCCGTGTGATGGGCGTTGCCGGGAAGTCCAGCAGCAACAGCGCGACGTTCAGCAACAGGTCGATGCTGCCCTGTTCACGGACCTTGGGGTTCTGGCTGCCGAGCGCCTGGATGTCTTGCGTCAGGCTGGTCGTGATGGCCAGCAACCACCCCATCAGCATTGCCGGGCCGCGCAGCACGGGCTGTATGACACTGAAGAACAGCAAGCCGCTGCCTTCGCGCAAGGTCTGCCAGCGACTTTCACTGTTGGACACGGAGGCTCGGTCAGCCTGTTGTACCAAGGCGCGGGCGTTATCGCTGAACAGGTACTGCATCAGGCTGCCCGTGACCAGGCACTGCTGCAATTCTTCGTTGATACCATCGAGTGCCAGGGTCGCCGGCGGCGGCGTTTCCCGGGGGGCGAACTCATCGCCCTGGCCGAACCGCAGGTAATGGGGTTGGTGAAAACCTCCGTTGTCGTAGATCGGCCTGGTGTTGTCGGGCAGCCAGGTCAGGATGCTGGCTTGCATGTCGCCAGGTGCGGCGATCGCGGCCAGCAGGTCGGCGTGGCTGGCGTACTCGTGCAACGGTTGGGCATAGAGCGGGCGAAACAGCAGGTGCGGGCCGCTGCTGACGTCCTGGAACTCAATGATGTACATGTTGCTCACCACGTCCGGCTGGGCGGCAGGGCTGTGCAGCAGCGCCAGATGACGAATCACCACTGCACGGCCGTCGAGTTGCTGCTCGCTGCTGGTGGCCTGCATCAGGCACTCGACCATGCGTGCGCCCACGGGCGTCACACCGGCTTCGCGCTTGAGGCTCAACTCCAGCGCCAATAGCGGCAGTTGTACCGACAGGTGTTCAGCGAACA
The DNA here is from genome assembly GCF_009866765.1 of Pseudomonas sp. S35. Lineage (NCBI taxonomy): Bacteria > Pseudomonadati > Pseudomonadota > Gammaproteobacteria > Pseudomonadales > Pseudomonadaceae > Pseudomonas > Pseudomonas sp. S35. The sequence goes on from NZ_CP019431.1 coordinate 2,929,843, forward strand.
GCGTTTCCTGGGCGCGGGCCTTGGCCGTATCGCTGAGCAACTGGTCCTTGAGGTAATGGGGGTAATGCTGGCCGATATCCACTCGCTCAACCAGGGCGATAACGTAGGCCGGTGTCAGCCACGCCGGTAAGGGGGTGCCCTGGCGATGGGCGAGGGTGAACTCGCCGCTGGGACGACCACTCAGGTTTCTGATGGCCAGCTCCGTGAGGCTCATGCGCACGTGCTCGACAATCCCGGCACCACCCGGGTAACCGGCGGCAACCACGAACGTCAGCTGCACATCATCCGGGTTAAGCCCCTGTGTCGGGATCTGGTCTGGACCGTTGCCGACGGCTGTTTCACGGCCCATTTCACGTTGTAGGGCCGCAACGGTAAAACGTTGGATGTCTTCAATGTCGGTGGCAAGGGCCGGGTCCTGTGCGCGTTGTTTCAGGCCCGCCAGGGCCAAGGTGTAATGGCGGTAGCGGGCACGGTCGGCGGGGCTGGCGCCGCGCAGATTCTGCGGTAGCTGCGCACGCACGCTGGCGAGTGTTTGCGCAGGGGCTTGCAGGGCGTCGAGAAAGCACAGCCCTGGGTCGGTGATTTCCAGGTACAGCGTGTGCAGCGTCTGCTGGTCTTGGCCGAGTGGCAGTTGCAGGGCGCCCAGGCGCGTGAGTTGCTGGTTCAGAATCATCGACGCCTGGTGGTCGAAGATGGAGCCTTCGGGTTCGTAACGATTACAGGTAATCGTGCTGGCCTGGTAGTGCGCCGCCAGGCGCTCGCCCCAGGCCTGCAAGAGCGCGTCCATTGAGGCAAAGGATTCGACTTGCCCGTTTGGCGCACACAAAAGGGCCGGCGCCACGCCGTTGATGGCGCGGGTCAGCACCATGTGTTCGGTCAGTTGGCGATCGGCCTGGCCATTGCTGCTCAACGTGGTCTCAAGCCCATAGGCGAGCACGCTGTGGTCGCCGTATTTGGCCAGGCGTTGTGCACGGTCCGGGGTGGTGATGAGTTGGTCCAGGGTTTGCCAGGCGGCCTCGTCCAGTTCCGGCTGGCGCAGGGTGCTGGCGCGCAAGGTACTCCTGAGCATGTCGCTGAGCCAGCGCCAGCGGCTGACTGTTGTGTCTGACGGGGCATTCCAGTACTCGGCCAATGCGTCTTGCAGGGCAATGGGCAGGGTGGGCGGCAGCGTCTTGATCAGCGCCTCAATGACTTTCATGTCCGGCCCAGGCGTCTCGGTGCCGGGTAGCTTGAGGCGCTTGGGGGGGGCATCCGACAGGTAGTAGGGCAGATGGTCGACTTCGTTGAAGTCCAGTGGTCCACCTTCGGCCAGGTAGCGCTGGATAACCGTCATCAAGGGGGCCAGGGTCCAGCCACCTTTCCCGGTGGGGGTTGCCAGGCGTGTGCGCGACAGGTCGATGACCAAGTCGGGGTATGTTTGGGCAATGGCTGCGCCGAGTAAGGGTTGGATCACCGCCTCCAGGGAGGGGCGACTGGCAAATTGGGCACTGACGGCCTGGGCGGTCAGCGCATGAGTAGTGGGTGTAGTGTGCATCGACATAAAAATCCTTTTTATGGGCGGTCAGCCCGACGCGGGGTTTATTCAGGTATCAGGACGAGGAACAGTTGTTGGTCCAGCGGCCGGTTGATGGGGCTGTAGAGGTCATTGACGATCACGTGGCTGTCCGGGCCTGCCTTGGCGATCAGGTCCTTGAAGGTGGTGAACCGGTGTTCCGGGCGTTTGAGGTGGGCGGCGGTGTAGTCGCCGCGCGGGCTGTCGGCGCTGCTGTAGTGAAAATGCGCGTACCACAGCACGTCGACGCGGTTCTTTTCGCGAATGGCAAACTCCGAAACATAGTCATTCGCGCCAGTGCGCTGCGGGCCATGCACCAGGCCGATATCCACGGCGGCATGGCGACGCAGGTAATCAATGTTTTCCTGGCGCGGACGCTGGGCCTTGTAGCCTTCTATGCAGTGTTGCTCACCCTGACGGCGCAGGTCCGTTGCACGCATGCGCAGGCGCTCCAGGGCCTGGGGGACATCAGGCTTATCCAGGTGATGGGCTTGGATTTCATCGGCAATCGCCTCGATTTTCCTGGCTTGGTGGCCGAACATGTCATTCCAGTCTTGTGGGTTGACGTCGTCACGGCGCTGCGGGTCGGCCAGTTTGCGTTTCTGAAACTCGATGGATTTTTCCAGGGCGGTGATTTGATCGATCAGCCGCTGAGCTTCCGTACGCAGGGTCGCCAGGGCTCGCTGGCGTGGCACGGGTGCCGGGCGCTGCGGCGGTGCGTCGACGATTTCCACCCAGCCTTCATGGGGATGCTCCATGAACCGCGCGCTGATCTCGTCGGTCTGCGGGTTTTTGACCACAATGGTTGGAAAGGGCATCTCGGCGTCGGGGGGCAGCAGGTTGCCCACCAGTGTTCCTTTGTCCCGCGACCGGAACACGCGCTTGGTCGGGGACGGCAGTTGCGCTGGTTTGAAACGCACGAATTGGGCAGGCAGGAATTCATCCTCGCGCAGTACATCCGCCAGGTCTGTCTCGGCTGCGGCGCGCAGGGTTTCCAGGCGCTCGATCAACAGCGGCATATAGCGCGGACGCAGCAGTGTCGAGTCCAGTTCCATCAGCATGCGGTAGGCCTGGAGGCGCCGGCTGTAATGCTCGATCACATTCACCAACACCTCTTTGCGCTCGGCAGAGGTGAAGCCTTGGGTGGTCAACAGGTCGATGTACGAGTGCTCTACGGAGACCTGAGGGAAGTGCAAGGTCTCCAGCCGCGCCATAAAGTATTCTTCCTGGGCGGTGGCTGGCTCCCTCAGCTCGTCAATGCTCAACGCCGCCAGCAGGTCGAGCGGCTCGACAATGGCACAGAGGCGGTTGTAGAAGCGCCGATGGGGCATGGCATTGAGGAACTTCAGGCGCTCTGCCGGCCCGGTCTTGAGGCGGTTCGCCATCTCTTCCAACGTCATGTCGATAGCAATCAGGGACTGGGCATGGCGCTCGGAGGTGGCAAAGTGCATTTCAGTCATATCGAGCAACCGCTGATTGGCCGGCTCGTCGCGCTCCATCCGCAACAGGTCGTTCATCAGCTCGCCCCGATCAGACACAAACGTGGCGGTGTGCAGTGACGCCAGGAAGCTGACATCCACCTCCTGCGCCGCCAGCAGGGTTTGGTACTGTTCCAGGCAACTGGACTCATAATCGAACTTGCCATCGGCCGCCTTGACCTGCGCGTAGGCGTCGATTATCGCGCGGCGATTTTGCTGCAACTGATCGGTGACCGGGACGTACTTTTCATAGGCCACGAGAAAGTGCAAGCGAGCCCGGGTCCTGTTACGCGCCTCAACGGCGTGGGCGCTGATGGCTGACGGGTCATTAGGGGACAGGCGCAGGCGTTGCATTGCATGGGCCAACTCGCGGTCGCGCACTTCAAATTGTTTCTTGGTTGCCGTCACGGTGTCGAACAAATGGGAGGTTTGGTCAACTTGTTCAAGGATCTGGCTTTCCAGGCGAGTGACCTTCAGCCACGCCTCTGCACGTTGCTGTTCAATTTGCGCCAACTTGGCCTTGAGTCGGTTTTTCGGCCCCCCTCCACGCAGTTTGAGACCCAGGTCCAAGGCCCAGCGTCCTTGCCCGTCGGAGCTGAGCTTAAAGCCTGGGTGCAGGTTTTTTTGTGGATTGACGATGAACACTTCGCCTGCGTCGGGAACGATGCTGACCTGGAACAGCAGGCCGGCTACCGAGGCATGCCACTGCTGACCAATGCGGTACAACCCTTTGAAGGCACCCAACTCGACCGGAGAGGGAGCGGGCACCGGCCAGGCTACGTGGTGCTCGAGCAACGCGTTGAACAGACGGCGTCGGGAACCGTCACGCGCGGTGGAGTGGATGAAGTCCACCTCGGTGCGATCACTCGCAGGCGGCTCGGACGGCAGGCCAACCGGGCCTTGTTCAATCTTTGGCGCAACGTGTGCAGACGGCGTGGGAGGTCGTCGCAGCAAGGTACTCAAGGCCTTGGGCACGGGCGGTTTGGCTGGGGTGAAAGCGGGCTCGATTGATGGATGTTGCGCCGACGCCTTGTGTATCAGTAACAGGCCGATATTGAGCAGGACATCGACCCAGGCCAGTTCGCGTGCGACCGGGTCATCGCCGTGCAAGGCCTCCAGGTCATGTTGCAGGCTGACGGCCAGTTGTACCATCCAGCCCGCGACCATCGCGGGGCCGCGCAGCAACGGCAGCAATAGTGCGTTGAACAGCAGCCAGCCACCCTCCAGCAGAATCGCCCAGCGGCTTTCGGCGTTGGACACGGTGTCACGGTCGGCCAGGTCGACCAGCGCCCGCGCGTTGCTGCCGTACAGGTATTGGGTCAGGTTGCCAGCGGCCAACGACTGGGCGAGAGACCCCAGCACTGCATCCCCGTTGCTATCGTCCGCCAACTGCGCGGGTGCCGGTGCCGGCCATTGCACGGTGTCGTCGCCCTGGCCAAAACGGATGATATGCGGGCTGACAAAGCCATTGTTGCTGTAGATCGGCCGGGCGTGGTCGGGTAGCCAACTGAGCACACTGTCTTGCAGGGGGCCAGGCTCAGCAATGGCGCCCAACAGCGCGTCACGGCTCGCAAACTGGCGTAGCGAGTCCGGATACAGCGGCCGGTAGAGGATATGCGGACCGACCTGACGGTCCGACGCCTCGATAATGAACATGTTGTTGACCACATCCGGCTTGGAATGCGGTTTGCGGTGGAAGGCCAGGGCGTGAATCACAATGCTCAGGTCGTCGACCACCCGGTCCGCGGCGCTGCGCTGCATCAACGCCTGCACATAACGGTAGCCTTGCCAGGTCATGCCATGCTCGCCCCGTATCTTGTGCTCCAGGGCCTGCAGTGGCAGGCGCACGCGCAATGCTTGGTCGAACAACGCTTCACGGCGTTGGGCTTCACTGTCGTTGCCCAACAACAGGACCCTGAGGGTGGTGGGGTAGCGCTCGCCGATATTGGTGCGAGCGATCAGCCCCTGGGTGCTGGTGAACAGGCCTTTTTCTCCCAGCAGGTAATCGGCGTTCATCCAGGCCGGTATCGTCGCGCCGGATTTGGAGCGCAGGGTCAGGCTTCCCTGGGGCGCGGCCGCCAGGTTCTTGATCGCCAATTGCGTCAGGCTCATGGACACGGGCGTGAGGTAGCCGCTGCCCAGGTCGCCGACGGGTACATGGAAGGTCAATTCAAGGTCGTCCGGATCAATCGTCGTGACCTCGGGGTGATCGGCGTGGATCTGTTCGAGCAAGGTATTGCGCGTGAAATCATGCAGGTTCTCGACGCCATCCAGAAACGAAGCCCCCGCCGTTTGCCGGTGTACGCGTGCCAATTCAGCCAGCTGTTGGCCGTAGGCAAAACGATCACCGGGTGCCGCTGTTTGCAGCCACACGGGAAGGTTCGCCTGGAGGGTGTGCTCAAAGGTCGGGCTCGGCGCCGGGGCCTGGATGAACCAGGGCGTGGGGTCTGTGGTGTCGGCAATCCGCTGTTCCAAGGCGTTCAGGCCGTCGCTGGCCGGCAGCACGACGGTGCCGAGCGCTTCCAGTTGTTGGTTAAGCAGCAAGGCCGCGAGGGTGTCGAAGCTATTGCCGTCGGGCTCATAACGTTTGATGGTCACGCTGTCGGCCAGCACCTGGCGCGACAGGTCCCGCCCCCGCGCCTGGGTGAAGGCTTCAAGGGAATCATGGAACTCCAATGTGCCGTTGCTGCGGTACAGCATGACGTTTTGTGCCTGCACCACCAGCAATTCGGGTTCCATGATGTTGGCGGTGTGGCTGCCCTGGACGATGCTCGTTTCCAGGCAATAGGAATGCACCCCGCCTTGCACCGGCGTCGGGCGCGTTCTTTGGTCCGGGTAAGCGGTCAGGTGGTGCAGCGCCGCTTGTTGTTGCTGGTACTCGGCCGGTAACAGGCTGGCGGTGCTGCTCAAGCCTGTGGCCAACAGGTCGCCCAGCCATTGCCAGCGGATAGGGCCGGTGTCGCCCGGCTGGTTCCAGTAGTCTGTCAGAGCGTCCTGGAATACCGTCATCAGGGTGGGTGTCAGGTCGAGGATTTTCGCCTTGATCAGTTGCAAATCCGGCTCTCTGACCGCTTCGGCCTCATAGGTCAGGGGGTGGGGCGCTCGGTTGGTCAGGAAGCAGCGGCGCCCGTCGATGACCGTGTCCATGTCTAACAGCGTACCGCTGCCCACGTAATCGAGCGCCACATCCAGCAAGTGCTTAAGGTCCCAGCCCCCGACCAGGTTAGGGACCGCTAGCCGGGTAAGCTGCACGTCAAGGTCCAGCGGCGGGTATTGCTCTTTGATCGCTTTTTGCAGCATTTGCCCGAACACCGCTCGCAGGTTCGGGCGCGAGGCGAACTGACGGCTGACCGCCTGGGCCGGGGCGTCGCTGTGTTGGGTAAAGGTCGGGGGTGTGGGCGGCAGCGGGGGGGGGGTAGTTGGCATAGCAGATTCCATTCCGTGGCTGAGGAAGTGTCGTATCGGCCCAAGCATGGCGACTGGTTGGCGGGGAAAGGTGGTAGTCGATTACCGCAAGAGGGGAAACGCGCGAGAGATTGGCCTATCATCAGCGTCTTTATGAACTGATGAATGATCCTGATGACTGCCGACAACCTGAAAACCGTCCTTGAAGCCAGCGATATGCTTGAAATCGACGGGCTGCACGCCTTCGACTTCCAGCTCGCTGATGAAAAGCTGCTGATCACCGCCATGGACGGCCGTGCCGAAAAACGCTGGAGCTTCAGCACGGCGCAGGTGCAGGCCGCCACCTTCGACGAGCCCTTGCAAAGTTGGACCCTGACGGGTGAGTCGGGCGAGCACCGCCTGATCTGCATGAGCGCGTTCACCGGCAACAATAACGATGAGGACCCAGCCGATGATGATGCGTAAATTCTGGCCGCTGCTGATGGCCGGCAGTGTCGGTGCGATGTCGGTACACGCCGCACCGGCTGACACCTACGAGCTGTTGGTCGGCAGCTACACCGCCGGTACCAGCGAAGGCATTTACCGCGTGCAGTTCGACAGCCGCACCGGCCAATTCCAGGGCGCGCCGGTACTGGCGGCCAAGGCAGCCAACCCATCGTGGCTGACGGTCTCGAAGGATCAGAAACACCTGTTTGTGGTCAACGAAAACGGCCCAGGGCAGAAAGACGCAGTGGGGCGTGTGAGCAGTTACAGCATTGACCCGCAGAGCCACCAGTTGACCTTGATCAACCAGGTCCAGAGCCTGGGCAACGAGCCCACCCACTCCAGCGTCGCCGCTGATGGGCGCTACCTGTTCGTCGCCAACTATTCGGTGCTGCAAGATCCGGGCGGCAGCCTGGCGATCCTGCCGGTGGACGCCACCGGCAAGCTGTCTGCGCCCGTGCAGTTGAGCGGGCACCCCGCCAGCCGCGTGAACCCCGAGCGCCAGGCGTCCAACCATGTGCACTCGGTGGCGTCGTCGCCGGATGGCAAGTACGTGTTTGTGCAGGACTTGGGGGCCGACAAAGTGTTTGCCTACCGTTATGACCCCAAGGCCAACCACGAACTGCCGTTGACCCCGGCCAACCCGGCCTCGGTGCAATTGCCTCCAGGCAGCGGCCCGCGTCACTTGCTGTTCAGCGCAGATGGCAAGCATGCCTGGCTGACCACCGAGATGAGCGCCCAGGTCGCGGTGTTCGATTACCACGACGGTACGCTCACACAGACCCAGTTGCTGGACTATGCGCCGGGGCAGCCGGTGTCGGACAAAGCCGGCGCGGCGCTGCACGCGTCAAGCGATGGCAAGTTCCTCTACGTGAGCAATCGTGGCACGGCCAATCAGATCCTGGTATTCAGCATCGACCCGGCCACTGCGCACCTCAAGCAGGTGCAGCAGCGCTCGGTGGAAGGCGATCACCCGCGAGAGTTCAGCCTCGATCCGAGCGGCAAGTTCCTGCTGATCGCCAACCAGAAAAGCAATGAAATCGTGGTGGTCGAACGCGACCCCAAGACCGGTCTGCTGGGTAAAACCGTGCAGAAATTGCCGATCGATGCACCCAGCGACCTTAAGTTTCTGGTGCGTCAATAAGCCACAGGCCCCGCATTGCGGGGCCTGTGTCTTTCTATTAATTACATTGATAGCGGCTAGTGTTTCAAAGCATTTCTATGGATCAACCCTCGGGCGTAAGTTGGTTCCAAGGCCTTCCCCGGCCACCCAACCAAACGAACACAAGGGTTACCGACATGAACTTCAATCTCTTCTCGATCATCGCCGCTTCCGCCGTCTCCGCCACTGTTGCCCTGCCAGCATCCGCCAGTGTGGAGGTCAGCGGCAAGCAATCCAGCACCAGCGCCTACACCCAGAAATACCTGCAACAAAGTGCCAACTTCTATGCCGCCCTGGATCACAAGACCCCGCACTGATCGGCGTCTAAGGTTTTGCCATGACCGCGATGAACAACGGCGATTCCAGGAACCGCTGCAACCAGGCTTGTAAACGTTGATACGGCGCAGCCGCAAACCACTCTCGATCCACATGGGCAAACTGGCGCACAAACGGCGCCAGTGCCACATCGGCGAGGCTCAGGTGGTCCGCGAGCAAATAGTCGCGCTCCGTCAGTAAGTCATCGAGCTTGCGCAAGAACACCTCACCTTCGGCTCGATAAAATTCCATCGGTTGCTCCGGGTAACGCTCGGCGTACTTGTAGCGATTCAAGTGCTGCTTGAAGTCTTGATCATTCTCGATGATCAGCGCCAGCGCGCCGGGATTGCCGTGCAGCAACCAATCGTGCGGATCGTTCTGCGCCAAGGCCCACTGCATGATCGCCAGGCTCTCATCGATTACCTGGCCGCCCACACTCAACACCGGCACCGTGCCCTTGGGCGACAGCGCCAGCATGTCTGGCGGCTTGGCTTTGAGGCTCACTTCGATGATCTGCACCGGCACGCCCGAATAGCGCAAGGCTAGCCGCGCGCGCATCGCATACGGGCAGCGCCGGAACGAATACAGCAGCGCTTCGCTCACTTGACCTCCAGGGTGCTCAGGCCATTGCCTTGGCGCTTGACCTGGATCTGCACCGGGATGCGCTCATGCATTTCCTGCACGTGGGAAATCACCGCGACCTTGCGACCCTGGGCCTGCAAACCATCCAAGGCATCCATGGCCAATTGCAGCGACTCCGGGTCGAGGCTGCCAAAACCTTCGTCGATAAACAGCGACTCGATCTTCAAGGTGCTCGACGCCATCGACGCCAGGCCCAAGGCCAATGCCAACGACACCAGGAACGTCTCACCGCCGGACAACGAATGCACCGAGCGCAGTTCGTCGCCCATCTCCGTGTCCATCACCAACAGGCCCAACATGCTGCCACCACGCTTGAGGCGGTAGCGGCGCACCAGTTGGCGCAATTGCACGTTGGCGTGATGCACCAGCAGGTCGAGGTTGTAGGCTTGGGCGATCTTGCGGAACGTGTCGCCGGTGGCCGAGCCGATCAGCGCATTCAGGCGTGCCCAGCGCTGGTATTCGGCATTCGCGTCGGCGATCTGTTGCGCCAGTGCCTGGTTGGCGTTCTGCCGGCGCTGGTCTTCAACTTGTTCGGCGCGCAGCTCGGCACAGCGCTGTTCACTGGCGACGAATTGGCCCTGCACATCGGCCAGGGCGCTGGCCAGTTGCTCGGCATCGAGATTGCCGTTGTGCTGGGCCTGATGATCGAGCAAGCGTTGCTCACGCTCCTGTAGCAGTACCCTGGCTTGTTCGAGGGCCTTCTCGTTGTGTTGCAAACGCGCACGCAACTCTGTGATGTGCAGTTCATCGACGCTCAACAGTTCATCGAGGCCGCCGTCATCCAATTCCGGGTGGCGAGCGCGCCATTCGCTGATCTTGCCTGCTACATCGGCTTCTTCGTGTTCGAGTGTCTGCAAGCTGTCTTGCTGGGCCTTGAGTTCAGCCGCGATCTGTACGCGTTGGGTGTTGACGTCTTGCAGGGCCTGGACCGTGCCGGTTTCGGCGTGGCGCGCCTGCTCCACGGCGTGTTCCAGTTGCTGCTGCCACTGCTCGGCGCTGCTGTGCTCGCCAAGCAGTTGTGTGAGTTTTTGCTGCGCGGCCTGTTGCTGCTGCGCCAGTGCATTGAACTGCTGCTCGGCCGTTTGCGCCTGTTGCGCGCGGGTGTGCTGGCGGTCTTGTTCCTTGTCCAGGGTTTGCTGGCGTTGTTGCTGTTCGCCGAGCGCGTCCTTTTGCTGCTCGAGCTGCGCCAGGCGCTCGGCGATCTGCCGGTCAAGTTGCATGAACGTCGCCGTTGGCTCAAGGCGCAGGGCTTCAAGGGTGTCTGCCGGCAATACATTGCCGAGCGCGTTGAGTTCTTCAACGAGCCGTTGCCGGTCGCTGGCCAGTTCGCGTTGCTGGTTGCCGAGGTGCTGCGCGGCGTGCTGATGCGTGGTTTCGGCCTGGCGCAATTGCTGGGTCAGCCGCGCAGCATCTTGTTGCAGCGTGAGCAAGGCAGCTTGGCGTTGTTCATCCTGCGCGATGCGCTGGCTCAACTGTTCGTTCTGCCGAGCCAGCCAGGTGTCGCGTTTGTCGGCGTCCTGGCTCAGCAACTGTTCGGCATGCGGGTGCGCGTCGAGGCTCGGCTGCAGCGCCAGTTGCTGGGCGGCCAGCTTTTCCTGCTGTTGCAGCAGTTCCTTTTGCTGCACGATCACGCCGCTGACTTCGGCGCGCAACTCGGTGAGTTTCTCCTTGAGCTGGTCCACCACGTGCTGCGCGTTGGACTGCTCGTTGTCATCATGGCGGCCCAGGCTCTGCAACAACGCCTCAGGCTGATGATAAGGATGCTCGTTACTGCCGCAGACCGGGCAGGGCTGATCATCCTGCAATTGCGCGCGCAACTCTTCGACACTGGCGCTGCGCGCCACGCGCTGGCGCTCCAGCAATTCACGCGTGACCGTCAAGGTTTGCTCGGCGACGCCCAGTTCTGCCTTGGTTTTCACCCCGTCCTGGGTCAATTGCTCGCGCTGCTGCTGGGCGCCGAGTTGGCGTTGTTGCAGTTCGGCACTGCGCGTGTCGAGGTCCTGTTGGGTGGCCCACAGGCGCGACAGGTCTTCGATCCCGCGCAAATGCTTGCGGTTGTCTTGCAGCAGGGTAGCGAGGATGCCGATCTGTTCGGCGACGGCATCCGGTTCGGCGCCGGCTTCCTTGAACAACACTTCAAGCTGTTGCTGTTGCGTGGCGAGTGCGTCAGCGCTGGCAGTGGCCTGTTGTTCGAGGCTGGCCAGTTCGGCCTGCCCCTTGCTCACGCGGTTACCGATCAGCATCAGCTGTTGCAGGCGATCGCGGTAGGCATTCCAGGCGTCGCTCAATGGCGCCAATTGGATGCTGTGTTCCAGTTCGGCGGCGATACGCTGCAACTGGTCGGCGGCCTCGGCCTGCTTGTGCAGCAACCCTTGAATCGCGGCCTGGCCTTCGGTGCAGGCCAGTTGCGCGTTTTGCCGGGTCTCGGCGCCGAGGGCGGTGTCCTTGGCCAGGCGGGCGAGGCTGCTCTGTTCGTCGAAGGCCTGGCGCAACAACGGTGCGTTGTCCGTCTGGCGCAATTGCGCTTCGCTCAAGGCCACTTTGGCGGCCTCAAGGGCCTGCTCCAGTTGCACCTGGCGTTCAGCCAGTTGGACATGTTGCTGCGTGTGTTCGGCTATTCGGGCCGCCAATGGCGTCAGCAGGGTCTGGAGTTCGGCCTTGCGCGCAAACTGGTGCCGTTGTGGTGCGAGCTGTTCCAGGCGGGCAAGGTTCACCCGGTCACCGGCCAGCGCTTGCCAGTCTTTTTCGGCACTGTGCAACTGCTCGGTGACGGCGTGCTGCGCGTCCTGTAGTACCCGTAAATCCTTGAGCCAGGCGTGTTGTTGTTCCAGTTGCTTGAGCTGCGCCTGCTCGGCCTTCAGTTGACGTTGTGCGGCGTTGAAACGTTCATCCAGTTCAGCCCGTGCTTCGGGCCCCATCGGCGTGACGCCGGTGGCCTGGTCCTGCAGCAGCTTGAGCGCTTCACGCGCTTCTTTGGTTTTATCGTAGGCACGGCGGCCGAGGCGGGTGTACAGCGCGGTATCGGTGAGTTTTTCCAGCAGTTCGCTGCGGTCGTTATCGTCCGCCTTGAGGAACGCGCTGAATTCGCTCTGGGCCAGTAGCACGGCACGGGTGAACTGTTCGAAGTTCAGGCCCAGCGCGGCTTCAAGCTGGGTCTTGTATTCGCCTTTCTGGCTGGCGAGCAATTGGTTTTGATCGATATCGCGCAGGCTCTGGCGGCTGGCCTGCAACTTGCCGCCGGCTTTCTCGCGGGCACGGTTGGCTTCCCAGCGTGCTCGATAGCGACGGCCGTCGACGCCAATGAAGTCAACTTCGGCATAGCCTTCACCGGTGCCACGACGCAGCAGGGTACGCGGGTCGCCGGTGGCAATTTCACCCTCGGCGTCCGGCACCCGGGCGTCACGGCCGGTGTTGTTCAAGCGTGGAACAGAACCGAACAGCGCCAGGCACAAGGCATCGAGCAAGGTACTTTTACCTGCGCCGGTCGGGCCGGTGATCGCGAACAGCCCGGCGCTGGCCAGGGGCTCGGCGGTAAAGTCGATTTCGAACGGGCCGGCCAGGGAGGCGAGGTTTTTCAGGCGAATGGCGAGGATCTTCATGGCTGTTCACCCTCCTGTTGCACTTCCTGGAGCAGCACGGCGAAATCCTTCAAGGTCTGTTCATCCACTTCACTGCCATAGCTGTCCTGCCAGGCGCGGCTGAACAGCTCTTGCGGCGAGAGTTGATCGAGTTCGATAAAACGCTCTTCGTCATGGGTATCACTGCCACGTTTACCCGCGTACTCGGCGGCGATACGCACCAAGCGCACGGCCTTGCCTTGTAGGGCGGTTTCGATCTGCTGGCGCAGGTCGGGCTGGGGTTCGTCCAGAAGTACGCGCACTTCCAGCCAGGGATGGCGTTGGGTTTCGGCGAGCAGGTCGATATCGGGCAGCTCTGCCAGCTGTTTAAGAATATCCGCCAGCGGCGCGGCTTCCAGGCGTTGCAGGTCGACCGAGCGGGGAATCAGCAGCGGTTCGACGCTCACCAGGCATTGGCCCTGGAACGTCACATCGAGAATCTGGTGCTTGTAGCCGATTTCGGAAAACGACAGTGGAATCGGTGAGCCGCTGTAGCGAATGCGCTCTTCGCCATTGACCTTTTGCGGCTTGTGCAAATGGCCGAGGGCCACATAGCCCACACTCTTGTCGAACAGTGTGGCCGGCAGCGCCTCGGCGTTGCCGATGATCAGGCTGCGCTCGGAGTCTTCCGACACCGAACCACCGGCCATGTGCGCATGGCTGATGGCAATCAGCGCCTGGCCTTTTTTGCGTTTGGCGTTGGCGGCGGCGATCAGCCATTCATGTACCTGGCCGATACCGCGCAGGTAATCGTCACCGAGGTGGGCGCCGGTGACTTCCGCTGGCCGCAGGAAGGGCAGGGCCAGGCACCAGGCGGCGATCTTGCCTTTGGCATCCGGCAGCGGGATCAGCAGGCGTTCGGCATCCAACTGCCCGTCATCCAGCCACAGCACGCGGCCGAGGGCATGGGTGCGCAGGCGCCGCATCAACGGCGCGGGCAGTTCGATGCGCGAGCCGGAATCGTGGTTGCCGGCGATCATTACGATGGTCAGCGTCGGGTTTTGTTCGTGGGCGCTGATGATGAAATCGTACAGCCGCTCCTGGGCCTTGAGCGGCGGGTTGACCGTGTCGAAGATATCGCCGGCGATCAAGAGCACGTCAGGCTGCTGCGTGGCGATCTGGCGCAACAGCCACTCAAGGAAGCAGGCGTGTTCGAAGTCGCGTTCCTGGCCGTGCAGGTTTTGGCCAAGGTGCCAGTCGGAGGTGTGGAACAGACGCAAGGCGAACTCCGTGGAGGAAGAGAGGATGAATGGCCGCCGAAACTAAAGAGTGGCGATAAAAGCAGGAGAGTTTACCTGTAAATACCGCGTTACCAATCGCGCTTGGAACTGACGGCTGAAAGGATGCACTTAAAACAGGTGTCCGTCTGAAGGCGGGGCCCCTATGAACTGTATGAAGGATGTGCTGCATATGAGTGTAAATTTCCCCGGTGGCAGTCACTTTCCTTACTCGAACATCATACCTGTCACGGCTGAAAAGAGGCCGCAAACAAAAACTGAGCCACAGGCAACACCAGAGCAGTCCAGGCGCTGGCTTGAAGATATGGTCTCGGAAAAGGGCGATTCAAAAATCGCGAATGCGGGAGGTCATAACGCGCTTTCGATGCTCAAATGGATGACCTCGTTGCAAGGCAAATAAGGCCTATGCCGGTGCGCTCACCGGCATAGGCAAGGTTCAAGTCCTGCGCATCGGAATGCGAACTTGCGGCCCCAGACGAAGCGGTTCCAGTGTGGTAGGGGCAAGCCCCTGCCACAGGGTTATGCGATGTCAGTGTGTTTTTGATCGTTCCCACGCTCCGCGTGGTAACGCATCCCGTGACGCTACGCGTCACCGTTGCACAGCAATTGAGCCCTGCCTGTGCAGCTTGGACGCGGAGTATCCAGCGCGGTATTCCCCCGCAGAGCGTGGTAACGATTACGCTGCGGGGGTTACTTGGGATAAAGCGGCGGCAAGCTGGTGGTGTCCGTCGCCGGGTCTTGCTCGCGCTCGGCCATCGGGATGGCTTTGACTGCGCGCCACAGCTCTTCACCCAGCCAGTATTGACCGCTCTCGCTGTACAGCGCGCCATTGAGCCCATCCAACGCATCCGACAACGGCACAAACCGCGCCGCCATGTCCGCCAGGGTTTCCGGTTGTTGGCGGGCCCAGGCATCCAGCGCCTGGCGCGTGGCCTGGGGGTCGTTGGCCTGGGTGGCGCGCTTGAGGTCGTCGAGCAAGGTGCGTGGGCTTGGGCCGGTTTGTGCTGCGCGCAGTACCGCCGGTTGCCAGCGCGCACGCCACCACAGGCCGAAGCCCAGCAGGGTAGTGCAGGCCAAGACCAGTGTGCTCAGTTGCCATAACCACAGGCGGGTGTCGTCCGGCGCTGTGATGATGGTCGGCGTGGCGGGGGTGTCCACCACCAGGCTCGGGTTGATTGCGGCTTGCAGGGTGCGGGCCGGCAGACTGGTGCGCTCCAGGTGGTCTTCATGGGTGTTCCACCACACCACGTCCACGGCCGGTATTTCCAAAGGGCCGACGCGATTGGGCACCAGCGCCTCGCGGTCTTCACGGCTGCCGACGAGCCCGCGGTCACTGGTTTGGTTGCCGAGCACCGGTTGGTCCGGGTAACGGCGCAAACCACTGATGTCGGTGCTCGGCAGGGCCGGCAGTTGCGCGCTGGAGAGGCCTTCGGCCTTGATCGTGAGGCTGCGGGTCAGGGAGTCGCCGACCTGCACATGTTCCGGTTCCGGGTTCCAGCTTTCGGTCAGGGTCAGGCTGCGCGCGGGCAGCCAAGGCGTATCGGCCGGATACAGCGCAGGCTTGGGCTTGACCTCCAACGCCAGGGGCGCCGAACTGACGTGGATCAGCTTGCCGGGCTTGGTGCCTTGCAGGGTGTTTTCCTGGGGCGGGCGCGATTCCACCAGCGTGGCGCTGAAGGTCTGTGCGGGAATCTCCAGGGCGCCACTGTGCTGCGGGTAGATCGCGTAGCGGGTTTCGATTACGCCATGGCGGATGCTGTTGATGACTTTTTCGTAGGTGCGTGACTCGCCCAACTGCTCCACGCGAGCATCGATGATCTGCAACGGTGTAAGGCTACTGTCGTCATACAGCGACACCGAGTGATACACGCGCACGGTCAACAGTGCCTGGGCCTGCACGTAGACGCTGGGCTGGTCGAGGCTCGCTTCGACAAACACCGGTGCCAGTTCGGCGTTAGTGCTCTGGCTGGTGGTTTCCACGACTTGCAGGCTGATGGGCTGGGTCTGGTGTTCGCCCACTTGCAAGGGCGGGATCACCACCGTGCCGTTTTGCTTGGGCAGCAGGGTGATGATCCAGCGCGTGGTGGCGTGGTTGTCGTCGCCCAGGGTGGTGAGTTGGTTGAGCTGGCGCGTGCCGCTGACTTCAAACTGCGCATCCAGAGGCGACAGGTCGGGCTTGCCGAACTGAGTGACGTCGCTGGACTCCACCGTCAGTTCCACCGTTTCGCCTGAATTGAGGCGGCTACGGTCGACGCTGGCGACCAGGTTCGCCGCCTGGGCGTGGCCTGCCGACAACGCGAGCAGAAGCAGTAGGGGAGTGCGGCGGCTCATCGAGTCTTGTCCTGATGCTGTTGCTGTTCGTACCAGAATTTACGTCGCAGCAGTTCGCCGGGATTGTCCGGGATCTCCTGCAGCCATTGTTCCAGGGCCTGGCGATGTTCACCGTCAAGGCTGGCGTCCGTGGGGCGCAGCGGCGGGGTGGTCGTGTGCTCATCCTCAAGTTCGCTGCCCGGCACTTCGGTGCCGCCGGCCTGGGGTGTGGCGCCGGTCTGGGTGTCGCCCGTACCTGCTTCACCCTGGCCTTGGGATGACTGCTCGCCACCTGTCGCGTTTTGCCCACTGGCGCCCGGTTGCGCAGTTTGGCCGGGTTGGGTGGTTTCGTCATCTTCGTTTTTGGCCGGTTCTTCAGGCTGGGGCCGCGCCTGTTCCTGCATCAGGGTTTCGACCAGGGCCTTGTTTTTCAGGGCCGGTTGCAGGTCGGGCTGGGCTTCCAGGGCCTGTTCGTAGGCATCGATGGCGGCTTCCAGCTCGCCCGCCCTGGCCAGGGCATTTGCGCGATTGTAGTGGGAGTAGGCGTCGTTGCCTTCGGCAAACCGCTTGATGGCCTCGGCATAGTTGCCAGCCTCATACAGCGCGACACCCTGCCATTGCGCATCCTGGAAATGCTCGGCGGCCTCGGCCGGGCGTTTTTTCTTGAGTAAGTATTGACCTTGCTGGTCGGGGCGCAGCCACAAATCCCGGAACTCAAAGGCATAGCTGGGCTGTGGCGTGGCCATCAGCAGCAACGGCAGGCAGAACAACCAACCACGGCGCCCGGCGCAGGCCGCCAGCAACAACAGCGGAAGCAGCAGCCAATAACCTTGGTCGGCCCAGGTGTCCAGGTGCAGCAGCTCGCCGTCGTTACGCAGGGCTTGCGGTGGGTCGAGCACACCGAGCTGGCGCAGGTCCTTGTCGTCCAGGCGCGCCGCACGGTAACGGCCGCCCATCTCGCTGGCGAAGGCTTTCAGCGTGGGGCTGTCGAGACGCGGGACGAGGATCGCGCCTTGTTCGTCCTTGAGGAACTCGCCGCTTTCCTGAGTGACGGGTGTGCCTTCACGGCTGCCGATGCCCAGGATCGACAGGGGCGGCGCCTGGTTGCTTTGCAGCAGCAGGCGGATGCCCTGGCGTTCTTGTTTGGACAGCGATGAGCCGATCAGCAGCAGGCGGCCTTGGCCAAGGCCGCCTTGGTTGAGCAAGCCCAGGGCTTTCTCCACGGCCAGATCGGCGCGGTGGCCGGGCTCGGGCATGAGCGAGGGGCGCAGGGCGTCCAGCAGGTTGCGGCTGGTGGCCAGGTCGTCCGACAGCGGCACCAGGGTGTGGGCGCTACCGGCGTACACGACGATGGCGGTTTGCGCATCGGTGCGCGCCTGCAACAAGTCATACAGCTTGCGTCGCGCCTGTTCCAAGCGGTTGGGCGGGCTGTCGGTGGCGAGCATTTGCGGCGTCAGTTCGAGCAGAACCACCAACGGGTCGGACGGCTTCTGGCTGGCTTGTTCCACCCGTTGCCAACTGGGGCCGAGCAATGCCAGCACCGCCAGCAACCAGGCGATCCCGAGCACCACCCACGGTGACTTGCTCTCGCGGCCGTTGCCGCCGCTGAGCAGCACGGCATGGAAGGCGGGTGGCAGGATCATCTGCCAGCGCCCGGCGCGTTTTTGCCGGTGCCACAACTGCCACAGCAACCAGCCGAGCAGCGGTAGCAGCAACAGCCACCAGGG
The DNA here is from genome assembly GCF_009866765.1 of Pseudomonas sp. S35. Classification (NCBI taxonomy): domain Bacteria; kingdom Pseudomonadati; phylum Pseudomonadota; class Gammaproteobacteria; order Pseudomonadales; family Pseudomonadaceae; genus Pseudomonas; species Pseudomonas sp. S35. The sequence continues at coordinate 2,947,772 of NZ_CP019431.1, forward strand.
ACGGAACCAGTGAGGCCACAGCTCGATCATCGACGCCTCCGCAAGCGCAGGCGTTTGAGGCGTTGACGCCATTGCGGGTGTTGTTGCAGAAAGATCCCCTTGCTCGACAGTTTGTTGAACAAGCGTTGCAGCGCGTTGTTGGGCCAACGCTCCTGAATCACCAGCAACACGCTCAGGACCAGCGCCAGTGCCAAGGGCCCGCTGTACAGTGCTTGCGTGGGGCGCGCCTGGGTGGGTTGTTGTTCGACGGGTTCGAGTTGGTCGAGGGTTTGCTTGATGGTTTTCAGCTCTTCGCCATCGCGGGCTCGGAAGTACTGGCCGCCAGTGGCTTGGGCGATGGCCTTGAGTGTCGGTTCGTCGAGGTCCACGCTCGGGTTGACGCCCAGGATGCCCAGGGAACCGGTTTGCTCCGGGTCGGCGCCAATGCCGATCGGGTAGATTTTGACGCCTTCTTCGGCGGCCAGGCGCGCGGCGGTCAGCGGGTCGATCTGCCCGGCGTTGTTGGCCCCGTCAGTCACCAGGATCAGCACGCGGCTTTGCGCCGGGCGCTGGCGCAGGCGTTTGAGGGCCAGGCCGATGGCATCGCCAATCGCAGTGTTCTTACCCGCGATGCCGATGCGCGCTTCGTCCAGCCAGGTGCGCACGGTGCGGCGGTCGAAGGTCAGCGGCGCCTGCAGGTAAGCCTGGCTGCCGAACAGGATCAGGCCGACCCGGTCGCCATCGCGGCCCTCAAGGAAATCCCCGAGCAGGTGCTTGACCAGGCTCAGGCGGCTGATTTCCTCGTCCTGCCAGTGCATGTCTGGAAAATCCATCGAGCCGGACACGTCTACCGCCACCAGCAAATCGCGGCCACTGGCGGCAATCGGCAGCGGTTCGCCGAGCCATTCCGGGCGTGCGGCGGCGCTTAGCAGCAGCAACCACAGCACGACGAAGGGGGCCTGCTGGCGCCAGCTCGGCAGGTTGACGCGAGCGCGGCGCTTGGCCAGGCTTTCCAGGTCACTGAGGTAGCTGACTTTAAGTGCGGGCTCGCCGCTGTCGGCTACCGGCAGGACCAGCCGCATCAACCAGGGCAATGGCAGCAGGGCGAAGATCCACGGCCAGGCGAACTCAAACATGTTTGCGAATCCAGGTGTCGACGGCTTGGGTCAAGCCGGCGATGGCCTTGTCGTCGAGTTTGCATTCGGGCTTGTAGGTGCCTTCCACCAGCACCATCCAGCGCGTAAGGCCAGCGGCCGGGCAGCGGTTGTCGAGGAATGCCAGCCATTTTCGCCCGTTGAGGGTGTGGCTCTGGCTGTAGGGGTAGTCGTTGCGGCACAGGCGCTTGAGCAGGCCGTTGAGTTGTTGCAGCCAGGCACCGGCGGGTGCACCGTCGTAAGGCTTGGGCATCAGCGCCAGCTCTGCCAGGGCAGCGATGCGCAGCGGGTCCAGTGGTTGTTCAGCACGGGCAAGCGGTCGCCGCGCGGGCAAAAACCGTCGCAGGGACCATAATCCCCAGCCGAGCAGCGGGATCACCAGCAGCAGTAACCACCAGCCCGGCGCAGGCGGCCAGAAGCCGATAGGCGGCGGGGCAATCAAGGGTTGCAGTTGGTCAAGGCTGCTCATTGTTTTTTGGCCGGGCGTTGCGGGTTGAGGTATTCGCGCAGTTGCTCGACCATTTGGCTCTGGGTGCTCAAGGGCATCAGCAGCACCCGCAGCTTTTGTGCGAGCAGTTCCCAGCGGGCGATACGTGCTTCGGCCTGCGCCTTATAGGCTTGGCGCAAGTCGTAGTTCAGCGTGTCCAGCTCCAACTGCGCACCTCGTTGCGCGAAACGCAGCAGCCCAGCGGCGGGCAGGGCGTGGTCCAGTGGGTCGGAGATCGGCAGCAGCAGCAAGTCGCAGTGGCGTGACAGCAGGCTCAACTGTTGCTCGGCGCCTTCGGTGAGGGCGCGCTCATCGCAGATTACGATCACCAGGCTGCCCGGTCGCAACACTTCGCGGCCACGGCGCAGGGCCATGCCCAACGCGTCGGCTTCGGGGCGGCTTTCGGTGTCCAGGCTCTGGTTGACCCGCACCAGGCGGTTAAGCAGTTGCAGCAGGCTTTGCTTGCTGCGCCGGGGTTTGATTTCGTAGTGCTCGTTGTCGCCGAATACCAACCCGCCGACGCGGTCGTTATGCCCCAGGGCCGCCCAGCCGATCAGGCTGGCCGCCTGCGCCGCCAACACCGATTTGAACATCTGCCCCGAGCCGAAGAACAGCCGGCAGCTTTGCTCGACCATGATGAAGATCGGCCGCTCGCGTTCTTCGTGGAACAGCTTGGTGTGGGGCTCCTGGGTGCGTGCGGTCACGCGCCAGTCGATGGTGCGCACATCATCGCCGGCCTGGTACACGCGCACCTGGTCGAAGTCGACACCGCGCCCGCGCAGCTTGGAGTGGTGCAGGCCAATCAACGGGCTGCGCTGGCTCGGCGTGGAAAACAGCTGCACTTCGCGCACGCGATGACGCATCTGGATCAACTCACTGAGCGTGACGCGGATACCATCGGTGGCGTTCATCGGCGTCAAGCGACGGCAACAACGTCGAGAATGCGTTGCACCACGCGGTCCTGGTCTATCCCGGCGGCTTCAGCCTCGAACGACAAGATGATGCGATGGCGCAGTACGTCGAACAGCACCGCCTGAATATCTTCCGGGCTCACGAAGTCACGCCCGGCCAGCCAGGCGTGGGCGCGGGCGCAGCGGTCGAGGGCGATGGAACCGCGTGGGCTGGCGCCGTAGGCGATCCATTCGGCCATCTCCGGATCGAACTTGGCCGGGGTGCGCGTGGCCATTACCAGTTGCACCAGGTATTCCTCCACGGCATCGGCCATGTACAGGCCGAGGATTTCCTTGCGCGCGGCGAAGATTGCCTGCTGGCTGACGCGGCGCTCGGGCTTGGTTTCACCGTTGAGGGCTTCGCCACGGGCTTGTTGCAGGATGCGCCGCTCCACGGTTGCGTCCGGGAAGCCGATCTTGACGTGCATCAGGAACCGGTCGAGCTGGGCTTCGGGCAGCGGGTAGGTGCCTTCCTGCTCAATGGGGTTTTGCGTGGCCATCACCAGGAACAGCGGCGACAGGTCATAGGTGCTGCGCCCCACGCTGACCTGGCGCTCGGCCATCGCTTCGAGCAAGGCTGATTGCACCTTGGCCGGGGCGCGGTTGATTTCGTCGGCCAGTACCAGGTTGTGGAAGATCGGCCCTTGTTGGAATACGAAGCTGCCGGTTTCCGGGCGATAGATCTCGGTGCCGGTGATGTCGGCGGGCAACAGGTCGGGGGTGAACTGGATTCGATGGAACTGCGCTTCGATCCCTTCGGCCAACTCTTTGATGGCCTTGGTCTTGGCCAGGCCCGGCGCGCCTTCCACCAACATATGGCCGTCAGCGAGCAAGGCGATCAACAGGCGATCGATGAGTTTTTCCTGGCCGAGAATCTGCGTAGAAAGAAAGGTTCGCAGCGCAAGCAGCGCTTCACGATGTTCCATCGATGACGGTTCCTGGAAAGATGAGCCCGAGTGCTGTGTGGCAAGCATCGGGCTGGGGTGCCTACTTTAATGCATGGAAGGGGGCGGCGACTAACGGCGTAGCGGGTATTTTTGGCAAAACTTGTAGGAATTTTGTGTGGAGTGCGCAGTTCTGCCCAGAACATTTCTTGTTGTGAACACTGTCAATGTGGGAAGGGGGCTTGCCCCCCGAGAGCAGAGTGTCAGTTATGAACCCGCTGACTGATATACCGCCATCGGGGGCAAGCCCCCTCCCGCATTTATTTATTGGGTGGTCTTAGATCCGGGTGAAGGTGCCGGTACCCTTGAGGATGTTCTGCAGGGTTTCGTCCAGCTCGGCCATGTCCGATGCGGCGGTGGCGTGGGTGATCTGCAACTGATCCTTGCCCCCCAGTGCATCGGCATCGCCCGCCGCCAACTCCACCAACAGGGTGGTCTCGCCCAGCGTCACCTTCAGCCCATCCAGGGTCGACGGCTCGTAATCCCAGGTCAATTCCACTTCGTCTTCGTCCGGATAACGGGTCAGCATGAACATCTCGCCGTTTTTTCCGTGGCAGCAGAGCATGGCCATATTGTCTTCTTCGTCGTCGCACGGAGTGGCCATCAGGGCGTCGGTTTTAAATTGCAGCATGGGAAATCCTGTCTGGAAGAGGGCGTCGCGTGGCGCAATTGTGCCATTGCGGCGAATTTTGCGCTGCATCCTGTGTCACACGTGTTGCATGACCTGACAGCTAGAATCAGTCATTTTCGGCACTCGCGGGTTTGAAATTTGCGTTTTTTTTCACGGCGACTGTCGGGTTGCACTCGTCGCAACCCTAACCCTGCTTACCGATGACCGAATATGTCGCAGCGCTGCAAGAGCAGTCCTCCTACACTCGTTAAGCTGCGCAACGGATGCGCATGTTCCAGGGGCCTGACCTGCCCGTCGTACCGTCACCCGGCAAGGTGCGCATCTTATGGAAGTTGTATGTGACCTGACTGTCTTGTCCAGCTTCACCCACCTGTCACTCTGAATTCGTTATGGTAGACCGCGAACAGAGCTGACGGTCTCCCCGCAAGGGGATAACACGCGACGCTTCCATCAATAACAAGCCCAAGCGGAGTACCACAGATGGCGTTCTTCACCGCAGCCAGCAAGGCCGACTTCCAGCATCAACTGCAAGCGGCACTGGCGCAGCACATCAGTGAACAGGCACTGCCACAAGTGGCGCTGTTCGCTGAACAATTCTTCGGCATCATTTCCCTGGACGAACTGACCCAGCGTCGCCTTTCCGACCTGGCCGGTTGCACCCTGTCTGCCTGGCGCCTGCTTGAGCGCTTTGATCACACCCAACCGCAAGTGCGGGTCTACAACCCCGATTACGAACGTCATGGCTGGCAGTCGACCCACACCGCGGTCGAAGTGCTGCACCATGACCTGCCGTTCCTGGTGGACTCGGTGCGTACCGAGCTGAACCGCCGCGGCTACAGCATCCACACCCTGCAGACCACCGTGCTCAGCGTGCGCCGTGGCAGCAAAGGCGAGTTGCTGGAAATCCTGCCCAAAGGCACCCAGGGCGACGACATCCAGCAAGAATCGCTGATGTACCTGGAAATCGACCGCTGCGCCAACGCTGCCGAACTGAACGTGCTGAGCAAAGAGCTTGAGCAGGTACTGGGCGAAGTGCGTGTGGCCGTGGCCGATTTCGAGCCGATGAAAGCCAAGGTCCAGGACCTGCTGGCCGGTATCGACGCCAGCGAGTTCGGTATCGACGGCGAAGAGAAAGCCGAGATCAAGAACTTCCTGGAGTGGTTGGTGGGCAACCACTTCACCTTCCTCGGTTATGAAGAATTCGTGGTACGTGACGAGGCGGACGGCGGTCATATCGAATATGACGCCAGCTCGTTCCTCGGTCTGACCAAGCTGCTGCGCGCCGGCCTCACCGCCGACGACCTGCGCATCGAAGACTACGCCGTGTCGTACCTGCGTGAACCGACCGTGCTGTCGTTCGCCAAGGCCGCACACCCTAGCCGCGTACACCGCCCGGCGTACCCGGACTACGTGTCGATCCGCGAGATCGATGCGAGCGGCAAGGTCATCAAGGAACACCGCTTCATGGGCCTGTACACCTCGTCGGTGTACGGCGAAAGCGTGCGCGTCATCCCGTACATCCGTCGCAAAGTGGCCGAGATCGAACGCCGTTCGGGCTTCCAGGCCAAGGCGCACCTGGGCAAGGAGCTGGCGCAAGTCGTTGAAGTGCTGCCCCGTGACGACCTGTTCCAGACCCCGGTCGACGAGCTGTTCAGCACCGTGATGTCGATCGTGCAGATCCAGGAACGCAACAAGATCCGCGTGTTCCTGCGCAAAGACCCGTACGGTCGTTTCTGCTACTGCCTGGCCTACGTGCCGCGCGATATCTATTCCACCGAAGTGCGCCAGAAGATCCAGCAAGTACTGATGGATCGCCTGAAAGCCTCGGACTGCGAGTTCTGGACCTTCTTCTCCGAATCCGTACTGGCCCGCGTGCAGCTGATTCTGCGGGTAGACCCGAAGAACCGCCTCGACATCGACCCGCTGCAACTGGAAAAAGAAGTGGTGCAGGCCTGCCGCAGCTGGCAGGACGACTACTCCAGCCTGGTGGTGGAAAGCTTCGGCGAAGCCCACGGCACCAACGTGCTGGCAGATTTCCCGAAAGGCTTCCCGGCGGGTTATCGCGAGCGTTTCGCGGCGCATTCGGCCGTGGTCGACATGCAGCATTTGCTCAGCCTCACCGAGGCCAACCCGCTGGTCATGAGCTTCTATCAGCCGCTAGGCCAGGTGTCCGGGCAGCGTGAGCTGCATTGCAAGCTGTACCACGCGGATACCCCGCTGGCACTGTCCGACGTGTTGCCGATCCTGGAAAACCTCGGCCTGCGCGTGCTGGGTGAATTCCCGTACCGCCTGCGCCACGCCAATGGCCGTGAGTTCTGGATCCATGATTTTGCGTTCATCGCCGCAGAAGGCGTGAACCTGGATATCCAGCAGCTCAACGACACGTTGCAGGATGCGTTCGTGCATATCGTCCACGGCGACGCCGAGAACGATGCGTTCAACCGCCTGGTACTGACCGCCGGCCTGCCATGGCGCGACGTCGCGCTGCTGCGTGCTTATGCCCGTTACCTGAAGCAGATTCGCCTGGGCTTCGACCTGGGTTACATCGCCAGCACCCTGAACAACCACACCGACATCGCTCGCGAGTTGACACGGTTGTTCAAGACGCGCTTCTACCTGGCGCGCAAGCTCACCGCCGACGACCTGGAAGACAAGCAGCTTCGCCTGGAGCAAGCGATCCTCAGCGCCCTGGACGATGTTCAGGTGCTCAACGAAGACCGCATCCTGCGTCGCTACCTGGACCTGATCAAGGCCACCCTGCGCACCAACTTCTACCAGACCGACGCCAACGGCCAGAACAAGTCGTACTTCAGCTTCAAGTTCGACCCGCGTGCTATCCCTGAGCTGCCCAAGCCGGTGCCGAAGTTTGAAATCTTCGTCTACTCGCCACGGGTTGAAGGCGTGCACCTGCGTTTCGGCAACGTCGCTCGCGGCGGCCTGCGCTGGTCCGACCGTGAAGAAGACTTCCGTACCGAAGTACTCGGCCTGGTAAAAGCCCAGCAAGTGAAGAACTCGGTGATCGTGCCGGTGGGCGCCAAGGGCGGCTTCCTGCCGCGTCGCCTGCCGTTGGGCGGCAGCCGGGACGAGATCGCGGCCGAGGGCATCGCCTGCTACCGCATCTTCATTTCGGGCCTGTTGGACATCACCGACAACCTGAAGGACGGCGCCCTGGTACCGCCGTTGAATGTGGTTCGTCATGACGACGATGACCCGTACCTGGTGGTAGCAGCGGACAAAGGCACTGCGACCTTCTCCGACATCGCCAACGGCATCGCCATCGACTACGGCTTCTGGCTGGGCGATGCGTTCGCCTCCGGTGGTTCCGCCGGTTACGACCACAAGAAAATGGGCATCACCGCCAAAGGCGCGTGGGTCGGTGTGCAGCGTCACTTCCGTGAGCGCGGCATCAACGTGCAGGAAGACAGCATCACGGTGGTGGGCGTCGGCGATATGGCCGGCGACGTGTTCGGTAATGGCCTGTTGATGTCGGACAAGCTGCAACTGGTCGCGGCCTTCAACCACCTGCACATCTTTATCGATCCAAACCCGAACCCGGCGACCAGCTTCGTCGAGCGCCAGCGTATGTTCGAGCTGCCGCGTTCGGCCTGGACCGACTACGACACCAGCATCATGTCCGAAGGCGGCGGTATCTTCTCGCGTAGCGCGAAGAGCATTGCCATCTCGCCACAGATGAAAGAACGCTTCGACATCTCGGCCGATAAACTGACCCCGACCGAACTGCTGAACGCCTTGCTCAAGGCGCCGGTGGACCTGTTGTGGAACGGCGGTATCGGTACGTACGTCAAGGCCAGCACCGAAAGCCACGCCGATGTGGGCGACAAGGCCAACGACGCGCTGCGCGTCAACGGTAACGAGCTGCGCTGCAAGGTGGTGGGCGAGGGCGGTAACCTCGGCATGACCCAGCTGGGTCGTGTGGAGTTCGGCCTCAATGGCGGCGGTTCCAACACCGACTTCATCGACAACGCCGGTGGTGTGGACTGCTCCGACCACGAAGTGAACATCAAGATCCTGCTCAACGAAGTGGTGCAGGCTGGTGACATGACCGACAAGCAACGCAACCAGTTGCTGGCGAGCATGACCGACGAAGTCGGCAACCTGGTGTTGGGCAACAACTACAAGCAAACCCAGGCCTTGTCCCTGGCAGCTCGCAAGGCTTACGAGCGAGCAGCCGAGTACAAGCGCCTGATGAGCGACCTGGAAGGCCGTGGCAAGCTGGACCGCGCCATCGAGTACCTGCCGACCGAGGAGCAGCTCACCGAGCGCGCCGCCACCGGCAAGGGCCTGACCCGTCCGGAACTGTCGGTGCTGATCTCGTACAGCAAGATCGACCTCAAGGAAGCGCTGCTCAAGTCCCAAGTGCCGGATGACGAGTACCTGACCCGTGACATGGAGACCGCGTTCCCGCCGAGCCTGGTGGCCAAGTTCGGCGAAGCCATGCGTCGCCACCGTCTTAAGCGTGAGATCGTCAGCACCCAGATCGCCAACGACCTGGTCAACCACATGGGCATCACCTTCGTTCAACGACTCAAAGAGTCGACCGGCATGAGCCCGGCGAACGTGGCCGGCGCCTACGTGATCGTCCGCGACATCTTCCACCTCCCGCACTGGTTCCGTCAGATCGAAGCCTTGGACCATCAGGTTTGCGCTGATGTGCAATTGGAGCTGATGGATGAGCTGATGCGCCTGGGCCGTCGTGCTACGCGCTGGTTCCTGCGCAGCCGTCGCAACGAGCAGGACGCTGGGCGCGATACTGCGCACTTCGGCCCGCACCTGGCCGCGTTGGGCCTCAAGCTCGACGAACTGCTGGAAGGTCCGACCCGCGAAGGCTGGCAGACCCGCTACCAGGCCTACACCGAAGCCGGCGTGCCGGAGTTGTTGGCGCGCATGGTTGCAGGCACTACCCATCTGTACACCTTGCTGCCGATCATCGAGGCCGCCGACGTGACCGGGCATGACGCCGCTGAAGTGGCCAAGGCCTACTTCGCCGTCGGCAGCGCCTTGGACTTGCCGTGGTACCTGCAGCAGATCAGCGATCTGCCCGTGGCCAACAACTGGCAGGCCCAGGCGCGCGAAGCGTTCCGCGACGATGTGGACTGGCAGCAACGGGCGATCACCATTTCCGTCCTGCAAATGGCCGATGCGCCACAAGACATGGAAGCCCGCGTGGCCCTGTGGCTTGAGCAGCACAAGGACATGGCTGATCGTTGGGTCGCAATGATGGTGGAAATCCGTGCTGCGGTCGGCACGGACTACGCCATGTACGCGGTGGCCAACCGTGAGTTGCTGGACCTGGCGTTGAGTGGTCAATCGGTGTTGTAAAACAACGACTGGTACTGGAAGAATCCCTGAATCTCACGATTCAGGGATTTTTTTTGGCCCGGTGAACCCGGGCAGCCCGCTATTGGACGATTATTTCGCAGTGCCCGGAATGATCAACTCCTCAAGGCGAGAGAAGGGTTCAATAGCCTTATCTGCAAGCTCGGTCAGGGTCGTCCTGGCCTTTTCCCAATCCGTTTGCGTCATCTGCATTTCGATTGCGTGGAGGTCGGATGCAAGCATGGGAACCTCATCGACCTCCGCTGTTTTCTTGAGTACATACTTCAACATCGCGTAGGCCAGGCCGAGGTCCTTGGCTAGGCCGTACGTGCGCGGCGCCTGTCGCTCGCCAGGGGCATAGCGGGATGCGTCTTTTTGCGCGCGCGCAAAGTTGGCGAGTGCGTAGCCGTATTCGAGCATCCCGTATACCTGTCCCATCCACGCCAGTTGAGCAAGACGTGATTGTTTTTCGGCAAAACTGGCATTCGACTCATCAGAAAAGACTCGTGCGTATACCGCCAAAGGCAGTCCACCGTCTGCGGACGCTTGCAGGAGTTCTTCGATTCGGGCGTGGCGTAGGGTGTCGTTACTAAAGATCTCAGGCTTTTGTTGATACAACTGGGCGAGTTTGTATTGGGCTTGGTTCCAGCCGACGGCGGCGGACTTCTCCAACCAATGGGTGTCATTGGTAATGAGGTACATGTAATACATGCCCTGGGGATTCTCTTGGCTCGCCGGGTTGGTCAGCAGGCCCTTGGCTTTTTCCAGGGACTGGGCGTCACCCAGTTGTATCAAGGCAGGAATATAGTTCTGAGCCGCAGCCATTCTGAGCCATTTCTTTGTATCGTCGCTTGCGTGGGAAGTGACCTCACCGTTCTTGTGATGCCAGATGCCGTCGCGGTAAGCACCGCATGTGGCCAGGGCGAACTGAGACCAAGCGTTGCCGTTCGCGGCGGCTATGTTTAGAAAGCGCTCGGCTTCTTCAAGTTTGTTGAGCTGGAATATTTTCGCGCCCGTGTGAAGCGCAGCATCGTTCAACTCGTTCAGAGCCGTCTGCATTTCCAGTGGCATTGTTGTTTTTTGCGTGTTCAGTTGCGAAAGCACGCTGAACAGTGCTGGTCGTATTTTTGAATCTGATTTCATGATTGGTGCCTGTAATACGCACTGAAATTGTGCGCAAACAGGGTGTGAGATTGCCTGGGCGCTCAGGCGTTACATAGCTATTGCGTTAGCTTGAGCAGTTTCGATTCCAGGTGATCCAAATGCTGGGTCATCAGGCTGATCGCACGGTTGACGTCGCATTGCTCAACTGCGTCGACAATCGCCACGTGCTCCTGCCACGCACAATACGTGCAGGCTTTGGCCTCATATTGCGCAATGATCAACGACGTCAGCGGCACCAGGCTGTTCAGGAACTGCGCCAGCGGCGCATTGCCTGCTATGGCTGCCAACTGCAGGTGAAACTCCCCCGACAAGCGTATCGCCGGCCCACGCTGGTTACGTTCAATGCAATCGCGCTCGCGGGCGATCAATTCGCGTAATTGGCGGATTTGCCCGGAGCTGGCCTGGGCGCATGCCAATTGCACCACGGTCATTTCGGTCATGCGCCGCGCTTCGAGGATTTGCCGCGTCTGCTGGGCATCCGGCGCCGCTACTTGGGCGCGCTGGTTCGGACGCAGGATAATCACTTGCTGATGGGACAGTTTGGCCAATACCCGACGGATCACGCTGCGGCTCACGCCGAAGGTTTCGCCCAGGCTTTCTTCGGTGAAGCGGCTGGCCGGGGCGATACGTTGTTCGAGGATCGCGTCGAACAGCCGTGGGTAGATATCGTCCACCGAGGGCTTTTTACCGGCTACCAGGCGCAGGGCAGGGAGGAAGGGCTCGCGGTGCAGGGCGTGGGCGGTCATGGTCGTCTCCAAAAAATCAGCTGCCCAGATGGTCGTCCGGGATGTTCAAGCGGATGCCCATGCGCAGGCCTTCCTGGAGGATGTGCTTGCGCATTTCGGCGCTGGCCAGGGCGCTGTTTTTGTTGCGGATGGCGCGCACCACGGCGTCGTTTTCCTGCAGTCGCTCGGCCAGGTGTTCCGGAGAATTGCGCAGCACCTGGGCGCTTTGCTTGAGGGCGTTGCTGGTCTGCTGCACCACGTTCTGGAAAATCGGGTTGGAGGTGAGGGCGAAGAGTTCTTCGTGAAAGCCGATATAGGCGTTCATCCCGGCTTCGGCGTCCCCGGCGTCGAGGGCTTCGCGCATGTCCATGAGGGTCAGGCGCAGCTGGCCGACTTCCTTGCTGCTGATGGACTGGGCTACCAGGCCGACGATGAAGGGTTCGAGGGTGTAGCGCAGTTGCAGGATGTCTTCGAGGCTGGCATCGGCCACGGCGTCGCTCGATTGCGGTTCGCTGATGCTGGTTTCCAGCACGACCACGCCTTTGCCGGGCATGGAACGCACCAGTCCGAGGGTTTCCAGCACGATGACCGCTTCGCGCAGGCTGGGGCGGCTGATGCCCATCTGTTCGGCCAGTTCACGCTGGCCGGGCAGCATTTCACCACGCCGCCACTGGCCACGCGCCAGGGCGGCGCGCAGTTTTTCTACGACTGAATTGACGACGGTTGAGGTGCTGATCACGTCGTGCGCTCCTTGATGTTGCGAATAGATGATTCAATCTGGTGAAAATCCACTGTGGGAGGGGGCAAGCCCCCTCCCACATTTCAGAACTCTTGATGCGCTGGCAACACCGGCTTCTTGGCCTGGAAGGCATAGCCTTGCTGGCCGTCCAAGACTTTGTTGGCGCGTTGGATATCGATGTCTTTTTCCCAGCGGGCAATGGCCACGGTGGCGACGCAGTTGCCGATCAGGTTAGTCAATGCGCGGCCAATGCCCATGAACCAGTCCACCGCCAGTACCAGCACCAGGCCCACGACGGGAATCGCCGGGATCGCCGTGAGTGTCGCGGCCAGAATCACCAGGGCAGAGCCGGGTATCCCGTGGGCGCCTTTGGAGGTGATCAGCGACACCAGCAGGATGGTCAGCAAGTCCGTCATCGACAGCGGTGTGCCGGTGGCATTGGCAATAAACACAATGGCCAGGGTCAGGTAGATGGAGAAACCGTCAAGGTTGAACGAATACCCTGTTGGAATTACCAGGCCCACGGTGGAGCTGCCGATCCCCAGGTGCTCGAGTTTACGCATGACCTGCGGCAGCACGGCATCGGAGGAGGCGGTACCCATCACGATCAACAGTTCTTCGCGCAGGTACTTGAGCAACGGCAGCATGCGCAGGCCCGACAGGCGCATCACCAGGCCCAGGATCAGCGCGACGAAGGCAAAGCAGGTCAGGTAGAACAGGCCGACCAGGCTGCCCAGGTGTTGCAGCGAATCCAGGCCGTAGGTGCTGGTGGTGAAGGCGATTGCGCCGAACACACCGATCGGCGCCAGGCGCACGATCATGCCCATGATGCGGAAAATCACGTGGCTGAGTTCGTTGATCAGCCGGGTGATGCCCGAGGCTGCTTCGCCTACCAGGTTCAGCGCGCTGCCGAACAGTACCGAGAACAGCAGCACTTGCAGCACGTTGTTGTCGGCAAAGGCGCCGATCACCGAATTAGGGATCAGGTCCATCAGGAACTGGCTGGTGCCTTTGATGTGCTGGCCCTTGTCGGCCAGTTCATTCAGGCCGGCAGAGGAGAGCTGCTCCAGGTGGATATTGGCGCCTTGGCCGATACCGGTGCTGAAGGCCATGATCAGGCCGATCACCAGGGCGATGGTGGTGAGGATCTCAAAGTAGATCACCGACTTGAGGCCGATACGCCCGACTTTCTTCAAGTCGCCGGCGCCGGAGATGCCGCTGACCACCACGCAGAACACGATCAGGCCAATCAGCATTTTGATCAGCTTGATAAAGCCGTCGCCGAGGGGTTTGAGTTGCGAGGAGAATTCGGGAAGGGCCAGGCCGCAGATGATGCCTAGCATCAGGCCAATCACGACTTGCAGGAAAATCGAACGCGAGCACCATCTGAGCATGGGAGGGATCTCTATTCGGTGCCCTGGTGGTTCCAGGGCTTAATTGTTGTGGTCATACCGGTAAGTCCAGTGCGGGGCCAGTCTACGCCGGGTTTTTTCGAAATCACAAGTCATTATTGGTGGATTGATAAGTCCCGGTCTGACCAGTTGGTCGCTGAAGGCGATGCTTGAGCGGTTGGCGGGGTGGAAAAAATTTCGTCTATCATCCGCCGCTTGGCTTATGAGGTGATGGATGGACACTCCAGGATTGACCACTGACGCATCGGGCCACACCCATTGCAGCTGGCGCACCTCGGCACCGCAATACCCGCGTTACCACGACCATGAGTGGGGCGTGCCGGTGGCGGATGATGTCCAGTTGTACGAGAAGATTTGCCTGGAAGGCTTTCAGGCGGGGATGGCGTGGATCACCATTTTGCGCAAGCGCGAGCAGTTTCGTGCGGCGTTCGAGGGTTTTGATTTTCGCCGCGTGGCGCAGTATGGCGAGGCCGATATAGCGCGACTTATGCAGGATCCGGGCATTGTGCGTAATCGGGCGAAAATCGTGTCGACCATCAACAATGCGCGCCGGGCGTGTGAGTTGGTGGATGAAACCGGGTCGCTGGCGCGCTGGTTGTGGGCGTTTGAGCCTGGTCCTGAAGAGCGCCCCGCCGTGGTGGACCTGGCTTATTGGACGGCTAATCCGACCTCATCGGCTTCGGTGCGACTGTCCAAGGCCTTGAAGAAGCGCGGCTGGACGTTCGTGGGGCCGACCACGATGTACGCGTTGATGCAGGCGATGGGCATGGTCAATGATCACCTTGAAGGGTGCGTGTGCCGCCAGCAGATCGAACACCTGCGCCGCCAGTTCAAACGCCCCTGAACGCCTGACCGAGCACGGTCAAAACTGTAGGAGGGGCTTGCTTCCGATGGCGGCATATCAGCCAAATAGATGTCGACTGATCCATCGCTATCGGGGCAAGCCCCCTCCCACATTTAGCCCCCCACCCAGGCTGTTGGTGGGAGGGGCAGCGGGCTAATGGGGCAGGGGAGTGAGCACCTCGGCCTTGTCATCCAGCACCATTACCACCAGCAATTTTGCCGGCTTCGTCTGGCTGGCGTTGCTCGATTCAAAGTGCCGCGAACCGGCAGGCTCGTAGAATGACTCGCCGACCTTGTAAGTCTTCACCTTCTCATCGTTGACCCGTGAAGTGATTGCGCCCTCCAGCACATAAGCCACCGCCGTACCGGTGTGGCTATGGGGCACGGTGGCCTGGCCGGGCGCGTAGTCCACGGTGAGCATGATGGTTTTCTTGCCGGGCACGTTGCCCAGGGCGTGTTCCTGCAGCACCTTGATCGATTCCTGGTTGTACACCGGTTCGTGGGCAAAGGCGCTCAGGGAAGTGAGCAGCAGGGTGGTGGCGAGCAGGCGTTTCATGGTCAGGTTTCCGAGTGGTTCGAGGCCTGTCCACCCTACGCCGCAGCGCCTGGCCGACCAATGACCAATGCGCCGGAAAACCCCTTAGCCAATCTGCTGGAGAATGTCGCGCACCTTGTCCAAGGCTGGGTCGATATCCAGGGTCTCGATGGCGCCGAACCCAATAATCAGCCCAGGGCGCACCGGTGCGTCGTGGAAGAACACGTCCAGCGGGTACAAACCCACTTCCACTTGGCGTGCCCGTTCTATCAATAACGCAATATCCACCGGCACCTTGCACAGCGCGGCCATATGGAACCCGGCCACCGTGGGCACTGCGTCGAACCACGGCGCCAAGTCGTCTGCCAGACGTTGTAGGATGCGCTCGCGCCGCCCGGCATAGACGGTATGGCAGCGCCGGATATGCTTGAGCAGATAGCCCTCGCTGATGAACTTGGCCAGTGCCCATTGCGGCAGTGTGGAGCTGTGCTGGTCGGTCAATTGCTTGGCCTTGACCACCGCGCCGTAAATCGCCGGTGGCAACACCAGATAACCCAGGCGCAGCTCGGGCAGCAGGGTTTTGGAGAAGGTGCCGACGTAAGTGACCACGCCACGGGTGTCCATGCTTTGCAGGGAGTCGGTAGGGCGGCCTTCGTAGCGGAATTCGCTGTCGTAGTCGTCTTCGATGATGATTGCGCCCAGCGCGAAGGCGCGGGCCAAGAGGGCTTCTCGACGTGGCAGGCTCATGGGCATGCCAAGGGGGAACTGATGGGAGGGCGTGACGTAGATCAACCGTGTGCCATCGGGGATCTGATGCACCTGAATGCCTTGGTCATCCACCGGCACACTGGCGACGCTGGCGCCCATCGCCTGGAACAACTGGCGTGCAGGGCTGTAACCGGGATCTTCCATAGCAACGATGCTGCCCGGTTCCAGCACCACGCGGGCCAGCAGGTCCAGCGCCTGTTGCGCGCCGTTGGTGACGACAATGTCAGCGTCGCGGCATTTGACGCCCCTGGAAAACGCGATATGCCCGGCAATCGCACTGCGCAGTGCGGGCAGGCCTTCGGGTTGGCTGTAGAAGCCGCTGTTCTGCGCGATACGGCGCAGGGCGTCCTGGGTGCAGCGTCGCCATTCATCCTGGGGGAACTGGTTGCGGCTGGTGGCGCCGCCGAGAAATTCGTAGCGCAGGGTGTTGTCGCGAGTGGGGTGGCGCATGGGCGAGGGCAGCGCCTGCCATTTCGCCAGGTTGGCGGCGCAGGCCAGGTCGGTGGCGGTTTGCAGGCGATCCGCCGGTGGCGCCCACGCGTTAACGAAAGTGCCACGGCCAATCTTCCCAACCAGCAAGCCTTCATAGGTCAGCGTGGCGTAGGTGTCGGACACGGTCTTGCGTGAGATGCCCAGTTGCTCGGCCAGCAGGCGGCTGGGGGGCAGTTGCGCCCCTGCCGCAAGGCGCCCGCCCGCAATGGCTTCGCGCAATTGCTGATAAAGCTGGGCCGCCAAGTCCTTGCGGCCCTTGATGACGATGTGCAGTTCCATGTTTCACCCTGAGACAAATCGATCTACGCCAAGGTTACGCGTAAATCGATCGACAGAAACCCAGGCGAACTCAGGACAGGAAACCACCGTCCACATTCAGCGATACGCCGGTGGTGTAGCTGGACGCGTCACTGGCCAGGAACAACACCGCACCGGCCATCTCGCTTGGGTCGGCCACGCGCTTGAGGGGGATCTGCGCCAGGGCCATTTTCAGGATCGCGTCGTTCTTCACCAGTGCCGAGGCGAACTTGGTGTCGGTCAGGCCGGGCAGCAGGGCATTGCAGCGGATGCCGAACTCGGCGCATTCCTTGGCGAACACCTTGGTCATGTTGATCACGGCGGCTTTGGTCACCGAGTAGATGCCCTGGAATACACCCGGCGAGATGCCGTTGATCGAAGCCACGTTGATGATGCTGCCGCCGCCGTTTTCGCGCATCAGCTTGCCGGCTTCCACCGACATGAAGAAGTAGCCGCGAATGTTCACGTCAACGGTCTTCTGGAACGCACCCAAGTCGGTGTCCAACACGTTGCAGAACTGCGGGTTGGTGGCGGCGTTGTTGACCAGGATATCCAGGCGGCCGAACTGCTCGCGAATCCCGGCGAACACCTGGGTAATCTGCTCCATTTCACCGATGTGGCAGGCAACCGCCGTGGCCTTGCCGCCATCGGCGATGATCGCGTCGGCCACGTGCTGGCAGCCTTCGAGCTTGCGGCTGGAGACGATCACATGGGCGCCTTGCTGGGCCAGCAACTTGGCGATGGCCTCACCGATGCCACGGCTGGCGCCGGAGACAAACGCGATCTTGCCGTCGAGGTCGAACAGATGAGTCTTGGACATGGAGGTTCCTTGTTTTTGTAGGATCAGAGGGCTGATTTACCGATGACGTTCAGGCTCATCTGCTCCAGCAGCTTGTTCATCTGAATGAACTGCGCAAAGCGTTTGTCCTGCGTCTGGCCGTGGAAGAAGCGGTAGTAGATCTGCTGCACGATGCCGGCCAGGCGGAACAGGCCGTAGGTGTAGTAGAAGTCGAAGTTGTCGATCTGGATGCCTGAGCGTTCGGCGTAGTAATCCACGAACTCGCGGCGGGTCAGCATGCCGGGTGCATTGCTCGGCTGGCGGCGCATCAGTTGCACCGGTGCCGGGTCGGCGGCTTCGATCCAATAGGCGAGGGTGTTGCCCAGGTCCATCAGCGGGTCGCCGAGGGTGGTCAGTTCCCAGTCCAGCACGCCGATGATCTGCATCGGGTTGTGCGGGTCGAGGATCACATTATCGAAGCGGTAGTCGTTGTGCACGATGCTGGACGTGGCGTGGTCGGCTGGCATCTTGTCATTGAGCCAGGCGCGCACCACCTCCCATTTTGGCGCGTCGGGGGTCAGGGCTTTTTCGTAGCGGTCGCTCCAGCCACGGATCTGGCGCGCTACATAGCCTTCGGGTTTGCCCAGGTCGGCCAGGCCACAGGCGGTGTAGTCGACCTGGTGCAGTTCGACGAACTTGTCGATGAAGCTTTTGCACAATGCTTCGGTCTTGGTCGCGTCCAGCCCCAATTCGGCTGGCAGGTCTGAGCGCAGGATGATGCCGTTGACGCGCTCCATCACGTAGAACTCGGCGCCGATCACCGACTCATCGGTGCAATGCACGTAGGCTTTGGGGCAATAGGGGAAGCCGTCTTTAAGCTGGTTGAGAATGCGGTATTCGCGGCCCATGTCATGGGCGGACTTGGCCTTGTGGCCAAAGGGCGGGCGGCGCAGCACGAATTCCTGGCCGGGGTATTCGAGCAAGTAGGTCAGGTTGGACGCGCCGCCGGGAAACTGGCTGATCGTGGGCATGCCGCTCAGGCCCGGGATATGGGCCTTGAGGTAGGGATCGATCAGGCTGGCATCAAGTTCTTCGCCTGGGCGAATCTGGGTCGATTGGTCGTTCAGTGCCATGCTTATCCCTTCTGCTTATTCTAAAGGCCTTGGACTATTTCCTAATCTAATGCGCGCAGCCGCCCAGCGACAAGGTCGGGGCGGCTTAATAGGTTAGCGTGTTGGCGCAGGATCAGCGTGCCTGATCGGTCACTTTACGGGCGCGGGCAAGAGTACCGGGGTGAGCACCGGTCGGCCGGCGAAGTACTCCACCAGATTGTCAGCCACCCGTTGCACGGTGTCATGGGCGGCTTCCGGCGACAGGCCCGCCACATGGGAGGTGAGCACGGTATTGTTCAGGTGCTTGAGGGCGTCGGGCACCTTGGGTTCGTCATCGAATACATCCAGCGCCGCACCGCCGATACGGCGCTGTTCAAGGGCGGTGATCAGGTCGGCGGTGACCACCACGCTGCCACGGCCGATATTGACCAGGTAGCCATTGGGCCCCAGGGCATCCAGGGCGAGACGATCAATCAGGTGGCGGGTGCTCGGGCCGCCGGGTGTGGCCAGGATCAGGAAGTCCGACGAGCGCGCCAGCTCCACGGCGGTGGCGCAGTAGGTGTAGTCCACATCATCACGGGGTTGGCGGTTGTGATAGCTCACCTCCATGCCGAACCCGAGGGAGGCGCGCTTGGCGATTTCCAGGCCCACGGCGCCTAACCCCAGAATGCCTAACTGCTTGCCGCCCAGGGAGGGGCGCATGACCTTGGGCCACTCGCCGCGCCGCACGGCGGCATCGGTCTGCGGGATGCCGCGTACCAGTGAGAGCAGCAGCGCCATGGCGTGGTCCGCCACCGACGGGGCGTTCACCCCGGCGCCGTTGGTCACCACTATCGCGCGATTGCTCGCCGCTTGCAGGTCCACATGCTCGTATCCGGCGCCGATCACACAGATGATTTCCAGCAGCGGCAGCGCGGCGATTTCCTCAGCGTATAAGCCTAGCGGGCCACGGGTCAGCACGGCCTTGATCTGGCCGCCATGAGCCTTGATGGCCTGGGCGCGTTCGGTGGGGGTCGGCGCCAGAATCACATGAAAGTCGTTGCTTTCGATGATGGGCAGGTAGTCGTTGATGGTTTCAACCAGGACCAGAACAGTGGTGGTCATCGGACGGCTCTTCCTTGTGGGTTGGAGGGCCTCAGTATGCGGGATTTGTAGGCTGGATCGTTTTGTGGGTGTGGAAAAAATTCAAGCGTTGTCAGGGCGCCTCTGAATTTATGGTCTTGCGTGGCGGTGTGGAATCGGAGCGATAGGGCTGGATGCCAAATGTCGACTTCATGCAATAAACAAAGTTGATTGGTTAAGTGTGTTGTATCAGATAATTCCTACTTAAATTTCCTATATTAAACGCAATTAAATCACTTCTAGCTATTTTTCTGAGTAATTGTTTCAAGGTGTGCGTGGGTATTGAGAGCATTTTTCGTTAGGCCTATATTTCGTTCGCTCATCTTGTAAGTATCCGAGCGGAGCGAAACAACCCTGTAGAAAACACTTAACTAAACGAAACAGGATTTCCCCATGAAAAAACGCCCTGTTATTTTTGCAAGTGTATTACTTGCTGGACTGCTGACCTCGCTTGGCAGTCATGCACGCGCGATAGACGCCCAGTCCGATATTCGCGCATTCGCTTCGTCACCTCAGTGGCTGACTACCCGTGTTTATATAGAGGGCGCACCGGACGTCGACGTCAAGGACAAGTACCCTGGCGTGGTCGGTATTTCGATGTGGGACCCTGAGCGCAATCGTTATGAGTTTTTCTATACCGATACCGGGCTGTCGAAATATGAGCAAGGCGGTGGCGGCTATTTCCTGGTAACCGGCGACAAGACAACCCATATCCTCGTGCCCGACAAGGGTCCCGCCCGAACAGTGGTGCGCCGGTTGGAAGTGCTCAATAACAAAGAGTTCACTTACTCGCGGGAAGTGCCACGCGACATGATTGAAAATAATGCGCCCGTGCGTATTTATGTAGTTCATGCGCCCTATAACGGGAACATTAAGACCTCTGCGTCTCATTAGATACACTGGGTAACTATCCCGGCTTTGATGTCGTTACGCTCGTGTGTGTAATAAAACACATAGACAAAATTTCGCGACATTTAAAATAAAAAAGGTGTTTACCTATGCGAGTCAGACTTAAGTCTCTATTTCTCTCCAGTGCATTGATCTGCGTACTTGTTTCCCCTGGGGTCCATGCACAGGCCAACCCCCCCGAAACCGCCAACATGCCTGTTGCCACCGCTGACAATGCCGTCATGCTCACTGTCTTTCTCAAACATGATCAATCTCGCCCGTTGAGCGAATTGAGAGCTCAGTTGGACAAGCAGGAGTTCTATAAAGTGTTTCCGCCTGCGGGGGTCGAGGTGGTCAGTTGGAACATCACAATGGGTATCGGCCAGGTCGTGGTGCTGCGCTTTCCCGCATCACGCTTGTCGGCGGTGAATCTTGCCTTGGAAAACACCGCGTGGGGTGCCTATCGGACAGAGTTCTTTGCAACTTATGATTTTCGAGAAATAGCCCAGGCTCAGCAGGATAAGGCCCGGCAAACCCGCTGACGCCGCAGGGCGCGTCCTGCAGAGGTGGCCTAGGTGCTTGCCTCTGTCGTGTGTAGGAACCGCGATCCAGGAGCGGGGCAAGGGCGATGGATCTGTGTGTAGATCCATCGCCCTGGTTAATCGCCTATCTTCAGCCTATTCGAGGCATCGGGATCATGGTGTTGTGCGATTTGGGCGCGGCGGCGTATTCAACGCCGTTGAAGGGGAAGCTGGGCGGTTGCTGTGGCTTGGGCTTGTCTTGTGGTGCGATTTGATCGGCAATATGTATCGCCACACTGTCGATCAAGTGGCCGACGTTGGACAGGTTGAGGTTTGATACCGTCATGGTTGAATCTCCAAGTTTCGTGATAAAGCTGTCTATGAGTGGACCTGGGGGCGCTGACGTTCCTGATTCAAACAAATTGTCGTTAACCGGATCAGGCGGCTGCGCGACAACCGTTCCTCAGCTAAGTCTTTGCTTATTCACGAGAATCCCGGACAATCCGGCCCCTTCTATAGTCGGGGCGCTGCCTGTCAGGTTTTTCTGACTCGTCCCGGCCGTGTAAATGCGGAGATCCGACCGGATGAATGATCAGGCCAATAGCGTCGACGAACGCTATGCAACGACACCTGCAACCCTCACAAGCTGGAGCCGCCAGGACACCACCTGGATGCTCGGCCTGTTTGGCACCGCCATTGGCGCCGGCACCTTGTTTCTGCCGATCAATGCAGGCCTCGGGGGGTTCTGGCCGCTGCTGATCCTGGCGGTGCTGGCGTTCCCGATGACCTTCTTTGCCCACCGTGGCCTGACCCGTTTCGTACTGTCCGGCCGTGAAGGCTCCGACATTACCGACGTGGTCGAAGAGCACTTTGGCATCAAGGCCGGTGCGCTGATCACCTTGCTGTACTTCTTCGCCATCTTCCCGATCCTGTTGATCTACAGCGTGGCGTTGACCAACACGGTCAGCAGTTTCATGGAGCACCAACTGCACATCCTGCCGCCGCCACGGGCGATCCTGTCGTTTGTGCTGATTCTCGGCCTGCTGGCTGTGGTGCGTTGTGGTGAGCAAGTGATCGTCAAGGCCATGAGCCTGATGGTGTACCCGTTTATCGTCGCACTGCTGTTCCTCGCCGTGTACCTGATCCCGCATTGGAACGGCGGCATCCTCAGCACCGCCAGCGTGGTCCCGGCACCGTCGGCGCTGCTCAACACCTTGTGGCTGGCGATTCCGGTGATGGTGTTCTCGTTCAACCACTCGCCGATCATCTCCGCCTTTGCGGTTGACCAGAAGCGCCAGTACGGCGCCCACGCCGATGAGCGCAGTTCGCAGATCCTGTCCCGTGCGCACTTGTTGATGGTGGTGATGGTGCTGTTCTTCGTGTTCAGCTGTGTGCTGACCCTGTCGCCGGCACAGTTGGCGCAAGCGAAGGCGCAGAACCTGTCGATCCTGTCGTACCTGGCCAACCACTTCAACAACCCGACCATCGCGTTTGCCGCGCCGTTGATCGCGTTCGTGGCGATTGCCAAGTCGTTCCTCGGCCATTACATCGGCGCGAGCGAAGGCCTCAAGGGGTTAGTGCTCAAAAGTGGTCGTCGCCCAGCTGCCAAGACCCTGGACCGCATGACTGCCGCGTTCATGCTGGTGGTGTGCTGGATCGTTGCCACGCTGAACCCGAGCATCCTCGGCATGATCGAGACCCTGGGCGGGCCGATCATTGCGTCGATCCTGTTCCTGATGCCGATGTATGCGATCCGCAAAGTGCCGGCCATGGCCAAGTACCGGGGGCAGGCGTCGAATGTGTTTGTGACGGCAGTCGGGTTGGTAGCGATTACGGCGTTGGTGTATTCGTTTATCGCTTAAGGCTTGATGCGGTAAAAATGTGGGAGGAGGCTTGCCCTGACGGCGTCAGAAAGGGCAGCCCCACCCTTTAAAACGAACGCACAATCCGCCCTAACGTCTCCATCGCCTTCTCCGACGCCTCGGTCCACGGGCTGCCATAGTTCAGACGAATGCAATTGCGAAAGCGCTGGGTCGCCGAGAAGATCGGCCCCGGCGCAATGCTGATGCCTTGGGCCAATGCCATCTGGAACAACTTCAATGAATCGGTCTGTTCCGGCAATTCCAACCACAGGAAATACCCACCGGCCGGCTGGCTGACGCGGGTCTGCGTCGGGAAATAACGGGCAATGGCGGCGAGCATGGCACTTTGCTGTTCTTCCAGGGCATAGCGCAATTTGCGCAGGTGCCGGTCGTAGCCACCATGTTGCAGGTAATCGGCAATCGCCGCCTGGGCCGGCATCGACGGGCACAGTGAGGTCATCAGCTTCAGGCGTTCGACTTTTTGCGCATAGCGTCCGGCGGCCACCCAGCCCACGCGATAACCGGGTGCCAGGCTCTTGGCGAAGGAACCGCAGTGCATCACCAGGCCTTCGGTGTCGAAGGCCTTGGCCGGTTTGGGTGCCTGTTGCCCGTAATACAACTCGGCGTATACGTCGTCTTCGATCAGCGGCACCTGATGGCTGCGCAGCAGTTCCACAAGCGCCTGTTTCTTGGCTTCCGGCAATGTGGCACCGATGGGGTTCTGGAAACTGGTCATGGTCCAGCAGGCCTTGATCGGATAGCGCTCCAGGGCTTGGGCCAGGGCGCCGAGGTCGATGCCGTCGCGCGGGTGCACGGGAATCTCCACTGCCTTGAGCTTCAGGCGCTCCAGCACTTGCAGGCAGGCGTAGAAGGCCGGGGATTCGATGGCCACCAGGTCGCCCGGCTCAGTCACCGCTTGCAGGCACAGGTTCAGCGCTTCCAGGGCGCCGTTGGTGATCAGCAGTTCTTCCATCGGCAGCATTAGCCCGCCGACCATGTAACGCAGGGCGATTTGCCGACGCAATTGCGGGTTGCCCGGCGACATGTCGGTGACCACCAGGCGCGGGTCCATTTCACGGCTGGCGCTGGCCAGGGAGCGGGCCAGGCGCGGGAGCGGGAACAGCATCGGGCTGGGAAACGCCGAGCCGAAGGGCACGGTGTTGGGGTCTTTGATCGAGTCGAGCACCGAAAACACCAGCTCGCTGACATCCACCTCGGTGGACTCGTGCACCTGCTCGCTCACCACCGGCTCGGAAAACGGGCTTGGCGCATGGGTGTTGACGAAGTAGCCGGAACGCGGCCGCGCACGGATCAGGCCGCGGCGCTCCAGCAGGTAGTAGGCCTGGAACACCGTGGACGGGCTGACGCCGTAGGTCTGGCTGGCATAGCGCACTGACGGCACGCGCTGGCCGGGCCCCAGGACGCCGGAGCGGATCAGTTCGGCAATGTCTTCGGCGAATTTTTCGTAGCGTTTCATAGCGGCCTTGAGCAATGTTTTCAGTTTGCATGCGAATCAAAGTGTGGGAGGGGCGGGTTCACATGGATTTCAACGGTTGAGCGGCGCCACAAAGCGGCTATCGGCCGCGCTGTAGATCCACGGCTCATCCACATCCATTACCTTGAAGCGCAACGTCTGCGAACTGCTCGCCGGTTTATCCGCCAGCAACGCCACCGACACGGGTACATCAATGATTTCACCCGGCGCCAGGCTGACCAGGGTCTTGCCTTGCAATTGGAAACCGTCGGCATCCACCAGTTCTACCCGATAATCCTGGCGCTGTTGGGTCTTGTTGATGACCTTGAGGCTGTAGATGTTTTCGATCTGGCCCTGGGCGTTTTCGCGGAACATGCCACGGTCCTTGGTCACGTCCAACGACACCATTGGCCGTTCCACCAGCGCCACCACCAGCGCGGCAATCATCACCAGCAGCACCGCACTGTAGCCGATCAGGCGGGGCCGTAGCAGATGGGTCTTGCCGCCTTGCAGTTGATGTTCGCTGGTGTAGCTCACCAGGCCACGGGCGTAGCCCATCTTGTCCATGATCGAATCACAGGCGTCGATGCAGGCGGCGCAGCCGATGCATTCCATTTGCAGACCGTCGCGGATATCGATGCCAGTGGGGCAGACCTGCACGCACAGTTGGCAGTCGATGCAATCGCCCAGGCCGACGTCGGCGGGTTTGGCTTCGCGTTTGCGCGGGCCTCGATGCTCGCCACGGGCCGCGTCGTAAGAGATGGTCAGCGTGTCTTTATCGAACATCACGCTCTGGAACCGCGCATATGGGCACATGTGCATGCACACCGCTTCACGCAGCCAGCCGGCGTTGATATAGGTAGCAGCAGTGAAAAACAGCACCCAGAACAGGCTCACACCGCCCATTTGCCAGGTCAGCAGTTCCTCGGCCAACGGGCGGATGGGTGTGAAGTAGCCGACAAAGGTGAGCCCGGTCAGCACGCTGATGCCCAGCCACAACGTGTGTTTGGCCGAACGCCGTGCCAGTTTGTTCAAGCTCCACGGCGCTGCTTGCAGCTTGATGCGTTGGTTGCGCTCGCCCTCGGTGACTTTTTCGCACCACATGAACAGCCAGGTGAACGAGCTCTGCGGGCAGGTGTAGCCGCACCAGACGCGGCCGGCGAACACGGTGATCGCAAACAGGCCGAAGGCGCAGATGATCAGCAGCGCCGACAACAGGATGAAATCCTGGGGCCAGAAGGTCGCGCCGAAAATATGAAATTTGCTTTCGGCCAGGTCCCACAGCACGGCTTGGCGTGCGCCCCAGTTCAGCCACACGGTGCCGAAAAACGCCAGGAACAGAAAACCAGCACCGGCCACGCGCAAGCTGCGGAACAGGCCGGTGAAACTGCGGGTATGGATCAGGGTATCGCTGGACTTGGCCTTCACCGTCTTTGGGTGCATAGGCTCAAAGGTTTCCACGGTTGGGATTCGTTCGCTCATGGTCATTCGCTCATCAGCCTCCATCAGGCGAATGAACTATGGGCCGGCGACTGTGTGCATAACAGACTCAGCTAAAGCGATAAAAAGCGGATCAGATACGCTGTGAGGCGGGCACTGCGACAATCTGCTGCACCCCGGCGCGCCTGGGGTGCAGGGTTATTTCAGCGGTAATGATACAGATCAATCAAATCAGCGAACCAGGCTCGGTGGCCTTCACGTGGTTGCGCCCGTCTGTCGCCCCTTCAACCGTCAGGGCATCCGCCTCGGCCTCGGTGATGTAGATGCGTTGGCCGGCCAGTTCCACGTAAGACATGGACTTGTCATCGTCCGTCAAAATGCTCACCCGTGTGGCGGGCACGCTCTGTTCCTGGCCATTGTCATCGAGCGTGAAATAGCACAGGTGGTTTTCAATACGTACGCTCATGCTGAACTCCTTTCTCATCGGCTATGAACGTTAGGGGGTAGCCTCGGGCCGTGGTTCAAGGCAACTGACTGGCGGTAGACGCTGTCCATGATTTATCCGCCTCTTAAAAGGACCGGTTCCATGAACGCTTGGTGGCATGAAGTGTGGCAAACCCTGCAGGCTGAGTTCGCTGATATCGGCGATGCCAAACAACTGACCCAGATCACCGTGCGCCTGCTGATTGCCGCCGTGTTGGGCGGCATTCTCGGTTTTGAGCGCGAGAGCAAAGGCAAGGCCGCCGGGGTGCGCACCCATATGCTCGTGGCGTTGGGCGCCGCGCTGTTTGTGATGGTGCCGCAGATGTCCGGTAGTCAGGCGGACGCCATGAGCCGGGTGGTGCAGGGCGTGATCGCGGGGATCGGCTTTCTCGGCGCCGGCACTATCATCAAAGGCAAGGATGATGAAGAGGGGCACGTCAAAGGCCTGACCACCGCCGCAGGCCTGTGGATGACCGCTGCGATTGGGGTCTCGACCGGGCTGGGCCGGGAATCGACAGCGGTGCTCAGTACGTTGCTGGCGCTGGCGGTGTTCAGCGTGATGCCGAAAATCGTCAAGCGTTTCGAGAAGGGCTGACGATCACCGGCGGCATGGTCGTCGGCGGCTCCTCCACTGCTGGTGGCTCGTTTTCGGGAGGGTCTTGCTCGGGGACCGGTTCCGGGTCGGTGGGCGGCAGGGTCGGGTTGTCGATATTAGGATCAGGGGTTTCAGCCGGGATCGGGATATTCATCGGTGTGGCCTCCTTTGTGCTTTGCTCTACCGGTGGACAACCGCCTGTGGGATTTGATTCCCCGCTCAATGGCGGTACATCCACCTGAACTTTTGACCAAGGCCCAGGCTCGGACCTATTACGGCCCCGCTCAGGGAGAGCGCTGCCGTCTCAGAATTCGGATCAAGCAAAGAGCGTCCACAGGGCGTAAGGGGAAGATGCTCGATGACTGCTGAAACTCAGGTTCCAGATGATTCCTTATTGCCGCTGTCCCAGGCGCTGTTGCTGCCCAGGATTGCGATTGAAAGCACCATGCCGGTCATCGACGGCGGCGAATTTTCGGTCAAGGCCGCTGTAGGCCAGCGGGTCAACGTGACCAGCAAGGTATTCGCCGACGGCCACGACAAGCTCGCCGTATTGATCCGCTGGCGCCCGCTGCACGATGAAAGCTGGCACAGCGTGGTAATGACCGACGTAGGCAACAATGGTTGGGAAGGTGCGTTTACCGTCACCGCCCAAGGCCCTCACGAATACTGCATCGAAGCCTGGATCGATACCTACGCCAGCTTCTGCTACGAACTGCGCAAGAAGCATGAGGCTGGCGTGCCGGTCAGCCTGGAGTTGCAGGAAGGCCGCAGCCTGGTGCTGCAGGCCGCCGAGCGCAGTGACAATGAGCTGCGCGACCGCCTGATGCTGCTGCACCATGAACTGTCCGGCCTGCTGGAAACCGAGCAAGTCGCGCTGTTCCTGCACGATGACAGTGCACACCTGATGACCCAGGCTGATCACCGCGCCTACTTGAGCATCAGCACCGTGTACCCGATTGACGTTGAGCGTGAGGCAGCGCAATTCGCCAGTTGGTACGAGCTGTTTCCGCGCTCGATCACCGACGACCCGGCGCGTCATGGCACGTTCAACGACGTGCATTCGCGTTTGTCGATGATCCATGACATGGGCTTCGACGTGCTGTACTTCCCGCCGATCCATCCCATCGGCCGCAGCCATCGCAAAGGCAAGAACAACTCGCTGACCGCCGGCCCCGATGATCCGGGCAGTCCGTACGCGATTGGCAGCGAGGAGGGCGGGCACGAGGCCATCCACCCGCAACTGGGCAGCCGCGACGACTTTCGCCGCCTGGTCAAGGCGGCCGCCGATCACGGCCTGGAAATCGCCCTGGATTTCGCCATCCAGTGTTCCCAGGACCATCCGTGGCTCAAGCAGCACCCAGGCTGGTTCAACTGGCGCCCGGACGGCACGATCAAATACGCGGAAAACCCGCCGAAAAAGTATCAGGACATTGTCAACGTCGACTTCTATGCGGCGGATGCCATTCCCGGCCTGTGGACCGAACTGCGGGATATCGTGGTGGGCTGGGTGGAAGAGGGCGTGAAGACCTTTCGCGTCGACAACCCCCACACCAAGCCGTTGCCCTTTTGGCAATGGCTGATCAGCGATGTTCGCGCCAAGCACCCCGACGTGATCTTCCTCGCCGAGGCCTTCACCACGCCGGCGATGATGGCGCGGTTGGGCAAGGTCGGTTATTCCCAGAGCTACACCTATTTCACCTGGCGCAACACCAAGGCCGAGCTGAGCGAATACTTCACTCAATTGAACCAGTCGCCGTGGCGCGAGTGCTACCGGCCGAATTTTTTCGTCAATACCCCGGACATCAACCCAGGCTTTTTGCACGAATCCGGCCGCCCTGGCTTTCTGATCCGTGCCGCGCTGGCGACTATGGGCTCGGGCCTGTGGGGTATGTATTCCGGCTTTGAACTGTGCGAAGCCGCACCGGTGCCGGGCAAAGAGGAATACCTGGACTCGGAGAAATACGAGATCCGCCCTCGGGACTTCACCGCGCCGGGCAACATCATTGCCGAAATCGCCCAGCTCAACCGCATCCGCCGGCAAAACCCGGCGTTGCAGACTCACCTGGGGTTCAAGCTCTACACCGCGTGGAACGACAACATCCTGTACTTCGGCAAGCGCAGCGAGGATGGCAGCAACTTCATCCTGGTCGCCATCAACCTCGACCCGTTCAATGCCCAGCAAGCGCACTTTGAGTTGCCGCTGTGGGAGTTGGGCCTGCCCGATGATGCGCAGACCCAAGGTGAAGATTTGATGAACGGCCATCGCTGGACCTGGTATGGCAAGACCCAGTGGACGCGCCTTGATCCGCAGATGCCGTTCGGGATCTGGCGCATCACTTTGACCTGAGGTGTATGAGTTCTCTTGTGGTGAGCAAGCTCGTGCAGTGAGCGGGCTTGTCGAATCGTCGCCCCGCCCGCACCGGGCTGCGCAGCAGCCCTCAAGTTTGGCACCGAGCGCTATCTGAAAGAACTCACTGGCTTCAATAGAGCCGCTTCGCAGCCCAGCGCGGGGCGAGCCCGCTCACCACAGACGCGTGCTTAGCATGGCTGTTTATTTTTCAGGAGTTTCCAATGGCGAAGAAACCCAAGGCTGCCACCTTCATCAAGGACCCGCTCTGGTACAAGGATGCGGTGATCTATCAGGTTCACGTCAAATCCTTCTTCGACTCCAATAACGACGGCATCGGTGATTTTCCCGGGCTGATCGCCAAGCTCGACTACATCGCCGACCTCGGCGTGAACACTATCTGGCTGCTGCCGTTCTACCCCTCGCCACGTCGCGATGACGGGTATGACATCGCCGAATACCGTGGCGTACACAGCGACTACGGCACCCTGGCCGACGCCAAGCGTTTTATCGCCGAGGCCCACAAGCGTGGGTTGCGGGTGATTACCGAACTGGTGATCAACCACACCTCCGACCAGCATCCGTGGTTCCAGCGCGCGCGCAAGGCCAAGCCGGGCTCGGCGGCGCGGGACTTCTACGTGTGGTCCGACGACGACCAGAAGTACGACGGCACGCGCATCATCTTCCTCGACACCGAGAAGTCCAACTGGACCTGGGACCCGGTCGCCGGCCAGTATTTCTGGCACCGCTTCTACTCCCACCAGCCCGATCTCAATTTCGACAACCCGCAAGTCATGAAGGCCGTGCTGTCGGTGATGCGTTATTGGCTGGACATGGGCATCGACGGCCTGCGCCTGGACGCCATCCCTTACCTGATCGAGCGCGACGGCACGAATAACGAAAACCTTCCCGAAACCCACGACGTGCTCAAGCAGATCCGCGCCGAAATCGACGCCAACTACCCGGATCGCATGCTGCTCGCCGAAGCCAACCAATGGCCGGAAGACACTCAGTTGTACTTTGGCGACAAACACGGCGATGACGGTGATGAATGCCATATGGCGTTTCACTTCCCGCTGATGCCGCGCATGTACATGGCGCTGGCCCAGGAAGATCGCTTCCCCATCACCGATATTCTGCGCCAGACCCCGGAGATTCCCGCCAACTGCCAATGGGCGATCTTCCTGCGCAACCACGATGAGCTGACCCTGGAAATGGTCACCGACAAAGAGCGCGACTACCTGTGGAATTACTACGCTGCCGACCGCCGCGCCCGCATCAACCTGGGCATTCGCCGACGCCTGGCGCCGTTGCTCGAGCGTGATCGCCGCCGCGTGGAGCTGCTCAACAGCCTGCTGCTGTCGATGCCGGGCACGCCGACCCTATATTACGGTGACGAAATCGGCATGGGCGACAACATCTACCTCGGCGATCGTGACGGTGTGCGCACGCCGATGCAGTGGTCCATCGACCGCAACGGCGGCTTCTCACGCGCCGACCCGGCCAGCCTGGTGTTGCCGCCGATCATGGACCCGCTGTACGGCTACCAGTCGGTCAACGTCGAAACCCAGACCCAAGACCCGCACTCGCTGCTCAACTGGAACCGGCGCATGCTCGCCGTGCGCAAGCAATCCAAGGCCTTTGGCCGGGGTAGTTTGAAAATGCTCTCGCCAAGCAATCGCCGCATCCTGGCCTACACCCGCGAATACACCGGGGAAGATGGGCGCACGGAAATCATCCTGTGTGTGGCCAACGTGTCGCGCAGTGCCCAGGCGGCTGAGTTGGACCTGTCTGCATTTGCCGGCATGGTGCCGGTGGAGATGCTCGGCGGGAACGCTTTTCCGCCCATCGGCCAGTTGAATTTCCTGTTGACCCTGGCGCCCTATGGCTTCTATTGGTTTGTATTGGCGGCGGAGAATCAGATGCCCAGTTGGCACGTGGAACCGGCGCAGAGCATTCCCGACTTCACCACCTTGGTACTGAAAAAGCGCATGGAAGAATTGCTCGAAGACCCTTGTCGCACCACCCTGGAGCAGACCTCTTTACCGGCCTGGCTGCCCAAGCGGCGCTGGTTCGCGGGTAAGGACGCTGCTATCGACAACGTGCACATCGCCTACGGCGTACGCTTTGGCGACCCGCAGCATCCGGTGTTGCTCAGTGAGATTGATGTCACCAGCGGTGGCCAAGTCAGTCGCTATCAATTGCCCTTCGGCTTCCTGGGTGAGGACCAGTTCACCAGCGCCTTGCCCCAGCAATTGGCGTTGGCCCGCGTAAGGCGTACCCGTCAGGTGGGGTTGGTCACCGATGCGTTCAGCCTGGAGCATTTTATCCGCGCGGTGATCCAGGGCCTGCAGGCCGGTACGGTACTCACGTCCAGCGAAGGCGACCTGCGCTTTGAAGCGACGCCGCACCTGGCGCCGTTGCAACTGACCGATGACGCCCAGGTGCGCTACTTGTCGGCCGAGCAGTCCAACAGTTCGGTGGTGGTGGGCGAGAGCCTGGTGCTCAAGCTGATCCGCAAAGTCAGCGCCGGCGTGCACCCGGAGCTGGAAATGAGTGCCTACCTGACCGCCGCCGATTACCCGAACATCTCGCCGCTGCTGGGTTCGATGATTCGCCGCGACGGCGACGGCCAGGACAACCTGTTGATGATTGCCCAGGGCTACCTGAGCAACCAGGGCGATGCCTGGAGCTGGACCCAGAACAACCTGGAACGCGCGATTCGTGACGAACTGGCGCAGGCGATCTCCGAGCAGGAACAACACTACAACGCGTTGGGCGAACTGGCGGACTTTGCCGGCCTGCTCGGCCAGCGTCTGGGGGAAATGCACCTGGTGCTGGGCGCGAAGACCCTCAACGAGGACTTCAAGCCCGAGGTCACCACGGCCAAGGACACACACGCCTGGGCCAAGGACGTCGGTGCGCAGATCGAACGTGCGCTGCAATTGCTCAAGCTCCATCAAACCCAATTGAACCCGGCGGATCAGGCGTTGGTCAGTGATTTGCTGGCGCAGAAAAAAACCATCGCTGCCCATGTCCAGGCGTTGGCGAAGGCCACCGTGGGCGGGCTGCGCATTCGGGTCCACGGCGATTTGCACCTGGGCCAGGTGCTGGTGGTGAAGGGCGATGCCTACCTGATCGACTTTGAAGGCGAGCCCGCCAGGCCGCTGCATGAGCGACGGGGCAAGCACAGCCCGTATAAAGATGTGAGCGGCGTGCTGCGTTCGTTTGATTACGCGGCCGCTATGGCCCTGAATGTGCAAGGAGTGGATCACTCGCCGCAAGCCGATCAGGCCCGCAGGCGTGTGACCGAACGCTACCTGAATGAAGCACGCGAGGCATTTATCCAGGCTTATCAGGCAGCTACGTCTACACTGGCGCATGACTGGCAGGATGCCAAGGGCCAGGACGCCGCGCTGACATTGTTCAGCTTGGAGAAGGCCGCGTACGAAGTGGCTTACGAAGCGGAAAACCGCCCGACCTGGCTGCCGGTGCCCCTGCAAGGGCTGCACGGTTTGCTCAGCGGGCTAGCACCTCTATCTAACACTGCACGCGGTGGGGAGACGTCATGAATTACACGCATAAAGAACCGCTGCAGCCCACGTTGACTGCCATGCCGGCGTCCAAGGACGTCGAAGCGCTGGTGCGCGCCGAGCACCATGACCCGTTTTCGATCCTTGGGCCGCACGATGACGAGCAGGGCGGGCAGTTTATCCGCGCGTTCCTGCCGGAAGCCCTGAGTGTCCAGGTATTGGCGCAGGACAGTGGCGAGCCCATCGGCAGCCTGGGTGCGACCCAGGTGCCAGGCTTGTTTGTCGGGCACTTCACCACACGCCAGCCCTATCTGTTGAAGGTCCAGTGGGCGGGCGGTGAGCAGATTACCGAAGACCCCTACAGCTTCAGTCAGCTGTTGCTTGGTGAAATGGACCTGTACCTGTTTGCCGAAGGCAATCACCGCGACCTCAGCAGTTGCCTGGGCGCCCAGGTGACCAGCGTCGATGGCGTGCAGGGCGTGCGCTTTGCCGTGTGGGCGCCAAATGCGCGACGCGTGTCAGTGGTGGGCGACTTCAATATCTGGGACGGCCGTCGCCACCCAATGCGCCTGCGCCATCCTTCGGGTGTATGGGAAATTTTCATCCCGCGCCTGCAACCGGGGGCTGCCTACAAGTACGAGATACTCGGCGCCAATGGGATCCTGCCGCTCAAGGCCGATCCGATGGCCCTGGCCACCCAGTTGCCGCCGGACACTGCTTCGAAAGTCGCGCCGCCGTTGCAGGTGGACTGGCAAGACCACGACTGGATGCAGTCGCGGACCGACAAGCATAAATCCAG
The DNA here is from genome assembly GCF_009866765.1 of Pseudomonas sp. S35. Classification (NCBI taxonomy): domain Bacteria; kingdom Pseudomonadati; phylum Pseudomonadota; class Gammaproteobacteria; order Pseudomonadales; family Pseudomonadaceae; genus Pseudomonas; species Pseudomonas sp. S35. The sequence continues at coordinate 2,981,183 of NZ_CP019431.1, forward strand.
CGCACCGCTGTCGATCTATGAATTGCACGTAGGGTCGTGGCAATGCGAGCTGGACGAGGCTGGTGAAGTCGCCCGTCAATATGGCTGGCGTGAGCTGGCTGAGCGGCTGATCCCGTATGTGCAGCAATTGGGCTTCACCCACATTGAACTGATGCCGATCATGGAACATCCGTTTGGCGGTTCCTGGGGTTATCAGGCCTTGTCGCAGTTCGCCCCGAGTGCGCGTTTTGGCTCGCCGGAAGATTTCGCTTATTTCGTCAACGCCCTGCACCAGGCCGATATCGGCGTGATTCTTGACTGGGTGCCGGCGCATTTCCCCACCGATACCCACGGTCTTGCGCAGTTCGACGGCACCGCGCTTTACGAGTACGCCAACCCGCTGGAAGGCTTCCACCAGGACTGGGACACGCTGATCTATAACCTGGGGCGCACCGAAGTGCACGGCTTTATGCTGGCCTCGGCGCTGCACTGGCTCAAGCATTTCCACATCGACGGGCTGCGCGTGGACGCAGTGGCGTCGATGCTGTACCGCGACTATTCGCGCAAGGCCGGTGAATGGGTGCCTAACCGTCACGGCGGCCGCGAGAACCTGGAAGCCATCGACTTCCTGCGCCACTTGAACGACGTGGTGGCCCTGGAAGCGCCCGGCGCGCTAGTGATCGCCGAAGAATCCACGGCCTGGCCCGGCGTTAGCCAGCCGACCCAACAGGGCGGCCTGGGTTTCAACTACAAATGGAACATGGGCTGGATGCACGATTCGCTGCACTACATCCAGCAAGACCCGGTGTACCGCGCCCATCACCACAACGAGCTGAGCTTCGGCCTGGTGTATGCGTGGTCCGAGCGCTTTATCCTGCCGATCTCCCACGATGAAGTGGTGCACGGCAAGCATTCGCTGATCGACAAGATGCCCGGCGACCGCTGGCAGAAGTTCGCCAACCTGCGCGCCTACCTGGCGTTCATGTGGATGCACCCCGGCAAGAAGCTGCTGTTCATGGGCTGCGAGTTCGGCCAGTGGCGCGAATGGAACCACGACCAGCAACTGGACTGGTACCTGTTGCAGTACGCGGAACACAAAGGCGTGCAAAAGCTGGTGGGGGACTTGAACCGTCTCTACCGCCAAGAGCCTGCCTTGCACGAGCAGGACGATGCGCCCCAAGGCTTCCAATGGTTGATCGGCGATGATGCGATCAACAGCGTCTACGCCTGGTTGCGCTGGAGCAAGGACGGCGCGCCGGTGCTGGTCGTGGCCAACTTTACCCCCGTGCCCCGCGAAGCCTACGCTGTGGGCGTGCCGTTTGCCGGGCGCTGGAGCGAGGTGATCAATACCGATGCGGATACCTATGCCGGTTCCAATTTCGGTAACGGCGGCGCGGTGTTCACCCAGGACGAGCCGCGTCATGGCCAGCCGGTGTCGCTGTCACTGAATTTGCCGCCATTGGGCGTGCTGATTCTGCGGCCCGAAACGAGTTAAGGGCTCTGGGGTGCGGTATTCAGTTGTCCGCGGTGCTGGCAGGGTGCCACAATGGCACCTTTGTCGCGGCAGTCGGATCAGGCGGATTTCATGAATGGCCTTGGGCGTGGGCAGGAGCAGGATTGCGTTATAGAAGAGCAGGTGCGGACAGACCGTCTACACCAGCTGTTCCGGCAGTCGTTTGCCGCTATCTTCGGCAGTTACATGGCGGCTGCCATGCTGTGCTGGTTGTGCTGGGACCGCTTTGACCACAACGTCATGCGGGTGTGGCTGGTGCTGCTGGCGGTGTCTTCGCTATTGCGGGTCAAGATGTTCATGGACTGGTTTCGCTGCCCCATCAGCGAGCGCACGCCAGACCGTTGGGAGCGCCGCTACTGGTTCACGCTGACGCTCTCCGCGGCGGTCTGGGGCGCCGGTGCCTGGGCGGTGATGCCGCCGGATGACCGTCTGTCCCAGGTGCTGGTGATGCTGTTCACCGTCGGCATGTCGGTCAGCGCGGTCTCATGCTATTCGGCCTATCGCTACATGACGCTGGTGTCCATTGCCCTGGTGTTGCTGCCGTGCACGTTGTGGTTGTTGTTTCAGCCGTCGCCGATGCAGGTGGGCGTGGCCATCGCCGTACTGGTGTTCTCCACCTTTGTGGTCAGCGCCACGCGCAAATTGTCCGATGCACTGGAAAAAGCCTTTCGCCTGACCCGGCAAATGGAACGTGCCCATAACATTTCCAACCGCGCCGCACAGACCGACGAACTGACCGGCCTGATGAACCGCCGCGCATTTTTCGAACACGCCCAGTTGCTGTACGCGCAGTGCCGGCATCACCAGCAGCCGCTGTGTGCGTTGATGATGGACATGGATCACTTCAAGCAAATCAACGACACCTATGGCCATCAGGCGGGCGACCAGGTATTGCGCCAGATTGGCGGGGTGATCAGCGCGTCGTTCCGCCAGGCCGATGTATACGGCCGCTTGGGGGGCGAGGAGTTTGCGGTGTTGCTGCCCAATACTTCGGTGGAAACGGCGCGGCATATCGCCGAGCAGTTGATCAAGGCCATCTCTGGTTTGGCAGCCGAGCCGGTCAAGGGGCTTTCCGCCAGCCTCGGGGTGGCCTCCACCCATGCCCAGGACGAGGACTTGCACGGTTTGATGAACACTGCCGACAAAGCGCTGTACCTGGCCAAGGCGCGTGGGCGCAATCAAGTGGTGGTGGCGGAGTAGGGCGTGGCTCAGTGCCTGAGCATCGCCTTCAGCAGCACGCGTGAGACCTGGTCCGCGGAGTAGGGCTTGGCCAGGAACTCGAAGCCTTCGTAGCCGTCGTCTGCGAGTTCGTCGCTGTATCCCGAGGTCAGCACCACCGGCAGGTCAGCCCGCCGTTGGCGCAGCACTTTGGCCATGACCACGCCCGTGATGCCGGGCATGATCACGTCAGAAAACACCACGTCGAACCCCATTGCATCCTCGCCCGCGACGCTCAGCGCCTGTTCGGCATCCGTCACCCAGGTGGTCTGGTAGCCCAGGTCTTGAAGAATCTGGTTGGCGAAACGCCCCACTTCCAGATTGTCTTCCACGATCAGCACATGACACTGGGTCGTGTCATGGTCCGCAATCCGGGCTTCCTGGGGGGGCTGTGACGGCATGTCCTGGGCTTCGACCTGTGGCAGGTACAGGGTGAACACGCTCCCTTGGCCAGGCGCGCTGACCACATCGACATTGCCCCCTGACTGCTTGGCAAACCCGAACACTTGCGACAGGCCCAGGCCCGTGCCTTTGCCGACCGCCTTAGTGGTGAAAAACGGCTCGAAAATCCGCTCGACCGCATCCGCCGCAATCCCGGGGCCAGTATCGGCGAGTGAGATCGCGATATAGGGCTGGTGGGAACCGGCATCCCCACGGATACGCGGCAAGGCCTGCAGGCCGGTGACCCGAAGCGTCAGCGTGCCCTGGCCGTCCATCGCATCCCTGGCGTTGAGGGCGATGTTGATCGTTGCGGTTTCAAACTGGCTGGGGTCGATGCGCGCGAAGCACGCTTGCGAGGGCAGTTCGACCTGCACATGTATGCGCGCGCCTGTAACGCTTTCGAGCATCTCGCCAATATTCTGCACGCGCAGCCCTACATCGAAGACCTCCGGGCTCAACGGCTGGCGGCGGGCGAAGGCGAGCAACTGGCTGGTCAGCTTGCTGGCCCGCTCCACGGTATCGGAGACCGCGCGCATATAGCGCTCACGGCGTTCTTCCGACAGGCCCGGTTGGCGCAGGAAATCCACCGACGAGCGAATGATCGTCAGCAGGTTGTTGAAGTCATGGGCCACGCCGCCGGTCAATTGGCCGATGGCTTCAAGCTTCTGCGACTGATGCAGCGCCGCCTCGGCCTGGGCCAGCGCTAGGGTGCGTTCTTCGACCCGCTGCTCCAGGCTGGCGTTCAACTCGGCGTAGGCGGCCAGACCTTCACGCACATCGGCGTCGGCGCGCACCCGTTCGATATGGGCCCAGGAACGCTCGGTGACTTCCCGCAGCAACGCCAGGTCATAGGGCGACCACGGTCGCGCAGATTTATCGTGCACGGCCATCAGGGCAGTCAGGCGGCCATTCTTGATCAACGGCATGCAAATCGTGGAGGTCACGCCAAGCGCTTGGAAGCTTGCAGATTCCTCGGGCGCAAGCTCGCGCAGGTTATCGTGAATCACCAAGGGCTCGCCGGCGCGCAGGCAGTTGACAGCCATTGCGCCGAACGCCGCCAGGCTGTAGCGGCCGATGATGCTGGGCGAGCCGGGCGCAGTCCAATTGTCGCGAATGGTGAAGCCGTCTTCATCGGCATCCATGTCGGCGTAGGCGCAGTTGCTCACCTGCAGGTGCTCGGCCAGTAGCCGGGTGGTGCTGGTCATGATGGCTTCGGCATCGGCGGCATTGGTCACGGCGAGTCCAATGGCATCCAGCACGGCCAGGCGGCGGGCGAGGAATACTGTGGCAGTGGTTTCGGACACGGTGTCGAGGATGCCGACCACCTTGCCGTCGGGATCACGGATCGGGCTGTAGCAGAAAGTGAAGTACGCCTGCTCGCGTGAATGGCCGCGTTCGATCACCAAGGGGAAGTTTTCGATATACGTCGCGTGGCCTTGGAAGGCCGCGTCAGAGATGGGGCTGATGTCTTCCCACACCTCACTCCAGATTTCGTTGAAAGGCCGTCCCAACGCGTACGCCTTATTCCCCAGGATCGGAATAAACGCGTCGTTGTACAGCGTGATCAACTGCGGTCCCCAGACAATGGCCTGGGGGAAGCTCGAAGCGAAACACAGTGCGACGGTGGTTTTGAGCACATCCGGCCAGTGCTCCAGCGGACCGAGGGGCGTGCTGGCCCAATCATGCTCACGCACCCGTTCGGCCATATCGCTGCTGCTTTGCAGCCAATTCATCATTGGGAGAACACCTTGTTTGCCAGAGTCTGCAATGCACCTGGAATTTCTGGCGCAAAGCTACAGACCCGCTTGAGCGCTGCCGGTTCAGCGTAATTATCCGCTAGATGGCAATTTGATGCTCTATTCGTTTGGATAGGTTGATTCGGCGGGGTCGGGCGCATGCCCAACCCTCATTGCGTGCCGAACAAACCGGTCCAGTAAATGCCCGCGTCACTCTTTGGGTCCATGGCATAGGCCGCGCCCACTTCACGAAATTGCGGGTTCATCAGGTTGGCGCAATGGCCGGGGCTGGCGAGCCAGCCGTCGACCACCTTGCGCGGCGTGTCCAGGCCGGCAGCGATGTTTTCGCCGATGTTCTTCGCAATATAACCGGCCAGTTCAGCACGGTCGCCGGGGGTACGGCCGTCATGGTCCAGATGGTCGAAAAAGTTGCCGTTGGCCATGTTGCGTGTATGGCTGTTGGCGGCGCTGGCCAGGGTGTCGTTCCACGACAGCGCAGTGGTCGCGGTAAACGCCTGGGTGCCGCATTGGCGCGCTTGGGTGCGGGCGGCATTGATCAGGTCCAGCAGTTTCCGGCCTTCGGTCTGCCAATCGCCGAGGCCGCTGGAGAGCAGTGGGCGGGCCAGCACGATGCGCCAGTCCTGGCCACTGTTGCTCACCCCGATGTCAACGAATTGGGGGTCCAGCACCACTCGGCAGAAGCTTTCACGCACGGCCTTCATCGCGGCCTGGGCATCCTTGGGACCGGACAGGCTGATGGCCTGCACGTTCACCATCGGGTACGCCGCCCGAGCCAGTGCCTGCTGCAAATCACCGACATTGGTGGCCGGCAGCACCAGCCGTGTGTCGCTGGCCAGCGGTGGCAGTTCCTGGGAACCCTGGTCGCCGCAGCGTTGCACCTGGCTGCGGTACTCGTTGATCTGTTGCACTAGCTGACTTTCTTCATTCGCCATCGCGCTGGCGCAGAACACCGTACTGGCGGCCAGCGTCGTAAGACCCATCATCAATGACAGAACGCGCATGGACGTTACCCTTGAGCTTGAAAGTGCCCATGATGCGCGATGTAACCCGGTCTGGCGCAACGCCTTTTTTGTTTTTTTGGCTCAACGGAGGTTGTGATGGCCGTTCACGGCACGGTTGCGGCCCCATGCCATCATTCCGGCGAGGAGGATCAGGCCGCATGCCACGGCGAAGGTTGTGTGCAGGCCATCTGCCACGGATTGCGCGGTGGCGTAGGTCACATCGGGGGTTGCCCAGGCGAATACCGCACCCAGTGCCGAGGTGCCGAAAATCAGGCCGAGGTTGCGGGACAGGTTCAACAGTCCCGAAACCGTGCCGCGTCGTTGTGCATCGACATCGCGCATCACGGCCGTGTTGTTGGCGGCCTGGAACAGGCTGTAGCCCGTCGTCAGCACAATCAGCGCGCCCAGATAGACGACCAGCCCCGAGGCGAGCGACAGCAGCAGGGCGCCGCACAGCAAAACGCCCAGCCCGGCGTGTGTCACACGTTGGCTGCCAAGGCGGTCGGTGAGGCGGCCGGCCGGCACCCCTGTGAGCGCCGCAACACACGGCCCGACGGCCATGGCCAGGCCCATCCACTGCGCATTGAGCCCCAGGCCACGGGACAGATAAAACGGGCCGACCACAAAGGTGGCCATGATTACGGCGGCGATCAAGGCGCTCATGGCCAGGCCTGCGCGTAACGACGCGTCGGTCAGGGGTGACCAGAAGCTCAACCGCCCGGCGACCGGCGTATAGCGTTGATCCAGTGGCAGGTAGCGCCAGGCGAGAACCAGCGCCAGCACCCCCAGCGGCATGCCCACCAGAAACAATGCCTGCCAGCCCCACAGGCTCAGCAGCAAGCCGCCGACGCTGGGCCCCATGGCCGTGCCTACCGCCGATAGGGTGCCGAGCAACCCCATCGTGCGGCCCGTGCGTGCCGCGGGTACAGTGTCGCCGACCATGCCCAAGGCCATGGCCATCATGCTGGCCGCACCCAGTCCTTGCAGGACACGGGCGGCGATCAATCCATTGAGTGACGGTGCGAGGGCGCACAATCCGCAAGCCAGCGTGAACAACAGCAAGCCGCCAAGCAACAGGCGCCGACGTCCCAGGCGGTCTCCCAGGCGCCCCGCGCTGACGATCACCAGCGTGATCGCCAGCAGGTAGGCGAGCACCACCCACTGCACGGCATCAAAGGCTGCATCGAACGCCAGTGCGAGGCTGGGCAGGCCGACATTGGCGATGCTGGTGCCGAGGGACGCCAGCAGCATGGACAACGACAGGCTGACGAGGCCGCCGCGTGGGGAGGAGGGCATGGGCAATTTCCTTGAATGAATGCAGCTGTCCCAACTCTACGGCGTCGCCTAGTATGGCGGAAGACGCATGGATTGCAGGTGATACCTGCGTATAACGCCTGATAAGGAGTGCGGATGCCCGATCTCAATTTGTTGATCACCCTCGATGTGTTGCTCGCCGAAGGCAGCGTCGCAGGTGCAGCCCGACGCCTTGGCCTGAGCGCCTCAGCCATGAGTCGTGCCCTGGCGCGCCTGCGAGAAACCACCGGCGACCCGCTGCTGGTGCGCGCCGGACGCGGGCTGGTGCCCACGCCACGGGCAATGGCCTTGCGCGAACAGGTCAGTTGCCTGGTGCAGGACGCTCACGCGGTACTGCGCCCGGCACGGTCCCTGGACATGGCAGGGGTGGTGCGCACGTTCACCCTGCGCACCAGCGAGGAGTTCGTTGAACGCTTCGCCCCGGCCTTGCTGGTGCGCATCGCCCGAGAGGCCCCCGGCGTGCGCCTGCGGTTCGTGAACAAAACCGACAAGGACAGCACACTGCTGCGCGAAGGCAGGGTTGATCTGGAAACCGGCGTGGTTGACCCCGCCACCAGCCCCGAAATCCTGACCCAGGCGCTGTTCCGCGACCGTTTGGTTGGCGTGGTGCGCCGCGGGCACCCCCTGAGCAAGGGCGACATCGGCGCAGCGCGGTTTGCCCAAGGCCAGCACGTCTACGTCTCGCGGCGCGGGCAAGACCGTGGCCAGATCGATGAGGCGCTTGAAACCGTTGGCTTCACGCGGCAGATCACCAGTATCGTCGCCGGTTTCTCCACAGCCATGGCCCTGGCCCGCGACACTGACCTGATCGCCAGCGTTCCCGAGTGCTACACCGTCAACCGGCGCGACCTGTTCTGTTTTGCCCTGCCGCTGACGTTGCCGACCTTCACCGTGGCGATGCTCTGGCACCCTCGATTGGACGCGGATCTGGCCCACCGCTGGCTGCGTGGCTGTTTGCGTGAGGTGTGTGGGCAATAACTCGCGTGCAACAGGTACAATCCGCGCAGCCTTAATGCAAAACCCAGGAATGTGCATGTTCAGCCTTACCCGCTACACCACGCCGTGCCCCGAGCCCATCAATGGCCAGATCCTGCAGATGGTGGTGGACAACCTCACTGACATCAGCAGCGTGGCACTGGCGCCGAGCAACCTGCTCTACAACATCTACCAGTACGCGATCGGCTTTGAGGTGCACCTGTACCTTGAAGCACTCAATGGCGAGAAGGGGATTGCCGTTGAGCTGGTCGTCGCCACCGATGCACAGGATGCCGACAAGGTCATCGGCTTCTTGCTGTGCCTGCCGGTTAAGGACGATCCCGAGGCCTGCGGCATCGCCTTCATGGCCGTGCAAGCCGGCTTGCGCCGCCAGGGCGTGGCGCGGGCAATGATGGCGGACGTGCTGGCGCGCTACCCCCATGCCGAACTGGCGTGTGCGGTAGAGAAGGTGCCCGCGTTCGAGGCACTGGGCTTTCAAGTGCGCGGTGCACGCGGCACCCAGGTGCTGATGAACACCCGGGACTACGGCACCGATGGCTTGATGGGCGTGCTCGATGTGGCGGCGATCTACAGCTCCCTGGAGGTGCGGCAGATCCACACCTACCTGCTGCAAAAACACGGCAAGCGGGCGATGGTCGACGCGGAGAAGCAGCGTGATCGACATCTGGACCAACTGACGCGCAAAGCCCGGCTGTTCGTGCAGGCGCGGGGCTGAAACACAGCGCCAACCATCGACCCCTCGTAGGAGCTGTCGCGCTCTAGCGAGGCGGCGATGCCGGTGGTTCAGGCAATCAAAAGGTTGGCCTTGCCGCCCATGTGGAAGGGAGGTTGCCCCGATGGACATGGGTATCTACACAACGTCCAATGGATGCTGAACCCCTGCCAAACAAGCTGTTGTGGTGAGCGGGCTTGCCCCGCGCCGGGCTGCGCAGCAGCCCCAAAACCAGGGCGCTGAGTTCTAACAGAAAAATCCCGTTGCCTTTATGGGGGCCGCTGCGCAGCCCAGCGCGGGGCAAGCCCGCTCACCACAGAAAAAAACGCGCTCACCGCAGAGTTATGTGTACAAAAAAGCCCCCTTCCACCGTTGAGTGAATTTTGTCGCGCGTCAACGAGGCTGCGATGGCTGAGGCAGCAACACGGGCGCGCGGTTAACCATCGCCAATATCGTCGCCAGCAGTTCGTGCTGGGCTTCTTCGCGGCTGATTTCACCGTCGGCCGCTGCATGGGACAAGGCTTCCGCCGCGCCCAGCATGGCCCGCAGGCTGGCCTGGGACAGCGTGCCGGTGGGGGTGAACGGCACCAGTGCGGCGCGGCATTTGTCGAGGAAGATTGCCTCGTATTTGCGCTTCAGAGCGTCCAGTTCCGGTGAGCCGCTCAACGCGGCGGTCACGCCCGGAATTTCCCGGCCCTGCAATAACACGCAATCGACATAGGACGCGGCGATCACCCAGGCGCGGTCTGCCAGGGTCGCGCTGCTGGCTTCGATGGCGTCGGCAAATACCTGGTTCTGGCGTCCGTCGAAATCCTCGTACAACGCGGCCAACAAACCCGAACGAGTGACGAAATGGTCGTAGACCACCGGCTTGGTCACGCCCGCCAGTTCTGCCAGGCGGCCCAGGGTCAGGGCGTCGGTGCCTTCCTCGCGCACCAGTTGCCAGGCCATTTCCAACAATTGCCTCATACGATCTTCACGGGACAAACGGCGACGTGGGGCAGGGGATTCACTGCTTGACATGCTTATATACCAAAAGTAACTTACTATTCGTAACTTAAGCCCAGCCTAAACCGAAAAGGGAGTCCATGTCATGCACGCATTGATCGTTGTTGCTCATCACGACCCGCAATCCCTCACCCACGGCATCGCCACGCAAGTCGCCGCTGGCCTGCGCGCCTGCGGCCACACCTACGAAATCGCTGACCTCTGCGCTGAAGGGTTTGACCCACGCTACACCGCCGCCGACCATCTGGTGCACCGCACACGCGCCACGCCGCCCGCCGATGTGCTGGCCGAGCAGGCGCGCCTGGACCGCGCCGACGCCCTGGTGCTGGCGTTTCCTATCTACTGGTGGTCGCTGCCGGGCCTGCTCAAGGGCTGGGTCGACCGCGTGTTCGTCAACGGTTGGGCAATCGATTACGCCCCGGATACCCCGGTGGTGAAAAAACTGCGGCACCTGCAGGTGCACCTGCTGGCACTGGGCGGCGCGGACGACAGCGCGTTTGACCGCCACGGCTATGCCAAGGCAATGCGTACACAAATCGACTACGGCATCTTTGATTACTGTGGGGCGAAGGTAGTGACGTCCGAGCTGCTGTTGGATTCGGAAGGCGGCGCGGCCGAGGCGCATCTGAAAACCGCGAAAGCCGTGGGGCAGCGACTGTTCGAGGCCGAGACGGTCACCGGTTGAGTCAACCCTCGCGAAACAGGTCGTGGGCATCCAACAGGCGGTAGGCAATTTCCGGGCGTTTCTCCATCCCTCGGCGAATCGCTGCCGGGATCGATTGCCGGGTCTTGCGGCACAGCCCGGGCAGTTCGTCGATGACGATCTGGATCCCGCGCATGCTCTTGACCTCGGTGTGCCCCGGCGCAACCTGCACGCGAATGCCCAATTGCTGGTACATCAGCTGCTGCATGCGTTCCAGGTCCTGCAGGCTCTTGAGGTCTTCGAGGCGTTCCAGCAGGCGTTTTTCTTCCTGGCGCGTGAGGTTGAGGATACGCAGGTCGGCGCCAGGGGCTTCCAGCAATTGCTCGCGGTTGCAGTCACAGGCGCCGGGTGGGCAGGGTTGGCGAATGGTCATGTGCTTGCCCTCCCCAAACCGACGCGGCTGACTCAGTAGCTGAGCGCGACCCCAAGACTGCCCAGGGCCTTCCAGTACTCAGGATAGGTCTTGGCCACGCAGTCTGGGTCTTGAATGCGGATCCCCGAGACTTTCAGCCCGGCCAAGGCAAAGCACATGGCGATGCGGTGGTCGGCGTGGGTGTCGATCAGTGCATTGCACGAGCTGCCCGCCAGCCCTGGGTCAGCGGCCACCAACAGGTCGTCGCCTTCGATGGTGGCCAGGCCTGGACGGATTTCATTGAGGCCATCGTGCAGCGCCTGGACGCGATCACACTCCTTGACCCGCAGGTTGGCCAGTTCGGTGAAACGCACCGGGGTGTTATTGAACGCAGCCAGCACGGCAAGGGTCGGGATCGCGTCCTGCATCTGCGAGCCCACCACCGTGGCCTGCATGTTGGGGAACTGCGCGATCACGGCCTGGGCCTTGGCGTCGGGCTGGGTGAAGGCCTGCGCGGCGACGCCGATGTCGATACGGCCACCGGTCAGCACTTCGGCGGCCCACAGGTAGGTGGCGGCAGATGCGTCCGGTTCGATCAGGTAGTCATGGGCGCTGTAGCCGGTGGCGGCCACGCGCCAGGTGGTGTCGTTGACGGCGTCAACCTGTGCGCCGAACGCACGCATGCAATCGAGGGTCAGGTCCACGTAGCCACGGGCACCGATGTCCTTGCCGGTCAACGCCACTTCAATCGGGGCTTCACCGCACGCGGCCAGCATCAACAGGGCCGAGACGTATTGGCTGGACAAGCCGCCGTCAATCTCAAAGCGCTTGGCCTGGACCTTGCCCACGCCGTGCACCGTCACCGGTGGGCAACCGGTCGGGCTGTCGACCTGGATGCCGTTCTGGCCGAGGGTGGCGAGCAGCGGGCCGATCGGGCGCTTTTGCATATACTCGTCGCCATCGAGCACCACGGTGCCTTCGACGGTGGCGACGGCGGCGGTGAGAAAACGCATCGCCGTGCCGGCATTGCCGAGGAACAGCGGCTGCGCAGGCAATTGCAGCTTGCCGCTGCCTGTGACGACAAAGGTGGTGTCATCTGGCTCATCGATGGTCACGCCCATCTGGCGTAGGGCCACCGACATGTGGCGGGTGTCGTCGCTTTTCAGCGCACCGCTGAGGCGGCTGGTGCCCTTGGCCAGCGCGGCCAGCAGCAGCGCGCGGTTGGTAATGGACTTGGAGCCGGGCGGTGCGACCTTGCCGTTCAGGGGGAAGTTGGGCGGTGTAACGGTCACGGTTTTCTGCGAACTCAAGGTACAAGGCTCCTGATCAAGGCAAGGTGGTACGGAGTGGCCGACGGGCGGACCCGAATAATCGGCCAAAGGTGCGGTGCTTGTCGAGGTTTAGCGCTGGCTCAACCAGTAATCATGCAGGGCGCGCGCCGCCGGCTCGATCGCGCTGACGCGTTGCTGATGGGCCGGTATGTCCAGGTCGGCCGGCAACTCGAAGTTGTCCTGCTCGGCGCACCAGGAGATCTTCTCCAGCAACGCGGCCTGTGCGGCGGGCAGTTCTGGCCAGTTGCCGATCGCTGCGCCACGGATATAACCAAAGCACCATTCTTCGGCGAGGGTCACGGCCTGGCCTTGATGTTCAGTGTCGTCGAAACGTGCCTTGAAGCCTTGCGCATCGGTCGCCAGTTGGGCGGCCAGGGTGTTGCTGTGGCGAACGCACAATTGCAGGAAACGTTGGGCGTCCTCCATGCTGTCCCACTGCGGGTTCTGCCCACCCCAGATCGCCGGGAACCATTCGGCGACATCCACCTGCACCGGGCTGGACACCAAGGCGGTGAAGTAGCCGTCGAGCTCGGCCAGGTTCAGCACCGAATGGTCATCGCCGTACTTGAGCAGGGTTTCTTCGATGAAGTCCAAATCGGCGGCGGCGAGGGGATGGGCGTGCATGGCATTTCCTTAAAACGTCGAGCGCCGCGGGTAGGGCGGCTTAAAGCGCCAAGGATGGCGCCTGGCACGGTTTTTTGCCAGTCCCGCTTTTGGCCGATGCGCCGTGGTGCACCCTTGATATAGTTCGGGCCTTATCACTCGCCAGTCAGGGATCACTGCCATGTCCGAATACCAAGCGTTCGTCGTCGAAGTCATTGGCAACGTTGCCCATGTGCAGATCAACCGTCCGGAAAAGATCAACGCGATGAACGCGGCGTTCTGGACCGAGATCATCGATATCTTCCAATGGGTCGACGACACCGACGCCGTGCGCGCCGTGGTTCTCAGCGGCGCCGGCAAGCATTTCTCGTCGGGTATCGACCTGATGATGCTGGCTTCGGTGGCCAATGCCTTTGGCAAGGACGTCGGCCGTAACGCGCGCCTGTTGCGCCGCAAGATCCTGGAACTGCAAGCCTCGTTCAACGCGGTCGATAATTGCCGTAAACCGGTGTTGGCGGCGATCCACGGCTACTGCATCGGCGGTGCCATCGACCTGATCAGCGCCTGCGACATGCGCTACGCCGCCGAGGACGCGCAGTTTTCGATCAAGGAAATCGACATCGGCATGGCCGCCGACGTTGGCACTCTGCAACGCCTGCCGCGCATTATCGGCGACGGCATGCTGCGTGAGTTGGCCTATACCGGCCGCCAGTTCGGCGCCGAGGAAGCGCGCAGCATCGGCCTGGTCAATCGGGTCTATCCCGATCACGCGCAATTGCTGGCCGGTGTGTTGGAAATCGCCCATCAGATCGCCGCCAAGTCGCCGATTGCCGTGACTGGCACCAAGGCCATGATCAGCTACATGCGTGACCACACGGTCAATGACGGTCTGGAATACGTTGCCACCTGGAACTCGGCTATGTTGCAATCCAACGACCTGCGCGTGGCCATCGCGGCCCATATGAGTAAGCAGACACCCGAATTCGTGGATTGACTGACATGACCCCAGGCTGGATCACTACAACGCTGCTAGACAACGACGCCCCCGGCGGCTGGGCCGTTGCCCGCAGCCGCGACGGCTTTTTGCATGACACCAACGGCCCGCTGTTCCCTCGGGAGTGGCTCAAGCGCCAGGACCTGTCGGTGTTCGCCGAACATGGCATTGGCCACCTCGACGGTGAGCCGGTGTACTTGCTGGAACTCAACTCGGCGGGCGAAGTACCCGGCTGCAGCTGGCAGGGCCTGCGCGGCTTCATGCTGCAAGGCGATCACACGCTGTACAAAGTGCTCGGGTACGCCGCCCAAGTCGGCACCTGGGCGCGCGAGCATCGGTTTTGCGGCAGTTGCGGCCAAGCGATGGTCCAGGTGCCACGGGAGCGGGCGATGTTCTGCCAGGCCTGTGACCTGCGCAGTTACCCGCGGATCTCGCCGAGCATGATCGTGCTGGTGACCCGTGGCGACGAGATCCTGCTCGCCCGTTCGCCGCGCTTTGTCACCGGCGTGTACAGCACGTTGGCCGGGTTTGCCGAGCCGGGCGAGTCGGCCGAAGACTGCCTGATTCGCGAGGTGCGCGAAGAGGTGCAGGTGGAGGTCAAGAACATCCAGTACATGGGCAGCCAGTGCTGGCCGTTCCCCCATTCGATGATGCTGGGTTTCCACGCTGAATATGCCGGCGGGGATATCGTGCCCCAGGCCGACGAAATCGAGGATGCGCAGTGGTTCAACATCCACGACCTGCCGCCGTTGCCGGCGTCCCGTTCGATTGCGCGCTACCTGATCGACCTGTACCTGGCCCGTCGCTTAGGCCACGCTGAACCAGTGCTGCCAGGCTAGGCGCACTGTCAGGCCGAGGACCACGGTGATAAACACCGGACGAATGAATTTGGCGCCGCCGCTGATTGCGCTGCGTGCGCCAAAGAACGCGCCACACATCACCGACACGCCCATCGCCAGGCCGACGATCCAGTCCACCGAACCGTTGAAAATAAACACCGACAGCGCCGCCGCGTTGCTGACGAAGTTCATGCTGCGCGCCACGCCGCTGGCCTTCACCAGGTCGATGGGGTGCAGCAGCATGGTGCTGACGGTCCAGAACGCGCCGGTGCCGGGGCCGGCCACGCCATCGTAGAACCCCAGGCCGAAGCCTTGGGTGGACTGCCATTTCTTCTTGATCGGCGCGTCGTTATCCAGCGCCGCCTTGGGCGTGCCGCCAAACAGCAGGTACAAGCCGCAGCCGAAGACGATCACCGGGAGCATCTTGTTCAGGGTTTCGGCGGGCAGGTAATGGGCGACCACCGCACCGGTCAACGCACCGATCAACGTGCCAACGATGGCATGCACCCACTGGCGCGGATGGAACAGCTTGCGGCGGTAGAAGGTAAAGCTGGCGGTGGCCGAGCCGAACGTGGAACTGAGCTTGTTGGTGCCCAGCACCAGGTGCGGCGGCATGCCGGCGGTGAGCAGGGCGGGCGTGGTGAGCAGGCCGCCGCCGCCGGCGATGGCGTCGATAAAGCCGGCGACAAAGGCCACGGCGGCGAGAATGGCGAGGGTGGTGAGGTCAACGCTGAGTTCGAAGGGCATGGGCAGGGCTTATTGTTGGCGGGGCGCTATGCGAAAGGCCGCCATCTTACTGCCAGATGTACAGAGTTCCAAATGTATGCAGCTCTCAATGTGGGAGGGGCCAAGCCTCTCCCACATTTGTGCTGTGTTGACCGGATTATTTGTGGGTTCCCAGCCACTCCAGCGCGGTGCGCCAGATGCAAATCCCCAGGAAATACGCCGACATCAGCGACCACAACCCAAACGTCCACGGGTTGGTATTCGGGTAGTCCACCACCATCAAAAAGCTGCACAGTAACCAGATCGTGGTCACGGCGATGTTGATCGGCATGAAGCGCTTGACCCGGAACGGGTGCAGGAACTTCATGGGCGTGATGGTCAGCAATGCCAGGCCGATCACGGTCAGCAGTGTCACCCAGGCGTCCGGCTGGATGATGTACACGCACAAGGCAACCACGTTCCAGGCGGCGGGGAAGCCGACGAAGTAGTTGTCCTTGCTCTTCATGTTGACGTTGCAGAAGCAGAACAACGACGAGACCAGGATCACCGACACCGTAAACAGGTGGGTAAATTCCGGCAGGTCGATGTAGCGATAGATAAACAATGCCGGAATGAACACATAGGTGAGGTAGTCGATCACCAAGTCCAGTACCGAGCCGTCAAAGCTGGGCAAGACCGTGCTGACATTCACTCGGCGCGCCAGGGAGCCGTCGACGCCGTCTACCACGAGTGCCAGGCCCAGCCACAACAGGCAGGCCTTGGGTGAGTTCTCCAGCAGCGCCAGGGTGGCCAGGAATGCCAGGACTACGCCCGTGGCGGTAAAGCCGTGGGCGCCCCAGGCTTTTATTCTGGCTACATGCAGGGTCGATATCACGGGCGGTTCTCCAAAGGGTGAAACGGGGCAGCCGACAACGTGACGCCGTCGAGTCTGGCCGGGGAATGCAGGTATCGACCGGGAAGTGGGGGATAAGGTTCACCGCCCCGGTGTATGACTAATCGTAGCAAGGGTAGGACGTTTCAGCATCAGCCCTGGCGGAACACCAAGGCCTTCAAGCCACTTTGCGGGTCAATATCCGGAAATTCCGCTGGGTTTTCCAGGCGTTCCACAAAGCGCAGGCCTGGCGCCTCGCGGGTGACGCCGTCGATCAGGAAGTCTTCGCCAAAGGCCGGGTCGTTCATGCACGCCAATACCGTGCCCTGTGACGTGAGCAAGTCCGGCAAGCGACGTAGGACGCGCTGATAGTCCTTGGTCAGCAGGAAGCTGCCTTTCTGGAAGGACGGTGGGTCGATGATCACAAGGTCGTAGGGGCCGCTGTTTGTCACTTTGGCCCACGACTTGAACAGGTCATGGCCCAGGAACGTCACTTTGCCCAGGTCATGGCCATTCAGCCGATGGTTGTCGCGGCCACGGCTCAGGGCGCCCCGGGCCATGTCCAGGTTCACCACGTGCTCGGCGCCGCCTTCGATGGCCGCCACCGAGAACCCGCAGGTATAGGCAAACAGGTTGAGCACGCGCTGGCCCTTGGCCTGTTCGCGCACCCAGTTGCGGCCGTAGCGCATGTCGAGGAACAGCCCGCTGTTCTGTTTTTTACCCAGATCAATCAGGAAACGCAGGCCGCCTTCGGTGATGGTCAGCTCATCGATGGGCTCGCCCACCAACCACTCGGTGGTGCTTTGCGGCAGGTAGCGATGTTGCAGCGCCACGGTGTGGGCGCCGAACTGCGCCCAGTCGATCTGCAACAACTGCTGCTTCAAGGCGTCCAGGTATTCGGTTTCCTTGAACAAGGCCACCAGCACCACGCCTTGCAACCAATCCACGGTCAGTTGCTCCAGGCCCGGCCAGCAGCGGCCACGGCCGTGAAACAGGCGGCGGGTTTCAGCGGGGGCGCTGGCCAGGGCGGTGAGCAGGTGAGCGTGCAGGGTAGCGAGTGCGTCTGGGTTCATCGTTGAGCGTCGGTCGTTGAGCGGGCGGCATTTTAAACACACTGACAGGGTTTGCGGGGGTTTGAGCACAACGTGCTGAGAAACGTCTGATTGGCAGCGATACATGCTCAAAATACTGTTACAGCCGCCATAAAACAGGCAATAAATCCTTTATTGCCGACATAAACTGGAAAAAAGCCCAGAGGTTGCCATGAACGGTTTCGCGAATGCAGTGAATCACACAGTCTTGGACCAGCCCGAGCTGGACGAGTGGCGCGACGCCCTGGCCTCGCTGGTGGCCAACGCCGGCCCTGAGCGCGCGCGCCAAGTCCTTGACCTGCTGGCCCGTGAGGGCAGCGCCGCGCACATCGACTGGAAACCGCGCCACGGCACGCCCTATATCAATAGCATCAGCGTCGCGCAGCAGCCGGCCTTTCCCGGCGACCTGGCCACCGAAGAACGCCTGGCCTCGCTGGTGCGCTGGAACGCCTTGGCTATGGTGGTGCGCGCCAACCAAGCCTATGGCGAACTCGGCGGCCATATCGCCAGCTACGCCAGTGCCGCGGATTTGTTTGAAGTGGGCTTCAACCATTTTTTCCGTGCGCGCAATGACGGCAATGGCGGCGACCTGGTGTTCTACCAACCCCATTGCGCGCCTGGCATTTACGCAAGGGCCTTCCTGGAAGGGCGCTTGAGTGAAGACGACCTGGCTCACTATCGCCAGGAACTCGGCGGTCCCAAGGCCGGCGCGCGCGGGCTGTCGAGCTACCCGCACCCCTGGCTGATGCCGGACTTCTGGCAGTTCCCCACCGGTTCAATGGGTATCGGTCCCATCAGCTCGATTTTCCAGGCGCGCTTTATGCGTTACCTGCAGCATCGCGGCCTGCAGGACACCACCGAGCGTCACGTGTGGGGCGTGTTCGGCGACGGTGAAATGGACGAGCCGGAAAGCATGTCAGCCCTCACCCTGGCAGCCCGCGAAGGCCTGGACAACCTGACCTGGGTGGTCAACTGCAACCTGCAACGCCTCGACGGCCCAGTGCGTGGCAATGGGCGCATCATCGACGAACTGGAGGCATTGTTCGTCGGCGCCGGCTGGAACGTGATCAAGCTGGTATGGGGCTCGGACTGGGATGCGTTGCTGGCCAAAGACACCGACGGGTCGCTGGTCAACACCTTGTCGAACACCGTGGACGGGCAATTCCAGACCTTCGCTGCCAAGGACGGCGCCTATAACCGTGAGCACTTCTTCGGCCAGAGCGAGTCACTGGCGCGGCTGGTCGAGGGCATGAGCGATGAGCAGATCGACCGACTCAAACGCGGTGGTCACGACATGGTCAAGATTCACGCCGCCTACCACGCGGCTCGCGGGGTCAAGGGCAAGCCCACGGTGATCCTGGCCCAGACCAAGAAGGGTTTCGGTATGGGGGAAGCCGGGCAGGGCAAGATGACCACTCACCAACAGAAGAAACTGGATCGTGACGCGTTGATCGCCTTTCGCAATCGTTTCCAGCTGCCGCTGTCGGATGAGCAGACCCAATCCCTGAGTTTCTTCAAACCGGACGAAGCCAGCCTGGAGTTGCGCTACCTGCACCAGCGGCGTCAGGCGCTGGGTGGTTATGTGCCGAGCCGTAGCCAGGCGGCTGCGCCCGTCAGCGTGCCAGCGGTGGCGGGCTACGCCGGGTTTGCCACGCACGCGGCGGGCAAGGAAATGTCCACCACAATGGCCTTCGTGCGCATGCTCACCCACCTGCTCAAGGACAAGGCGCTGGGCCCGCGCATCGTGCCCATCGTCGCAGACGAGGCGCGTACCTTCGGCATGGCCAACCTGTTCAAGCAGATAGGCATCTATTCCAGCGTCGGCCAGCGCTATGAGCCGGAAGACATCGGCTCGATCCTTAGCTACCGCGAAGCCACCGACGGGCAGATCCTCGAAGAAGGTATCAGCGAGGCCAGCGCCATCAGCAGCTGGGTTGCGGCGGCGACGAGTTATTCGGTACATGGCCTGCGCATGTTGCCGTTCTACATCTATTACTCGATGTTCGGCTTCCAGCGTGTCGGCGACCTGATCTGGGCCGCCGCCGACCAGCGCGCCCGCGGCTTCCTACTGGGCGCCACCGCCGGGCGCACCACCCTGGGCGGCGAAGGATTGCAGCATCAGGACGGCAGCAGCCATCTCACGGCCGCCACGGTGCCGAACTGCCGGGCCTACGATCCGGCGTTTGCCGGCGAGTTCGCGGTGATCCTCGACCACGGTATGCGCCAGATGCTGGAACACGATGTGGACGAGTTCTACTACGTGACCCTGATGAACGAAAACTACCCGCAGCCGAGCCTGCCTGAGGGTGTGGAAGCAGCAATTATCAAAGGTATGTACCGCCTGGAAGGTGCGCCTGAGGCCAAGGTGCGCTTGCTCGGCTCAGGCACCCTGGTGCGTGAAGCCCAGGCGGCCGCGCAGCTGCTGGCAGAGGATTGGCAGGTGGCGAGCGAGGTGTACAGCGTCACCAGCTTCAGCGAACTGGCGCGGGAGGCGCGGGACGTGGAGCGGTGGAACCGCTTGCACCCAGGGGCCGGCAAGCGCGTCAGTCACCTCAATAACTGTTTGCCGAGCGGTACGCCAGTGGTTGCCGTGTCCGACTACGTACGTGCAGTGCCGCAGATGATCGCGTCCTATCTGGGCGACAGCTATACCGTGCTCGGCACCGACGGTTTTGGACGCAGTGATACGCGGGCGGCGTTGCGCGATTTCTTTGAGGTGGATCGTTACCACATCGTATTGGCAGCGCTGACGGCGTTGGTGGAGCAGGGGGGATTGGACAGGCAGGTTTGCCAAGAGGCGATTGAGCGGTACGCGTTGCAGAGCGATCGCGAGCCGTCCTGGACCTGATGACCGAAGAAAATCAAAATGTGGGAGCGGGCTTGCTCCCACATTGGTTTTGCAGTGTGCTTTAAAGGGTAGCGATTGGATCTGTGTTGTTAATCAGTCCCAGCTCAGCGCGCCGCCGGTCTGGTACTCGATCACACGGGTCTCAAAGAAGTTCTTCTCTTTCTTCAAGTCCATGATCTCGCTCATCCAAGGGAACGGGTTGGTCGTGCCTGGATACTCTTCTTTCAAGCCAATCTGCGACAGGCGACGGTTGGCGATGAACTTGAGGTAGTCCTCCATCATCGCCGCGTTCATGCCCAGCACGCCGCGCGGCATGGTATCGCGAGCGTATTCAATCTCCAGCTGGGTCCCTTGCAGGATCATCTGGGTCGCTTCTTCCTTCATCTCGGCATCCCACAGGTGTGGGTTTTCGATTTTGATCTGGTTGATCACGTCGATACCGAAGTTCAGGTGCATCGACTCGTCGCGCAGGATGTACTGGAACTGCTCGGCCACGCCGGTCATTTTGTTGCGGCGGCCCATGGACAGGATCTGGGTGAAGCCGCAATAGAAGAAGATGCCTTCCAGGACGCAGTAGTAGGCGACCAGGTTGCGCAGCAGCTCTTTATCAGTCTCGACGGTGCCGGTTTCGAACTTCGGATCGGAGATGGAGCGGGTGTACTTCAGGCCCCACGCAGCTTTCTTAGCGACCGACGGGATCTCGTGGTACATGTTGAAGATCTCGCCTTCATCCATGGCCAGCGATTCGATGCAGTACTGGTAGGCGTGGGTGTGGATCGCCTCTTCGAAGGCCTGGCGCAGGATGTACTGGCGGCATTCCGGGTTGGTGATCAGGCGGTACACGGCCAGCACCAGGTTGTTGGCAACCAGGGAGTCGGCGGTGGAGAAGAAGCCGAGGTTGCGCATGACGATGCGGCGCTCGTCGTCGGTCAGGCCTTCGGGGTTTTTCCACAGGGCGATGTCGGCGGTCATGTTGACCTCTTGCGGCATCCAGTGGTTGGCGCAGCCGTCGAGGTACTTCTGCCAGGCCCAGTCGTACTTGAAGGGCACGAGTTGGTTGAGGTCGGCGCGGCAGTTGATCATGCGCTTTTCGTCAACGGCGACACGGGCGGCGGAGCCTTCCAGCTCGGCGAGGCCTTCGGCGACGTCGAGTTTGTCGAGGGCGGCCTTGGCGCGGATGATGGCAGCGGAGTCGTTGGCGGTCACGTTGCGTGCTTCCAGCGCGGCGGCGGCCCCGGCACCGTCGAGACGGTCCATGTTGGCTTCGCTGGCGTGGCCTGCGTTGGCGCCCTTGATCACCGCTGCACCGGTGTCTTCGTTGTCGACTTCATCCCAACTCAGCATTGAAATACTCCCTTCTGTTCTGGTCTGACGGCGTATGAAACCGTCCAAAAATATGCGGTTTGCAGGCTATTAGGCATTGAAATAGTGCGCGTAGTGTGGTCGGTAAATACCGATGCTGCACACTATGTAGTGGTCTGTTCTGTTTGTGGGCACACTATATGGTGTGTAACAACGATGGTCAACGAACAAGAACGGATCGACTGTCGCAGGGGGCAGTGCCTACGCAGCGCCTTTGCCGTGCGCCTAAGCTAATTCTAAAAAGATATTTATTGGAGGTTTTTAAGATCGTTTAGCTTGGACGCTTCTAGAGGATTCTGTTCAAGGAGCGAGCCACCGATGGCCCACGTGCAGTCAATCACCACCTTGCCGTTGCTGGACCTGTCGCAACTCGATGGCACCGCGCAGCAACGCCAGCAGTTTCTCGACGAACTGCGCCTGGCGGCGCGGCATATCGGGTTTTTCTACCTCACCGGCCACGGCATCGACGCGGCGCTGCTGGCCGAGGTGCAGCAACAGGCGCGGGCATTTTTTGCCTTGCCCGAGGCCGACAAGCTGGCGGTGGGCATGCTCAACTCGCCGCATTTTCGCGGCTACAACCGTGCAGCGTCAGAGATCACCCGCGGCCAGCCGGACCTGCGCGAGCAGTTCGACGTCGGCGCAGAGCGCGAGCCCCTAGCTGTGGCCGGGCACCCGGCCGCCTGGGCACGGCTGCAAGGTCCCAACCAATGGCCGGCGGCTTTGCCTCAACTCAAGCCCTTGGTGCTCGGTTGGCAGCAAGCGATGACGCAGATGGCCCTGCGCCTGCTGCGCGCCTTCGCCCAGGCCTTGTCCCTGCCGGAAAATGCCTTCGACGCGCTGTACGGCGACAAACCCAACGAACATATCAAGCTGATCCGCTACCCCGGCCGTCACGCCCAGCAAAGCCGCCAAGGCGTCGGTGCGCACAAGGATTCCGGTTTCCTCAGCTTTTTGCTGCAAGACCAGCAGGCCGGTTTGCAGGTGGAAGTGGAAGAGGGCCGCTGGATCGATGCGTCACCGCGCCCCGACACGTTGGTGGTGAACATCGGCGAACTGCTCGAACTGGCCAGCAACGGTTATCTGCGCGCCACCGTGCACCGCGTAGTGTCGCCACCAGTGGGCAGCGAGCGCTTGTCCCTGGCATTTTTCCTCGGTGCGCAACTGGATGCGGTGGTGCCGGTGTACCAACTGGCGCCCCAGCTGTTGCGCGATGCCCACGGCCCCGAGAGCGATCCGCGCAACCCGTTGCTGCGTGACGTGGGCTGGAACTACCTCAAGGGCCGCCTGCGCTCGCACCCCGATGTCGCCCAACGTTTCTATGCCGACGCCACGCTACCCCAAGCACTGTCCGCCTGATCAGGAGATCACTTATGTTGAAAACAACCGCACTTACCCTGGCGGCCTTGCTGGCCTCACTCAGTGTCTCGGCCGCCGATGCATTGCGCGTGGCCGCCGACCCTATCCCCCACGCGCAGATCCTTGAGTACGTGCAAAAGCTCGACCCGAGCCTGAAGCTGAAGATCATCGAAATCCCCAGCGGCGTGAACTCCAACGAGCTGTTGGCCCATGGCGATGTCGACGCCAACTACTTCCAGCACCTGCCGTACCTCAACTCCCAGGAGCAGGCCCTCGGCCAGAAGTTCGCCGTGGCCGCTACGGTGCATATCGAGCCGCTGGGCATCTACTCCCGCCGTCACACCCGCTTTGACCAAGTGCCGGACAAGGGCACGGTCGCCGTCCCCAATAACGTCACCAACCTCAGCCGTGCGCTGTACCTGTTGCAAGCCAACGGCTTGATCACACTCAAGCCCGGCTTCAACGATGCCGCCAAGGACCAGGCCACGCCCAAGGACATTGCCGAAAACCCCAAGCACCTGAAGATCCTGGAGATTGAGTCGCCGCAAATTCCTCGCGCCCTGGATGATGTAGACCTGGCCGTGATCAACGGCAACTTCGCCCTGGAAGCCGGACTGGAGCCGTCCAAGGATGCGCTGGGGCTGGAGCAGGCCAAGGGCAACCCGTACGCAAATATCCTGGTCACCACGCCCAAGCTGGCGCAAGACCCGCGCATCCAGCAACTGGCCAACGACCTGCGCTCGCCAGCGGTGGCCAAGTTCATTACCGAGAAGTACGCCGGCTCGGTGATCCCGGTGGCGGTCGAATGATCGTTGTCGAGGGCATCAGCAAAACCTACGGCGGTGGCCAGCCGGCGGCGCTGGATAACGTCTCGTTGCAGATTGCCGATGGCGCGATTTTCGGCATTGTCGGGCGCAGCGGTGCGGGTAAAAGCACCTTGCTGCGTTGCCTGAACCTGCTTGAGCGGCCCACCAGCGGGCGCATCCTGCTCGATGGCCAGGACCTGACCCTGCTCAACGACAAGCAACTGCGCCAGCAACGCCAACGCATCGGCATGATCTTCCAGGGCTTCAACCTGCTGCATTCGCGCAACGTAGCGGATAACGTCGCGGTGCCGCTGGAAATCGCCAACGTGCCGAAGGCCGAGCGCGCCGCGCGGGTCGCAGAGCTGTTGGCCTTGGTGGGGTTGAGCGACAAGGCCCAGGCATTTGCGTCACAGTTGTCCGGCGGGCAGAAGCAGCGCGTCGGCATTGCCCGTGCCTTGGCGGCGCGGCCGGCGTACCTGCTGTCGGATGAAGCCACCAGCGCCCTCGACCCGGAAACCACCGCGTCGATTCTTGAATTGTTGCGCGACATCAACCGGCAACTGGGCGTGACCATCGTGCTGATCACCCACGAACTGGACGTGGTCAAGGCGATCTGCGACAGCGCGGTGTCCCTGGCCGATGGCCGCGTGGTGGAAAGCGGCACGCTGTTGCAACTGCAAGCGGACCCGTCCTCGCGCCTGGGTCGTTCGCTGGCGCCAAGCCTGCAAGTGGTGAGGGCCGTATGAAAACCGATTGGAACGACATCCTGCAGTTGCTGCTCAACGCCACCGGTGAAACCCTCTACATGGTATTGCTGGCCGGGCTGTTTACGCTGTTGATCGGCCTGCCCCTGGGGGTGTTGCTGTTCATCAGCCGGCGCGACGGCCTGCTGCCGTTGCCGCGCCTCAACCGGGCGCTGGGCGGGGTGATCAACCTGGGACGCTCATTGCCGTTCGTGGTGATGTTGATCGCGCTGATCCCGCTCACGCGGCTGATCGTCGGCACCACCTTGGGCAGCACTGCCGCGGTGGTGCCGATCACCATTGGTGCTTTTCCGTTCTTTGCGCGCATTGTCGAAACCGCCCTGGATGAAGTGGACAAGGGCCGTATCGAAGCCATCGTGGCGATGGGTGGCGATATTCGCCATGTGATCCTCAAGGTGCTGCTGCCCGAAGCCTTGCCGGCGCTGGTGGCCGGGGTGACCTTGACCCTGGTGATGCTGATCGGTTTTTCGTCCATGGCCGGGGTGATCGGCGGTGGCGGGTTGGGCGATCTCGCTATCCGTTATGGCTACCAGCGCTTCAACAACCAGATCATGGTGGTGACGGTGATCGTGCTGGTGCTGCTGGTGCAGGGCGTACAAAGCCTGGGGGACCGTTGCGTGCGCTCCCTCGCCCATCGCCGCTAAGGCGCGCGCCCGGCCTTGAGCAGCAAGGCCTCAAACACCCGCTGCACCCGCGGCTCATCCGTATGGGCCACGTTGAAGCGCATCGAATCGCGATGGGCCGGGTCGTAGCCAAACAGCGCGCCAGGCGCCAGCACCATGCTGCGTTTCAACGCCTCTTGGGCCAACAGTTCGCCGTTTACCCCCGGTGGCAGGCGCGCCCAGATAAACATCCCGCCTTCATAGGCCATCGGCAACTCACACCCGCAACGCTTGAGCCACTGCTCGACGCGCCCGCCGGCTTCCATCAGGCGTTGGACCATGCGCTTGCGGTGCTTGGCGTAGCTGCCCTCGCTGAGCATGCGGTAGACGATCTGCTCGAACAGCTCCGAGGTTACGCCGCCGCTCATCAACTTCATGTTGGTCAGGTTGGCCGCCAGTTGCGGCGCGGCCACCACGAAGCTGACGCGGGTGTTGGCGCTGAGAATCTTGGAGAACCCCGACAGGTAAGTGACCTGATCCAAACCGGCGACGGCCGCCAGGCGCGGTGGCGGGCTGGGGTGCAAGTCGCCGTAGAGGTCGTCTTCGACGATATGGCACTGGTACTGCTGGGTCAGTTGCAACAGCCGAAACGCCTGGCTGGGGCTGAAGGAATGGCCTGTAGGGTTATGCAGCACGCTGGTGGTCAGGTACAGGCTGGGGCGGTGTTCGGCCAATAGCTGTTCGAGGGCGACGAAATCGAAGCCATCCGAGCGGCGTTGGATCGTGACCACCTTGACCCCGTGCAGGGCCAGGTTGGCGTGGAAGTTGAAGTAGCACGGCGCGTCGAGCAGCACCGTGTCGCCGGGCCGGGCGAGCAGGCGCATCAACATGTCCAGGCCTTGCACGGTGTTGGGGGTGGTGATGATCTGCTCCACCGGCACCGACAAACCTTCGCCGTGCAGCTTCTGTTGCAGGGCCTGGCGCAACGGCAGTAAACCGGCCGGCGTGCCCAACCCCGCGATGCGCAGCGACGGTGCGCGTACCACGCTGCGCATGGCCTGGCGGATGGCGTCGGCGTCCAGCCATTCTTCCGGCAGGTGGCCGCCGCCGGGGCGCAACTCGCCGCTGGCGGTGACCAAGGGGCGACGCAACACGCTGAGCAGGTCCTGGGGTAGCAGGTCGACCCAGGCCACCGAGGCCGGGCGTGCGCTGTCCATCGCCACAAAGTAGCCACGGCCCTGGCTGGACGTGAGCAGGTGGCGCCCGCGCAGGCGGTCCAGGGCTTCATTGAGGGTGAACTTGCTCACACCCAGGGTTTGGGTCAGTTCGCGCACTGATGGCAATTTGCTGCCAGGCGCCCATTCACCGTTCTCGATGGCCTGGCTGAACGCCTCGACGATCTGCTGCACCTTTGGCGTGCCGTCCACAAAGGCGATGGCGGATACAAACATAAACCTTCCTTGTGTTTGCCGGTGATTTTACCGGTGAAGTTAGGCCGGATTAGGCATTACTTTACCTGCCTTGTGCAATGCCAGTCCCCTAGACTGCGCGCCATCTCGCCTGGAAGCGGCGAACTTTCCTATACGCGAGCAATGGATTGTGCATTCTCATGAAGACTTATATGTGTGCGCCCTGCGGATTTATGTATGTAGAAGAATTGGGCATTCCCGAGGACGGAATCCCGGCAGGCACCCCTTGGGAAGAGGTGCCAGAAGACTGGACATGCCCGGATTGCGGCGTGACCAAGGCTGATTTCATGGCCATTGAACTGTAACCCTCCATCACGAAAGGAATCGCTCCATGGAAAGCAAACTGATCAACGCTAGCGTGCCGTTCTGTACCGGCGTAGCCCACCAGAAATACCTGGCCGCTGAAAAAGGCCTGCACACCGCCATCGAAGGCGGCTGCACCCACTGGTACATCGACGGCAGCCTGTTCGGCGAGATGGTCGATGACTGGACCGACGAGCGCATCGCCAGCCTGCAGGAGCAGATCGCGGCCACGGGTGTGAAACCGGTGTACCACGGCAACTTCAAGGCGCCCTTGGGCAGTGATGTGGAAGCCTTTCGCGCAGCGGCCGTGGAGTACGTTAAAAAGGAAGTGGACATCGCCAGCCGCCTGGGTGCGCCGTTGATCATCCACGGTGGCTGCATCGTCGAGCCAAAAATGGTGCTGATGGCCAAGAAGGTCGCCCTGGAGCACTACCTCAAGTCGGTGCAGGAACTGGCGCGCTACGCCGAGGCCAAGGGCGTGGATATCTACCTGGAAAACCTGTCCAACTACGTCAACTATCGGCCGTTCCACTACATCTTTACCCATGAAGCGGAATACGCCTTTGTGTTCGAGCGCCTGCAGGAACACCGCAATGTGTACTTCTTCCTCGACGCCGGCCACGCCAACATTGAAAACGGCCTGCCGGCCGAGGTGGTGCGCAAGTATCACCACCTGATCAAGGGCATTTCCTTCAGCAACAACAATGGCGTGCAGGACCAGCACTTCGGCATTCACGACGGCAATTGCGACTACGCCGATGTGGTGCAGGCCATCGTTGAAACCAACTGGAAAGGCCTGGTGGCGTTCGAAACCCGCAACCAGACCGCCAAGGCCGCCCTCGGTGAACTGGCGGTGATGTATCGCGAATCCCTGACCACCGAGATCGCGGTGGCCTGATGGATGCCGGGACGGGCGCTGGCGTGTCCGTCCTACGGTTGTCGTTTTTACTTATTCAAGGCCCAGGCCCATGACCACTGCGTTAACGCTGTCTTCGTTTCTCTACTTCCTGCTGTTCTGCGCCACCATGACCTTTAGCCCTGGCCCCATGACCTTGCTGCTGCTGAGCCTGGGCCTGAAGGACGGCTTGCGCAGTTCGATCCCGGCGCAGATCGGCGCCAGCGTGTCGTACCTGATTTCGATCCTGATCTTTGCCGTCGGCTTCTCGGAACTGATCAAGGGCAACCTCGCCATCACCCAGGCCATCCAGTTTGTCGGCGTGGCCTATATCCTCTACCTGGCCTACAAGCAGTGGACCAGCAGCGGCGTGGCGATCGGCAAGGCCGGCGCCGTGGAAGGCTCGCGCAGCCTGTTCGGCAAAGGGCTGCTGACCGGGTTTTCCAACCCCAAGACCATCATCATGTTCAGCGCCGTGTTCCCGCAGTTTGCCGGGGCAGGGCAGCACAGTTCGGCGGCAGATATCGCCATCCTCGGCGCGACCTTCCTGTTGCTGCAATTTGCCAGCGGCTGCCTGTATTGCTACTTCGGCCAGCGCATCAAGCACGTACTGGAAAACCCCAAGCGCCGCGTGTTGTTGCAGCGCGTCACTGCGGTGCTGTTGTTGGGTGTGGCGTTGATGCTGGCCCGGGGCTTTTCCCACTAAGCGCTTTGGATCGGGCATTTGGCGGGTGATGAGCTTATGAATGGTAGTGGCGAATTGCTGGCGCCCTGATAGACTCCAGGCATTCATCCAGGATTACATCCGACCATGCCAGCCGACGGAGGAAAGGGACTTCCGCTCGCTACCCGCTTGTACAAATCCCGTACCTTGGGGCTGACGCTCGGTTTGGTATGCGTGGTGTTTGGCATGTACCCACTGGACCCACCGCTGTGGGTGTGGGCCTGGATGCTGATCAACGCGTTTGTCTGGCCGCACCTGGCGTTCCAACTGTCTTCGCGAACTGCAAACTCGCTGCGCAGCGAGCGCCGCAACTTGTTGTTCGATTCGTTCTGCGGCGGGTTCTGGGTCGGGGCCATGCACTTCAATCCGCTCCCTAGCGTGACCACCCTGTCGATGATGACCATGAACAACGTGGCCATCGGCGGCCCGCGCTTCATGTTGGCCGGGTGGGTGGCGCAGGCGCTGGGCATTGGCGCCTCGTTGTTGATCTTTACGCCAGCCTTCCTGGCCGTGACCACCCAGGCCCAACTCTATGCGTGCCTGCCGATCCTGATGCTGTATCCGCTGGCGCTGGGCTGGATCTGCTACCGCCAGGCGGTGACCCTGGCCCGGCACAAACGCGAATTGCTTGCCCTGAGCCGCACCGACAGCCTGACCGGTCTGCTCAATCATGGCGCGTGGAAAGACCACCTCGAAATCGAATTCCAACGCTGCCGCCGCGAACAACAGGGCGCCGCGATTGCGCTTATCGACATCGACCACTTCAAGACCATCAACGACACCTACGGCCACGTCACGGGCGATATCGTTTTGCGCCAACTCGGTAAAATACTGCGCCAGAACCTGCGCGCCACCGACCTGGCCGGACGCTACGGCGGCGACGAGTTCTGCGTGATCCTGCCGGGGATGCCCCTCAACCGCGCCACGGAGGTGATGGACGCCTTGCGTGACCGCTTCAACGCGTTGGCCTACGCCCAGGACCCGGCCCTGCGCGCCAGCTTGAGCATCGGCCTGGCGCCGTATCAACCAGAACATGCTGACTCTATCGGTTGGCTCAACGATGCCGACCTGGCGCTGTACGAAGCCAAGAGCAGTGGGCGCAACCGGGTGAGTGCGGTGCAGGGGAGTTGGTTACGGTCCGTTTAGTGGGGTAGGGTGGGGCCGCCCCTCCCAACAAAAAACAAGGATCGGTTTATGCTTTTCACCTTCCCCCGTACCCTCCTGGCCGCCACGCTGGCCTTGTCCTTCGCACTCCCGGCCTACAGCGCCGAACCCCACAAGCAGATCCAGGCGGATGCCGAACAGTACAAGGCCGAGGCGCTGAAACTGCTGGAGCGCTTGGTGAACATCGACTCGGGCTCCGGCTACGGGCCCGGCTTGACCCAGGTTAGTGACATCGCCGTCGATGAACTCAAGCAACTGGGCTTCAGCATCCAACGGGTGCCGGATGCGGCCGCCAACAGCAGCCATGTGATCGCCACCCTCAAGGGCAGCGGCAAGGCCAAGATCTTGCTGATGGCCCATATGGACACCGTGTTCAAGGAAGGCTCCGCCGCCGAGCGCCCGTTCCACATCAAGGACGGCCGCGCCTATGGCCCAGGCGTGATGGATGACAAGGGCGGCATCGTCGCCGGTATCTACGCACTCAAAGTCCTCAAAAACCAAGGCTTCAAGGATTATGCGCAGATCACCTTCCTGCTCGACGCCAGCGAAGAAACCGGCTCCGACATCGCCTCCGACCTGATCCGCACCACCGCCAAGGCCCACGACGTGACGCTGAACCTTGAGCCAGGGCGCCCAGCCGACGGCCTGGTGGTCTGGCGCAAAGGCAGCGCCACCGCCGTGGTCGAAGTCAAAGGTAAAGCCGCCCACGCCGGCGTCGCCCCGGAACTGGGCCGCAACGCCGCCATGGAAGCCGCGCACCAGATCCTGCAACTGGGCAAGTTGGGCGATGAAGAGAAGAAAACCACCATCAACTTCACCGTGATCAACGCCGGCGACCGCACCAACGTGATTCCTGACCAAGCCACCGCCAAGGCGGATGTGCGCGCGGCACTGCCGGAGGAGTTCGATCGGATCGAGAAAGACCTGGTGCGGGTTTCCGCGAACAAACTGATCCCGGAAACCGAAGTGACCACCACCCTCAAACGCGGCCTGCCGCCGATGCCGCAAACGGCGGAGTCGGACAAATTGGTGGCGATTGCCCAGGGGATTTATGGCGAGTTGGGTAAGACATTGACCATTGAAGGCAGCGGTGGGGCGGCGGATGCGAGCTTATCGGCCGGGGTGGGCACACCGACCTTGGATGGGTTTGGGATTGTGGGCGGCAATATCCATACGGCGCAGGAGTATGCGCAGGTGGAGAGTGTCGCGCCTCGGGTCTACTTGCTGAGTCGGATGATCATGGAGCTGTCGAAGCGGTGATTGGCAGGCTCACTCATGCACCATGAGTGAGCCTGTTTTTCTGGCCGATGCTTGTTATGTCGCTTTGCAGCTCGACGTATTGGCCTGGCACGCGTCGTGGGCTGCAGCTTATCCGGCGCTTGCGTGGGAAGGTTCAACAACCTTCGTCTTCTGCCGCCCCAGCACCAAACTGCACAGCGCCGGCAAGAACAACAGCGTCAACAGCGTGCCCACCAGCACCCCTCCGATCAGCACGTAGGCCAGGGACGACCAGAACACCGACAACGTCAGCGGAATAAACGCCAGCGCCGCTGCCAGCGCGGTCAAGATCACCGGCCTGGCGCGCCGCACCGTGGCTTCGACGATGGCCTCGCGTATCGCCATGCCGTGCTCCTGGTTCTGGCGGATCTGGTCGGTAAAGATCAGCGTGTTGCGCATCAGAATGCCGCCGATGCCGATCAGCCCCAATATCGCGTTGAAGCCGAACGGCTGGTTGAACAGCAGCAGCGTCGGCACCGCACCGATCAAGCCCAAGGGCGCGGTGGCAAACACCATGAACATCACCCCGAAGGAGCGCACCTGGAACATGATCACCGTGAGCGTCAGCAGGATCATGATCGGGAACAGCGCGGCCAGGGCGACGTTGGCCTTGGCGCTTTCTTCCACCGGGCCGCCGATGTCGATCCGGTAGCCGACGGGCAGCTTGGCGATCAGCGGTTGCAGGTCTTTGTACACGGCCATTTCCACGTCCGGCGGTTGGACGCCGTCGATGATATCGGCGCGCACTTCCACGGTGCTTGCCCGGTTACGACGCTTGAGGATCGGTTCTTCCATCACCGCCTGGAAATGCCCGACCTGGGCCAGGGGCACCGACGTGCCGGCGCTGTTGGTCAGGGTCATGTTGTTGAGGTTGCCCAGGTTCTCGCGCTGGTTGCCCTGGGCCCGGGCCACCACGGATACCGTGCGGTTGCCTTCGCGCACCTCGGTAATCGGGTTGCCACTGAGCAGGGCGTTGAGCTGGGATTTGACCTCGTTGGGCGTGAAGCCCAGCAGGCGCAGGCGGTCCTGGTCGAGCACCAGGCGGTAACCGCTGGTGCGCTCGCCCCAATCAAGGAAGGCGTCCTTGGTCAGCGCGTTGGCGGCGACGACTGTGCGCACGTCTTCGGACAGGCCGCGCAGCACCTCCAGATTCGGGCCGGACACACGGAACACCACCGGGAAGGGCACCGGCGGACCGAATAGCAATTGCGTGACGCGCACCCGCGCCGCCGGGAATTCGCCCGCCGCGATACGCTCACGCATGCGCAGCTTCAGCGCGTCGCGGGCATGGGCATTCGGGGTTTGCACGATCAGTTTGGCGAACGCCGGGTCCGGCAGTTCAGGGTTCAGCGACAGGAAAAAACGTGGCGCGCCGCCGCCCACATAGGTGTCGACCATGCTCGTCTGGGGTTCTTGCAGCAGCGCCTTTTCCAGTTGCGCCGCCACCGCCTCAGTGCTTTTGAAGGCGCTGCCGGGCGGCATATACACCTCCAGAATCAGCTCGGAGCGGTCGGAATCGGGAAAGAACTGCTTCTTCACCACCCCCATGCCCAGCCCGCACAGCACAAATGCAGCCACTACCAGCCCCGTCACCAGCCAGCGCCTGCGCACACAGAGTTCCACCACGGTGCGCAGTTTCTGGTAGTGGCGGCCGGCGTAGATGGCGTCGTGGCCACCGGGTACCGGTTTGATGTTCGGCAGCAGCTTGACGCCCAGGTACGGGGTGAACACCACCGCCACCAACCACGACGAGATCAACGCGAAGCCGACGATCCAGAAGATATTGCCGGCGTATTCCCCAGCGCCCGAGCGTGCAAAGCCCACCGGCAGGAAACCGATGATGGTCACCAGGGTGCCGGTCAGCATCGGCGCGGCGGTGGAACTCCAGGCGTAGGTGGCGGCGTGAATGCGGTCAAACCCCTCTTCGAGTTTGACCACCATCATCTCGATGGCGATGATCGCGTCGTCCACCAGCAGGCCAAGGGAGATGATCAACGCGCCGAGGGTAACGCGGTCGAATTCACGCCCGGTGACCAGCATGATCACGAACACCACGGACAGCGTCAGCGGCACCGCAGCGGCCACCACCAGGCCCACGCGAAAACCCAATGCCAACAGGCTGATGATCATCACCACCGCCAAGGCAACGAAGAATTTCAGCATGAATTCATTCACCGCCAGGCTGATGTTTTTTGCCTGGTCGGAGACCTTGGCGAAATTCACCCCCAGCGGCAGGTCGGCGTGGATCCGCGCTTCCTCGGCCTTGAGGCGCTTGTCCAGTTCCAGGCCGTTCCAGTGTTTCTCCATGATCACCCCGAGCATCAGCGCCGGGTCGCCCTGATGGCGGATGCGGTAGCTGGGCGGGTCTTCATAACCGCGGCTGACGGTCGCCACATCGGCAATGCGCAGCAACCGGCCATTGCCTTCCAGCGGTACGTTTTCGATCAGCGCCAGGCTGTCGAAGGCCCCGTCGATACGGATATAGGCACGGGCACCGGCGGTTTCCACAAAGCCTGACGGTGCCACCGCGTTTTGTGCGGCAAGGGCGGCGAAGATCTGCTCGGGCTTGATGCCCAGGGTCGCCAGGCGCTCATAGGAAAACTCGACAAAAATCCGCTGGGGCTGTTCGCCGAGGATATTGACCTTCTTCACCCCCGGCAGATTGAGGAAGCCCTGGCGCAGTTCCTCGGCCATCTGCACCTGCTGGCGATGGGGCATGTGCTCGGCTTCCAAGGCGTACAACGCAAAGTACACATCTGAATATTCATCGTTGAAGAACGGCCCGATCACCCCGTTGGGCAGCCTCGACGCTTCATCGCTGAGCTTTTTGCGGGTCTGGTAGAACAGGTCCTGGATCTCGCTGGGGCGGGTGGACTCCAGAAACGTCATGCGCATCGACACAAAACCCGGCTGGGCGATGGTCTCGACGCGGTCGTAGTAGTCCAACTCCTGCAGGCGTTTTTCCAGGCGATCGGCGATTTGCTCCTGCATTTCCTGGGCTGTGGCGCCGGGCCAGGCGGCGGTGATGGTCATCACCTTGACGGTGAAGGAGGGGTCTTCGGCGCGCCCCAGTTTGCCGAACGAGAAAATCCCGGCGGCAAGGATCGCGATGATCAGGAACAACGTGACGGCGCGGTGCTTGACCGCCAGTTCGGAGAGGTTGATGCCGCGCATGCTCATTGGTCCTGTTTGCGGTTGAGGGCCAGTGCCTGGGCGGGCAGCAGACGCACGGCATCACAGCTGTGCAGCAGGTGCGCGCCGAGAGCGACGATGACCGTGCCTGGGCTCACGCCGCTGTCGAGCAAGGCATCTTCCTGGCCGAGGCTGACGACGTTGACGGGGGTAAACGCGACTTTATTATCCGCGCCGATCACCCACACCCCGGTGCCTTGCCCGGCATCGTGCAACGCGCCGATAGGCACACGGGTCTGCGGCGCCTGGCCGTTGCCTTGCAGGCGCACGGTAATGGTCGAGCCGAGGGCGAAGCGGTCGACGGCGCCGTGCAGTACGTAGCGGGCGCGGTAGGTGCGGGTGGTGGGATCGGCACTGGCGGAGAGTTCGCGCAGGGTGGCCGTGACAGCCTGGTCGGGGGCGCCGAACGGCGAGGCCAAGGCTTTCTGCGAGGCTTGGTCGCGCTGGTTTTCCGGCAGGTTGACGAGGGCTTCGCGGGCGCCATCACGGGCCAGGCGTGCAACGATCTGCCCTTCGGCGACCACTTGGCCACGGTCGACGCGCACGTCGGTGATGATGCCGTCGCCGTCGGCCTTGAGCACCGAATAGGTACGACGGTTCTCGATCTGGCTGGCGTCCGATTGCGCCGAGGCCAACTCCGCTTCGGCAACGCGCAGGTTGGTCGCCGACTGGTCGAAGATCTGCCGCGACACGGCGCCGGTACTGGCCAGGCGCTGGTAGCGGTTGGCATCATCGCGACGTTGGCGCAGTTGGGCCTGAGCGGCATTGACGCGGTTTTTGGCCGAGCGCAGGGCCAGTTCGAAGTCGCCGATATCCAGCACCAGCAAGGTGTCGCCACGGGACACATGCTGGCCGGGATCGACCTTGCGTTCGATCACTTTACCGCTGACCCGAAAGCCCAAATCGCTTTCTGTACGGGCTGCGACCACACCGGTGTAGGCGCTTTGTTGCGTGCCGCCAGCTTCGACCCTGGCGGCGAGCACCGGGCGCGGTTGGGGCGTTTGGGCGGCGGTGTCGGCCTCGCTGTTGCAACCGCTGAGGGCCATCAGCAAGGCCAGGGGCTTGAGAAGACGTAGGGGGAGAGGGTTCATGTCGGGCTCCAGGGGATGGCCAATGGACAAAAAATTATGGACATAATTTTTTGCTCATATTATGGTCGAAATATAAATTAATCCAGCCCCCGGATAATCCCCATGTCGAATGCCCCGGTCCCGTCGCGAAGCTTGTTGTTGCTGCTGGTGGCCCTTACGGCACTTGGCGAAGTCTCGACCCAATTGATCATCCCCGGCCTTGGCGCCATCGAGCAGGCGCTGGTGGCGCCGCCGGGCTCGGCGTTGATTGCGCTGTCTGCGTTTGTCGCGGCGTTTGGCCTGGGGCAATTGTTGTTTGGGCCATTGTCGGACCGTATCGGCCGGCGTCCGGTGTTGATCGGTGGGTTGCTGCTGTATGTGCTGGCGACCTTGTCGATGCTGCTGGTCAGCGACATGCATCAATTTATCGCCGCCCGTGTACTGCAAGGCCTTGGCGCCTGCGCGGCGCTGGTGTTGGCACGCACGGTGGTGCGCGATGTATGGAAGGCCGAAGCGGGGCCCGCGCTGGCCCTGACGATGATCGGCATGCTCTACGCCATCGTCCTCGCGCCGATGGTGGGCGGCCTGCTGATCAAGTTGTTCGGCTGGCATGCACCGATCCTTCTGGCATTGGTGATCGGCAGCGTGGTGTTGTTGCTGGCACTGTTGTTCTTCCGCGAGAGCAACCTTTACCTCGACCCCAAGGCCGGCCACTGGCGCACCCTGGGTGGGCAGTACCTGGACTTGCTCAAGGGCCGTCCATACCGCGCGTTCGCTGTGGCCTTGGCCTGCACCTATGGCGCGATGTTCGCGGTGATTGCCGGTTCATCGGCGGTGTTTATCAACCTGCTGGGCTTGAGCAGCCTGGAGTACGGCATCAACTTTGGCGTGATCGTGTCGATGTTGATCGTCGGTTCCACGTACACCCGGCGCAATATCCTGCGCCTGGGTCCGCAGCGGATTGTCACGATGGGGGTCACGCTGGTGGCCCTTGGCGGGGTTTCGGCGGCGGTGATTTATGGCGTGTTCGGCCTGTCGGTGCTGGGGTTGGATATTCCCATCGCCTTGGCGACGTTGGGCGGCGGCCTGGTATTGCCGGGCTCGGTCACGGGCGCCGTGATGCCCAACGCGCACCGCGCACCGCGCAGGCTTGGCGGCAGGCTTGATGGGCTTTGCGCAGATGTTCGGCGCCACCTGCAGCGGCCTGCTGCTGAGCCAACTGCGTGATGGCAGCGCCACACCGATGATCATGATCCAGGCGGGTTTTGCGGTGATGGCCTTTGTGGCGTTTCATCTGTTGCGTGAACGGCGTGTGGCGCCGGTACTTGTGGGAGATGTCTAGCTTTGGCAAGGCTTCGATGGCGGCGGCACGGGCGACACATAGCCCCCTGAAGCGACGCACCGGTTGTCACACTTTGTCCAAGTTATTCAGGGCTAGATGATTACGATTCTCTTTTGAGTCTAATCCTAAGGTCCACGCCCATGCTTCCTGCTTTTCGCTTTACGCCCCTGGCCCTGTTGGTCGCCGGCAGCTTCAGCGCCCATGCCGACGAACCCGTTGCCCTGGAACTCAACGATGTGGTGGTGACGGCAGCCGGTTATGCCCAAAGCGTGGAAGACGCGCCAGCTTCGGTCACGGTAATCGACGGCGAAGCGCTGCGCCGCAAGTCCTACCGCGACCTCGGCGACGCAGTGCGGGATGTGGAAGGCGTGACGGTCAATGGCGGGGCGAATGAAACCGATATCTCCATCCGTGGCATGCCGGCTGACTACACCTTGATCATGGTCGACGGCAAACGCCAGAGTGCGCGGGAGTCGCGGGTCAACGGCAACAGCGGCTACGAGCAAAGCTTTGTGCCTCCGGCCGCCGCCATCGAGCGGATCGAAGTGGTGCGCGGCCCGATGTCGTCGCTGTACGGCTCGGACGCTATCGGCGGGGTGATCAACGTGATCACACGCAAAGTCTCGCCGACCTGGGGCGGCTCCATCGGCTACGACTACTCGGCGCGCCAGCACAGCGACCAGGGCAATGCGCGCCAGACCCAGTTCTACCTCAGCGGCCCGCTCAAGGAAGATTTCCTCGGCTTGCAGGTATGGGGCCGTTACCTCGACCGCCAGGCCGACGATGACATCGAACAAACCAATGGCTTCAGCAAGGCCGACCACCGCGACCTCACCGCGCGCTTGGCCTTCACCCCGACCATCGACCACGACATCCTGCTGGAAGCCGGCGCCACGCGCCTGAAGAACGGCGACGGCATGAGCGCCAACTGGGCCACCCGCGAGCAAGAAAACAACCGCGATCATTGGTCGCTGTCCCATCAAGGCCGCTGGGGCTGGGCGACCTCGGACATCGCCCTGTCCCAGGAAACCTCGACCCGCGAAGGCAAGGCCACCCCGGCCCAAACCGATATCTACGGGCGCAAGCCCGAGATCAAGAACACCGTGTTCGACGCCAAGCTGGTGGTGCCCACCGCCTATAACGTCAGCACCGTCGGCGTGCAGTGGAATGAAAGCGAGTTGACCGACTGGAACCAGGGCCTGGGTGATCGCGTCGACTATAAATTCTCGGTGGTGCAAAAAGCCCTGTTCGGCGAAAACGAATGGTCAGTCACCGACAGCTTCGCCCTGACCACCGGCCTGCGCTTGGATGAGCACGAAGAGTACGGCGCGCACCTCAGCCCACGCGTCTATGGCGTATGGCGCGCCACCGACCAGTGGACCTTCAAGGGCGGCATCGCCCGTGGCTTCAAGGCGCCGGAACTGCGCGCCGTGGTCGAGGACTACGCCTACCTGCGCCGCAACCGCTTCGTGATGTTCGGCAACCCGGATCTCAAGCCCGAAACCAGCACCAACTACGAAGTCTCCGCACTGTGGAGCAACCGCGACAACCTGTCGGGCGGCGTGACGCTGTTCTACAACGACTTCCAGGACAAGCTCTCCACCGTCACCACCGACCGGCGCTGGAACGGCTACACCATCATGGAACGGGTCAACGTCGACAAGGCGATCATCCAAGGCGTGGAGCTCAACGGCCAATGGGATATCAGCCCGAGCGTGCTGCTCAAGGCCAACTACACCTACACCGATTCCGAGCAGAAAAGCGGCGCCAACAAAGGCGCACCGCTGGCCCTCACACCCGAGCAAAAAGCCAACGTGCGCACCGAGTGGAGCATCAACGACCGTACCCAGGCCTGGGCGTCGCTGAGTTACTACGGCGAAGAAACCGGCAACACCATTACTGACGAACCGGCGCCGGGCTACACCACCGCCGACCTGGGCGGCTCCTACGATGTAAACGATGCGCTGACTCTCAACGCCTCACTCAACAACCTCACCGACAAGCGCCTGGACGATGAAACCTACGGCACGGTGAACTACGGCCGCACCCTGTGGATGGGCGCCACGTACAACTTCTAAAGCGCTGCGGGCAATCGCACCACCGCGCATAGGCCGGCCGGTGGGCGATTGTGCAACATCAGCTCCCCGCCGTGGGCCTGGATGCACGAGCGTGCAATCGCCAGGCCCAACCCTACGCCTGCATCGCTGACGCCGCGCTGCACGAACGGTTCGAAGACTTTGTCCAGCCAGTCTTCGGGCAAGCCTTGGCCGTGGTCGAGAATCTCGATGCGCAGCCAGCCGTTGTCTTCCCGAGTCAGGCTTAGGTGGGCATCGCCGGCATGGTGCAGGGCGTTGTCGATCAGGTTGGTCAAGGCGCGTTTGAGCGCCAGTGGGCGGCAGGTCAGCGCCAGAGCTGGTGCGCCGTTCCAGATCACGGGCTGTTGCAAGCGCTGATAACGCTTGGCCAGGTCATCCAGCAAGCTGCTCAACGATAGTGTGGCGCTTGCCTCCTGCACTGCGTCATCGCGCACGAAGCTCAAGGTTTCGCGGACCATTGCGTTCAGCTCGGCGAGGCTTTCGAGCATGTCATCGCGCATGTCGCCGGGCTCCAGCAATTCCACTTGCAAGCGCAGTTCGGTGATCGGCGTGTTCAGGTCGTGGCTGACCGCCGCCAACATCCGCGTGCGGCCTTCGACGTGCCGGGCAAGATGGACCTGCATGGTGTTGAAGGCGGCAGTGAGATCGCGGGCTTCCTGGGGGCCGGTTTCCGGCAGCGGAGCGATCCATTCACCACGGCTGACGCGCTCCGTGGCCTGGGCCAGGGTCTTGATCGGGCGCACCACGCGGGCGATGAAAAACATCACGATCAGCAGCACCGGCAGCGTCGTCACCGGCAGGCTGTAGGCCAGGACACGGCCCCATTCATACGCGCCGGCGGGGTATTGCACGGCATTGAGGTAGGTGCCGTTGGGCAGCGGCACGCTGGTGCGCAGGCGCAACGGTGCCCAACCGGCGGGGCTGAACACGTGGGTGCGGGCGTCGGCGCCGCTGATGCGTTCCAACTGCATACCGATGGCGGCCGCGTCATCCAGGTGTAATTGGCGGCGCAGTTCGTTGGCCAGCCGCTGTTCTTCCGGGCGCAGTTCAAACGGCGCTACCTCTGGCGTTGGGGCGATCCAGAAGCGTGTGTCGTCGTGGCTCATCCCGGCCAGCAGGTGCTCGGTTTCCGTCGGCGTCAGGTCGATTGCCGTGTGGTGCGCAATCCCCAGGCGCTCCAGGCTGAAACTGCGTGACAGCGGGTGGATCAGGCTGCCGGTGCGTTGCAAAAACAGCATCGCGATGGCATTGGAGGCGAGCAATGCCAGCAGCAGCAACAGGCTCAACTGACGCGCCAGGGTGCGCGGCCACAGCCGGCTCAGGGCGCGCATTCGTTGACGTCGGCCGCCAGAAGGTAGCCGCCACCCCAGATGGTGCGCAGCAGGTCTGGCGCCGTATTGTCCTGGGCCAGTTTGCGGCGCAAGCGGCTCACCTGGCGGTCGATGGCGCGGTCGCTCACGTCGCTGTCGGCAGCGGCGGTAAGGTCGATCAAACGTTCGCGGGGCAGCAAGGTGTTGGGGTGGGTAAGGAATACCTGCAACAAGCGGCTTTCCGCTGTGCTGAGCTGGATCGGCGGGCAGGCCTCGCGCTGCAAGATGGCGTTGGCCACGCTGAATTGCCAACCGGCAAACCGATAGGCGCGCGCGCCACTGCTGGGTGCGGCAGGCCCGGTGTTGCGGCCTTGGCGGCGCAGCACACTGTTGATGCGTGCCACCAATTCGCGGGGCTCGAAGGGCTTGGTCACGTAGTCGTCTGCGCCCAGGTCCAGGCCACGGATACGGTCGGCGGCGGTATCGCGGGCGGTCAACAGGATCACAGGGGTATTGCTGCGCCGATGCAACTGGTTGCACAGCTCGAAACCGTCGCCGTCCGGCAGCAGCACGTCGAGCACTACGACGTCGAACGCCTGGGTCTTGAGCAATTGCCACATACCGGTCGCGTCTTCGGCGGTGCGCACATCGAAGGTGTGTCGACGCAGGTAAGTGGCCAAGGGTTCGCGGATTTTGCGGTGGTCATCCACCACCAGCACACGCGGTGCGACAGGCGCAGGGGCAAACGGCATTGCAGCCCTCGGAAGGTTGAGCGGGAGAGGGCGGATATTACTACGAGTCATTATCATTAACGCGGTTTTATGGCTAAGTGCTGGCTTGTCGTTCTATCAGTAGGACGCTCTAAGGTGTTTTAGCCGTCTAGCGCTCGATTGATATCGGTTTTAAGGTGTATGCACTTTGGAGGACCACCATGAAAAAACTCATCGGCATCTACACCAGCCCTCGCGCCCATTGGGTCGGCGACGGTTTCCCGGTGCGCACACTGTTTTCCTACGACAACCTGGGCAAACACATCAGCCCCTTCCTGCTGCTGGACCACGCGGGCCCGGCCGAATTTACCCCGACCGAACAACGACGCGGCGTCGGCCAGCACCCCCATCGAGGGTTTGAAACCGTCACCATCGTCTACGACGGCGAAGTCGAACACCGCGACTCCACCGGCGCTGGCGGCACCATCGGCCCAGGCGATGTGCAATGGATGACGGCCGCAAAAGGCATTCTCCACGAGGAGTTCCACTCCCAAGCGTTTGCCCGCAAAGGCGGCGCGATGGAGATGGTTCAGCTGTGGGTCAACTTGCCGGCCAAGGACAAAATGGCCGACGCCGGTTACCAGACCATTGTCGACGGTGATATTCCCGTGCTGCCGTTGGCCGATGAAGCCGGGCACCTGCGCCTGATCGCCGGAGAGTTCGCCGGCGCCAAAGGCCCTGCGCGCACCTTCACACCGATTGACGTGTGGGACCTGCGCCTCAACGCCGCAAAGCCAGTGACCCTGGACCTGCACGCCGGGCGCAACACTGCCCTGGTGATCCTGCGCGGCACCGTGCTGGTCAACGGCGAGGAAGTGGCGCGCCAAGGCCAATTGGCACTGTTCGAGCGCGACGGCACGCAACTGGTCCTGGAGGCAAACGACGATGCTATGGTGCTGCTGCTCAGCGGCGAGCCGATCGACGAGCCCATCGTTGGCCATGGCCCGTTTGTGATGAACACCGAGCAGGAGATTCACCAGGCGTTTGCGGATTTTCAGTCGGGTCAATTCGGGCGGATGCACGCCTGACCGGCGATCTCCCAAATTCCGCGTGCCTATTGTAGTGAACGGGCTTGCCCCGCGCCGGGCTGCGCAGCAGCCCCACTACTTTCACCGCGTTTCTTCAGATAAAACCACACAGCCGGTTTAGGGCCGCTTCGCGCCCCAGCGCAGGGCAAGCCTGCTCACTACAAAAGTTAGCGTTGCTATACCCGCCAGCTCCATTTCATGCAGTCATTCGCGCTGGAGTCGCGTCAACGTCCTTGCTTTATCAACTATTCATAGTTGTGTTAAATCTATCGACTGAAAAAGCTGAAAGTGAAAAGTTTGCCTGTCGACCAGTAGCCATATTGGCCAACGCATCACCAATAGCCGGTGCAAACTTAAAACCGTGTCCTGAGCAAGCAGATGCAAAATAAGTTGAGTTCATAGCTTTAGATTTTCCTATCAAGAAAGAATCATCAGGGCTCATCGTATAGAAACAGTTCTTTGCTTGTGTCGGAATAGGCTCAAGCCTCGGGAATAGAGAGTCAATAATTGGGGCTATTTCCTTTATATGGCGCCGTTGCACACGGGTATTTTTCCAGTCGGGAAGCGATGGGATTTGCTGCCTGTTATGAAAGCCAATTTTTACACCGGGCTCGCTACTAACAATTGATGGGGCGCCGTAGAGAAGGCCGCCATCTTCTCGCTCGTAAAGAAAAATGGGGAATTGCTCTTGGGAAAATAGAGTTTCGGAACCCGTTTTTGGTTTGAACCAATAAATGGGGACTCTACGCGGCTCCAAGAGGCTAGAGATCTCAGGCATAAGGTTGCTGGCCATCCAAGGCCCTGTAGTGATGACTGCAGAGCCAGCAAAGTAAACACGTCCGCTCTTGGACGTCACACGCACACCCGTGCCATGATTCTCGAGCTTTACGACAGTGTCACCGAATTCGGTTTTTGCGCCATTGAGAACGGCCTCATCCAACATTGCTAACCTCGCGTCGGTGGCCGAAATTGCATACGCGCCAGGCTCGTATACGGCCTGCATCTCCTCCGGCATGTTGAATGTCGGCATCCATTTTCTAGCCTCTGAACTGTTCCAGACTTCATGTCCAATTCCTCCTTGTTTAGCAGTTTGAATGCTTCCGTCCACTATGCGACTGGATTGAGTTCCGACGAAAACGCCCCCTGTGTGAAACAATAGATGTTTCTGAGTAACGTGCTCCAGTTCGTTCCACAATAAATCAGCATGGTTAAGCAGTTGAAGGTATTTATTTCCCTCCCAGTAGGCGCGCCGAAATATTCTGGAGGCCCCATGGGATGAACCATAGTCATGGGTGGGGCTGGAGGCGTCTATTCCTAATGATTTAGTGCATTTTGGTGCGACTCTCCATAGAGCCGCTGCACCCATAATTCCAAGGCCGATAACGATAACGTCATAATGAGATTTCATTTGTTGGCTCTCTTTT
Source organism: Pseudomonas sp. S35 (assembly GCF_009866765.1). Lineage (NCBI taxonomy): Bacteria > Pseudomonadati > Pseudomonadota > Gammaproteobacteria > Pseudomonadales > Pseudomonadaceae > Pseudomonas > Pseudomonas sp. S35. Next base: position 3,024,435 of record NZ_CP019431.1, read on the forward strand.
TAGCTGATTGGTTATTTGCTGTGTCGTAAATCCCCAGAATGATTAATATGCCAATGATTATGAAGGTGGGTGCGAGCGGTGCGTCTGATATTTGTTGTTTTTGTGTATATATTGAGATTGATATTAGCGTTATAGGTAGTATAAATTGTATCAGCCCTGTTAAGGACAGTGGTATTTTCCCTGCTGAGTAAGATAGCATTAATAACGGTGTGGTGGAGACTGCGCCTGCTAAAAAAATTAGTATGTTTGATGGGTTGTCGAGTTCGTTGGGATACATAATTGGAATGCTGAATACTAACTTGGCTAGTGTTAGGCATAGTGCTAGGAATAGCGTTTCTATAAATAGCCCGCTTACAGCGTCTAAAGAGGTGTATTTTTTTATGTAAATGTAAGCTCCCCATGTTCCAGAAATCATGAGATACGTAAAGTGGTTTAAATTCTTGGATGATATAATCAGGGCAATGATGGAGCTGAATGTTATTAGTAGTGTGACGGCTTTTTGGGGGCTGATTTTTTCATGGTAAATTACTAATCCGATTGCAATGCAAAAGAAAGGGGCAATTAAATAGCCAAGTCCGCTTTCTAGAAAGTTTTCATTTATAGAAGCCCAGATGAAGGTTCCCCAGTTCGCTGCGATGAGTAACGAAGCAATACAATGCAAGCCAATCGAATTTTTCGTAATTTTTTTTATCTGACTTATTTTTCGAAAAATACATACGAACACAGCGAGAATGGCAGTTGATAGGAAAATTCGATAAGCGATCAATGTGATGGGCGAAACATCACTGAGTGATCTCCAGTAAAGGGACGATAATCCTAGAAAGATATTTGCCAGCCCAGACAAAATTATTGGAAGGGCATGTGTCGAGATGGGTGTTTGGAATGAGTTCATAATTGGTCACGTCTTACGATGTGAAAATTCTATTATTTCATATGACCAATAAATATTTCCGTTTTGATCGGTGGAGTAGGCGGCTAGATCTAGATTGTTCCAGTTTTCAAATTCGAGCTTCAAGTATCTGTCTAGGGCTTTCCATTGGGCGCTGTAGTGAATGAGCGGGAACGTATGTCGTTCAACTAACTTATAGGCGAGTGGAGGTTTTTTGTTGTATTTTTGATCGTACCTGTGCAGCACGTCCCGTATTCCCATTAGCGAATTTAGCCCAACAATTGCCACGCCCGTAGGTGCAAGGTATCTCGGAAGGTCCTCAAGAAAACGACTAATAACCTCCTCGCCAAAAAACATAGCACGCAGGGGTAATTGGCCTGTCTGAGTAGATGCGACCAATCGCCGGATAAATGATTGAGATGGCGTTCTCCAGCCAGGAGGATTAAAAACTACCGTATGGAATTGTTTTTCAGGAATGCCATCGAATAGGTCACTTGCAAGAAAGGAGATAGCATGCTGTTTAAAATTGATGTGTTCGTTTGTCCTGGCCTGCGCGATTGATTTTTCGCAGACGTCAGTAGCGGTAATATCGTTACCGCCAAGCTTACGTGCCAAGAAAGCATGGACGCCACTTCCTGTGCCGATATCCAAAAAGCTACGATCTGAATCCCTTAAATAGGATGATTGCAGTAGGTAGCTTCCAAGTCTTACGCCTGCGAGGCTGACGTTGAATACTCCAGGTGCATGAGTTAGGTTTACGCTTTGACCTAGTCCGAAGTAAACGCTATAGACGCCTTCGAGACAATTCTGGTGATCGATCTTCAAGTGAAACTGTCCAGCTATGCCGTGATCAATTAAACCTTGCATATCTAAAGTCTCCTTCCCAGTTCTTTTGAGCGCGCGCAGGCGTGTTCAAGACCCTCTATGATTACTGCTTTCATTTTTTTGTTGTTAAATAGTTTTATCGCTTGTTCGGTTGTGCCGTTTTGCGTCATGACTTTTTCACACAGTTTTTCTGGTGTCTCTTGGTGGGCGTCAAGCAGAGCGGAGGAGCCGCGCAGAGTTTGGACTACGATGGCGCGTGCGGCACGTTCATCAAAGCCCGCCAACAAAGCATACTCAATAAGAGCTTGTGCAAAGTAGGCTACATAAGCCGGCCCCCCACCGACCAGAGCTGTGGCATGATCAATGAGGGATTCTTCTTGTACGATGAGTAATCTGCCGAGCTTGGAGAACAGCCCATTAACCAGAGACCTATTTCTTTGAGTGGTGTGTGGGGTGTATGCCAATACGGACATGCCCTCGTTGATGGCCGATGGAAGATTTGGAATTGCTCTGCAGACTTGTAAGGTTTTTAAATGGTTCGCCAGCTCGGAAAGATTGACCCCCGCCATAACGGAAACCGTCATGTCGGTAAGCAGCTTATGCTGCAAATTGCTTTCTGCGAACGTCGCAAAAGCTTGGGGGGGAATGGCCAAGATCGTAATTTTTGAGGTTGAATGGTTTGGCAGGTTACTGATTACCTTAATTCCTGCGTTTTTCATTTCTTTATCGTAAGTGTGGCTGAGGTCGACAGCTGCGATGGATAGAGTTTGGGATGATCGCCTTAAGCCTAAGGCGATTGCATATCCCATATGACCTGCGCCAATAATGACAATGTCTTTCGCAAGGGTCATGAATTAGCCTCCTGTTAAAATTGTTATAAGCTTCGTACCGATTGTAGATTTTTCAAATTTATTGCGTCCTAAAAGCGTGTAGTACATTTCTTGTCATATCTTTGGTTGTTAGGGTGTTGAAGGTTGGCTTTTAGGTGCCTCCGAGATATTTGAGATGTACCTGGATGCCTATTCAGAACTGTCTGAAGAAAGTTTTTCGTGACACTCTTGAACTAAAGAACTTTGCCTGGGAGATAATTTGAATCTCTGTGTAATCACCCGAATATTTTTCCTGCCCTATACCCGCAACCCCCATTTCATGCGATCTTCCCGTCATTCGCCCTGGAGTCGCCTGGATGCCCTCATTTATCTCCGATCACCCAATGTTGTGCGCCCTGGCGCTGATACTCATCGACATCGCCGTATGGCGGCTTATCTCCGCCAACCTGGCCAACTGGAAACTCGCGGCGCGGTTGGTGATCTTTGCGGTGTTCAGCGCCGTGCTGTTCAACGACGGTATGAACCCCATGCTCGTCGCGCCCTACGCCGACAACACCGCATTGCACATGGCCGCCACGGCGTTGCAGATCGGGTGGTGGCTGTTCGCGGCGCGTACGCTGACGGTGTTGCTCGGGGCGTTAATGATGCAGCGGGTCGGGCATACCGGGCGGTTGTTGCAGGATTTGATGGGCGCGGTGATTTTCCTGATTGCGATCATCGCGGCGCTGGCCTACGTGCTCGACCTGCCAGTCAAAGGCGTGCTCGCGACGTCCGGTGCGGTGGCGATCATTGTCGGCCTAGCGCTGCAAAGCACCTTGAGCGATGTGTTCTCCGGGATCGTGCTCAATACCACCAAGCCTTATCAGTTGGATGACTGGATTTCCATCGACGGCACCGAAGGCCGGGTCACCGATATCGACTGGCGCGCCACGCGGCTGCAAACCTCCCAGGGCAGCATGGCGGTGATTCCCAACTCCCTGGCGGCCAAGGCCAAGATCATCAATTTTTCGCGCCCGGCGGATATGTTCGGCCTGGCGGTCAGCCTGCAGGTCAGCCCCCATGCGCGGCCGCAAACCGTGATTGAAGCGCTGGAGCGCGCGATGCAGGGCTGCCGGCCGTTGCTGGCCAAGCCGGCGCCGAGCGTGGCGTTCAAGACCTCGGCCAGTGGCGGCGTGGAATACGAAATCAGTGGGTTCGTGCCGGCCATGCCCCTCAAGCGCGAGGTGCGCAACCAGCTTTATGACCTGGCGTTCCGGCACCTGCAAGCCGCTGGTGTGAGCCTGTTGTCTGCCGTCGAAACCGCGACGCCAGTGCCCACGTCCCCGGCGCGGGCGCTGTTGGACAGTTCGTCGATTTTCTCCACCTTGCGCCAGGAGGAAAAAGACACCTTCAGCCAGAACATGACCCTGCACACCTACCGCCCCGGCGAGATGATCTTGCCGGCGGGAGAGGTCAGCGATCATCTATTTATCGTCGAGTCGGGTGTGGTCTCGGTGATGCTGATCAAGGGCGGTCACACCTTCGAAGCGGGACGCATGGGCCCCGGCGAGGTGATCGGCGAAGCGGGGATTCTGACCGAGCAGGCCGCCTTGGCGGACTTCACCGCCAAGACGTTCTGCACGCTGTACCGCATTGAGAAGGCGTACCTGACGCCGTGCCTGGATGCACGACACGACATCGCCGACGCCATGAAAACCCTGCTGGACTTCCGCCTGCACGCGGCCCAGGCCCTGACCCAGGACGCACCCGTGGTGCCGGTCAAGAAGGGCTTTCTACAGTGGCTGCGCAAGCGCGGTCTTTGACAGGCTGCGCAGGCGCACAGGGCTAGAAATCGGCAATGAACTGCACGCCACCGACCACCGCGCCGTTGGTTTGCGTGAGCCCGCCAGGGTATTTCACGTATTGCAGGTTGGGCCGCACCATCAGCCATTGGGTCGCCTGCACGCCATAGTTGATCTCGTAGCTGTATTCGCGGCGTTGTTCAGGCACGTACAGCGGGTCATCGATGTCGCTTACACCATTGGCCGCATTGAGCATTTGCGTATTGCGGGTATAGCGGTCGCTGACCTGCAACTTCGAGGCGCCGAGACCGAAGGTGTCGTCTGGACGTGAATCGAACGGGCCACGGTAGATCAGGCCGACCTGGATCAGGTTTTTGATCACGCTTTTGTCCGGGTCATTCACCGTCAGGTTGGCGAACACATTGAGCCCACGTTTGTTATTGCCGTCGACCGTGGTCAGCTGTTGCTGGCCCGACAACCACCAGCCGCTGTTGCTGGAGTACATCCGGTAAGGCTTTTGCGAGCTGGCGGCGTAGTTGCCGTCGGCATCCTTGAGCATGTCCTTGGTATCGGCGTTGGCGTAGTAGTAACCGGCGTGGTACTCCGAATTCAGGCCTTGGATCTGGCCTTTCCAGATGGCTTCGATGGGGAAACTGGTGCCTTGGGAACCGCTGATAAACGGCTTGAAGCCATTGCTGGCTTCGGCGTTGCCAGGGTTTTTGTCGTAGGCGCCGACCTGCATGGCGAACTCATCGGTGAACTGGTATTTGGCACGCACCGCCCACTGGCTGATCGGGAAGCTGTTCCACACGCCGTTCCAGTTGCCTTCCTGGGAGCCGCACAGGGTGACGTTCTGGAACTCGCAGGGGAACTGATCGAAGTCTTCGCCGTGGCCGAACCGCCCCAGTTTCAGCGCGAACTTGCGTTCGAAGAATTTCTGTTCATACCACAACTGCGACAGTCGCCAGGCATTGCCGCCGCCGAATACTTCCATGGTGGAGGTCAGCCCGGTGGCATTGGGCTGGTGCACGCGGTCATTGGTGATGTCCTTGCCATGGCGCTCGCCGATGCCGATGCGAAAGGTCGCGTCCTGCCAGCCCAGCAGTTTTTGCAGGTCCATATTCACGCCGAGGATCAACTGGTCGCTCCAGCGCGCCGTGGTGTGGGAGTTGTAGCCGCCGCCAAGATTGGAGCCGACTTCGCCGACGTATTTGAGGGTGAAGTCGTAGCCTTGCTCGGCCAACTGCGTACGCAGGCCGTTCCAGTCGCCGAGCATGGCGGGGGCGCTGAAGGCGCAGGGGGACAGGACGCTGCACAGCAGGGCCAGGGGATAGGTGATGCGCATGAAAAGCTCCTTGGATTGTTGTTTTTATTAGGTACTGCACAAATCACAGGCACACACAGATCCCCTGTGGGAGGGGGCTTGCCCCGATGGCGGTGTATCAGCCACAACTGTGCTGACTGACACTCTGCTATCGGGGGGCAAGCCCCTCCCACAATGGAACTGTGGTGATTGAGGGTGAGCGGGGGTTACTGCAGGTTTACGTAGAGGCCACCATCGACGAGCAACGACGCGCCGGTGATATAGCGCGCCATGTCCGAGGCCAGGAACACAATCGGCCCAGCCACATCATCCGGCTCACCCAAACGCCCCAACGGCGTGCGCGAGGTCATGTAGGCGAGTTTTTCCTCGTCGGCCAGGTCGTCCTTGTTGATGTCGGTGGCGATGGTGCCTGGCAGTACCGAGTTGCAACGAATGCCATACGGCCCCAGTGCAATGGCGCAGGACTGCATCAACGAATGCAACCCGGCCTTGGTTGGCGTGTAATGGGTTTGCATGCCGCCGCCTACCAGGGCGCTGATGGAGCTGACCGCGATGATCGCGCCGCCGCGGCCCTGGTTTTTCATCTGGTTGGCCGCCGCCTGCACGGCGAAGTAGGCGCCGTTGAGGTTGGTGTTGACGGTTTTCAGGTAGACCTCGCGGGGCATGTCGAGGAACGAATGGAACGGGCAGATCCCAGCGTTGTTGACGAACACGTCGACACTGCCGAACGCCTTGACCGCGCCGGCCACCAGCTTGTCGCCGGTGTCCGGGTCGGCGGCATCGCCACCCACTTCGATGGCCTGGCCACCGAAGGCCTTGATCTCTTCGATCAGCGAATGCGCCGCCTCGGTGCCCTGGCCGCTGCCACTGTGGCCGATCACCACGCGCGCGCCCTGGCGTGCACATTCACGGGCGGCGGCGCGGCCGATGCCACGGGAGGCGCCGGTGATGATCACGGTTTTGTCTGCAAGCAACATAAAAACACTCCTTCAAAAATAAGCGGCATCAGCCGAGGTAATTGCCGTAGCCGACCATGGCGATAGCGCCGAGGATCACCGCGATGCCGGCCACCAGCACGCCCTTGTTGGCGGCGCTGGTGCCGTGCCATTCTCGGAAATACAGGCCCCAGCAGTTGGACACAATGATGATGAATGACATGTGCAGCACCCAGGAACTGGCGTCGTTCTGCAAGCGGCTTTCGCCCATGCCGTAGAAAAAGAACTGCAAGAACCACAGCGTGCCGGCGATGGCCACCAGCAGGTAGTTGCCCAACAGCGGCGTGCTGCGATCGGTGTAGTTATGGAACGTACGGTTGCGCCAGTTCAGCCACAGGCACCAGATGCCGTTGGTGGTCAGGCCGCCCCACATGATCACCATGAAGGTCACGTTGTTCTGGAACAGGCTGTTGGCGCCATGCTCCACCGCCGCAGCGGCGAGCGGGCGGCCGGCGGAAATGCCGTAGCTGAAACACGCACTCAGCACCCCGGAAATCACCGCCACCAGCATGCCCTTGCCCAGGGAAAACTCGCTGACACTGGCGAACTTCACGGCTTCGGACACTTCCCGTTCCTTGATCAACCCGGCCTTGCCGCACACCGCAATACCCACCAGCGACACCGCCACGCCCCACAGCACCCAATGCCCGCCCTGAGAGGCCAGCATCGAGGTCAGGGTGCCTTCGGTGGCATCGGTGAACAGGTCGCGGTACAGCGCCGGCATCAGGGCGCCGAGGGCGGAGGTAAGGCCCATGATCAGCGACATGCCCAATGACAGGCCGAGGTAGCGCATGGTCAGGCCGAAGGTCAGCCCGCCGATGCCCCACAACACGCCGAACAGATAGGTCCAGAGCAGGGTGCTGGTGTCGGCATTGCGCAGGATGTCCACCCAGCCCGGCACCGTCAGTTGCGCCGCGATCAACGGCACGATCAGCCAGGACACCAGGCCGCCGGTGATCCAATAACTTTCCCAGGCCCAGCCGCGGACCTTCTTGTAAGGGATGTAGAAACTGCCGGAGGCGAAGCCGCCGATGAAGTGCAGAATCACACCAAGGAGAATGATTTCCACGTAGTCGAATCCTTTTTATTGTTGTTGTGCATCGGTTAATTCAGGGGCGGGACAGATGGAACATGGGCAGCAAGTCGACACTGATCGGCGAGGCATCGGCATGGCTGGGCATGATGTCCTGCATGTAGGCCCACCAACGTTGCATCAGCGCCGTGCCAGGCAGTTCATCCAGGCCGTGGGCGTCTTCATGGGTGAGCACGGCGAACAGTGCGTTGGCGGGTTCGTCGAGAAAAATCCGATAGTCCACCACGCCCGCGTCCAACAATACCTGGGCCAGTTCGGGCCAGATCTCGTCGTGACGCCGGCGATATTCATCCGCCTGCGCGGGGTTGAGGTTCATGCGAAAGGCACGGGTCTGCATCACTGCGCTCCATGAGTCGGGGTGTAGATACGCACTGCGTTGTGCAGGAAAAACTGCGCTTGCACGGCCTCGGGTTTGCCTGCCATGCAGCGTTTCACGAGCCCCAGGGTGCAGGCGAAATCAGCGAGGTGATCGCTGTTGGGCCAGTCGCTGCCGAAGAAGCAGCGCTCATCGCCAAAGGCTTCCCACAACACGGCCAGGCGGTCGTTGTAGAACGCCGTATCGACGATCAGGCCGTGCGGGCCGACCTGGGGGATTTCCGCCAGTTTGGCGAACACATTGGGCCGCTCTGCCAGGCGCAGCAGGTCGGCGTGGTAAGCGGCCTCTTCACCGGCTGGTACGTGGGCGTTGGGCAAGTGGTCGACGATAATGCGCAGCTCGGGCAAGGCATCGCTGAGTGTCAACAAACCCTTGATCAAGCGCGGGTTCGGGTTGGCACTGTCCAGGCTGCGACCGCAGGCGGCCAGTTGGCGCAAACCGTCGATAAAGCCGGGGCGCGTCTGGTCGAGCAGCAGGTCGCGGTCCCACAGGTTGCCGTAGCGCAGGCCGAGGAACAGCGGCGCTTGCGCCAAGGCATCGAGGTCGGCGGCGAAGTCGGCGTGCAGCGGGTCCAGGTTGCCGACAAAGCCCAGCATGCGTGGGTCGCTGCGCAGGGTCTCAAGCAACCAACGGTTGTCGTCCCGCCACGGGCTGGCTTCCACCGCGATGGCGCCGACCACATTGTGCGGGCTGGCGACGGCCCAGTAATCGTTGGGCAAATGCGCGGCATGCAAGCGATTGCCCGGCTCGGGCCACGGGATACCCTGGGGGCGGCGCGGGTCGAACAGGTGCACATGACTGTCGATGATAGGGCCGGTATAGAGCGTCTGGGGCATTACGCAATCCTTGTGGGACTCTGTCAGGAAGGGCCCGCACGCTACCGCGCACCGGCCCATTTCACCACCTCAGCTTTGCAGGTACACCACATGGGTATGGGTGTACTCGTAAAGGCCGTGCTTACCGTCGGCGCCACCGATCCCGGATTTACGCACGCCAGCGTGGAAACCCTGCATGGCCTCGAAGTTTTCGCGGTTGACGTAGGTTTCGCCAAAGTCGATCTCACGCACCGCGTGCATCGCCTTGCCCAAGTCGCGGGTGTAGATCGACGAGGTCAGGCCGTAGTCGCAGTCATTGGCCAGGGCGATGGCTTCGTCGAGGTCGTCGACAATCTGGATCGGCAACACCGGGCCGAAGATCTCTTCGCGCATGATCTCCATGTCGGCGCGGCAGCCGGCCAATACCGTGGGCTGGAAGTGAAAGCCCGCGCCCAGGTCGGCGATCTGCCCGCCGCTGACCAGCGTCGCGCCCTGGCTCAGCGCGGTGCGCACCTTGCGGTTGACGTTGTCCAGGCCCTGGCGGTTGATCAGCGGACCCATTTCCGCACCGGCCATGGCCAGCGGGTCGCCGTAGCGCGTGGCCGACATGGCCGCGCTGATGCGCTCGATAAATTGGTCGGCAACCTTGCGCTCCACGTACACCCGCTCGGCGCAGTTGCACACTTGCCCGGTGTTGATGATGCGCGAGTCGCGAATGGCTTTGATGGCCAGTTCCAGGTCGGCATCCGCCAGCACAATGGCCGGCGCCTTGCCGCCCAGCTCCAGATTGAGCTTGGTGATGTTCGGCGCAGCGGCGGCCATGATGCGTGAGCCGGTGGCGACGCTGCCGGTGAAGCTGATCATGTCCACGCCTTTGTGGGCGGTGAGTGCACCGCCGACCTGGCCGTCACCACACACCACGTTGAATACACCAGCGGGCAGGTCGGTCTCGGCGACCAGCTTGGCGAATTCAAAGCAGTTGTTTGGGGTTTCTTCGCTGGGCTTGATCACGATGGTATTGCCGGTGAGCAGCGCCGGCGCCAATTTGCGCGCAATCAAGAAGAACGGGAAGTTCCACGGCAGGATACCGGCCACGACGCCCAAGGGTTTGCGGAACAGAAAGATGTTTTCGTTGGGGCGGTCGCTGGTGATGATCTCGCCTTCGATGCGGCGCGCCCATTCGGCCATGTAGTCGAGGTAGTCGGCGGTGAAATTCACTTCGACTTCGGCCAGCCCGCTGACCTTGCCCTGTTCCAGGGTGATGGTGCGCGCCAGGTGCGCGACGTTTTCCCGCAGCTTGGCGGCGATGCGGCGCAAGTGCCCGGCGCGTTCGATGGCCGGTTTGCGTGCCCACTCTTTTTGCGCACCGCGCGCAGCGGCGAGGGCCTGGTCGACGTCAGCGGCGGTGGAGGCGGGCACCTTGGAGAGCAAGGCGCCGGTGGCCGGGTTGAGCACATCGAGATGGGCTTCGCTGGGGACGAAGCGGCCGTTGATGAAGTTCTGGTACACGGGAACGGATGACATGAGCAGCTCCTTAGTAAGTGCGCGACGGCGCTGTGGCGTCGGCAACCGGGCGATAGCGGGCGAGGGTGGCCAGGGCGCTTTGGCGCAGCAGGCTAATGTCGATGGCCACGGCGATAAAGCGGCAACCCCAGGCCTGGTAGCGGCGTGCGTCGTCTTCGTTGGGCGCCAGGATGCCGCTGACTTTGCCGGCGGCGAGGGTAGCGTCCACCGCGTACTTGATGCGCTCCTGCACCTCGGGGTGGCCGGGGTTGCCCGCGTGGCCAAGGCCGATGGACAGGTCGGCGGGGCCGATGAATACCGCATCCACGCCTTCGACGGCGGCAATCGCCGCGACGTTTTCCACACCCAGGCGCGACTCCACCTGCACGATCAGGCACAGCTCTTGATGGGCGGTATGCAGGTAGTTCGCCACACCGTCCCAGCGGGTGGCGCGGGTCAAACCGCCGCCGACGCCACGAATGCCGTGGGGCGGGTAACGCATGGCGCGCACCAGGGCCTGGGCCTGTTCGGCGGTTTCGACCATGGGGATCATCAGTGTCTGGGCACCGACGTCGAGCAGTTGCTTGATCAGGCTGGCGTCGCCATTCACCGCACGCACCACCGGCGCGGTGGCGTAGGGCGCCACTGTCTGCAATTGGTTGAGTACGCTGGGCACGGTGTTGGGCGCGTGTTCGCCGTCGATCAGCATCCAGTCGTAACCGAGGCCGGCGACGATCTCGGCGGCGTAGCCGGTGGCGAAACCGGCCCAGATACCGTATTGGGTGGCGTCTTGCGCCAGGGCGGCCTTGAAGCCATTGCGGGGCATGTTCATGGCAGGTTCCCTTAGCGGTTATATGGACGGTGCAGTTGGCAATCCGGGTTCAGGTCAACGCCGAAGCCGGGTTTGTCGAGTGCCGACAGACGCATGCGGCCATTGACCGGCACGGGTTCGCCGAGCAGTTGCGGGTGGAACATCGGCACCACTTCATCGGCCTTGGGCGCCATCATCAGGAATTCGGCGAACGGGCTGTTTTGGCGCGTGGCGACAAAGTGGTAGCTGTACACCGACGAGCCGTGGGGCACGACCATCGCGTTGTGGGCATCGGCCAGGGCCGAGATTTTCACCAGTTCGGTAAGGCCGCCGCACCAGCCGACATCCGGCTGGATAATGTCGCAGCAACCCATTTCCAGGAGCATGCGGAAACCCCAGCGCGTGGCTTCGTGTTCGCCGGTGGTCACCAGCATGCCTTTGGGCACGTTGTTGCGCAGGGCCGCGTAGCCCCAGTAATCGTCCGGGCTCAGGGCTTCTTCGATCCACTTGAGCCCGTGTTCATGGGCGCCGATCGCCAGTTTGGTGGCGTAGTTGAGGTCCAGGCTCATCCAGCAATCGAGCATCAGCCAGAAGTCCGGGCCGACCCGTTCGCGCATGGTGGCCAGTTCTTCAAGGTTTTTGCGCAGGCCTTCTTCGCCTTCGCTGGGGCCGTGGTGCAGGGGCATCTTGCCGCCGATAAAGCCCATCTTCTGGGCCAGGTCCGGGCGGGCGCCGGTGGCGTAGAACTGCAATTCGTCACGCACCGCACCGCCGAGCAACTGGTGCACGGGTTCCTGGCGGATCTTGCCGAGCAAATCCCACAGCGCCAGGTCAACGCCGGAAATGGTGTTGATCACCAGGCCTTTGCGGCCGTAGTAGAGGGTGGACTGGTACATCTGGTCCCAGATCTTTTCGATATCGGTGACGCGGGCGCCTTCGATAAAGCGCGCCAGGTGTTTTTCGACGATATACGCCGCCGGTTCGCCGCCGGTGGTCACGGCAAACCCGATGGTGCCGTCGCTGGCTTCGATCTCCACCACCAGGGTACCGAGCACGTTGATGCCGAAGCTGCGGCGGCTCTGGCGGTACTCGGGGTATTTGCTCATGGGGGTCGAGATGTGATCGTCGATCCAATGGCCGTCGGCCTGATCGTGGTAATCGGCGCCGCCGCCTCGCAGTACAAAGGCGCGCACGTGTTTGATGGTGAGATGACCCATGGTAAGACTCCTTGCGTTAAACAGTGGCCGGCGTGTTCGATGCAGTGCGGCCGGGTGAATGGATGCCCAGTACCAGCAACGCAGCCAGTACCGTGGTGGCGGACAGCAGGTACAGACCGGCTGCCGGGGAATGGAAGGCGCCTTCGGCCCAGTGCTTGATGACCGGCGCGATAAAGCCGCCGAGGGCACCGAAGGAGTTGATCAGCGCAATGCCCGCAGCGGCAGCACTGCCGGCCAGGTAGCTGGACGGAAAGGTCCAGAACACCGGCTGCGCCGCGATAAAGCCCGAGGCGGCAAAACACAGGGCGAGCATGCCCAGCAGCGGGTTGGCGAACGTCACCGAGCAGGCGATGCCGGCGGCGGCCATCAATAAGGTCAGGCAGGCGGTGCGGCGGCGTTCGCCAGTGCGGTCGCAATAGCCGGGGATCCACCAGGCGGCAAACAATGCGCAGACCCACGGAATCGCCGAGACCAGCCCGACCATCAGGCCGACCTTGGTGCCGAGCAGGCCAGCCACTTGGCTGGGCAGGTAAAACACCACGCCGTACACACTGGCCTGGATCAGCAGGTACACCAGGCACAGGTACAGCACCGACGGCTGGCACAGCACATTCAGCAGGCTACGGCCATGGGAGGTTTTGTGTTGGTCTTCGCTGTCTAGCAAGGTCTGGATCTGCTCGCGCTCATCTGCGCTCAGCCACTTGGCGTCGGCGGGGCGGTTGTCCAGGTACCAATAGGCCCAGACCCCCACAGCGGTGGCCATCAAGCCTTCCACGGCGAACAGCCATTGCCAGCCGTGAATGCCGCCGAAACCGTCCATCTCCAGCAGCAGGCCGGACAGCGGGCTGCCGAAGATGAATGCCAGGGGCGCTCCGAAGTAGAAGAAACCCATAGCCTTGCCACGCACGGCCTGGGGGAACCAGTAGGTGAGGTAGAGGATCACGCCGGGGAAGAAACCAGCCTCGGCCACACCGAGCAAAAAACGCAGCACGTAGAAGCTGGTTTCGTTATGGGCGAACACCATCGCCGCTGAGATCAAGCCCCAGCTGACCATGATGCGGCACATCCACAGACGGGCGCCGACGCGGTGCAAGATCAGGTTGCTTGGCACTTCCAGCAGCGCGTAGCCGACAAAGAACACACCGGCGCCAAAGGCAAACGCGGCATCGCTCAAACCGGTGTCGGCCTGGAAGGCTTGCTTGGCGAACCCGACATTGGCGCGGTCGAGAAAGGCCATGATGTACATCAGCAGCAGGAACGGCAGCAGCCGCCAGGAAATCTTGGCGAGCAGGGGCGCGGGCAGGGTTTTCATAATGCAGTCCGTCGTTTTGTTCTTATGGGCCGGACTGTACGGCGGGCGAGCAATGCGCTACAAATCGAATCTCGCTTACAAGTGATAACCTCAGGGTATCGATAACAAGGAGCCGCATGAGTAGTCCCGTCATCTCCCGCAGCCTGTTCAACCGCCTGCGCTACAAGCATCTGCATATGCTGGTGGCGCTCAGTACCAGCCAGAACCTGCACCGTGCCTCGCAAGCGCTGAACATGTCACAGCCGGCGGCCACGCGCATGCTGCGCGAAATCGAAGACATGTTTGCCTGCGACCTGTTCGAACGCCTGCCACGGGGCATGCGGCCGACGGCGCTGGGCCAGGAGTTGATCCGTTTTGCCGAATCGGCCCTGAGCGGCCTGGACCGCTGCGCCGAGGATTTGATGGCGCGCCAGCAGGGCGGCTATGGCTACTTGTCCATCGGCACCATCATGGGCGCCGCGCCGGATCTGGTGATGGACTCGATCGCGCAGATCAAATCGCTCAACCCGCAACTGCGTATCCGCATCATGGGCGACACCAGCGACCAAGTGATCCAATTGCTTGAACAAGGGCGCATCGACTTGGCGATCTCCCGGCGCAACGCGGCCACCGACAGCGAGCATTACAGCTTCGAACCCTTGGGCAACGAACGCTTGCTGGTGGTGGTGCATGCAGGCCATCCATTGGCGCAGCGTGAGCAGCTATCGCTTGCCGAGTTGGTGCGTGACTGGCCGTGGATCCTGCAACCGCAGACCAGCCCGGCGCGTATCGGCATCGACCAGGCCCTGCAGGACCTGGCACTGCCCAGCCCGGCGGACATCATCGAATGCAGCTCGGTGTATTCGATGCAGCAGTTGATACAGCTGACCGACGCGGTGATGGTGCTGTCCGAAAGCGCGCTGCGCGATTACCTGAAAATGGGCTTGGTGGTGGCGCTGCCGGTGGCCCTGGATGTGCGCCTGGCACCTTTCGGCATGTTGTTGCGCAAGGGCGAGGGGGTGAGTCGGGAATTGGGCTTGTTTATGGACTTGCTGCGGCAGAAAGCGGCGATGCTCTAAACGCAATGTTGTAAAGATCATGGTGTCGCGGCAGGATATTAAATAGAATGAATCTCATTTGAGACTCACTCGCGCCGTGCAGGTTGCTTGCCATGAATGATGCTGTTGTCCCGACGCACGCCCCTGAACTGACGCTGTCGAGCTTGTACCGTGACCATCGCAGCTGGCTGGAAAGCTGGCTGCGCCGGCGCCTGGGCAATGCCTGGGATGCGGCGGACCTGAGCCAGGACACGTTCCTGCGTGTACTCGCCAGTGCCCAGCCCATTGCGCAGATGCAGGAGCCACGGGCGTACCTGGTGACGGTGGGCAAGCGCCTGTTGGTCAACTTTCATCAGCGCCGCAGCCTGGAACAAGCGTATTTGAGCGCCCTGGCGCACTTGCCTGAAGCCTGCGTGCCGTCCCCCGAACAGCGCTGGCTTATGCTGGAAACCCTGCAAGCCCTGGACGAGTTGCTCGATGGTTTACCGGTGCTGGTGCGGCGGGCTTTTCTGTGGAGCCAACTGGAGGGCCTGGGCTATCGCGAGATTGCCGAGCGGCTGGAGGTTTCAGAGCGCACTGTAAAACGCTACATGGCCCAGGCCTACGAGCACTGCCTGCTGGTGGACCTGTGAGCCGCGACGTCGCCCGCGCTGCCGCCCAATGGCTGGCGCTGCTGGAGTCCGGTGCGGCCACCGAGCGCGATCACGCCGCCTTGCAGCACTGGCGCGACAGCCATCCGCAGCACGAACAGACCTGGCAGAAAGCCCAATCCCTGCGCCAGCGTTTCAGCAGTTTGCCCCAGGCCCTGGCAATGGCCAGCCTCGACCGCCCGCAACCTGGGCGGCGTGCGGTGCTCAAGCGCGCATTGGGCGTGGCGGCGCTGGTGCCGACCGCATGGCTGATCAGCCGCCAGTTGCCTATCGAGGCCTGGCGTGCCGACCTGCACACCGCCACCGGCGAGCGCAAGCGCGTGCCGCTGGCTGACGGCGCCAGCCTGCAACTCAACACCGCCACGGCGGTAGATGTGGACCTGGCACAGCGCCGCATTACCTTGCTCGATGGTGAACTGGCGTTGACCGTGCCGGGCACGGCGGCGATGACCGTGCACACCCGCTACGGTGAACTGCGGCTGAGCCAGGCTGAACTGTGCGTGCGGCAGCTGGCGTCCGGTTGCCTGGTGTCGGTGCTCAAGGGCGCAGTGCAGGTGCGGGATCTGAATGGCCAAATCGCGACCTTGCAGGCCGGGCAACAAGCGCCGCTCAAGGTCAGCGGGCTGGGCGCCTGGGTACCCTTTGATGTGCTGCAACTGGGTTGGCGCGACGGTGTGTTGACCGCGCAGAATCAGCCGTTGGGGGATTTTCTGCGGGAGTTGGAGCGCTATCGTCCGGGTGTGTTGCGCTGGGAGCCTCGTCTTGAGGCGATGCGGGTGACCGGCAGTTTTCGCCTGGACGATACAGATCGCGTCCTCAACCTGCTGGCCTCGACCCTGGGGTTGGAGGTGCAGGCGCGGACGCGCTACTGGGTGACCTTGCGTCAGAAACTGGCGTGACGGGCCCTCGCTACAGGTTTATATCACATGCGCCCGCTGCAACTCGGTCAGGGCCAAGGCCTTGAGCTGCGCCAGCAGCGGATCGCGCCGGTCCCGAGGGTGCGGCAGATCTACCGCCAGTTCCTGGCGAATGCTGCTCGGCCGGTTGCCCATCACCAGCACGCGGTCACTCAGGTACAGCGCCTCATCTACATCATGGGTCACCAGCAATAACGCAATGGCATGGTGTTCGGCCAGTTGCAGCAGCAAGTCCTGCAGTTTCATGCGGGTAAACGCATCCACCGCGCTGAACGGTTCATCGAGCAACAGCACCTGCGGGCGTGAATACAGGCCGCGTGCGATAGCCACCCGTTGCGCCATGCCGCCGGACAACGCCTTGGGCAGCGCCTGGGCGAAGCCCGTGAGGCCGACTTCCTCGATCAACTGCGTGACCCAGCCCTTGTCGTAATGGCGGTCATCGCTGAAGCCGATGTTCTGCTCCACGGTGAGCCAGGGCATCAGCCGAGGCTCCTGGAACACAAACGCCACCTCGCCGTCGGGGCTGCGCAACTGGCCCTGGAAGTCGGTTTCCAACCCGGCGACGATGCGCAGCAAGGTGCTTTTTCCGCAACCGCTGGGGCCCAGCAGGCTGACGGCTTCACGCGGTTGCAGAGCCAGGCGCACGTCGTTGAGTACGGTGGTGTCGGCGAAGCTTTTACGCGCGACGTGAATGTCCAATAACGGCTGCATGTTCATTGCTCCTGGCCGGTAAACGTGTCGCGCCAGACCAGGCAGCGTTTCTCCAGCGCCGCCAGCAGGCCATCGGTGAGCTTGCCCAGTAACGCCAACACGATGATCGCCGCCAGCACGATATCGGGCCGCGACGTTTCTCGCCCATCGCTGAGCAGATAACCCAAGCCCTTGGTGGCCGCAATCAATTCGGCAGCCACCAGGAACATCCATGCCAGGCTCAAGCCACTGCGCAAACCGGTAAACAGGCCGGGCAGGGCGGCGGGCAGCAGGATGCGCCGCACCAGGCGGCGCCGACTGAAACCGTACATCTGCCCGACTTCCACCAACTTGCGGTCGATATCGCGAATCGCCGCGACACCATTGAGGTACACCGGGAAAAACGCGCCAATGGCGATCAGCACGATCTTTGAGGTTTCATCGATGCCCAGCCACAGCAGCAACAGCGGTACCCAGGCCAGGCTTGGGATCGAACGAAGGCCGGCGAAGGTCGGCTCCAGGTACGCCTCGGCTTCTCGGCTCAAACCGACCCAGGCGGCGAACACCAGTGCGAGGCTGGCGCCAATGGCAAAGCCCAGCAGCACTCGTCCCAGGCTGGCGCTGATGTGTTTCCACAGCGCGCCTTCGGCCAGCTCGCCGAGGGTAACGGCGATCTCGCTCGGCGCCGGCATCTGGTAGGACGGCAGCCAACCCACGCGCACCACGACTTCGAGGATCAGCAAGATCGCGGCCGGCAGCACCAGGCCCTTGAGCCGCCTGGGCCAGGCGCTGCGGTTGACCGCGACCGGCACGGGAAGGGGCAATGCTTGGCTTTTGCTGGTCATCACGCGCTCCTTAGTGGCCGAACGAGGTATCGATCAACTGGTCGATCACTTGGTCCACATTCACCCCACGGCGCACCAGTTCTTCAGACACCAGAATCGGCGCCGCCGCTTTGGATGCAACCACATCCTTGCTGCTCAGGAACGGTGTGCTCAGGTCGGTGCGCGACAGTTGCAGCTTGGCCACCGCCAATGGCAGGCCGGATTCATCCGCCAGCAGTTTGGCGAACTCATCCGGGTGCTTCACTGCCCAGTCGCGGGCTTTTTCATAGGCGCCGAGCACTGTGGTGATGGTTTGCGGATGCGCCTTGGCAAACTGCTCGGTGACGCTGACCACGCCGTAGCTGTTGAAGTCCTTATTGCGGTACAACAGGCGCGAACCGGCCTGGATTTCACTGGCGGCCATGTGCGGGTCGAGGCCGGCCCAGGCGTCTACGTCGCCTTTTTCCAGGGCGGTGCGGCCGTCCGGGTGTTGCAGGTGCACCAGCTCCACGTCGTCCTTTTTCAGTCCTGCCTGTTGCAGGCTACGCAGGGTGAACAGGTACGGGTCGGTGCCTTTGGTGGCGGCGATCTTCTTGCCTTTCAGATCGGCGACGCTGTTGAGCGGCGAATCCTTGCGCACCACCAGGGCGGTCCATTCGGCGCGGCTGTAGACATACACCGATTTGATCGGACTGCCGTTGGCCCGGCTCAACACGGCAGACAAGCTGGCGGACGAGGCGAAGTCCACGCCGCCGCTGTTGAGGTACTCCAGCGAGCGGTTGCTGCCTTGGCTCAAGACCCAGCCGACCTTGGTATTCGGCAGGGATTGTTCCAGCCAACCGAAATGCTTGAGCACCAGGCTGACCGGCGAATAGTAGGCGTAGTCGAGGTTGACTTCGGCAGGTGCGGTTTCAGCGGCCTGGACCAGCGGTTGCAGGCTCAGGACCAGGGCGCAGGCGCCCAGCAGGCGAAGGGTGAAGGGTTTCATGGAACAGCTCCGGACAAGGCGTTGAGAGAGGGCTTTTTCTTATATTCAGAAAACTGAATCGGCATGCTCCATCATGCTTTTAAGGAATATGCAGTCTCTATGCCAAAGCCATCGCACACCACCCCCCCCCCGCGCGTAGATACCGTCTTGACTCTCACCGGGCAACCGCAAGTTTCGGGTCGTAGCAGCTGTCGAGCGCAAGCGAGCTGCGTTGGCGCCCCACAGATCGCAGGGTGTCAATACGTACGCCACGCAGCCTCGCCAAGGCTCGACAGCTGCTACGCGGGCGAGCAAATTGTTGATCGGCTGTTGGTTGGGCAACAGTTGTATATATCTATATGGAATAAATAAATAGATATATATTCCTTTTAATGTCATCCCGGATAGCGCACTTTGAGGGCCTGCGCATTCGTGCGGATTGACCCAACAGCCAAAAGGAAAGCCGACATGACCATTAAAGCGATCAACGTGCGCAACCAGTTCAAAGGCGTGATCAAGGAAATTCTGCTGGGGGAAGTGGTGTCGGAAATCGACGTGCAAACCGCGTCGGGCATCGTGACGTCGGTGATCACCACCCGCTCGGTGCGTGACCTGGAATTGAAAATCGGCAGTGAAGTGATTGCCTTTGTGAAGTCCACCGAAGTGTCCATCGCCAAGCTGTAAACCCCAGCCCCCGCCATTGCAGCGGGGGCCATTTTTTGCGCGCCTCAGCGGTTGCGCAAACTGCGTTCCATGCGCTGTAAACCCTCTTGCAGCATCGCCCTCGGGCAGCCGAAATTCAGGCGCACGAACTGCTGGCTGTCATCGCCAAATTCGATCCCCGCACTCAACCCTACCTTGGCCTGTTCGAGGAAAAATTGCTGTGGGTCATCCAGGCCCAGGGCGCTGCAATCGAGCCACGCCAGGAAGGTGCCTTGCGGTGCATGCATCACCACGCCGGGCAGGCGTGTCTGCACGGCATCGAGCAGGTAATCGCGGTTGGCTTGCAGGTACACCTTCAATGCGTCGAGCCAGTCGCCGCACTGGCTGTAGGCTGCGCGGGTGGCTTCCAGGCCCAAGGGGCTGACACTGTCGACCATGCCGCAACGGGCGTGGTTGAACCGCTCGCGGATCTCGGTGTTCTGGATCACTGCAAAGCAGGTCTTCAAACCGGCGACGTTATAGGCCTTGCTCGCCGACATCAGGGTGATGGTGCGTTGCGCGATTTCCGGGCTGAGGCTGGCGGTGGGGATGTGGCGGCGGCCATCGAAGCACAACTCGGCGTGGATCTCGTCACTGATGATCAGCGCGCCGTTGTCCAGGCAGGCAGTGGCCACGGCCAGCAGTTCTTCACGGGGGAAGACCTTGCCCATGGGATTGTGCGGGTTGCTCAGCAGCAGTGCGCCGGCGCCGGTCAAGGCTTGGCGCATGAGGGGCATGGGCGTGATGTATTCAGCGTCGATCAACTCGAACGGCACTTCGATGCGCGGCAGGTTCCAGTGCCCCGGTGCCAGGCGAATCGGCCGATAGTTGGGGGTTTGCAATACCACCGGCTGGCCTGGCTGTACAAAGGCGTGCAACGCCATGTTGAAGCCAGGCTCGACGCCGGGCAGAAACAGCAGATCTTCAGGCTGCACGCGCCAGGCGTACTTGGCCCACAGGTCGGCGATGATGGCCTCGCGCACATCCGGGCCAGCCACGCTGTAGCCGAGGATCTGCTGGTCCAGGCGCTCATGCAGGGCCTGCAACACGGCGGGCGGCGCAGCGATGTCCATGTCGGCGATCCACATCGGCAACACATCGGCCGGGTAGCGGTTCCACTTGGTGCTGCCGGTGCCGAGGCGGGGGTGGATCGTGTCGAAATCAAAGCTCATGAAGGGGCTCGTATCAGGAAGGCTAACGAAGAATGGCGCTGATTCTAGCGCCATTCTTTTTGTAGGCCAGTGCTGATTAACGGTTGACCAGTTTCGCCGGCAAGGCGATGACCAGCAAACTGCTGAGAATCAAGCAGCCGGCAAAGAACCACAGGGCGCCAGCGCTGCTGCCAGTGATGTCAATCGCCACCCCCATCAACGAGTTGCTCACCAGCCCGGCGATATTCGCCACCGAGCACGCCAGGGCAAAACCGGTGGCCGCTGCGGTGCCTTTGAGGAAGGTCGCCGGCAGGCTGAAAAACACCGGTACGGCGCCAATGATCGCCGCCGATGCAATGGCAAACAGGGCCACGGTGGCGGCGACGTTATGGGTAAAGAAGGTGCTGGTGGCCATCGCTGCCGCGCCGATGAAAAACGGCACGATGATGTGCCAGCGGCGTTCGCGGTGTTTGTCGGAGCTGGCGCTGATCAGCAGCATGCCCAGCAACGCGGCCACACTTGGCAGCGCGGTGAGTACGCCGATATGAAAGGTGTCGGTGACGCCGGCGTTGCGGATAAAGGTCGGCATCCAGAAACCCATCGCGTAGGCGCTGAGCAGGATCGAGAAGTCGATACCGCCGAGCATCCACACTTTGAGGTTGAAGAAACCGTCGCGCAAGCTGTGCTTGCTGCCAGTGCTCTCGGCGTCGTCCTTGCGCAATTCGCTTTCCAGCAAGGCTTTTTCTTCATCCGACAGCCATTTGGCTTGCTGGTAACTGTTGGGCAGTGCCCAGAAGGTCAGCACACCGAGCAACACGCTGGGTACCGCTTCGATCAGGAACAACCACTGCCAGCCGCGCAGGCCGCCGATGTGGTCGAAATGACCCATGATCCAGCCGGACAGCGGGCCGCCGATCACACTGGACAGCGGCAGACCGATCATGAACAGCGCGATGATGCGCCCGCGGCGGTGGGTGGGAAACCAGGTGGTCAGGTAATACAGCACACCCGGCAGGAAGCCAGCCTCGGCGGCGCCGAGCAGGAAACGCAGAATGTAGAACTGAGTGGTGGAGGTGACCAGCATGGTGCAGGCCGACAGCAGGCCCCAGGTGATCATGATGCGCGCGATCCAGATCTTCGCGCCGACCCGCTCCAGTACCAGGTTGCTTGGCACTTCAAAGATGATGTAGCCGACAAAGAACAGGCCGGCGCCGAGGCCGAACGCGGTTTCGCTAAATTGCAGTTGATCGAGCATCTGCAGCTTGGCGAAGCCGATGTTGATCCGGTCCAGGTACGCAGCCAGATAGCAGAAGCACAGGAAGGGAATCAGCTTCCAGGTGATCTTGTGGTAAAGCGTGTTGACCGGGTCGGCGACCGTGGTCGCGGGCGCTGCATTCGCAATGGGCATCGGGTGTCTCCTGGCGGTGACTTATGGTTTTTTTATACAGCCGGCAGTTGTTGTAGGTGCGTGCCGCGCTCTATGGCGCGGTTCTTGTAAAACCTTATTGCTCCCTGAATTGGCTCATTGCCTCCTGCTTGCCCACCACGTCGCCGTACTTGCTGTCGATGTCGAACAAGTTGGCTTCATGGGGCGCCGGGTGTCGATCGCCGACGCATTCACGCACGACGATGGTCCGGAACCCGTGTTGTACGGCATCCACCGCCGTCGCACGGATGCAACCGCTGGTGGAGCAGCCAGCCAGCACCACGGTGTCGATGCCCTGTGCATGAAGCATCGAGGCCAGGCTGCTGCCGAAAAACGCGCTGGCGTACTGCTTGGTGATCACCACTTCATCGGTCAACGGCAGTACCTCGGCGCAGAACGCCGCCAGCGGGTTGCCTTCGACCATGTCTTTCATCACCGGGGCCTTCTTGACCCAGATCCCGCCATCGACGAAATGGCCGGGATGGTAGCGGATATTGGTGTGCACCACCGCAATCCCGTGCTGCCGTGCGCAGGCCAGCAATTCGACGCTTTCGGCCACGGCGCTGACCACGCCCGGTGCAAACAGCGGCGCGCCTTCGGTGGTGTAGCCCTGCATGAAATCGATCATCAGCAGTGCGGCCTTTTTGCCGAAGCCGATGCGGTTGCCCCAGACGCCTTGGTAGTTGGCGTCGGCGGATTGGTCGTTCATCTGTTCAACCCTCATTGTTGGACCGTGCACTTATCCTGTGGTGACTGGGCTTGCTGTGGTGAGCGGGCTTGCTGTGGTGAGCGGGCTTGCCCCGCGCTGGGCTGCGAAGCGGCCCCAAAAAAGCGGGAGCGCTGCGCACTCCAGCGCGGGGCAAGCCCGCTCACCACAAAAGCCCGCTCACCATAAAAGTGGGCTCACCACAAAACCATTTAATAAGCGCCGGAGAGCAGCGCTCCGGCGCCGGGAACGATGGGTTCCAGGTCCAGCGCCTTGAGCATGGCGTAGGTGGTGGCGATGGCCGCCGTGAGCACCGGTTTGCCGGTTTGCGCCTCGACCTTCGCCACCACCGGCAGCGACTGCATCTGCACGCACGCCGAGAGCACGATCACATCCACGCCTTCCAGGTTCATCCCGGCGACAATCGCCGGCAGGTTGGCCGGGTCGTGGCGGGCCACTTCGAGGTTATCGGGGATCTCCAGGGCGCGCCAGTCCACCACCTCAAAACCTTCTTCGCGGATGTAGTTCACCACCAGTTCGGTCAGGGGCTTCATGTACGGCGCAACAATGGCGATGCGTTTGGCGCCCATGACTTTCAGGCCTTCGATCAGCGCGCCGGCGCTGGTGATCACCGGGGCG
This sequence comes from Pseudomonas sp. S35, assembly GCF_009866765.1. Taxonomy (NCBI): domain Bacteria; kingdom Pseudomonadati; phylum Pseudomonadota; class Gammaproteobacteria; order Pseudomonadales; family Pseudomonadaceae; genus Pseudomonas; species Pseudomonas sp. S35. Next base: position 3,047,915 of record NZ_CP019431.1, read on the forward strand.
TTGGCGTCATTGTCGGCGGTGGCCTTGCGCAGGCGTTGCTCGGAGTTGCGGTGGTAGCCCAGCCCCATGGCCATGATCGCCACCAGGCACGCGTAACCCAGCACATCGACCTTGGCGTCGGACAGCTCGACGGCGCAGCGGTCGGACTCACCATCCATAGCGGCCAGTTCTTCCTTGCGCACTTGCTTCATGCGCATGCGGCTGGAGTGAAAGGTAAAGCGCTCGGGGCGGATTGCCTGGCGTGCGGTGAGCATCGCCGGGATCTCGGTCTCCATGGTGGTGTTGGAACTCGGCACGATCTGGCCGATGCGGTAAGGCTTGTGCATGGTGGTCTCCGTTATTGTGCTGTGAGGAAATCGCCGAGGGCGTGGAAGAACCCTTCCAGGTCATCCCACGGGATCATGTGCCCGGCATTCGGCACGGACGCGACCTTGATGGACGGCTGCAAATCCTGGATCTCGGCAATGTCCTGGTCGAGAATCACGCCGCCACGCCCGGCCACCATCAGCAGGGCAGGGGCCTTGAGGTGGGGCAGGTCCTGGTGGAAATCCACCGCGTGGAAGTCCTTGAAGGCGCGCACGATGGCCGGCTCATAACAGGTGTGCAGCCATTCGGCGCGCAATTGCAGCTGTTCCTCGGTCCAGGTGGCGCAGAAGGCGCGCATCGCTTCGGCGTCCATGCCGGCCAAGGCTTGGCGGATGGAGTCGACGTACCACGGCAGCTTGCTCGGGTATTCACGGCGGCCGGGGCCGGACACGGGCGGGTCGATCAACACCACACGGTTGACGCCGTGGGGGTGCTTGACCGCACTGCGCACGGCAAAGCGCGCGCCCATCGAATGCCCCATCAGGTGATAACTGTTTAAGCCAAGCGCGTCGGCCAGTGCGCCGATGTCTTCGGCGCAGGTGTCGGCGCTGTAATCCAGCGCCGGGCCGGTGGATGACAAACCGCGACCGCGCACATCCAGCACATACGTGTCGAACTGTTCGCCCAGGCGCTCGGCCACAAAGCCCCAGGTGATCGCCGGGCTGGTGATGCCCGGGATCAGGATCAACGCCGGGCCTTTGCCGCCGTAGCGCAGGTAGTGCTGGCGAATGCCGTTGGCCTGGACGTTGCCGCCGTAGAGAAAGCTGCTCACGCGGCCACCCCCGATTTCAGCTCTTGGGCGTAGAGGTCATAGCCGTAGACCCAGGCCGGGTCTTCCTGGGTGCGCAGCCAGGTGTTGGCGTTGGACACGGCCTGCACGCGGGACGCGCGCTCCTTGCGGTTGGCTTCGTAGAGTTGGAACGCAGTGCGGTAGTCGCTGATCCCGGTTTCCTGCAGGCATCGGGTGAGCATGGCGGCGTCTTCGATGGCCATGCCGGCGCCTTGGGCCATGTGCGGTTTCATCGGGTGGCAGGCATCGCCTAGCAATACCAGGCGACCACGGCTCCACAGCGGCAACGGGTTGCGGTTGCGCAGCGGCCATTTGGTCACGCTTTCGGTGGACTCGATCAGCGCCTGCACGGTGGGGTGGTAGCCCTTGAAGGCGTCGAACATCTCTTCACGGCTGCTGTCGACGAACGCGCCCTGCAAGTCCCATTCGGCGTGGGGTACGCCGGTCACGTAGTAGTACTCGTCGCGCCGGCCGGTGGTGTAGTAGACCATCATGTGACGGTCTTCGGTCCACCACTTGATGCAGTCTTCGAACTTCAGGTCGTACTTGGCCAATTGGTCGCCACGGATCAGCGCCCGGTGCGCGACCCAGCCGCTGTACAGCGGTTTTTCCACGCCCAGCAGTTCTTCGCGGATCTTGGAGTTGATGCCGTCGGCGCCGATCACGATGTCGGCGTAGGTCACCTCGCCGTCGGCGAAGGTCAGGCGCACCTGGGTGTCGGTTTCTTCGAGGGTTTCCAGGCGCTTGTTGAAGTGCAGGGTGCCGGGCTTGAGGGTGGACATCTGCAGGGCATGCAGGTCGCCCCGGTGCACGGTGATATAGGACGCGCCGTAGCCGGTGAGGGGAATTCGCGAGAGGTAGTCGCCGCTTTCGCCGCAACGGCTGAACCAGTGCTCAGGGTGGGAGCCCATCAGGTCCAGCTGTTTTTCGATGCCCATGCGGCGAAAGATTTTCATGATATTGGGGCCCATGTGGATCCCGGCACCCAGGCGGGAGAACTCCGGCGCCTGTTCGTAGATGTCCACGTCAAAACCGGCTTGCTGCAACAGCGTGGCTGCAGCGGCGCCGCCCAGGCCGGCACCGACGATGGCGATTTTTTGTGTGCTTCCCATGGGGCGTGATCCTCTTTCTTTTTTGATTTTCGGCGGCGTCAGTCCGCAAGGTTTTTAAAGTGTATACGCTCATTTTTTCAAATGGGAAGGGTCTGGATAAAAAATCTTTTTTGAGCCTTATTCGTTCTGTGTAACCACTTTTATCCAGTAAATACTGGATTTGTGTGGAATGGTAACGCTTTGGCCTGGTGCTTGCAGTCCGTCTGCAATTCAGGTCTTATCGTTATTAACTGGTGTATACGCTATATAAATGCACTAGAGTGAAGCGCAGTGCCTGAACTTGGTGCAGCCCCACAGGAGACCGAAAAAATGCCCGTAAGCGATTGCGAACTGACCCAGATGTTTGAGCACGTGCTCACGCTGTCCAAGGTTGACCCGAGCCAAAGCGTTGCCGTGCTCAAGAGCCATTACTCCGACCCACGCACCGTGCGCGCCGCGATGGATGCCGCGCAGCGTCTGGGGGCCAAGGTGTATGCCGTCGAGCTGCCTTCGTTCAACCACCCGACGGCGATGGGCAATGACATGACCGCCTACTGTGGCGATACCGCGCTCACCGGCAACCTTGCCGCCCAGCGCGCCCTGGAGGCCGCCGACCTGATTGTCGACACCATGATGCTGCTGCATTCACCTGAGCAGGAGCAGATCCTCAAGACCGGCACGCGCATCCTGCTGGCGGTGGAGCCACCGGAAGTGCTGGCGCGCATGCTGCCCACCGAAGCCGACAAGGTGCGCGTGCTGGCTGCCGAACAACTGCTGAAAAAGGCGCGCTCGATCCACGTCAAATCCCGCGCCGGCAGCGATTTTCGTGCAGCGTTGGGGCAATACCCGTCGGTGACCGAGTACGGTTTTGCCGACGAGCCGGGGCGTTGGGACCACTGGCCCAGCGGTTTTCTGTTCTCCTGGCCCAACGAAGAAACCGCTGAAGGCGTACTGGTGCTGGACATCGGCGATATCCTGCTGCCGTTCAAGACCTATACCCGCGAGAAGATCACCCTGGAGATCGAGAAGGGCTTCATCACCAGGATTCACGGCGGTTTCGAGGCCGAGTACCTGCGCGACTACATGAAGTACTTCAAGGATCCCGAGGTGTACGGCATCTCCCATATCGGCTGGGGGTTGCAGCCGCGGGCGCAGTGGACGGCGATGGGCCTGCACGATAAGAACGACGGGATGTGCATGGACGCACGGGCGTTCTACGGTAATTTCCTGTTCTCCACCGGGCCGAACACCGAGGTGGGCGGTACGCGCAAGACGCCGTGCCACCTGGATATCCCGCTGCGCAATTGTGATGTTTACCTGGATGACGAGGCGGTGGTGATGGGCGGGGATGTAGTAGCCCCACCAGCGTCCCTGGCCCGCTGAGGCCCGTTTGCAGGAGCGAGCTTGCTCGCGAAAAAACCGAGAGGATTGCGGGGAGTCAGATTCCCCGCGTTATCGTTCACGACCTTCGCGAGCAAGCTCGCTCCTACAGCGGTAATATGCCTTCCCATTGTTAATCACCCGCCGAGCCCGCCGTGCCTGATTCCTACGTTTTCTCTGAGCAAGTTGGCCACCTGTTGCGCAAGGCCTATCAGCGCCACCTGGCGATCTTTCAGCAGAATGTCGGCGACTCCCAGCTTACCGCCGTGCAGTTCGTCACCTTGTGCGCACTGCGCGATCACGGTGCAAGTTCCCTCACCGAGCTGGTCAAGGCCACCGCGGTGGACCAGGCGACTATTCGTGGCATCGTCGAACGGCTCAAGGCCAAGGCGCTGATCAGCCTGGAGCCCGACCCGCAGGACAAGCGCAAAGTGGTGGTCGACCTGTCTGCCAGCGGTGCCGAACTGGTCGCACAAACCGCGCCCCGCGCTGCGCAGATCAGCGAATTGACCATGAGCAACCTCAACCCCGCCGAACGGGTGGCGGTGTTGTTTCTGCTGCGCAAGATGATCGACGATCCCCAGGAGTAATCATCCCTGGCACCGTTTTTGCTCTAGGTTCGTGTAGTAGCCACTTCATCAGTCGAGTGTGTCGCGAGGCCCCAGGTGCGCGACGCTTTTTTTTGACTATTTGGTGTAGTGGGCACTTCATCAACTGTCACAGGCGAAGCGCATGATCAGCCAGCACACCACGGTAACGCTTAAGGTTAACGGCCAGCCCAACGAGGTCACGGCCATGGCGGATACCCCGCTGTTGCTGGTGCTGCGCAATGACCTGGCACTCAACGGCCCCAAGTACGGCTGCGGCCTGGGGGAGTGCGGTGCCTGTACCGTGATCATCGATGGTGTGGCGGCCCGTGCCTGTGTGTTCCCGTTGTCGGGCGCCGTGGGGCGCGAGATTGTCACCCTCGAAGGCCTGGGCACACGCCAGGCGCCGCATCCGGTGCAGCAGGCGTTTATCGATGAGCAGGCCGCACAATGCGGCTACTGCCTCAACGGCATGATCATGACCGCCAAGGCTTTGCTCGACCGTAATCCCAACCCCAGCGAAGTCCAGGTCCGCAATGAACTGTCGGGCAACCTCTGCCGCTGCGGTACCCATATCGAAATCCTGCGGGCGGTGCTGCGAGCCGCGCGCCTCCTGGGTGCGGAGGGACGGTCATGAGCCTTTCCCGAGACCAATGGCTGGCCAAGACCGGTGTTTTATTGATCGTCGACGACGTGCTGCCGCCGTCGGGACCGGTGGCCAAGGGCGGCACGCCCACGGTGAAACCCAGGGAGCTGGGGCTGTTTATCGCAGTGAACGATGACGGCCTGGTGTATGCGTTCAACGGTCACGTAGACCTGGGCACCGGCATTCGTACGTCGCTGGCGCAGATCGTCGCCGAAGAACTGGACCTGACGCTTGAGCAGGTGAAGATGGTGCTCGGCGACACCGAGCGCGTGCCCAACCAGGGTGCGACCATTGCCAGCGCGACCTTGCAGATCTCGGCGGTGCCACTGCGTAACGCGGCGGCCGAGGCGCGGCGCTTTTTGCTGGCCCGTGCGGCGGGGCGCTGGGGCGTCAGCACGGCCAGCCTTAAGGTAGACGCCGGCGTGATCCAGGCGGCGGACGGGCGTAGCACCACGTACGCGGCGTTGGTCAGCGGCCAGCACGATCAACTGCACATCAGCGGCGACGCACCCTTGAAGGCCATCGACGATTACCGCCTGGTGGGCAAGGGCGCGGCGCGGGTGGATATCCCGGGCAAGGCCACCGGCGAGTTGACCTATGTGCACGATATGCGCGTGCCGCACATGCTGCACGGCCGGGTGATTCGCCCGCCGTATGCCGGCCTGGACTGCGGGGAGTTCGTTGGCAACAGCCTGCTGAGTGTGGACGAGGCGTCGATTGCGCATATCCCCGGGATTGTCGCGGTGGTGGTGATCCGTGATTTTGTCGGCGTGGTGGCGCTGCGTGAAGAGCAGGCTATCAAGGCCGCCCAAGCGCTGCAGGTGCAGTGGAAGCCCTGGAACCACGCATTGCCGGACATGAGTGATGTGGAGCGGGCCATCCGCGACAACCCCCGCGTGCGCCGCACTGTACTTGACCAGGGCAAGGTCGACGAAGCCCTGGCCAATGCTGCCCAGCGCATGCCGCGCACGTACCTGTGGCCGTACCAGATGCACGGCTCCATCGGCCCGTCCTGCGGTGTCGCCGATTATCAGCCCACGGGCAGCCGCGTGTGGTCCGGCAGCCAGAACCCACACCTGCTGCGTGCCGACCTGGCCTGGTTGCTGGAGTGCGATGAAGCGCTGATCGACGTGATCCGCATGGAGGCCGCCGGTTGCTACGGACGCAACTGTGCCGATGACGTGTGCGCCGACGCCTTGCTGCTGTCGCGTGCCGTGGGCAAGCCGGTGCGTGTGCAACTGACCCGCGAACAGGAACATCTGTGGGAACCCAAGGGCACTGCGCAACTGATGGACGTGGATGGCGGCCTGAATGCCGACGGCAGCATCGCCGCCTATGACTTTGAAACCAGCTACCCGTCCAACGGCGCGCCGACCCTGGCGCTGCTGCTCACCGGCCGCGTCGAGCCGGTGGCGGCGATGTTCGAGATGGGCGATCGCACCTCGATCCCGCCCTACGACATCGACAACCTGCGCGTGACCATCAACGACATGGCGCCCATTGTGCGTGCTTCGTGGATGCGCGGCGTGTCGGCGCTGCCCAACACCTTCGCCCACGAGTCCTATATCGACGAACTGGCCTTCGCCGCCGGCGTCGACCCGGTGGAATACCGCCTGCGTTACCTCAAGGACGAACGCGCTATTGACTTGGTCAAGTCCACCGCCGAACGCGCCAACTGGGCACCGCGCACCGCGCCGATGCAAACCGCCAATGAGGATCACCTGCTGCGTGGTCGTGGCTTTGCCTACGCGCGCTACATCCACAGCAAGTTCCCCGGTTTCGGCGCGGCCTGGGCGGCGTGGGTCGCGGACGTGGCCATCGACAAGCACACCGGCGATGTGTCGGTGACGCGGGTGGTGATCGGCCATGACGCAGGGATGATGATCAACCCGGCAGGGGTGCAGCATCAAATCCACGGCAACGTGATCCAGTCCACCAGCCGCGTGCTCAAGGAGCGTGTGACCTTTGAAGAGTCGACGGTGGCCAGCAAAGAGTGGGGCGGTTACCCGATCCTGACGTTCCCCGAAGTGCCGCAGATCGACGTGCTGATGATGCCGCGCCAGGACCAGCCGCCCATGGGCGCCGGTGAGTCGGCGTCGGTACCCAGCGCGGCGGCGATTGCCAATGCGATCTATGACGCCACCGGGATTCGTTTTCGCGAGTTGCCGATCACCCCGGAGCGGGTGTTGGCGGCATTGAATGCCGGCACCTTGGGCGAGCCGGCCAAGTCGCCGCACAAACGCCGTAAATGGTGGTTCGGCGCACTGTTCGCGACCTTGGGCGCCGTGCTGGCCACGGCGTGGCCGTTTCACAGTGCAATCGCGCCCATCGCACCGCCCAGTGCAGGCACTTGGTCCAAGGCGACCCTGGAACGCGGGCGTTTATTGGCGGCACTGGGGGACTGCGCGGTGTGCCACACGGCGCCCGGTGGTGCGACCAATGCCGGTGGGTTAGCCATGGAAACACCCTTCGGCACTCTGTACAGCAGCAATATCACGCCGCACGTGCAGACGGGCATCGGCGCCTGGTCGTACCCGGCCTTCGAGCGAGCGATGCGCGACGGCATTGGCCGCGACGGGCGCAATTTGTACCCGGCGTTTCCCTACACGGCGTTTCGCAATATCAACGATGCCGACATGCAGGCGCTGTATGCGTACCTGATGTCCCAGGCGCCGGTGAGCCAGGCAGCGACGGCGAATGCGCTGCGCTTTCCGTTCAGTCTGCGGCCGTTGATGGCGGGGTGGAATGCGTTGAATCTGCGGCGCGGCGAAATCACCGTGCAGCCCGAGCGCAGCGAGCAGTGGAATCGCGGCAATTACCTGGTCAATGGCCTGGGCCATTGCGCTGCCTGCCATTCGCCGCGCAACTTGATGGGCGCGCAGAAGGGCGGCAAGGCGTTTCTGGCCGGTGGGGTGGTGGACGGCTGGGAGGCGCCGGCGTTGACGGGGTTGTCCAAGGCGCCGACGCCGTGGACCGAGGATCAACTGTTCACGTATCTGAGCACCGGGTATTCCGACGCCCACGGTGTGGCGGCGGGGCCGATGGGACCGGTGGTGAGTGAACTGGCGAAATTGCCCAAGGCGGATATCCGCGCGATGGCGGTGTACCTGGCGTCGTTGAATGGCGAGGCGGCTGCCCAGGTGCAGGTGGTGGCTACGGTGCCAAACCCCAATGGCCGTCGCGTGTTCGAAGGGTCGTGCAAGGCCTGTCATGCTGATGGCCTGGGGCCGAAGTTGTTTGGGGTAAGTCCGTCACTGGCGACCAATACCAATGTGTTTAGCGATCAGCCGGACAATTTGATCAAGGTGATCCTGCAAGGTATCAGCAACCCGGCGACCCGGGATCTGGGGTATATGCCGGGGTTCAAGGACAGTTTGTCCAATCGCCAGGTAGCGGATTTGGTCGCGTATCTGCGCGGCAAATTTGCGCCGAATGCGCCGGTTTGGAAGGGCCTGGAGCAGACGGTGGCGCACCTGCGCGCTAACCCCGGAACCCACTGACACAACAAGGGTAAAAAATGTGGGAGGTTTCTACAGTGAGGGAGTGACGCCCCGCAGCACCAAATCGCTGATAAACACCAGCCAATCCTGCTGCTGCCCTTTGTTCGTCAGGTCTTCACCCAGGAACGAGCTGAGGGTATGGCGGTTGGAGTTATAGAAGTAGCACAGCGAAGCGATCATCAAGTACACGTGCTTGAGGTCCACCTCCTGGCGGAACAGGCCCTGGGCCTGGCCTGCTTCGATGATCGGGCGTAGCACGCCCACCGCTTCACCTGACAGCCTGCGAATCTCCCCCGACTGCTTGGCGTGCTTGCCCTGGTGCAGGTTTTCGATGCTCAGGATCGCCACGAACTCGGGGTGCTTGACGTAGTAGTTCCAGATAAACGCCACCAAGTCGCGTAAGGCCTGCACCGGCGCATCCAGGTCCAGCTTGAGCTTGCTTTCGGCTTGGTTGAATTGCTCGTAGATGTGTTCCAGCACGCAGACGAACAGGTGTTCCTTGCTGGCGAAGTAGTAATAGAGCATGCGGTCGTTGGAGTCGGCTTCCTTGGAGATGGTATCGACGCGCCCGCCGGAGTAGCCGTCGCGGGTGAATACTTTGACCGCCGCCTGCAGGATGCGCGCACGGGTCTGGTCGGCCTGTTGGGCACGGATACCGGTCTTCTTGATCACCATGTCAAAGCGCCTTGCACGACAGTCAGGGCGCGAAATATAGCATGGCCTTTTTTCGGTCCGTTCCATGACCGACAAGTTCTGTAATAAAAACGCCATTGCGCTGGGGATTACATCTCCCACGGGCTATTTTGGTGCGTCTCAATAACTAGAGTAGCCATGGATGAAATACCAACCCTTTAGCCGTACCTTGATTGCCACTGCACTGGTGTTGACGGTCAGTGGTGTACAGGCCGCTTCCCAGGCCCCGGTGGCCGGTGAAAATGGCATGGTGGTGACGGCCCAGCATTTGGCAACTCATGTCGGCGTGGATGTCCTCAAGGCGGGCGGCAACGCGGTGGACGCGGCCGTGGCCGTGGGCTACGCGCTGGCGGTGGTGTACCCGGCGGCGGGTAACCTGGGCGGCGGCGGCTTCATGACCGTGCAACTGGCGGACGGGCGCAAGACCTTCCTCGACTTCCGCGAAAAAGCCCCACTGGCTGCCACCGCCAATATGTACCTGGACAAGGATGGCAACGTCATCGAAGGCCTGAGTGCCAAGGGCCACCTGGCTGTCGGCGTGCCTGGCACCGTGTCCGGCATGGAACTGGCCCTGAGCAAGTACGGCACCCTCAAGCGCGCCCAGGTGATTGCCCCAGCGATCAAGCTGGCTGAAAACGGCTTCGCCCTGGAGCAAGGGGATATCGACCTGCTGCACACCGCCACCGGTGAGTTCGAAAAAGACAAGGACATGCGCGGCATCTTCCTGCACAACGGCCAGCCGATGCAGGTCGGGCAGAAACTGGTGCAGAAAGACCTGGCCAAGACCCTCAAGGAAATCTCCGCCAAGGGTACAGACGGCTTCTATAAAGGTTGGGTGGCCAAGGCCCTGGTGGATTCCAGCCAGGCTGGCAAGGGCATCATCACCCAGGCAGACCTCGACAAATACAAGACCCGTGAGCTGGCGCCCATCGAGTGCGATTACCGGGGTTACCACGTGGTTTCCGCGCCGCCGCCGAGCTCGGGCGGTGTGGTGATCTGCCAGATCATGAACATCCTCGAAGGCTACCCGATGGCCGAACTGGGCTATCACTCGGCCCAGGGCCTGCACTACCAGATCGAAGCCATGCGCCACGCCTACGTGGACCGCAACAGCTACCTCGGCGACCCGGACTTCGTGAAGAACCCGATCGAGCACCTGCTCGACAAAAACTACGCGGCGAAATTGCGCGACGCCATTGAGCCGCAAAAGGCCGGTGACTCCCAGGCAATCAAGCCGGGTGTGTCACCGCACGAAGGCAACAACACCACCCACTACTCCATCGTCGACAAGTGGGGCAATGCGGTCTCCGTCACTTACACCCTCAACGACTGGTTCGGCGCCGGCGTGATGGCGAGCAAGACCGGGGTGATCCTCAACGATGAAATGGACGACTTCACCGTCAAGGTTGGCGTACCTAACATGTACGGCCTGGTGCAGGGTGAAGCCAACGCCATTGCCCCAGGCAAGGCGCCGCTGTCGTCGATGAGCCCGACCATCGTGACCAAGGATGGCAAGGCGGTGATGGTGGTGGGGACGCCGGGTGGTAGCCGCATCATTACCGCGACCCTGCTGACCATCTTGAACGTGATCGACTACAAGATGAACATCCAGGAGGCCGTTGACGCGCCGCGTTTCCACCAGCAGTGGATGCCGCAAACCACCAACCTTGAGACCTTCGCGGTGAGCCCGGACACCCAGAAGCTCCTCGAAAGCTGGGGCCACACGTTTGCCGGGCCGCAGGATGCCAACCACTTGGCGGCGATCCTGGTAGGTGCGCCTGCGTTGGGTGGCAAGCCGGTGGGTAACAACCGCTTCTATGGTGCTAACGACCCACGTCGTAACACGGGCCTGTCCCTAGGCTACTAAGCGCTGCAATTCCCTGTAGTAGCGAGGGGGACGCCTAGTTCTTGCTCCCTACTACAGTGGTTGTGCAAGCAGTTGCTCTACCGCTGTAAACGCCGCGATCCGGCGCGCCTCCCAATCCCCCCCAATCACCACCACCGGCTGTTGATGCTGCTGCATCCAGTCCAGGCTGCCCTGGAAAAACGCACGGCGATCCGCCAACTCGGGCTGGCAGCGTTGGCCATCGGCTGTCCACTCCACATCTTCCGGCGAAAGCAGCAGGTGCAGGTCGTAATGGCGTGCCAACAGTTCATCGTCGAGCCACGCCGGGTAGTCGCCAAACAGCGTCTGGCTCCACAGCTTATTGGTCAGCAGGTGGGTGTCGAGAATCAGCAGGCGAGGTTGCTCGGCGCGTGCGGCGTCTTCCCAGGCCAGTTGGCCGTGGGCGATGGCCGGGATATCTGCCAGGCACGTATCGCGCCGATGGTGATCGATGAAATAGCGCACGTATTCACCGACCATCACACCGCCCAAGTGCCCGTGCAACTGGGCGGCCAGCCAGCTTTTGCCGCTGGATTCAGGCCCCGCCAGTACCACCACCTTCATGGTTGCAGCGCCGGGTCGGCGCGCCATTCACGCCAGCCTTGCACGGCGATCACGGTAAACAAGGCATAGAGTGCGGCGGTGAGGTACAGGCCTTTGTAGAGGAACAGCCCGACGAAGATCACGTCCACGGCGATCCACAACGGCCAGCATTGCACGCGCTTCTGTGCCATCCACATCTGCGCTACCAGGCTGAAGCCGGTGAGCGCGGCATCGAGCCAGGGTTGTGCGGCATCGGTCCAGTGGGCCATGGCGGCGCCGAGCAGCAGGCTGCCCACCGCGCCGATGGCCAGGCTGGTGATGATCGCCGGCACGCCCAGGCTCGTGACTTGGCGCCCCTGCCTGACCTCGCCGGCACGGGTCCACTGCCACCAGCCATACAGTTGCAGGCCGGCATAGACCACCTGCAGCAGCATGTCGGAATAGAGTTTCACGTCGTAGAACACCCAGGTGTACAGCAACACCATCACCAGCCCGATGGGCCAGCACCAGGGGTTTTGCTTGACCGTCAGCCAGACAGCAATCACCCCTAGGGCAGCGGCGAACAGTTCAAGCCCGGACATGGTGGTTCCTTGGGGGAGTGGGAGAGGGCGGTGATTGTAACCAAAGAGGGCCGCTTGTAGGCGTTGGCTGTTGTTGGCGGCGCTTGCTGTGGTGAGCGGGGCAAGCCCGCTCACCACAGCAAGCCTGCTGGCCACAACAGGCCTGCTGATTACGGTATTGCCCTCGACAGGTTTAGACTTTGAACTGGCGCAGGAGGCCGTCGAGTTGTTCGCTCAAGCCGCGTAAATGCACGCTGGCCACGCTGGACTGCTCCGCTGCCAATGCCGTGCTGTGGGACAGCCCAGCCGCCTGGGTGACGTTCTGGTTGATGTCCTCCACCACATGCGCCTGTTGCAACGTGGCACTGGCAATCGAGGCGTTCAGGCCGTTGAGGTTGTGTAGCGCCTGGCCGATGGCGGTGAGGCTGGCACCGGCCTGGCCCGCTTGTTCGATGGTCAGTTGCGAGGCGCTGTGGCTGTCGCTGATTACCTTGACCGCCGCTTCCGAGTGGCCTTGCAGGCGCTCGATCATCGCCTGGATCTCGGCGGTGGATTTTTGCGTGCGCTGGGCGAGCAGCCGGACTTCGTCGGCGACCACGGCGAACCCGCGACCCTGCTCGCCGGCACGTGCCGCTTCGATGGCGGCGTTCAAGGCCAGCAAGTTGGTCTGGTCGGCGATGGAGCGGATCACTTCCAGCACACCGCCGATCTGGGTGCTTTCGCTGGACAGGGTGCGAATCACTTCCACCGCCTGGCTGATGGTGCTGGAGAGTTGGTCGATTTGCTTCAGGCTGCCGTCGATATTGACCTGGCCCTGTTGCGCCTGGGCCTGGGCATCGCGCATTTCGCTGGCGGCGTGTTCGGCGTTCTTGGCCACGTCCTGCACGCCATAGGTGACTTCATTGATGGCGGTGGCCACCAGTTCCATCTGTTGCGATTGCTGTTGGCTGCGGTCATGGGCCTGGCTGGCGTTGTTGCCCAGGTCGGTGGAGGACTGGCCCAAGGCGTTGGCGCACACCTGCAACTGGCTCACCACTTGGCGCAGCTTGGCGGTGAAGCTGTTGAAGTGCTGGGACAGTTGGGTGATTTCGTCACGCCCATGAGTGTCGAGGCTGCGGGTCAGGTCGCTTTCGCCGCTGGCGATATTGCCCATGGCATTCACCGCGTCCTGCAACGGGCGCACAATGCTGCGGGCGATCAGCGACACCAGCAGGCCCATCACCAGCGCAATGCCCAGGCCGATCAACGAGGCTTTCCACACCTGGCCGGTGAACTCGGCCTGCACGTCGTCCACATACACACCCGAGCCGATAATCCAGCCCCAGGGCTCGAACAGTTGGATGTACGAGGTCTTGGCCACCGGCGCTTCGGCACCCGGCTTGGGCCAGCGGTAGTTGACGATGCCGGCGCCCTTGGCCTTGGCCAGGCTGACAAATTCGTTGAACACCGCAAAACCGTCCGGGTCGCGGATGGCCGACAGGTTCTGGCCGTCGAGCTTGGGGTTGGCCGGGTGCATGATCATCACGGGCGTGAGGTCGTTGATCCAGAAGTAGTCGTCATGGTCATAACGCAAGCCGCGTACAGCGCTCAAGGCTTGTTTCTGGGCGGCGTCACGGGTCATCACGCCGGTGGTTTCCAGGCCGTGATAAAACGTCAGGATCCCGCTGGCGGTCTGGACCACGTGTTGGGTCTGTTGGCGCTTGGCTTGGTAGAGGTCGTCATGGATCTGCTTGAGCATCAGCAAACCCAGGGCCAGCAGCATCAGCACGGCGACTATCAGGATCAGCCAAAGGCGGCGGCTGATCGACATATTGCGCAAACTGTTCATCGTCCTGTCACTCCGGGCTTTTTATAATTGTGGGCGTCGCATCGACTTTTACGCCTTGTCTGATAGGCTTTCGGCCTGTAATCGCAAAACCTGAGTACTGCCTGATTTTTACAGCATTTTTGCAGGCTGGCGTTGACCACCATCAACACCAGGCCTTCAGCGCGCTCGTCGTCAGTGAACCATTAAAAAAGACTAACAAGGCATGCCGCCGCGCATGACCTTTGGGGGAAGCATGGATTTTTGGACCGCCATTCAGGCATTGATTCTTGGCGTAGTGGAGGGGCTGACGGAGTTCCTGCCGATTTCCAGCACCGGGCACCAGATCATCGTGGCCGACTTGCTCGACTTCGGCGGCGAGCGTGCGATGGCCTTCAATATCATCATCCAGCTCGGCGCTATCCTGGCGGTGGTGTGGGAGTTCCGGCGCAAGATTCTCGATGTCGTTACCGGCTTGCCGACCCAGCGCACGGCGCAGCGTTTCACGATCAATCTGTTGATCGCGTTCCTGCCGGCCGTGGTGCTGGGGGTGATCTTCGCCGACCTGATTCATCACTACCTGTTCAACCCGATCACCGTGGCCACGGCGCTGGTGGTGGGCGGCGTCATCATGTTGTGGGCCGAGCGCCGCGAGCATGAAGTGCACGCCGAGACCGTCGACGACATCACCTGGAAAGACGCGCTCAAGGTCGGCTTTGCCCAGTGCCTGGCGATGATCCCGGGCACTTCGCGTTCCGGCTCGACCATCATCGGCGGCCTGCTGTTCGGCCTGTCGCGCAAGACCGCTACCGAGTTCTCGTTCTTCCTGGCCATGCCGACCATGGTCGGCGCCGCGGTGTACTCCGGCTACAAGTACCGCGACCTGTTCCAGCCAGCGGACCTGCCGGTGTTTGCCGTGGGTTTCATCACCTCGTTCATCTTCGCGATGATCGCGGTCAAGGGCCTGCTCAAGTTCATCGCCAGCCATAGTTATGCGGCGTTTGCCTGGTATCGGATCGGGTTTGGCCTGCTGATCCTGGCGACCTGGCAGTTCGGTTGGATCGACTGGGCGGCGGCCAAGGCATGAGCATCCAGCACCCGCGCTTGAAGGCGGCGATTTTTATGCTGCTGTGCGCGGCGCCGCTGGTGGGGTCGGTATTGGTGTGGCTGCGTGGCGAAACCGTGATGCCGCTGGCGGCCTATGGCGTGGTCAGCGTGATTGCGTTTTTGCTGTACTGGCGCGACAAGCGCAAGGCGCAAACGGACAGTTGGCGCACCCCGGAAAACATCCTCCACGCCGTGGAACTGGCGGGCGGTTGGCCGGGGGCGTTGATCGCCCAGCAGGTGTTGCGCCACAAGACGCGCAAGGTGTCTTACCAAGTGTTGTTCTGGGTCATCGTGCTGCTGCACCAGGTGTTCTGGCTGGACCAGCTGTTCCTCGGCGGCACGTTGCTATCAGTCCTCTAGCCGCAACCCGATCTGCGTGCGCTTGGGCAGTTTGTTCACCACCAGTTGGTGGGAACGCTGCAACAAGCCACGCACTTCATCGGCGCCCAGCGGGTAGGGCGTGTTCATGATGATCCACTGTGCACGCGCCAGGTACGGCGCGGGGTGGATGCCGGGGCGGTCGACGTGGCCGAGGAACAGTTCCTTGTCGACCTTGAGCGCCAGTGAGTCGCCGCGCAGGTTTTGCAGGGCGAACATCTTGTTGCCGGCAATCGAAAACACCCGCACGCCGCCCCATTTGTAGTCTTCCCGCGCGCCGGGCAGGCTCAGGCAGAACGTAGCGACTTGCTCTTCGCTCATCTTCATAGCAGGCGGTCTCCGCAGCTTTTAAAGCCTTCTTCCAGGTAATCGATCCAGGCCCGAATGGCCGGCAGCACGCCGCGCCGGTGCGGGTAAACGGCCTGCAACCAGCCGCCCGGCAGTGACCATTGCGGCAGCAATTGCACCAGGTGGCCGTTGGCCAATTCCTCCTCGCAATACATCATTGGCAGCACGGTAAAGCCCAGGCCCATGATGGCGCTGGCCTTGCGCACATTGAAGTCATCCACGCCCAGGCGCGCTTCCATGATCAGGTCGTGGGGGTTGCCCTGTGGGTCGATGATGCGTTGGTGCACCATACGGTCCGCCTCCAGTGCGCCGAGTATCGGCAACTGCTTGAGGTCATCAAGGCTGCTGATATGACGGCCGTGCAAGAAGTTGGGGCTGGCAACCAGTGCGGTCTGGGCCGGGCGCAGGCGCTTGGTGACCAGCAGTGGGTCTTCATCGCCATGCTCGCGCACCCGCAACGCCACATCGATGCCCTCGGCCACCAGGTCGACTCGGCGGTTGACCAGGCTCATTTCCAACTGCACCTGAGGGTGCGCTGCCAGAAACCCGGCGACCACGTCCGGCATCATGTTGTGTGCCAAGCCCACCGGGCAGGTCACACGTAGCCGCCCACGGGGCTCGCTGGACATACTCGCCACAGCCTCATCAGCCATCTCGGCTTCCAGCAGCATCGCCTGGCAGTGGCGCAGGTAGCGCTCGCCGACGGCGGTGAGGGTTAACTGGCGCGTGGTGCGTTGCAGCAGGCGTGCGCCCAGGCGCTCTTCCAGCTCGGCAATGCGCCGCGACAGCCGTGATTTAGGAATGCCCAGCAGCCGACCGGCGGCCGCGAAACCGCCGGCTTCGACGACTTTGGCGAAATAGTAGAGGTCGTTGAGGTCTTGCATGGCGAGCCTATTGTCCTGTCAGTGGGACAAACTATCGCACAACAGCCGACTTATCGAGTATTGGTTTCATGCGTAGCATCACCACCATCTGATCGCCCTAGTCGATCCCACCTCGGAGATCCATCATGAAACTGTTGCATATCGATTCCAGCATCCTCGGCGACAACTCGGCTTCCCGTCAGCTCAGTGCCGGTGTGGTGAAGGCCTGGCAGGCTGCCGAACCAGGTGTAGAAGTGACTTACCGTGACCTGGCCAGCGAAGGCATCAACCACTTCTCCGGCGCCACCCTGGGTGCGTTGGGCACTGCTGCCGAACTGCGCGACGCCGCGCAAAAGCACGAAGCTGAGCTAAGCGCTTCGTCCCTGGCTGAATTCCTCGCTGCCGACGCCATCGTGGTTGGTGCGCCGATGTACAACTTCACCATCCCGACCCAACTCAAAGCCTGGATCGACCGTATCGCCGTCGCCGGCCAGACCTTCCGCTACACCGAAGCCGGCCCGGAAGGCCTGTGCGGCAATAAGAAAGTCATCATCGTCTCCACCGCCGGTGGCTTGCATGCGGGTCAGGCGTCGGGTGCGGCCCATGAAGGCTACCTGAAACTGCTGTTTGGCTTCCTCGGTATCACCGATATCGAAATCGTGCGGGCCGAAGGCCTGGCCTACGGTGATGAAGTGCGCAGCAAGTCCCTGAGCGACGCCAACGTAGTGATCAACGAACAATTGTTCGCTGCCGCGTAAGGCTTGTGTAAATATCCTCTGCTGTCGGTTTCAATCTGAAGCCGAGCGCCTAAACTCTGTATTCTGCTCGCCTGAACGCGACCGGAGTACGGAGTTTTTTCGTTTACCCGCTGTCTTCTTTGATATGGCCCAGGTTGTGCAAGCATGGGTTCAATACCCCGGACTTTTCATTCGACATGTCGGTTCTCACGCAGCAAAGGTGGACATCCCCATGATGCGTCTTTGTGCTGTTATGGTTCTTTCCTTGCTCGGTGGCCTGATTTCAGTGCATGCCGCGCCTGCGCCGCACCCCCATTGGAGTGTCGGCTTTCATCGCATGACGTTTCTCGACCCGCTTGACCTGCAGCCGATGAAAGCCGTGGCGTTCTATCCGTCCACCGGCCTTGAGCACACCACGCAGTTGGGCGCCTATCACGTCGCCGCCACCGAAGATTCGAAGATCGCCATCGGCCGTTTCCCGATGCTGATGCTGTCCCATGGCAACACCGGCACGCCGCTGGCCTTGCATGACCTGGCCACGTCCCTGGCACGCAAAGGCTTTGTGGTGGTCGCCGTGTTGCACCCTGGCGACAACTACAAGGACCACAGCCGCCTGGGTACGTTGAGTAACTTGTACGGGCGGCCGATCCAGATTTCCGAAGCGATCACCGCCACCCTGGCCGACCCTATGCTGTCGCCGTTCGTAGACATCGACCAGGTCGGGGTCATCGGCTATTCCGCCGGCGGCGAAACCGCGTTGATCCTGGCGGGGGCCAAGCCGGATTTTGATCGTCTGCGCCGTTATTGCCAGGAGCGCCCGGAAGACCGCGACGCCTGCACCACCAAAGGCGAATTGGTGGTGGACCGTGATGATTTGCAGCCACAATCCGACCCGCGTATCCACGCCTTGATGTTGATGGCGCCACTGAGCCTGATGTTCGGGCGTCACACCCTGGCCGACGTGCATGTGCCGGTGCTGCTCTACAGCGGCGACGGCGACAAGTTGGTGGCCGTGGACAAAAATGCTGCGGCCCTGGCGCGCAAGCTGCCGCAGCCGCCGAACTTCAAGCTGTTGGCCGGGGCAGGGCACTTCGTGTTCATGGCGCCGTGTGACAGCGACCAGATGGCCGCCATGCCGGCGATCTGCACCGATGCCGATGGTGTCGACCGCGAAGGCATCCATCGTGATCTGGTGTCCGAGGCCGGGCGCTTTTTCGCTCACACCTTAAGTGAGCCATCTCGCGCTGGCCTTCAGACGGCGGATCAGTAAGCGCGGCGCTTGAGCAGCAAGGTCACGCCCAGTGCCGTGACCGACAGCAAGGCTGCGCAAAAGAAGATCCAGCCATACCCCAGGTTGAGCGCCACAAACCCCATCAGCGGCCCGGCAATCGCCAGCGCCAGGTCAAAAAACACCGCATACGCACTCAACCCTGCGCCACGGCTGCTGTTGGGGACTTGTTTGATGGCTTCCACACCCAGCGCCGGGTACACCAGCGACAGACCAAAGCCAGTCAGGCCGGCGCCGATCAAGGCGACGCCGGTGGATGGCGCGAGCCACAACAGGGTGAGGCCCAGGGTTTCAATCAGCATGCAGGCGATGGCGGCGCTGAAACCGCCAAAGCGGCTGATGGCCGAAATAAACACTAGGCGCGACAGGATAAAGCACACGCCAAACACCGTGAGGCAGTATGCGGCGCCTTGCCAGCCGCGATTGAGGTAGTAGAGCGTGATAAAGGTGGTGAGGGTGCCATAGCCAATGGATGACAGGCACAAACTCGCCCCAAACGGTGCGATACGGCCGAACACGGCCCAGAACGGCAGCCGCTCGCCGCGTACCACGGGGACTGACGGTTTATTGCGAATCAGCACCAAACCCAACGCCGCCAGCACTGTCAGCGCCAGGCCCAGGCTGTTGTAGCCATATTCCGCCACCATCACCACCCCGAGCGGCGCGCCGATGGCGATGGCGCCGTAGGACGCAATGCCGTTCCAGGAAATCGACCGTGCCGTGTGCTCGGCGCCGACCTGGCCCATGCACCAACTGATGGTGCCCACGCCGATCAAGCCTTGTGCCACGCCGAGCAACAGCCGCGCGACGATCAGAATGCCCAGGCTCAGGCTGGGCGTGCTTTCGACCAGGGTTGCGAAAAACGTCAGCACACCACTGACCAGAATGCCCGCCAACCCCAGCACAATCGCGCGCTTGGTGCCGACGTTGTCCGACATGCGCCCGGCCATCGGCCGGCTGAGCAGGGTCGCCAGGTACTGCGAGCCGATGGTGATCCCCGCCACCACGGCGCTGAAACCCAATTGTTCGTGCACATAGCCTGGGATTACCGCAATCGGCAGGCCGATGCAGATAAAGGCTATAAAGGTATAGAACACGATAGAGACGATCTGCAGGGTGACCGACAAGGAGGAGGGGGCAGCGGTAGACATGGGCACTCGTTCGCGGGCGGGCGGTGAGGGCCATGATGGCATAACCCGACTTTGACGCCACCGCAATATCAATGTGGGAGAGGGCTTGCCCCCGATAGCGGAGTGTCAGTCAACGGATATATTGACTGAGACACTGCTATCGGGGGCAAGCCCCCTCCCACATTTTGACTTACTTGGCCCTGCAGTTGAGCGTTGTTCTTAGAACACGACGCCTTGGCTACGCAGGTAGTCATCATAGGTGCCGCTGAAGTCGATCACGCCGTCGGCGCTCAACTCGATGATGCGGGTTGCCAGGGACGATACGAACTCACGGTCGTGGCTGACGAAGATCAGCGTGCCCGGGTAGTTCTCCAGCGCCAGGTTCAGCGCCTCGATGGATTCCATGTCCAAGTGGTTGGTCGGTTCGTCCATGATCAACACGTTCGGCTTTTGCAGGATCAGCTTGCCGAAGAGCATGCGACCTTGCTCACCCCCGGAGATCACCTTGACCGACTTGAGGATCTCGTCGTTGGAGAACAGCATGCGGCCCAAAGTACCGCGAATCATCTGCTCGCCCTGAGTCCACTGGCCCATCCAGTCGAACAGGGTGACGTCGTCTTCGAAGTCGTGCGCGTGGTCCTGGGCGTAGTAGCCCAATTCCGCTGCATCAGTCCACTTGATGGAGCCTGCGTCCGGGGTCAATTCGTTGACCAGGGTACGCAGCAGGGTGGTCTTGCCGATACCGTTCGGGCCGATGATCGCCACGCGCTCGCCGGCTTCAACCTGGAAGCTGAAGTCCTTGAACAGTGGTTTGCCGTCGAAACCCTTGGCCATTTTTTCGACCATGACAGCCTGGCGGTGCAGTTTTTTGTTCTGATCGAAACGGATGAACGGGCTCACACGGCTCGAAGGCTTGACCTCGGCCAACTGGATCTTGTCGATCGCCTTGGCACGGGACGTCGCTTGCTTGGCTTTCGAGGCGTTGGCCGAGAAGCGGCTGACGAAGGATTGCAGTTCGGAGATCTGTGCCTTCTTCTTGGCGTTGTCCGACAGCAGTTGCTCGCGGGACTGGGTCGCCACGGTCATGTACTCGTCGTAGTTGCCCGGGAACAGACGCAGCTCGCCGTAGTCCAGGTCAGCCATGTGGGTGCACACGCTGTTCAGGAAGTGACGGTCGTGAGAGATGATGATCATCAGGCTGTTACGCTGGGTCAGGATGTTTTCCAGCCAGCGAATGGTGTTGATGTCCAAGTGGTTGGTCGGTTCGTCGAGCAACAGCACTTCAGGATCGGAGAACAGCGCCTGGGCCAGCAACACACGCAGTTTCCAGCCTGGAGACACTTCGCTCATCGGGCCAAAGTGTTGTTCCAGGGGAATGCCCAGGCCCAGCAGCAGCTCGCCGGCACGGGATTCGGCGGTGTAGCCGTCCATCTCGGCGAACTCGGTTTCCAGCTCGGCCACAGCCATGCCGTCGTCTTCGCTCATTTCCGGCAGCGAGTAGATACGGTCGCGCTCGGCCTTGACCTTCCACAGCTCCTCGTGGCCCATGATCACGGTGTCGAGCACGGTGAATTCTTCGTAGGCGAACTGGTCCTGGCGCAGTTTACCCAGGCGCACATTCGGCTCCAGCATGACCTGGCCGCCGGACGGATCAAGGTCGCCGCCGAGGATTTTCATGAAGGTCGACTTGCCGCAACCGTTGGCACCGATCAAACCATACCGGTTGCCGGCGCCGAACTTGACCGAGACGTTCTCGAAGAGCGGCTTGGCGCCGAACTGCATGGTGATGTTAGCTGTGGAGATCAATTACTTTACCTATCAATAGCTTAGGGTGCGCTTATTTGAACTGGGACCAATGTGGGACCAATCTGGAGCTTTTGCATTTCGCTCCAGTCCGAGCTTGAGTTGATCCAACGCGCATAAGTCAAGAGCAGCATCTGCACACAAAGGCGAAGCTGCTGGGAGATGAAGGCGGGGTTCATGCCAGACATAATGCGTATTGTCGCATAGGTGTGACGACAGTTGTATGGCGGCCGACGATGGATATTCAGAGCTTTGAGCGTTGCGACCCACTCAATCGCCGTTTTACCGGGCTTGGCTGGCGCGAACCTGATCAGGCCCTGCGGTACCGAAAACCGCCTGGGCGTTTTTAGCGAGGGGGGCGCGGCGATAAAAGTTGATAAGCGTTCGTATTCGCATTTAAGATACGTAATAACATATCAACTCAAGGCGCCTTACCGATGAAAGTGTTGTCCTCACTCAAAGAAGCGAAAAACCGTCACCGCGACTGCCAGATCGTGATGCGCCGAGGGCGGATCTACGTGATCTGCAAATCCAATCCGAAATTCAAAGCGCGTCAGGGCAGTGCGAAGAACAAGAACAAGGGCAAAGGTTGAGCCAGGCGTTGCCAGATGCAAGCAGCCCGGCGCTGGGCCGGGCTGCTTGTTGATCACGTTGAGCGGGGGGACTTACAGCGTCTTGAATGTCAAAGCGACCTTTCGGTCGAAAAAGCTAGGATCTGTCGCGATCACCTTGCTTTCTGGGACGCCCATCGACACACCCCGCACCGTGAAATACGCGCCTTCGACTTTGACTTTTTTGTTAATGAGTTGCTTCCAGATGGACGCTTCCCCTTCGGGCAGATTATCTCGCATGTCTACGATCCCGATTCCGTTTTGCTCGCCACGGTTGGTGAGGGATTCGAGATACAGCCAACCAAGCCACGGGCCGCTACCTTGCTTAACGTAGCCAAGCAACCTTTCGTGACGGATAGGAAGGTTATCTGGCACGCCCTCGATCTTATAGTTCGGGTCACCCTCGACAATGTAATCTGCTGACGTGATCGGCATTTCGCGAGCAATATCCTTGGCATATTGCAGGGTCCGATCGCTTGCGCCTCCGGCCCGTTTGAACGCTGCGCCAATGGCGTCGTTTTTTAGAAAAATGGCATAAGTTTCAAGGTTTATTTTTGACATAAACAAAACCACGCTGGCTGTCCGCTCGGCCTTGAAGTAGCTGTACAGCGTTTGATCCATACTGTAGCCAGCCTTTTCGAACGCTTTGTTCATATATTTGGCATAGACGTAAGATTGTTCCGCAGTAGGGAAGGCAAATGTCGGAACCCGCGCCATGTCGCTTTTGAAATCATCTTCGTAGTCGTCCTTGAAGGCGTTGACGATCTTCTGCGATGCAGCCATGTCCAGAGGGGCTGCGACTTGGGCGGCTTGAACATTGGCGCACAGGCAAAAAAAGCATGACGCTAGAAACAGTCGAATCATGAGGCATCCTTGAGGCAGTTCGGCTGGCGATTCTCCATGCGGCCAGCGCTAATATTCACGGCGCTGTCGACGGGCGAATGCGTAGGAGTCATCGGAGGATCGGCTGAGTGTGCAAGATCTTTAGGCGCGCTTGTATGATAGTTTGGCGTCTGAATATCGGTAGGAATAGAGGGGTGTCGGCATGGAGCATTTACCCAGCGGTGCGCGCAAAATTCTTCGAGACGGCCTGCGAGCGTTTGATAAGAGCCTGTGGGACTTAATCTCATACTCTCGGGATTCTGATGTTTTGAAATATGATCCGGGGTTTCTAACTACCAACGAAGGGCTGCACCTTCGCGCGCGCAAGTATTTGGATGAGCTTAAAGACACGTTGAGTAAAAACCACGTGTCACACCCTTATTTTGAAAAGGCTTTTGAGTGTGGGTTGCACAATGTCAATAAAATAAAAGTGGGGCAGTCCAGGTCTCATCTGCGTTGGCACTTGAACAACGCTCGCTGCGAGTTGATTAACGAAATGACAAAAGACCGCACTAACGTTCGGATTGAGATCGCTTACCTGCACCCACACATGTAGTTGTGCGAATGCCCACATCAGGCGGTCGTAGTACGGCACGCAAAAGAGGGTTTGGCCAACGTCTCCGGCATCGCCAGTGCTAGCAGCGCCAACGCCACGCTTGCGACCCCGGCCAGGGTCAGGAACGCCGCGTTGTAGCCGGCCTGCTGTACCACGAAACCCGCCAGGCTGCTGCTCAAGGCGGCGCCCAGGCCAAATACCGTGGACAGCGCGCCCAGACTGACGTTGAAGCGCCCGGTGCCTTGGGTCAGGTCCTTGACGATCACCGGGAACAGCGCGCCGAAGATCCCTGCGCCAATGCCGTCGAGCATCTGCACGGCCACCAGCCAGTACGGATCGTTGGACAAGGTATACAGCACGCCGCGCACCGGCAGGATCATGAACCCAGCCAGCAACAGCGGCTTGCGTCCCCATATGTCAGCCTTGGCGCCCACCAGCCAGGCCACCGGCACCATGACCAATTGTGCGGCGACGATGCATGCCGACGTCAGCGGCGTGGCCATGTGCAGGTTGATCTGCGATAGCTTCTGACTGACCAGCGGCAGCATCGCCGCATTGGCCAAGTGAAACAGCGCGCAGCAGATAGCGAACAGCAGCAGTGGGCGGTTGGCGAGCAGTACCTTCATGCCGGACGGCTGCGCATGCTCGCAATGATGGGCCGGGTCGAAGCCGCGGGCGACGTCATGGTCGATCGCCGCAGCCGAGACGCAACTGACCGCTACCACGCTGGCCACCGCCATAAAGGCCATCAGGTAAAACACCACCACTGGCCCGAACAGGTAGGCCAGGCCGCCGGCCAGCAGCGCGGCGACAGCATTGCCAGCGTGGTTGAAGGTTTCGTTGCGTCCGGTTCGGCGGGTAAATGCACGCGGCCCGGTGATCCCCAGGGAAATGGCGGAAATCGCCGGGGCAAACACCGAGGCGGCAATAGCACTGGCGGCTTGGGTCAACGCCACCCAACCGAACGAACTGACAAATGGCAGCAGCAGGCAACTGGCCGTCACCAGCAGCGCAGCGATGCCGATCACCGCGCGCTTGCTGCGGGTACGATCAATCAGCGCGCCGGCCGGGCCCTGGGTGATCAAGGCGGCGATACCCGCCAGGGTCATCACCACGCCGATGCTGGCTGGGTTCCATTGGTGCACCGCCAGCAGGTAAATCGCGAGGTAGGGGCCAAGACCGTCGCGTACATCGGCCAGGAAAAAATTCAGGCTGTCCAGGGACAGGGCATTGCGCAGATCGGAATGAGTAGCCACGGCGAGGTCTTCTGGAACGCGTTCAACGACTGAGCGCGGATTGGTTTAGTGACTCGCGTGTATCGGGATAAGTTTCGTACAAGGTTTGGGGTTTTAATCGGCATGCACTTGGCTTACTTTCTACGCCCCGCGGTTATGACTTCTGGAGACGCAATGGACATGCCCTCAGCTCAACAGGCGATTGCCTGCAACAAGCAAGCCTGGGATCAATCAGCCGACCTGCATAAAACCACCGACACCTGGAGTGCCTTGCTCAAATCGGTCGGCAACCCCGGTTTTTCTTGCCTGGATCCGACCCTGACAAGGGTGTTGCAAGACATCGGTGTTGGCGGCAAGCAGGTGGTGCAACTGTGCTGCAACAATGGGCGCGAAACCCTATCGCTGTTGGGGCTGGGCGCGAGCTCGGCGGTGGGTGTCGATCAATCCCCCGCGTTCCTGCAGCAGGCGCGTGAATTAGCCTGCGTTTCGCCCCACAGCCCTGAATTTATCGAAAGTGATATCCACCATTTACCGGCGCACTTGCAGGGGCGCTTCGATATTGCCTTGGTGACCATTGGGGTGCTTGGTTGGATGCCGGATGTGGCCCTGTTTATGCAGCATGTCGCCAGCACCCTTAAGCCTGGCGGTGCGCTGGTGATGTATGAAACCCACCCGTTTCTAGAGGTATTTGACCCCAGGGCGCAGAACCCGCTGTTACCCGCCAGCTCCTACTTCCAGCGCGAACCTTTTGTGCTACGTGAATCAATTGTCTATGAAGGCCAGGCCGAAGTAGCGGGGCCTACTTCCTATTGGTTCGTGCACACCTTGGGGGAGGTGGTCAGCGCCGCGATTTGCGCCGACCTGCAGATCAGTCACTTGCAGGAGTACGCGCACTCTAATCGGGAGGAGCTCTACGATCAGTACGAGGGCCAGCCTGCGCAGTTGCCACTGTGCTTCACCCTCACCGCCGTTAAACGGCCTGCTTGAAGCGGTTTTCACCCGCGCAAAAAAAAGCCCGCGAGGATAGGCGGGCCAAGGGATTCACTGGAGTAGGTAGCCTTCACCCTATAGGCCTGAAAGTGAAGGTTGTGTGAAAAGCATGTCACACGTTCGTAGCGTGCAATCAATCAGCGGCGCCGCACGAACGTGCGCATGGTCTCGCCTGGGCCAGTGCTGAATGTGCGTGGCCTGGGCATATTTTCATCCGCCGCAATAAACACGAAGTCATCGTCTTCAAGGCGGTAGCTCGCGGGCAAGTATTTGCCTGCATCATCGCCTATGGCGTCCACCCAGGTAATGCTCTTGGGCACCGTGGTGCTGTCCAGAAAAAACCGGCCAGCCAATAACACCTCGCCGCTGACGGTTTTTACTTCGAAACGGTCACCCGTAATCGTAGTCATTGCGCCTGGAGCACTGTGGGCATCGGCCGGGTTGAGTACGCCGCTGTCCTCCAGCGATGTCTGTTCCCAGGCGCCTTGCAGGGCTAGAAAGTCCGGGTCTGATAGAAGTGACATGCAATTTCCTTTTTGCTCAATCGTCAATCGACGCGGGGAGCGTCACGGTGCCGCAGTTTGAATCATCTTTCGCGTAATCACGCGTAGGAAAGCTCCTTATTTGTGTTTTTTATACTGATTTTTCCTTTGTCTATAGGCGAATTCCGATATTTTTCTAAACGGTCGGGTAACGTCTTGTAACGAAGCGTCTATGCTGTGGGTGCCTGTCAGTCACGGCGCCAACAACAAGGCGCCGTCAATGGCACCGGGTTGCTGTATAGAGCAAATCCGGATGTTGCCCCCTGTTTATTCGGTTGTTATTCAGGTCTGTGTGGTTGGGCGCTGAATGTCAACTCATCAGGGCGTAAGAACTTTGAACAACACTCCCCAGCTTCATCATCATCTGCCTACGGATGAAGTCGATCTATTTGAACTGTTTCACGCAATCTACAAGCAAAGAAAATGGGTTATCGGTTGCACGCTGCTGGTCGGGTTACTGGGCGCAAGCTACGCGTTTCTCGCACCTGCCGTGTATCAGGTCAGCAGTGTGCTGCGGCCCGCCGCGATCAATGAGCTGGACGCACTCAATCGTTCCGAGGTCTATAAGTTGCCGCCTGCCGAGGCGCTGGCCAAGGTCGGCGCGCAACTGGACTCCTACGAGGCCAGGCTGGGCTTCTTCAGGGCTAACCCGGCGCTGTTCCAGGCCTTCCAGCGCCCAGGGCAAAGCCTGGAGCAAGGCTTTGAAGCGTTCAATCGCAATGCTATCAACCTGGTGCTACAAGACCCCAGGCGGTCCGACGCTGCCAACAGTTATATGCGCCTGGAAATGCAGTATCCCCGCGGGATTGATGGCGTGGCGATCCTCAACGGGCTGGTCGACTATGCGATTGCGCTACAGCGCGAGCAAGTGGGCGCCGACCTTAAAGTGATCGTCAATAACCGCCTGAATGAACTCCAAGGCAAGATCGACGCCGCTCGTGCCAATTACGAAACGGCTAAAGAGTCAAAAATTGCCAGGTTACTGGAGGCCGATGACGTCAAGCGCGCCACGTTGAAAGATGAAATCGCGGCCTTGCGCTCGCAAATGACGGTGGAGCGCAGTAATCGCCTGGTGGAGCTGACAGAAGCCATTTCGATTGCCCGATCCATCGGTATCAAAAGCCCCACCACGCCCTCTGCCATGGGAGCCTACGCTTTTAACGGTTCAAGTCAGGTGATGCGCACCGAGGTGACCAACCAGAAAGTCCCGCTGTTTTTCATGGGCACGCAGGTGTTGGAGGCAGAGCGGGCCGCGTTGCAGCGACGCACTAACGACGACTTCACCAACAGCCGAATCGTCGAAATTGGCAAAGAGTTGCGCATGCTCGATTCCAATCGTGAAGTCGAGGGGCTCAACGCACGCAAGAATGAAGACCTGTTCCTGCAGGGCGTTGAGTCGCTGTGGGCAGAACAGGCGCGGTTGCGCAGGCTCAACATCGATATGAGTACGCTAAGGCTGGTGACCGTTGACCGGCGGGCCCAAGAGCCTTTGGGCCCGATCAAACCGAAAAAAGCAATGATCGTCGTGTTGAGCCTGCTGGCCGGGCTGATGCTGGGGATACTGGTGGCCTTGATACGGTATTTCTCGCAGGTACGCCGTAGTATCGGGCCATTTTCGTTGACCGATGAGCGCCGCCTGATACAGCAATAGGGCATGCTCAAACACCTCGCACCAGGCTCAAACGCCAGCCTGCGGGCGTGTCTGCCCAGCACACTCAGTAGACAGCTTTTCACAATTCTTAGTTAACTTTTGGTTACAAACTGTGGCTAAATAACTGCCAATGGTCACGCGCCGGCTGTCATCCAGCGGGGCGTGCCGACCGTGTGAATTGTGATTTCAGGCGCTGCATTCCATCCTCGACCGTCGTGGGTACGCGGGAGCAGCCTGTTCTCTTCTGACGTGTGGCGAAATCCCTTGAAACTCATCATCGTTGCTCTCTACGTTGCCTCCATTGCGTATGTACACCTGCGTGGTCGGGTGCGGCACAAGTTGGGCCGTCAGCTCAGCGATCATTCGACCTTCCTGGCGCCGATCAACTGCTTTCTCTACCTGTTCTCCAAGCTGCCCAGTCGGCCTTACCTGTCGCCCAGCAATTTTCCGGACCTGAGTCCGTTGCAAGAACACTGGGAGGAGATTCGCCAGGAAGGCCAGAACTTGATGCGAGCAGGGCAGATCAAGCGTTCGCAAGAGCACAATGACGTGGGGTTCAACTCGTTTTTCAAATCGGGTTGGAAGCGTTTTTATCTCAAATGGTATGGCGACAGTCACCCGTCAGCGATGAAGCTGTGCCCGCGCACCACCGAGCTAGTGCAGGGTATCGGCTCGATCAAGGCGGCGATGTTCGCCGAATTGCCGCCGGGCTCCCGGTTGGTACGCCACCGCGATCCCTATGCCGGCTCCTACCGTTATCACCTGGGCTTGGATACGCCGAACGATCCGGGCTGCTACATCAATGTGGACGGTGAGCATTACTTCTGGCGCGACGGTGAGCCAGTGATGTTCGACGAGACCTACATCCACTACGCCGAAAACACCACCCAGCACAATCGGATCATCCTGTTCTGTGATATCGAGCGGCCGATGAAATATCGCTGGGCAGCGGCGTTCAATCGCTGGTTCAGCCGTAACGTGATGGCCGCAGCAGGCTCGCCCAACGAGGAGGGCGACAAGACCGGTGCGCTGAATCGCGCCTTTACCCGCCTGTACAAGATTCGCGTGCGTGGCAAGGCCTTGAAGAAGCGCAACCGCACGCGCTATTACCTGGAAAAGTGGGCGATCTTTGGGGCTCTTGCGCTGATCTTCGTGCTCATCTGAGGCGTGGCCGGGGCGCCATTCACGGCGGTGGATGAGGTCCTGCAAGCATACGGACAGATCGTGTTACACCTAATCAGGAAGTATTTAGTTACCAAAGCCGAACCCCAGGCGTAGCGTGTTATCGAATACGTGTACTCCTCGGCCCAGTGAGGCTTTGTCATGAACACCCGTGTATGCCGCGTTGCCGCGTTGATGTTGGGTCTGGCCTTGATTCCACTCGCCCAAGCGCAAAATCTTCCCGGCAACAACCCCTCGAACAACAGCCCTATCCATCGGGCCAACCCCAATAGCATGCAGGGCACCCAGCCCAACGCGCCGGCCATTCGCGGGATTCAGACCGGGCCGACCACGCGTACGCCGACCTTGGAAAATGGTGGAATCGGCAACCGCTATCCGCAGCGCGATGCCGCTCCCCGTCGTCCGGCTCCCGAAACCAAAGCCCCCACTTATGATGCCAACGGCAATCGCCGGTAAGGATTTGTCTTATGTTTCTACGCAAAACCCTGATAGCCGTTGCGTGCGTGACCAGTATCGGTGCCGTACATGCGGGCGATGCTCAACAGTTCCCCACTGAGCAAGGCAGCATCACCGCCACGCCTATCGTCAAAGGCCTGGACCATCCCTGGGCCGTGGCGTTTCTGCCGGACAAGCAAGGCTTCCTGGTGACTGAGCGTGCGGGCCACCTGCGTTTCGTCACTCCGGACGGCAAGCTCTCGGCGCCATTGACCGGTGTGCCCGAAGTCTGGGCCAAAGGGCAGGGTGGTTTGTTGGACGTGGTGCTATCGCCCGACTTCAAACAAGACCGCCTGGTCTACCTGTCGTATGCCGAAGGCGGCGGCAAAGGCGGTACGGCCGGCACCGCCGTGGGCCGTGGGCGCCTGGCGGCGGACTTGAGTGGCTTGAGCGATTTCAAGGTCATCCTGCGCCAGGAGCCGAAGCTGTCTACCGGCAATCACTTCGGCTCGCGCCTGGCGTTTGACCGGGACGGCTACCTGTTCGTGACCCTGGGTGAAAACAATGACCGGCCCACCGCCCAGGACCTGGACAAGCTCCAAGGCAAAGTGGTGCGCATCTTCGCGGATGGTCGCGTGCCCGAGGACAACCCCTTTGTCGGCCAGCAGGGTGTGCGTCCGGAGATCTGGTCCTATGGTCAGCGCAACCCCCAAGGCCTGGCGCTGAACCCCTGGAGCGGCACAGTCTGGGAGAACGAACACGGACCACGGGGCGGCGATGAAATCAATATCATCGAGCGGGGCAAAAACTATGGCTGGCCCTTGGCTACCCACGGCATCAACTATTCCCTGACACCCATTCCCGAAGCCAAAGGCAAGACCGCTGAAGGCACCGTGGCCCCCCACCACGTGTGGGAAAAGTCACCGGCCATCAGTGGTATGGCGTTTTATGACGCCGATCGTTTCAAGGCTTGGCAGCACAACCTGTTTATCGGCGCGTTGGCCAGCCAGGAACTGATTCGCTTGCAGTTCGATGGCGACAAGATCGTGCATGAGGAGCGTTTGCTGGGCGGCCTGAAAGCGCGGATTCGCGATGTGCGGCAGGGCCCGGATGGCTACCTGTACGTGCTGACGGATGAAAATGATGGCGTGCTGTATCGCGTCGGTCTGAATCAGGATTAAGCGCTACGCCGCAAGCGTGAGGCTTCACGCTTGCGGCTTCAGGCTAGAGCCCCAGTTCGGACAACCCCGGATGCTCATCCGGGCGCCGGCCCAGGGGCCAGTGGAACTTGCGTTCGCTTTCCTGGATGGGCAGGTCGTTGATGCAGGCAAAACGATTGGCCATCAGGCCGTACTCGTCGAATTCCCAGTTTTCGTTACCATAAGAGCGAAACCAGTTGCCCGAGTCGTCGTGCCATTCATAGGCATAACGCACGGCAATGCGGTTATCGGTGAACGCCCATAATTCTTTGATCAGCCGATAATCCAACTCCTTGGCCCACTTGCGAGTCAGAAAACCCTTCGCCTCCTCGCGGTTGTGAGCGAATTCGGCGCGGTTACGCCACTGAGTGTCCACGGTGTAGGCCAGGGACACGCGTTGCGGGTCGCGAGAGTTCCAGCCGTCTTCGGCCAGGCGCACTTTTTCGATGGCCGACTCGCGAGTGAAGGGGGGAAGAGGCGGGCGTGTCTGCGGGGTTGATGACATGTGATGGCTCCTGTTAAGACGAAGTTGCGTGGCTGTGCATTCAAAGACCCAATAACGTTCGCGCCATGCATTGCGCATTATTGGCGGCGCTTGAATCACCCATCACCAGGGCAACGGTAATGGCGCCATCGATCAGGATCAGCAGGTGCGCGGCCTGCCGTTCGGGCTCGGGGGTGCCATGTGCTTGACACAGTTCGAGGGCGTACTCGAACAGCTTTTGTTTATGCGCCTTGGCCAACAGGCGGACCGGGTCGTGCGGGTCGCCGGTTTCGCCGCTGGTATTGATAAAGGCGCAGCCGCGAAAATCCGCCGAGCCGAACCAGGTGTTCAATGCGCTGAACAGTGCGAGCAAGCGCTCGCCACTGCCTTCGACACGCTCCACTTCGCTGCGCAGCCAACGCAGCCAGCGCTCGTCGCGGCGTTGCAGGGCGGCAATCACCAGTTCGTCTTTATTGGCGAAGTAGCGGTATATGCTTTTTCGCGAGACGCCGGCGGTTTTCACCAGCAAGTCCATGCCGGTGGCGGCGATGCCATGGCGATAGATCAACTTTTCAGTGACGTCGAGGATGATGTCGCGGGTTTCGTTGCCAGTCATGTCGTTCATGCCACAAACAGTAGAACGATCGTTCTCCTTGGTCAATAAACTTTTTCCATAGCGCGCAGCGAGACCTGAGCACCCCCATGGTGTAAGCTCGGGACCTCTTCGGATTCGACCCATTGCGAGCCTTATGCCGTCGTTCTTCAAACGCTCCCTGTTGCCCAAGCTACGTGGTTTCCCTCTTACTCCTGACGCCATTGGCGTGCTGTCCGGTGCCGATGCGTATCGTCGTTGCCTGCTGGAGCAAATCCCCCGGGCCACGCGGCGTATCTACATCGTTGCGCTGTACTTGCAGCACGATGAAGCCGGGCAGGAAATCTACGACGCCCTGCACGCCGCCAAGACGGCACGGCCGGCGCTGGACATCGTGGTGGTGGTCGATTGGCTGCGCGCCCAGCGCGGACTGATCGGTGCCGGCAAGCAGCCTGGCAACAGCGCCTGGTACCAGGCCATGACTCAGCGCCATGCCAGCGAAGTGCCGGTGTACGGCGTGCCGGTACAAACCCGCGAGCTGTTTGGCGTGCTGCACCTCAAGGGCTTTGTGATCGATGACAGCGTGCTGTACAGCGGCGCGAGCTTGAATAACGTGTACCTGCACAAGTTCGACAAATACCGCTTTGACCGCTACCACCTGATTCACAGCCAACCGCTGGCCGATTCGATGCAGCACCTGGTGGAACATGGCCTGGTAGCGTCCAAGGCGGTGCACCGCCTGGACCTACCGAACCCGCCCACCACCCGCAGCCTGCGCAACGATATCGGCGACCTGCGCAGCCGTCTCAAGCACGCGGCCTACGACACCACGGCTGGGCAACTGCCCAATGGTCACCTGTCGGTCAGCCCGCTGCTGGGTGTGGGCAAGAACAACCCGCTGAGCCGGGTGATCCTGGAACTGATCGCCAGCGCCCAGCACCAACTGACCATCTGCACGCCGTACTTCAACCTGCCGTTGCCGGTCACTCGCGAGATCAACCGTGCCCTGGCACGTGGCGTGAAGATCGATATCATTGTTGGTGACAAGACCGCCAACGACTTCTACATCCCGCCCAGTGAGCCGTTCAAGGTGATCGCGGCACTGCCTTACCTATACGAAATCAGCCTGCGCCGTTTTGCCAAGCGCCATCAACCGATGATCGACAGCGGCCGCTTGAACCTGCACCTATGGCACGACGGCGACAACACCTATCACCTCAAGGGCATGTGGATCGACGAGCGCTATACCTTGCTCACCGGCAACAACCTCAACCCTCGGGCCTTTCGCCTCGATTTGGAAAACGCCTTGCTCATCGATGACCCACAAGGCCAGTGGCTCGAGCCGCGGCGGGTGGAGCTGGAGCAGATTTTCCAACACACCACGCGCATCGAGCGTTATCAGCACTTACAGACGCTGCCGGATTACCCGCAAGCTGTTGGCAAATTCCTACGCCGAGTCAGCCGGGTACGTATTGAGAGGTTGCTCTACCGCATCCTGTGAGCCACGCTGATGTCGTACCACAAACACTCTGATTACCGTCACGTATTTGGGAGTTCGCTTGCCCACATCGGCCGTGCCGGCCTTTAAATTTCCTCTCGACAGTTCTTAGGGATGAGAACTCTGCCCTTCATTGGTACAGAGGAAACAGAAATGTCGAGCATCGACTCAAGCGTTCGCGCCTCCCTCCTGACGCCCGTGGCGCAACCGGCCCGCCAAGCACCCGCAGTGGCCCCCTCAGTTGACAGCACGTTGCGTCACAAACGCGAAATCACTCCCAACCCCGCCGCCGAGACAGGCCCGCAATGGACGTTGCAGCCTGTACCTGAGCCGTCGAGTGACGGCGATCACCAACTGCAAAACGCACTCGGCACATCCGCCATGCGCAACCCCTCGGATTCGCTAGTCCAGATCCCACCCGACAGCTTGGTTTACGCAGGGTTTTGTGCCGTGCGCAGTGCTTTCAATACCGCCGACATGAAGGCGTGGCTGATGAGCAAGGGCTTGGCGCTGGATACCGTGGTGGTTGGCCCCGACACCGTTACCGGATTGGTCATGGGAAGAGGTGGGGCGACACGCAAGACATTTACCCTGGGCGATGACTCCGGCTGGTGGCAAGTCAGCGCCCGATTGCGTGCAGCCGTCAGCGCGCTGGATGTCGCCGGTAAGGGCGTGGTCTATATGAGCGCGCAAAGCGAGCTGTTTTCCCGCAATGCGTTGTTGCGATGGTATGGCATCACCCCACCGACCCAGCTGGACGAGTTGGATCAGGTGCGTGAGGCCTTGATGGAGTCAGATTGGTCAGGCCTGTCGAGCGAGTTGAAGAACCGTTTGCGCAGCGCCAGCCTAGCGTCAATAAAAGCCATCAATTTGATGGATGAGCGCGCGCATCTGGCGAGCGGCCTGCGTGATTTCGTTCGCGATAAGTCTGACGATGAAGCCATCTCGCTGGCCAATGTCCGCACACCGATCAGCCCGACTGCAGCACCGGCCGTCAACGCTGCTGTCACGGCTCCCATCGCCGAAGTACTGATTTCCCAGGGGTTATCGGAACCCAAGACCGGCAAAGAGGTACGCAATGTCATTCGTTGGCTCCTCACCCAGATGCCACCCGCCCCGGCGTTGGGTGACTACGCACAGCTGATTTCGCAGCCGTGGGCGCCTGGCCTGTTGTCGCAGACCGATAAGCGCCTGGTACCGCAGTTGATCGAGGACGATGGGATCAGCCAGGGCAGTACGGCCAGTCTGTTGCGCGCACTTGATTTTGTCGGGGTTCTGGATGACAACACCCCTGAGGCCCTGCGTGCCCAGGCGGATCACTTCCTGGAGCAAATCCTTGGCCATCGTACGGCACTCCACTGGGGCGAGGCAGCGGCGCGCAGCTTGAGTTTTCAGGGGGCATCCGGGGCGTTTGCGCTGTCGGCGCGCGAAGCCAAGCAAATGGCGCTTGCGGCGGTCCTGTTGCAGATCGACCCGGATGCAGGCAAACGCCGCGGCCTCATTGCCGGCTACGACGTTTATCGCGCTGCCAACAGCGGGATGACGATGGCTGAGGTGCGCGCACAAGTCGAGGCCCACCTGAGCGCCCATCCTTTGCTCGATGCGCAGACCGTTCCTTTGATCGCGCACCTGTTCCTCGCCAGTAACGCCCCGGAGTTTTTGGTCCGGGATATTGCGCCCACACTCCGCGTGGGTTCTACGGCCTGGGCTGACCTTCGCCTGGGTGTCGCGTTTGCCGAGCGCCAGGGTGGAGCCGGCTGTTCGCGAGCGATGAACTACGATGAGATCCTGGCGCTCAGCCGGCTGGATGCGTCCACTCCCGAAGAGGCTGCGCTGCTGGATAACTACGGTGTCGATACGTTGCTCGATTGGGGCGTGATGCAAGGCGTCTACCCCAGGCCGCAAGAGGAGCGTTACACCCCGCAACTGCATCAACAGGCCGCCGAAGCGTTCCAGGCCCAGCGTGATCAACTGCTGCAAGCCTTAGAGGTGTTCAGGGTGCCACTGCCCACGCGGCGTGAGTTGGCGACCCTGCACCTCAAAGCTGTATTTCCCGAACTCAGCCTCGAACAATTGAAAGCGTTGAAAGTACACATCGCAGACCGGGATGAGCTTCGCAACATGGCATTGTCCGAACCCAGGGCCCGCTCACTGATAGAAACCTACATGACGGGCGAACTGGTCAAGGACCGCTGGATGCTGCTCGCCCCAGGGGAGCAGGCGCCTCAACCCGCCCCGGCCAAAACGCCCTCTCAGTTCAACCGCGGTCTCAGTCCGGCTGATCGAGCCGTTGTCGACCGTAACGTCCAAGCCCTTAATCTGAAAATCGCCAACCTGCCGGATGTGCAGGCTCAAGTGCCGGGCAAAGTGGACGCCTACCTGGCGGACCTCAAGCAAGGGCTGAATACTGCTACTCGAAAGCTGATTGCAGAATTGCCACTGGCAGATCGACAGGCCCTGGAATATGGCAGCATCGAACTGTTCACTTTGCGTGAGCAAACCGACGCAGTGCTCATCATGGAGGAAACACCTGAGCAGGTTGAGGAAGGGCGCGGGCGCAAAGGCACGTTGATACGCTGTGCCCACAACGGCAAGGTCAGCTATTTTGAGGTGTTTGCGCCGAAGATGTTGATCGTCAAGCGTGAGGACTTGCCGGACCAGTTGGCGTTGGGCGGCACCCTTGAAGACTTCGTGAAAACCTACGGTGCCTGGGCACCCACCGACGTACAGAAGCAAAACGGTGCAGTGGAGCCGTTTGATTTCAACGCCTACACCAGCGACGCCATGCCTCGGCCGGGCGTATCGTCCCCGCGCATCATCATCGAAAAGCTGGGTGACACGCTACCTGCCACTGCGCCCCCGGCCGGGCATGACAGCCTGCCAGTGCCCAACAGCTTTTCATCGGCCCGCACCGAGGCGATCGTCCAGGGCATTATGGAAGGTAATTTCATACATCACCGCGACAGCGTGTTGAAGATCGCCCAGGGTGAGCTACCGCTTGAACAGCAGCGGCAGTTGTCGAGAGCCAACGACAGGATGCTGTTGAGCATGATCCCTTTTGTCGGCGCAATCATGGAATTGGCCAAGGGCAATATTGTCGAGGGCACGCGTGCGCTGGTCATCGACACAGTCGGTGCATTGTTGAGCGGGGCGGGATCGACGATTCGGCCCTTGGTGCAGTCGACAAAAGTCGTCGCGCCCTTTGGTGCCAAGGCGTTTCGCGTGTTGGAGAAGGGCGTAACGGCCGTCAGCGCATTTTTGAACCCGCTGGATGGCGGGGCGGACTTGCTAGGCAACACTGCAAAAGGTGTGTTTGTGCTGCCCAATCTGCTCAAAAGCGCACCGAAAATAACGGTGCTTACCAATATGTTTGCGATAGAGGAAAAACTCCGGGCATTCCTGGGTGTGCATTTAGGCTTGCGTCAGCTCCAACAGCTAGAAACCACTGAGCAGAAGCCTGCGCATAACGGTCACAACCATGCCGTGCCGGTACACGCGCTGCAGGTCAATGGTCAGTGGTACGCGACCAATCCGCAAAACGGCGCACCGATGGGTACGCCGTTGGATGGGTTCACGCTGTCGAGCGCAACGTAGAACGCTCAGGCCTGCGCACCGTGCCTAGGCATTTTGCTCAGTTCAGGCCCAGCTTGCCGCGCAGGGTCGACAGGTCTTCGGCCAAGGTGTTCACCGGACCGACCAACGCCTTACGGTCGTTTTCCTTCACGTTGTCGTAGGTCTGGAAGCCACCGTCCTTGGTCTTGTATTTGGCCAGGACCTTGTCCACGGTGGCGAAGTTTTTGTTGACTTTGGCCAGGAAGGCCTTGTCTTGCTTCTCGATCTGGCCACGGAACAGATCAACGATTTTTTTCGCGCCGTCGATGTTGCCCTGGAAGTCATACAGGTCGGTATGGCTGTAGCGGTCTTCTTCACCGGAGATCTTGGTCGCGGCGACTTCTTCGAGCAGGGCTGCGGCGCCGCCGACGACTTTCTCCGGCGGGAAGGTCAGGCCGTCGACGCGGGTCTTGAGGTCATTGACGTCGGCGTTGAGCTTGGCGGTCAGCGCTTGCAAACCCTTGGTCGAATTCTGCGAGAACAACGCGTATTCGATGCGGTGGAAACCGGTGAAGTCTTCGGCGGTCACGCCTTTTTCGTGGTCGTCGACGCGGGAGTCGATGGACGCATCCAGGTCACTGAACAGCTCGGCAATCGGCTCGATGGACTCATAGTGCACGCGGGTCGGCGCGTAGAGCTTCTTGGCCGTGGCCAGGTCGCCCTTGTTGATGGCGTCGGTGAATGCTTGGGTCTGGGTCACCAGTTCACCGATTTCCTCTGTGACGTAGATCTTGTAGTCCGACACCGGCCCTACCAGGTCCAGCGGCGCCGTGGTGGCGGCGAAGGCGGCCAGGGGCGAGAGGGTCATTAACAACGACAACGCGAGAGTCGATTTCTTCATGGGACGGTTTCCGCTGTGGGGGTTGGTTTCAGGTGTTGGCAGTGGTTTGAGGGTGCGTGGCCGCGAGCAGCGTGCGCCCGATGAAATCCTTGGGGCCGGTGACCCCCGGCAAGGTGAAGAAGTACCCACCGCCGACCGGCTTGAGGTACTCCTCCAGGGGCTCGCCGTTGAGCCGGGTCTGCACGCTGATAAAGCCTTTCTCCAGGTCAGCCTGGTAGCAGATGAACAACAGCCCCATGTCCAGCTGGCCGTTTTTGTTGACGCCGTTGGAGTAGTTGAACGGCCGGCGCAGGATCAAGTTGGCCTGAGTCTGCGGGGTGCGTGGGTTGGCCAGGCGGATGTGCGCATCAAGCTTGGTCAACTTGCCTTGCGGGTCCTTGCTGTAGTCGGGAACCTGGCTTTCTTGCTGGCCACCCATCGGCGCGCCCGTGGTCTTGACGCGGCCGATGATGCTTTCTTGCTCTTGCAGGGGCGTGCGGTCCCAACGCTCGACGAAGTTGCGGATAATGCGCACTGCCTGGTAGCTGCCATGGGCCGCCCAGGCCGGTTCGTCGTTGCCCGGTTGGACCCAGACGATTTGGTTCATCGCTTTATCGTCGTTGGAGTTCGGGTTGGCCGAGCCGTCACGGAAACCCAGGAAGTTGCGCGCGCTCTGCGCCGGCTCGCCGGGTTTGGCCGGCGCCTGTGGCGGCACGCTGCCTTCCTGTTTCCAGCGCACCAGCAACAGGTCGGGCAGGTTTTTCACGATGTCGCGCAGGGCGTGGATATTGGTGTCCGGGGTGTTGGAACTCAATTGCAGGCTGAGGTCGCCGTGGCATTGCGCTGGCTCCAGCGCATCGTTGGGGAAACCGACCATGCGGCTCAGGCGCTTGGGTTTGGCGGCGCCCAGGCCGAAACGCTCATCGAACAGCGATTCGCCGACGGACACGGTGATGGTCAGGTTGTCCGGGGTGACCACCGGGCCAAGGATCCCGGAATCGGTGGGCGGCAACTTCGGATCGACTTGCTCCACGGTGCCGCCGGTCATCAGGAAACCGATGCGCTCGTTCAAGGTGCGGAACAGCCGCTCCAGGTCTTCGCGGTCACTGGCCAATACGTCGAATGCCACGATCATGCCGCAGGCCGGGCGCGGGGTGACGATGCCGCTTTGGTGCTGGCCGAAAAAGTCGTGATGGTCCTGGGTCTTGTCACTGCGCGGTGCGGTGGTGACTTGTTCTTGCGCTGCGGCGGCCATGGCCGGGCAGCTCAGGCTGCTGCCGGCAATCGCTGCGCCGGTGGCGGCCATGCCCAGCAGGACACGGCGGCGTTGTAGATCAAACTGTGCTGAATCACTCATGTGTGCGGTCGTCTTCACTGCAGGCCGGAGAGGCCAAGGGCGGGGTCGATTCCATCGAGTGCAACGGCCAGAGCCTTGGCCTTGTCGGCGATCTGCTTGCGCTGATCGGCGTTTACGCTGTCGTACGTGACATAACGGTCATCGACCTTGAACCCAGCGAGTTCGGCGTCGAAGGCGGCGAGGGCGCTGTCAATCTT
This sequence comes from Pseudomonas sp. S35, assembly GCF_009866765.1. Lineage (NCBI taxonomy): Bacteria > Pseudomonadati > Pseudomonadota > Gammaproteobacteria > Pseudomonadales > Pseudomonadaceae > Pseudomonas > Pseudomonas sp. S35. The sequence continues at coordinate 3,087,257 of NZ_CP019431.1, forward strand.
CGGCAACAGGTCGGCGGCGGATTTGCTCAACAGTGCACGCATCAACTCGACCACTTTGTGCGCTGCTTGCAGGTTGGCGGCGAAACCGTTCAGGTCGACGTGGCTGTAGCGTTCCTCCTCACCGCTGACGGCACGTACATCGGCCAGGCTGTTGAGGTTGCGCACCACGATGCTCACCAGTTGCTCCGGTGGCAGCGACTGGGCCAGCAGTTGCTGTTTAAGGCTAGTGACATCGGTGACCAGGCGCTGCGCCAGCGGGGCCAGGCCATCAAGGCTGCGTTGCTGGAACAGGCTGTATTCGAGGCGATGGAAGCCGCTGAAAGCTGGGTCCTGCTCGCGTTTTTCGAAGTAATCGGCGCGGGCGTTGATTGCGTTGTCCAGCTCCGCCAGGCGTTGGGACGCGGGCGCCAGTCGCTGGTAAGCCTCACGGGCCGGAACATACAGCGCCTGGGCTTGTGCCAGGTCACCAGTGTTGATCGCTTGCTGCAGGGCGGTCACGGCCTTGACCAATGCGCTGCCCTGGCTGCTCAGGTAGACCCGGAACTCCGATAACGGGCCGATAAACGCCACCATCGACGGCTTGGCTTTTGCCTGGGCGTCAGACTCCGCAGTTGGCGTTACATGCAACGTGCCACGGGGGTTGCTCAGCAACCCACAGGTGATCGCATAGTCGCCGGGCAGCAGGTTGGCGTTGATCACTTGGCTCAGGCCGGGGGCGATGTTTTCCCGTTCCTCGACCACCAGCACGCCGTCGAGGATTTCCCATTCCACGGCGCGGTCGGAACGGTTGATGATGCGAAAGCTCGCCCGCCCGGCCGGGACCGTCAACGCGTTTGGCTCGCAGGCGTGGCCATGGATGGTCACGGCGATTTCATTGCTGTTGGTCTGGCGCTTGGCGGCGGCCAATTGCGAGGCGTAGTAGAACAGGCCACCGGCGGCGATCATCACGACCACCGAGCCGGCCACCGCCCAGCGCAGGGCGCGGGGAGGCGAGGCAGGTTGAGGCGTTGGGTTGGACAAGAGACGGTCCTTACTGACTGGAAACGGAAGAGGGCGTGTTGGCAGGCTTGGCCGGTGCCGCAGGCAAGAAAAACATCACCAGCGCCACGACCAGGTAGATCAGGTAGGCGCCCAAGGTACTGACGGTCGGCGCTTCCTGGTAACCGAACATGCCGGCCAGTACCGAACCCAGGGGGCTGTCCATTGGCAACCCGGCGCTGAAGTCGAACAGTACGGTTTGCAGGCGGTTCCACACGCCGGCTTCATGCAGCGCTTGCACCGAGTTGGCGAGGATGCCGGCGGCAACCACCAGGATAAACAGGCCGGTCCAACGGAAAAACGCCCCCAGGTTCAAGCGCATGCTGCCGGTGTAGATCAGAAAACCCACGATGATGGCCAGGATCAGGCCAAGTAGGGCGCCAATCGGCGCGCCGGGGCCTTCACTCTGCTGGAACACCGCGAGCAGGAAAAACACGGTTTCCAGGCCTTCACGGGCCACGGCGAAAAACACCATGAGGATCAGTGCCGTGACCTGGTGTTTGGAACCGGTCAACGCCTGATCAAGGGAAGCGTGCAGGGAATGCTTGATGGAGCGCGCCACCTTGCGCATCCAGAACACCATGGAACTGAGAATGCCCACGGCCACCAGGCCGACGATGCCTTCGAACAGTTCCTGTTGTTTCTGCGGGAACTCGGCGCTGACCAGTTCCAGGCCGCCGCCGACCAGCAAGGCCAACGCAGCAGCGAGGAACACCCCGATCCACACCGCCGGCATCCACTGGCCACGGCCGGTCTGTTGCAGGTAACTGGCGATGATGCCAACGATCAACGCTGCTTCAATGCCTTCGCGCAGCATGATGAGAAAGGGGACAAGCATTCGGCACCAAAGCGTAACTAGATAGGAGCCTAAGTTGTAACATAATGATACTCATTACTAAACAAGCAATCTTGACGTTTGCTGAACAGTGGCTGAACGGCCCAGAGAAGGCCGCTCAGTAGTCCTGTCCGATGGCTTGGTTGTAGGTATCCACCAGCAATTCAAAGCGCCGTTGAGTTTCAAAGTAATCAGCGTCCAACTGCTCTGGGTCGGTGGTTTCGCTTGAGTGTCGGGCGAGTGTTTGCAGCGCGCCAAGGTAGTCGTAACCGGGTTGTTTTACCCGTTGCCATAGCTATTGGCGCTTGATACTGCGTGTATCGGCGTCGGACGGCACCCCAAGCACTTCCCAGCAACTCATCGGATGAGCGCCCTGTTGGTAAAAATCCCGGCGCAGAATACCCGAGAGCCCCACCGACATGCCTACTCTTTTGCGGCGTGACTGCCTAAGATGGCGGCACTTCACGCCACACAGGACACGGACTGTACCCATGTCGGAAAAAGACACCATCTCCATCCACCTCCTGCGCGAGGCCTTGTTGCAGAGCTGCGCAGCCGGTGTGGCCACGGTGGAGGTCTTGCGCAAAGTCGGGATTGACCCGGCGCTGCTGGAACTGCCCAGCGCTCGGGTGCCGGCCAGTGCTTACGCACGGTTGTGGCGTTTGCTGGCGCGGCGAATGGACGACGAGTTCTTTGGCATGGACCCGCGCAAGCTCAAGTCCGGCAGCCTGGCGTTCCTGTGTCGTGCCGCCATCGCGCAACCCACCCTGGCGACCGGCCTGGAAACGGGCTTGGGCTTCCTTTCGCTGATGCTGGAGTGCATGCCTGCCCACCTGGTGCGCCAACAGAGCCTGGCGCAAATCGTGTTGCTGGAGCCTGAAGATGAGCCCAAGCGCGCCTTTACCTATTTCACCTACTGGATGATCGTGCACGGCGTCGCCTGCTGGCTGGCAGGGCGGCGCATTCCGATCCTGGCCATCGAATTGCGCTGCTCGCCGCCGGATTTTTGTGACGACTACCAGGTAATGTTCTCCGACAACCTGCGCTTCGATCGACCGCGAACGCGCATGATCTTCTCTGCCGATTGCCTCGACCTGCCGATCAAACGCAGCCCGCAGGAACTCCAGCGTTTCCTGGCCCACGCGCCGGCCAATATCCTGGTCAAATACCGCGACCCCGACAGCCTGGCCGCTCGTGTCAAACACGATCTGCGCCAAATGCCGCCGGACACTTGGCCGGAAACCGAGGGCCTGGCGGCCACCTTCTGTATCTCCGCTTCCACGCTGCGCCGTCGTCTGGCGGAAGAGGGGCAGACCTACCAAGGCCTCAAGGACAGCGTGCGTAAAGAACTGGCAATTGTGTGGTTGGCGGAGCCGCAGATCAGCTTTGCCGAGATTGCGGCGAGGCTGGGATTTGCGGACACCAGTTCGTTCTACAAGGCGTTTCGCAAGTGGGCGGGATCGAATCCGGGGCATTATCGGAGCTTGATTCTCGGAGACCTCCGCTAATCAGCGTAGCGGACTGCTGACGGCCAAGACTTTTCCGATCCCATCTCTGCGCTCACAGGGGGAAGGTAGGCGCCCGTCAACCGTTGGAGCCCGATTCCATGCTGACCAAGGTCGTTTCTACGCCTGAACGTATTGTCAGGAATGTCCCACCCGCAGATGCCCACACACCCTCCGACCGCCCCACGGCGCCTGTACGCCCGGAGCCGTTTCTGCGTGCGCCGACCATAGAACACCACGTCGCAGGGAAGTTGCAGAGCATCAGTGACTTTTCGCAAGCGATGCTCGACACGGCTGTACTCCATGCCAGAAATAAGGAACGTTGGGTTGTCGCCCTGGAGCAGAGCGTGCAAGGCAAGGCTGACCAGGACACGATTGATATCGGCAACCTCCGCTTTTCGAGTATTGCCGGGTCAACTCTGGCGGCCCAGGTACAACGTGGGCGCAATGCCCTGGTCGCGCTGGCTAAGCGCCCAGGCATGCAGGCCGTGTGGCGCAAGTATGTTGCCAATGGGCACGCGCCCCATCTGCGAGTCTGCGATGGGCGTCTGAATGTATTGGGTAGCGCCGGACGCTGGATCGACCTGACCGACGAGGTATCAGCCCAACCCGGCTTGAAGAAGCGTGTTGACAGGCTGGTGCGGATGGCGCGCGCCACCGGGAACATTTTGCATTCCACGGGGGAAGTCGACGCCTTGCAAGTATTGCGCGTGATGTTACCCAACGTGGACGGGCACAGTGCACCTCGCCCGGCCAAGGACCTGCGCATCCTGATCGACTGGCAGCGTCACCCGTTACCTCCCAGCCCGCCAATGGGTAACTATACCGGCCAATGGCTGGCGCCGGACTCACCCGTGAAACTCAGCGTGCAAGACCGCGAAAGACTGGTTGAGACCTGTGAGCGCATTGTCGGCCCGCATTGGTTGGACAAGCAGCAGTCGCTCACTGGCAACCTCAATGCGCGCATCCTTGGGCTGTTAAACAGGCAGGCCGCGCTTAGCGGGGAGCGCCTGCAACGCTTGCCGGAGGGCTTGAGTGCTCCTCAACCGGCTGTTCGCCAAGAGTCACTCAAGCAGTTGCTGATCACCGGGCATCTGTTGCGCATTGATCCGCACGTGGGGCAACGCAGAAATCACGTGGCAGGTTTTGACGTGTACGCGGTGCAACGCACAGGGCTCAAGATGGCCGATGTGCGCAATGACTTGCAGATGCACCTGATGCGAAACAAGGGGGTTCATCCGGCTGCGGTGCAAGCGGTGGCGCATCTGTTTCTGGCGACGGTCGCTCCGGAATTTCTGGTGCGTGATATCCCAGAGACCCTGCACATTGGCTCCCCTGCGTGGCTGGCATTAAGGAAGACCGTTGCTTTGCTTGAAACGCACGCACCCGGCTCAAGTCGGACGCTGACCTACGCCCAGGTGCTGGAACGTGCGGTTCTGCAACCGCCAACGCAAGCGCTGGTGCCACTGTTTCAGGCTGCCGAGGCAGACCCATTGCTCGATTGGAGTGTGTTGAACGGTGTGATCGCGGCCCGCTCGGACGACGATTACAGCGTGGAAGACCTGCGCAAGAGCACTCAGAAATACCACGAGTACATCGAGACCACGCAAAAGGCTTCCGTGGTCCTGGATAGCCCTCCCGTGACGCGCAGAGCACTGGCCCAGGCGGATCTCAAGGCGACTTTCCCTGGCCGTGACCTGGAGGCGCCGGTGCAAAGAGAAACATACCCGCTGCCTTTTTTTTTGGATGACCCGGAGTACGAGCTGAGCTTGACTGACCTGCACATGATGGGTGAGTTGAAGAAAGGTGAGGACCGGGCTCGCGCCGCTAGGGGCCCCTTCGGGTCGCTTATCACGCCAGTGGGTAAGGCGCTTGCCGAACTGCGACCCGGCTTCAATCAGCTCCGGCTTACCCAAGACACCCTCGACTCGTCGGTAAAACGGGGTGTCGACAAGTTCAGTGCGGCAATCACCACACGGATAAAGGATATCTTCAGCAAAATGCCTTATTCGGACCGGCACCTGTTGGAGCGTGAAGAGTTGACGTTCTACACGGTTGAAGCCGAGTCAATCACCGGCGACGGGAAGGCCATCAACGGCGCGGATGAGCAAGCGCAGCGTGTACGAGCACGCTATGGTTTTATCGTCCAGGCGGGGCAGGGCGAGCGGGCAACGTTTTTTGAGTTTTGGCCCTTGAGGGGCGAATACTTTGAACGTCCCGAGTTCCAGCAGGCGCTGGACCAAGGCGAAGCAATGGTGCCACGGGTATGGGTGATCAAACTGCTGTCGCACGTTGACAGCCCAGGTGCGGGGAAGTCCGAGGTACAAGTGCGTGCCCTGCGCGAAACCCTGCCGGCCGGCAACGGGCGTGAGCTGTTGGCGCCGGGTGGCTACTTTTCGCAGAAAACCCGGGACTTTGCGGCTTATACCCAGCGCCATGACTTGGTGCTCAGTCAACAGGAACTCTTGGACGCTGCGATGGGGCAGACCCCGCGGGAGCGTTTTGACGCGCTGACACAGGAGGCGACAAAGGCCATTGAAGACCTGCTAATCCCGTTCAAGGGATGTTATGACGACATCACCTGCGGGCGGGTCAAGACCGACTTGGGCGCATTGACCGGGTGCGCGCTCGATGTCGTGATGATCGGCTCTGTGGCGGGGGGCGAGGCCTTGAAAGGGGCGCAGGTTATCAGCCGGGCAGACACGGGACTGTCCAGGGTCTCGGCCGCGGCGAGGACCTTTGGCAAATTGACCCAGAATGTGTTGAATCCTCTTGCGGGCCTGGAGCAGCCTTTACTGAACGGCCAGGAATGGTTGAGCAAACGTGGCTTTTTCCGTCTGGGCCAGCCCGTGGGCGAGGCTCGTGCGACCTGGCAGGCCAGGCTGGAAGACCAATTGGGTGCCCAGCCGATTGAGGTCCAACGCCCACGGAAAATGCGCAGGCCATCCATTGACAATGAGCACGTGGCCCCACGCGAACCTGCTCATTTGCCGGCGATAAAACCCGCCGAAGCAGCCGTCGCAACAACCCCGCTCGAACAAAGCCGTCAAGCCATCGAGCGCGCGCTACCCATCGCCCGCAGGCGGCTCGATGGCGCGTTGAGCGCCGTGTCTGACCCCGTGTTCGAGAAGGACCTGAAATTCGTCTGCAACACCTTCTTCGGCTCGGACTCCGAGGCGGCCGTCGCGGCCTTCACACGCAAGCAACGCACCATGAAAGTAGACTTGGACACGTTGAATCTTTCGAACATCAACTTTCTTGAGAACGAAGGCGCACAGTGGCAGGCCCAGCTCCTGCCAACCTCCTACAGCCGTTACAAGGCCGGCAACCTGCAGGAAAAATACATTGAAGTGAATGTCGAGGGCGCTACGGACTATTACCATTTCATGGGAAATAGCGACGAGGCCATGGCCAACACCCTGATCCACGAACAGGCCCATGGTTTCCCAGGGGATGAAGACTATGTGTATTCCGGGGCGATCAAGGGCGGACGCGAGGACATTGCAGATTTGCTCAACCTGGGCAAAACCACCGACCCCACACACTTTCGCCACTTGGGTGATGAAGTACAGGAAGCGACCCTGAGCCTGTTCGCCAAGACACCCCAGGCGCACAACGCCGACTCCACCCTGTTCGGCATTGCGCTGCTGGACCAGGCAAAAAACAATCGCACGCTATACGAGGAAAACGTCGCAGCCATTCAACAGGCGCTGGCCACTGCCAAGGCCAATGGCGGTGTGATTACCGAGCATTTACCGGTCAGGATCATTCGTAAGCGCGCCACCCCCGGCAGTCCTTTGCCGCGGTTTGTGCTGCTGCGCCACGATCAGACAGGCGAAATCGTCCAGGTGCTTGAGCGGCGCTCCCGTCCCCCCGTACGCGGGCGCCAGGCACCACGCCCGGTTTGCGACATCGTGCAGGATGTTTTTAAGTGGCGCTGAAGATCACGATAACGGCAGCGGCGAAATCTTGATTGAAGGTGAATCGAGAGAAGTGGGGGGGACTCTGCCGGTTGCCGGCTCCAGGAGTTTGGCCTTGGCTAGCTGCTGGATCAGTGCTTCGCTGGGTTTTGGCGCAGGGATATTGGCCAGGCGTGCTTCCAGCCATTGCAGCTTGCCGTCCCAGGCGGGGAGTTTGGCGGGGGGGAGGGGGAGGATTTCGTTGATTTCGGGGACTTTTGGGTCGGCGTAGGAGTAGTCCGCTAGCAGACTCCAGATTGTTTTATAGCGATCAGCGCGTTCGAGGTCTTGCTGTTGGTTGAGGTAATAAAGTTCATCGGGAGAGTGTCAGATTTTTTGTGTGCGGGCCGGTTACGGCCTGCCGTCAGGCAGGCCCTAGCTTTACCAGGTCGGCCTGATAAATCGATCTCCGTACAGAATCGAAAATTGATTCATCGCGCTCTTCCAATCATGAGCTGCGCTGCCCCAGTTCGCGGTGATATTTCGCAATGCCAGCCAGATTAGTTTTGTCGCGGCCTCATCCGTTGGGAAGTGGCCTCGCGTCTTGATGATCTTGCGCAACTGGGCATTGATACTCTCGATGGCGTTGGTTGTGTAGATCACTTTGCGTATCGCCGGGGGAAACACAAAGAACGGTATAACTCGATCCCAAGCACGTTTCCAAGCCGATACGACCGTCGGATATTGCTTACCCCAAGGCCCGGCTTCGAAAGCCAGTAGCGCTTGTTCTGCAGCGTCAACATTGAGTGCTTGATAGATCGGCTTCAGTGCCTTGGCCAGCTCACGGCGCTTATCCCACGGGGCGTAATCGAGGCTGTTACGGATCAAGTGGACGATACAGGTCTGCAATGTCGTCTCAGGAAATACAGCACTCAGCGCTTCGGGCATGCCTTTGAGACCATCAGTCACCGCGATCAAGACGTCTTCGACACCTCGGGTTTTCAGGTCGTTAAAGACCTTCATCCAAAACTTGGCGCCTTCGGTTGTTTCAATCCAAATTCCCAGGATATCTCGCGTTCCGTCCGGCAATACTCCCAGTGCCAAGTAAATCGCTTTGTTGCGAACCAGGCCTTCGTCGCGAATTTTGACTCGCAATGCATCGAAGAAAATTACCGGGTACATCGGTTCAAGCGGTCGCTGTTGCCAGGCGGTAACCTCCTCCAAAACTGCGTCAGTGACAGAACTGATGAAGTCGTGGGAGACGTCTGTTCCGTACTGTTCCGAGAGAAACGCCCGGATTTCGCGAACCGTCATACCTCGGGCATACATCGCGATGATCTTGTCATCAAAGCCTGTAAAACGGCGCTCATGCTTAGGGATCAAGATCGGGGCAAAGCTTCCATCGCGATCTCTGGGAATGTCGAGACGCAACGGGCCGTCATCGGTCAGCACCGTTTTGCCACTTTTGCCGTTGCGTTGGTTGCTCGATTCCTCAGGGCGCTCCGCGCCCTGAGGGTAGCCAAGGTGGTGGCCCAACTCGGCACCAAGGGCTCGCTCGATAAGTGCCTTTTTAAACGCCATCGAGGCATCCTGAATGGCTTCGGCACTCATCGGGCCGCTGACGAACTGGTCGATCAGCTCTTTTGGAATAGATGGAAGGTCTCGCAGGGCCTCACGGGCCGGTTTCTTTTTGGTCGGCATACATGCACCTCTATCAACATGTTATGCCCGAACACAAAATTTATGACAGTCCCCTTTTTTGTTCTTTGGTTGCGTGAATAAAGTACTGCTCAGCAAATGTCGTTCTTCAACCACCAAACAAAAAAAGCCCCATGACCAAACAGGCCACGGGGCTAAAAATTGGCTGGATGCGACCAACCAAAGGAGCTCTTTACATCACTTCGCCGTTGCTACAACGGTGTCCGGCTTCCAGCCACCCCCCAGCGCCTTGTAGATCGCCACAATCCCGCGATACAGGTCGACTTCGGCCTGGGCCTGGGAGTCTTCGGCGGCCAGGCGTTCGCGTTGGGCGTCGAGGAGGACGAGGAAGTCCACGGTGCCTTCGCGGTAGCGGATGGCGGCAAGGTCGGCGGCGGCGCGGCTGGATTCGCTTTGGCGGATCAGCGAGATCAGGCGTTGCTGGCGCTTGCCGTAGTCACTGAAGGCGTTCTCGGATTCTTCCAACGCCAGCAACACTTGCTGCTCGTAGGTCGCCAGGGCGCCATCGGCTTCGGCGTCGGCGCCACGCAGGCGGGCGCGCACGCTGCCCAGGTCGAACGCGGCCCAGGTGATGCTCGGGCCAAGGGCCCAGGCATTTGCGGCAGACGAACCGATCTGCGAACCGCGCCCGGCGGTAAAGCCGAGGAAGCCGCTGAGGCTGACCCGTGGGAACAGGTCGGCCTTGGCCACGCCAATACGCGCGGTGGCGGCGGCCAGCTTGCGTTCGGCGCTGAGGATGTCCGGGCGCCGTTGCAGCAGTTGGCCTGGGTCACCGATGGGCAAGGCCTTTGCAATCGCCGGCAAGTCTTTCGGGCTCAGGTCCACGGTGAGTTTATCCGGACGCTGGCCGAGGAGGGTGGCGATGCGGTTACGCTCGCGCACTTGTTCGGCCTGCAGTTGCGGCACGCTGGCTTCCACCGCTGCCAGGCGTGCATCGGCACGCTCGACGTCGAGTTGGTCGCCCACACCGGCGTCGCGCAGGCTGACGGTGATGGTGCGTGATTCCTGCTGGTTCTTCAGGTTGTCCAGGGCGATCTTTTCGCGCAGTTGGGCGCCGCGCAGTTGACCGTAGGCGTCCACCAGTTCGGCAATCATGCTCACTTGCAATTGGTACAGGTCGGCTTCGGCGGCCTGCTGGTCGGCGTCGCTGGCTTCCAGGTTACGCTGGATGCGGCCGAACAGGTCCAGTTCCCAGGCCATGTCCAGGCCCAGGTCGTAACGCTCGGTCTTCACGCGGCTTGTGGTCTGGCCGGGGATCTGGCCTTTGCCCTGGTCGCTGCTGACGCGGCTGGTGATGGTCGGCATGGCGTCATTGCTGGCGTCATCGCGGATCGCCCGTGCCGCCCGCAGGCGTGCAAAGGCGACGCGCAGATCACGGTTGCCTTGCAGTGACTGGGTTACCAACTGGTTAAGGGTCGGGTCTTCGAACTGCTGCCACCAGATGCCTTCGAACTTGGCGTGGTCATACTGTTTGGCGTCCGCGGCGGCGGTGATGTTCGCCGCCTCCGGGGTCTGGGTCTTGTAGTCCGGGCCTACGGCACAGGCGCTCAGCGCCAGTACCAGCAAGCTCGGCAGGAATACTTTCACACTCATTGCTGTGTCTCCAGCTTCAAGGCCTTGGCCGCTTTGCGCGCTTCGCTGCGTTCCACATAACGACGGATCAGTACGTAGAACACCGGCGTCAGCAACAGACCGAAGAAGGTCACACCGATCATCCCCGAGAACACCGCCACACCCATGGCGTGACGCATTTCGGCACCCGCACCGCTGGACAACACCAGTGGCACCACACCCATGATGAACGCGAACGAGGTCATCAGGATCGGCCGCAGACGCAGGCGGCAGGCTTCCAGTACGGCAGCGAGGGGGTCGAGGCCTTCCTCTTGTTTATCCTTGGCAAACTCGACGATCAGAATCGCGTTCTTACACGCCAGGCCCACCAGTACGATCAGGCCGATCTGGGTGAAGATGTTGTTGTCGCCACCCGAGATAATCACCCCGGTAATCGCCGACAGCAGCGTCATCGGTACGATCAGGATCACCGCCAGCGGCAGGCTCCAGCTTTCGTATTGGGCGGCCAGTACCAGGAACGCCAGCAGCACGCAGAGCGGGAACACAAACAGCGCGGTGTTGCCCGAGAGGATTTGCTGATACGTCAGGTCGGTCCACTCGTAGGTCATGCCGTTGGGCAGTTCATCCTTCAACAGTTTTTCAATCGCCACCTGGGCCTGGCCAGAGCTGTAGCCCGGTGCGGCGTTGCCGTTGATTTCTGCGGTGATGAAGCCGTTGTAGTGCATCACACGGTCAGGCCCTGAGGTGTCGCTGACCTTGATAAAGGTCGCCAGGGGGATCATCTCGCCCTTGTTGTTGCGCACTTTCAGCTGGCCGATCTGGTCGGAGTCCTGGCGGAACTGCTGCTCGGCTTGCACGTTGACCTGGTAAGTACGGCCAAAACGGTTGAAGTCGTTGGCATACAGCGAACCCAGGTAGACCTGCAGGGTGTCGAAGATGTCACTGATCGCCACGCCGTGGGTCTTGGCCTTTTCGCGGTCGATGGCGGCATCGACTTGCGGCACGTTGACGGTATAGCTGGTGAACAGGCCAAACAGTTCCGGCACGCCGTGGCTCTTGGTGATGACGTTCTGCACTTCTTTGTACAGCTCGTCGTAACCCAGGTTGCCACGGTCTTCGATCTGCAGGCGGAAGCCGCCAATGGTGCCCAGGCCCTGTACCGGCGGCGGTGGGAAAATCGCCATGTAGGCTTCTTCGATGTTGGCGTACTGGCCATTCAGTGCGCCGGCAATCGCTCCGGCGGACATGCTTGGGTCTTTGCGCTCATCAAAGGGCTTCAAGGTCACGAACACGATGCCGCTGTTCGGGCTGTTGGTGAAGCCGTTGATCGACAGGCCAGGGAAAGCAATCGCAGCTTCCACGCCGGGCTGTTTCAGGGCGATCTCCGACATGCGCTTCATCACGTTTTCGGTGCGGTCCAGGCTCGCAGCGTCAGGCAGTTGGGCGAAGGCCACCAGGTATTGCTTGTCCTGGGCCGGTACGAAACCGGTCGGCGTGTGGGCAAACCCGAAGAAGGTCAGCACCATCAGGCCGGCGTACACGAACAGGGCGATACCACTGCCGCGAATCACCCGGCGTACGGTGCCCACGTAGCCATGACTGGCCTTGTCGAAAAAGCGGTTGAAGGGACGGAACAGCCAGCCGCCGAAGAGTTTGTCGAGGAACTTCGAGAAACGATCTTTCGGCGCGTCATGACCGCGCAGCAACACAGCGGCGAGGGCAGGGGACAGGGTCAGCGAGTTGAACGCCGAGATCACCGTCGAGATTGCAATGGTCAAGGCGAACTGTTTGTAGAACTGCCCGGTCAAGCCACTGATGAAGGCGGCGGGAATGAACACGGCACACAGCACCAGCGCCGTGGCGATGATCGGACCGGTCACTTCACTCATGGCCTTTTCAGTGGCAGGGAACGGCGCCAGGCCCAGCTCGATATTACGCTCGACGTTCTCTACCACCACGATGGCGTCGTCCACCACGATACCGATGGCCAGTACCAAGCCGAATAATGACAGGGCATTGAGCGAGAACCCGAACAGGTGCATCACCGCAAACGTACCGATCAACGATACCGGCACCGCCACCAACGGAATGATCGAGGCGCGCCAGGTCTGCAGGAACAGGATGACCACCAGCACTACCAGGATCAGTGCTTCGAACAGGGTATGCACAACCGCTTCGATGGAACCGCGGACAAAGATCGTCGGGTCATAGGCGATGCGGTAATCCATGCCCGCCGGGAAGCTCTTTTTCAGCTCGGCCATCTTGGCGCGCACATCGTTGGAGATGTCGATGGCATTGGAGCCGGGACGCTGGAAGATCGGAATGGCCACGGCGGGCTGGTTATCGATCAGCGAGCGCAGTGCGTACTGGCTGGACCCCAACTCGACGCGGGCGATGTCCTTGAGGCGCGTGATTTCACCGTTGGCGCCGGCGCGAATCACAATGTTCTCGAACTCTTCCTCGGTGACCAGGCGGCCCTGGGTATTGACCGACAACTGGAAGCTGGTGTCACTCGGCGCAGGTTGTGCGCCCAGGGCACCGGCCGCGACCTGGCGGTTTTGCTCGCGGATTGCGGTCACCACGTCGGTGGCGGTCAGGTTGCGCGAGGCGGTCTTGTTCGGGTCCAGCCAGACGCGCAGGGAGTAGTCACCCATGCCGAACAACTGCACGTCACCCACGCCACCCAAGCGGGCCAGCTCATCCTTGATATTGAGGATGGCGTAGTTGGACAGGTACAGCATGTCGTAACGCTGATCCGGTGAGGTCAAGTGCACCACCATGGTCAGGTCGGGGGAGGCCTTGTCCACGGTGATACCGATGCGGGTCACTTCCTCAGGCAGTTTGGGCTGAGTCCGCGTCACACGGTTTTGTACCTGCACCTGCGCGTTGTCCAGGTCGGTGCCCAGGGCGAAGGTGATGGTCAGGGTCAGCTTGCCGTCGGCGGTGGATTGCGAGGACATGTACAGCATGTTCTCGACGCCGGTGATCGCCTGTTCCAGCGGAGCGGCCACAGTTTCGCCGATGACCTTGGGGTTGGCACCAGGGAAGTTGGCACGCACGACGACCGTCGGCGGTACCACTTCCGGGTATTCGCTGATCGGCAATTGGAACAGCGAGATCGCGCCGGCGATCAGGATCAACAGCGAAAGCACCGCTGCGAAGATCGGCCGCGAAATGAAGAACTTGGAAAAATTCATCTTGAGTCGTATCCCTTAACCGCGTGGAGACGCAACGGCTGCGAGCTTGGGCGCGGTTTTTTCCGGCGCCACTTGCTCCAGGTTGCTGGCTTCAAGCGCTTGTCGTTGTTGGGCCAAGGCGGCGAGGGTTTCCTGGCTGGCCATCGGAATGGTTTCCGGCGCGACCGGCGAGCCGGGACGCACGCGCTGCAGGCCCTTGACGATAATCGTGTCGTCCTTGTTCAGGCCGCTGCGCACAATGCGCAAACCTTCGATCTTCGGCCCCAGTTCCACGGCGCGGTAGGCTGGCTTGTCGCCGTCCATCACCAGCACGAACTTCTTGCCCAGGTCGGTGCCCACGGCTTCATCGTTGATCAGCACGGCGGAGTAGGTGCCGCTGCCCACCAGCTTCAGGCGTGCGTAGAGGCCAGGGGTGTATTCGCCCTTGCTGTTATCGAACACGGCGCGCCCACGGATGGTGCCGGTGGCCGGGTTGACCTGGTTGTCGACGAAGTTCATCTGGCCCAGGTGCGGGTTGCCGGTTTCATTCGACAGGCCCAGGTACACCGGGGTGGTGGCGCCACGGCGGCCTTGGCGGGCCAGTTCGGTGTACTTGAGGTACACGCGCTCATCGGCGTCGAAGTAGGCGTAGACCTTGTCGGTGGACACCACGCTGGTCAGCGCGGTGGTATCGGCCGTCACCAGGTTGCCGGCGGTGATTTCAGCCCGGCTGACGCGGCCGCTGATCGGCGAGCTCACGCGGGTAAAGCTCAGGTTCAACTTGGCCAGGTCCAACTGCGCCTGGATCCCGGCGACAGCAGCGCGGGCTTCCTGGGCGGCGGTGGTGCGCGAGTCGGCCAGTTCGGCGGAGATCGCATTGCTCTGGCGCAGGCGTTCGCCGCGTTGGGCTTCGTTGTCGCTGCGGGTGGCGGCGGCTTTGGTTTGTGCAAGCTGGGCTTCAAGGCGGCGCACTTCAGCCTGGAACGGACGCGGGTCGATCTGGAACAGCAGGTCGCCTTTCTTGACCAAAGCGCCTTCGGTGAAAGCGACTTGGTCAATCTGGCCCGACACGCGTGGACGGATCTGTACGGTTTCCGGTGCTTCCAGGCGGCCGGTGAATTCGTCCCACTCGTTGACCGGTTGTTCCAGCACCTTGGCCACACTGACTTTGGCTGCAGGCATGGCGGCCGCTTGGTCCGGGGCCTTGCCGCATGCGCTCATCACCACCACGGCCAGAATCGCCAGGGGGAAGCGCAAATGTTTGAGTGACTGTTCCATGAGGTGCATCCGCCAATGTATTTGAGATGGGCGGATCATGCGCGGCGATGTGCTATGTCACGAATCGAATGAAGCAAAGGTAACTATCATTCGGAATGATATAAGCGCGAGATTAGCCCTCTAGCATGGGGGTTTCGTTAGGGTGCTATCAATGGCCGTGATAACAAAGCACTGTTGCGCGGCGTGCAAGCAATGTCGATTTAGGCACCTGTATGGTTACTATTGCGCATGCAGATATTTCGACCCGGAAGTCATTCATGACCATGCTCCAAACGTCGCTCCGTAAAAATGTCAGGGTTCAGAGCAACACCTTTTCCCTTGCGCTCAGCCAGACCCTGACGGTCTTGTCCGAGCGAATCAGCCAGGCTCAAGCCAGCATTAGCGCGATCAACCGCCTGAGTTTACGCAGCGCCGAAAGGGAGCGCATCAATGCCCTGGCTCCGACCCTGACGCGCGTGCAGAAGTGCCAACAGCAGTTCGATCAGCAGAAAAGTGAAGGGTACGGGTTCGGTTGGCTGCTCAGCCCGTTGGATACGCATCAGGCGTCCGTTGAACTCAAAGCAGCGCGGCTCCAGCATGAGCAAGCAATCCTGGCTTTCGATGAGCCGGCCATCACGGCACAACGCGACAGCGACATCGACGAGCACAACCGCTACGTCGCTGGCCAGCACGAGGAACAGTTCAAACTCAAGGCGCTATTGGAGAAGCTTCTCAAATCCCAGCGCCAGTTGAAGGACTTCGAGTTGGCCGCGACAGACGCTTTGGCCGCTGCGAAAGGCAACGGATGGCTGGCGCCTGATTTCGCCGTAACCTTGGCCCGGGTGATTGACCTTGTGCGCGAGGTGAAAATGCCACAAGCCCACGACTGCCTGGGGCAACTGGTCTTTCAGAAAACACCGGATGTGGCAGCCTATGCCAAGCTGCGCAAGCGGGCCGAAGGCATTCGCGAATGCGCCAATCGGGATCACTTCGGCATTGCGGTGACGGGCGGCTTCCCCAATATTGTCGCGGCCAGCGCCAGGCTGGCGGCGGCAAACATGCAACGCGACTCAGCCAGTCAGCTGTTGCAATGTCGTCAAACTGCCGACCAGTGGCAACTGCTGAGCCAATTGGCGACTTCACCCACCCACCTGTCCATTGATGTGCTCTGGGCGATCTACTGGGCGATGTTTCAGTGCCAACAGGAAATGGCCAGGTTCCTGAACAGCGCGGCGGCTATCGAAGATCTGTTGAACGGCCGGTTCAGCGCCTACGTCGAGCACTGGCTCGGGGGCTGGGCGTCCAAACAGATTCCACAATTCGGCTACCCTATGTCCCACTCTTTCCTTGGCACGCTGCAACTGGCGGGTAAGCCGGAAGAAAGCCGTTTAGGGGCCGACCTTGGCGTCATTATTTCTTTGAACATTGGTGGTCTGGTCTGTCGCAAAGCCGTGCTTTTGCAGGCCAAACGGGCAAAGGACTGGGTCGCCGATGTTGGCAGTAAAAAAGGCCAGCTACCCAAGCTGTCCAAGTTGCCGCGGGGCGGTTACTACCTGTTTTATCACGAGTCTGCGAACCTGCAATTGGCCACTGCGGTTCCAACGGTCAGCTCTGCTCAAGCGTTGGAGCAGCTGTTGCTCACGGCGGGCAAAAACCCGGATGGCACCTACCTGCCCATCGACGTGCGTGAGACGGGTTGGGATTGGGCGAGCTTTATGAGTTTTGGCCTGTGTGACGCCAATTCGGAGATCGGTGAGCCGTTCGACACCATTGATGACGCGCTGCGGATTCTGGGCAGTGGCGAGACCGGCGCGCTGCCCCTTCGGCTGTTCGTGGTCGCTATCGAGGATGAACCGTACGTTCGTGAGATGGCGCAGCGTGTGCGTGAGCGCTACGTAGACCTGCAAGAGCCGCTGACCAAGAAAGAAAGGAAACAGTTGGACGGGAATGAGCGTGGCCATAGCCACGGTATGTGAAGCGTCAAGGACCTGCCTGCCGTGTGCCTGAGAGCACCGGGGCTGCGAGCTAACCGCGCTCGCAGCCCTGGTTTTTTACGCGGTACCGAACCCGACCAGCACCGTCAGCGCCCCTTGGTTATCCCCCAGCCCAATTCCATACCGCCCCTCCAGATCATCGTTGATGCACAACTGCAATTCCCCCGTCTGCCCCGCTGGAATCTCGGCCAGATCCCCCACCAGGAACGGCATCCCGCTGCTGCCCACGCGGCCGATCAGCGCGCCTTCGTTCGCACCGGGCAAGGTGTAGCCCGCCTTGGCGATCAACCCCGGGCTGCCGTTGCCATCGACCATGCCGCCCACCGGGCTGGCCAGCCATTTACCACTGACATAGCGCACCAGGCGCGGGCTCGGACCGCTGACCTGCACACCGGTGCCTTGCCACGGTTGGTTGGCCTGCACTTGCACGGTCACGGCTTTGAGGTCATTGCACAGGGTGTCGCCGGCCTGGATCGACAGCGCGGCGATGGTCAGGCTCGGGTTGGACGTACCCGTGGTGGGGAACACACCATCGCCCACCAGGAACAGGTTGCTGTGGTCCCAACTGCGCTGGTACTTGTCGACCACCGAGGTGGTCGGATCGGCGCCCATGCGGTAGGTGCCCATCAAGTGCCCGGCGCCCTGGAACGAATAGGACTCGCCTTGGTACGTGAACACCCCAGGCGGGATATCGGCGGTCAGCTCGGTGGCGCCCAGCAGTTCGGTGATGACGTGGCTGGCCAGAATCCGCGCCTGCTTAAAGCCCTCCTTGGTGTAGTCGGACAGGTCGTAGTGGATTTCCGGGCGGGGGATGCCCAGGCGGTCTTTGTACTGGCTGGACGGTACGATGTAGCAGTTGGCGTTGTTCGGGTCTTCCTCCACTTGCTCCACCAGGAAACCCACACGAAATTGCCGGGTCAGCAGGTTGTTCAGTTGTTGTACCAGCGCCGTACCGAACAGCACCTGGGACGCGCCGGTGCCATTGGGCAGCGGGTTGGTGCGGCTGACGTTGGTGCCATCGATCAGGTCGGCGACGGTGGTGTAGGGGTCGCCGATGGGCCAGTTGAAGCCCTCGTTGCCGATCTCGATGCGCCACGCGGCGCGCTGGCTGCGAAAGGCGCCGTCGCGCAGGCTTTCGATGCCGGAGGTGGACACCGGGCCGCGGTACGGGAACACCCTCTTGCCTTCGGGCATCAGGCCCCAGGCCAGGTAGATCGGGTGGTCCGCCAGGCTGCGGCCGACTTGGCCACTGCTGTTGGCCACACCGTTGGGCCAGGTGCTGCTGGTGGAGTTGAGCAGCAGTTTGGGCGTCTCGATGGCGTGGGCAGCGATCACATAGCGCTGGCCCACGGCAACCCCGGTACCGGTCGCCGGCCCATCGCCAAGTTGGTACTGAATGAACTCAATGCCACTCACGCTCTTGTCTGCTGCCACCGTGACCTTGCTCGCCACGGTCTTGTACAGCACCCGCACATTGCCGGTGTTGAGCGCATTGTTCAGGGTCACCGTGGCGTCGTACTTGGCCTGGATCGGACAGATCGGCGTGCAGTTGGTATTGCCCGCGCACACCCGCCGCCCGGCATACGGCTGGGAGTTGCGCCCGGCCGGTGTCGGGCTGACCACCAGGGGCAGACCTTGGAACGATTGACCCTGCACCGCACTGACGAAACTGCCGTCCACCAGCGATAGCGCAATGCTGGTCATCGGGTATTCATAGTTTGTCGGGAAGGTGATGCCCAGGTAGGCCTGGTCGGCGACGTTGGCGGCCACACCGATTTCCGCTTCGGCGCGGCAGTAAGCGCTTTGCAGGTCGTTGTAGCCGATCGGCCAATCCACGCCCACGCCATACAGGGATTTCATGCGGAAATCATTGGGCAGCATGCGCAGGCAGGTGGCGACCCAATGCCAGGTAGTGCCGCCACCCACGCGTTCATAGGTGCTGGTGAACGGCAGCGGGCCTTTCTGCACCAGGTAACTGACGTCGGGGTTGTTCCAGCCCAGGATCAGGTCGGCAATGGTCGCCCGTGGCGCATTCTGTTCCGCCGGGTTGCGCGCCGGGCTCAGGGTGCTGACTGGCGGGTAGGGCGATTCGGGGGTCTTCAGGGTGGCGGTGTAGAAACGCTCCAGGTACTGGTTTCGGTTGGCCGGGACTTGCGGGCCAGATTCCAGCACCAGCACCTTCACCCCCGCCAAGCCCAGTTGATAGGCAATGATGCTGCCCGCCAGGCCAGCACCGACGATTACCACGTCTGCTTGTTCGGTACTCATGACGATGCTCCTGATTGCGGGCTGGCGGTGACCCCGGTGAAGTCTTCCAGGCTCGGCGGCGGGCTGTTCCAGTAACCAAAGAAGAACTCGCTGTAACCCATGGGATGGGCCTGGGCGATGCTCCATGCCCAGCTCTGGGTATAGGCCTCGGCACTGACCACGGTTTGTTCGTCCACCGGGAACGCGCCTTGGGTGTACGGCTGGTACCACACGCCGAGTAGCCATAACTTCATGATTGCGCGCGCCGCCTGGGCGGTTTGCGTGGGGGCGGGTTGGCCGTTCTGCATCAGGATCGCGGTGCCGATTTGTTGTGGCGTCTGTTGTTCGGCCAGCAGCGCGGCGTATTGGGCGAGCAAGGCGCTGAGCACGCTTTGCCCCAGGCGCGGGCCGATGAAAGCGAGAAACGTGGTGGGCAGGCCGATCGGGTCCACGGACGGCGCGAGCAGTGCTTGGTCGATCCCCGTGAGCACCACGCTCAAGCCGGTGAAATTGTCCAGGTCGGTACTCATGGCTGACTCCTTGTCACACCGGTGGATTGGGCGCGTTCGAGCAGGTAGGTGAAGTCCGCGAAACTGGTGCGCGGCGATTGCGTCACGTGGGTGGCGGCATTGCCGTGACAGGCAATGCAACTCGACGAGGCCTGGGGCACGGTGCCCTGGATATACGTCTCCAGCGTGGCATTGGCGAGGAACGACGGCGCCGGGTTGCCCAGCGGCTTGGTCGCGGAGATCTGGCACGGTGGCTGGCCGCTGAGGGTGGGCCACTGGGTGCTGATCAACTGGTAATTGGCCCACACGCTGTTGGGGTTAACCGTGCGCAGCAGCGTTTGGTAGGTGTTGTTGAGGGCCTTGGTTTCATCGGTCAGGGGGATTTCACGCACGATCTGCGACGGCGTGGCCTTCACCGCAGGGTTCCAGGGCCGGGGTGGCGGTTGGTTGACCTCGGCATGGCTGCTGGCGTTGTAGAACAGATACGGGCCTTTGCGTTCGGCGGGCGGCGTGGTTTTTTCCGGCACATTGTCGACGTGCTCGAAGGTCGACCACACCCACTGTGGCGCACTGGTGGTCTTGTGCACGATATGCAGCCCCACCAGCCCCACCGGCTCGGCCACGCAAGACTCGGCCACCACTGGCCCCTTGCTTGGGTCGCTGTTGCCCGGCGTATACACCAGGGCATCGACGGTATGGAAACTGCCGGGCTTGTCGTTGCCGTCCAGCACTTTCCACGAGGCCTTGACCATCAGTGAACCCACGTCTCTGGTGGCCGGGTTGCCGCAACTGAACGCCACGGCATTGGCCGGGCTGGCGGCAAAAAACGCCTGCTGGCCCTGGATGCTGTAGAGACCGTTGTTGACGATGCCATCAAACATCGACTGGTTGACCACGATTTCATTGCGCGTGTACACGCCGCTCTGGTCCACCAGCGGGCCGCTTTGAAACGGCTGGATAAACTCGTCCAGCACATCCGGGACCTTGCCCATTTGTTGCAACAAACGCCCCGAACCCTTGCCCTCACAGGCCGCGGGCACATGGGCCGGCGCCTGCCAGCCCGCCGGCTTCTGCCCTTGGGGCAGAAAGATCTGATAGCTCTCCTTATAGCTTTCCCACACTGTGGCCGCGTCCTGCTGGCCGATCTGCATGCCGGTATTGGGGTTGCCATCGGCCAGGACCGGCCAGTTCAGCGCAATAAACGTTTGCCACGACATTTCATCGAAGTTGGTTTGCAGGCTGGTCAGGGAAAACGGCGGGGTCGCCGTGACATCGAAGGGGATTTGCGTAGACAGCGTGGGGGCCGCGACGACCAGGGGGCTCAGC